>DASXAG010000108.1:0-11168 GCA_036406835.1 Thermoanaerobaculia bacterium
TTGAGCTGGTCGGTCCAGTACGTGCCCGGCTCCGCCGCGAGCCCGCGCGCCTTCTCGATCATGTCGAGGATCAGTTTCTTCGTGGTCTTGCCTCCCTCGCTCGGGACGAGGACGAGCTCGGCGCCGAGCGCCGCCATCTGGTCCAGCTTCTCGCGGCTGAACGCGTCGGAGGTGACGATACGGACGCGGTAGCCCTTCGCGGCGCAGACGAGCGCGAGCGACGCGCCCGTGCTCCCGCCCGTGTACTCGACCACCGTGCCGCCGGGCCGGAGGCGCCCGTCCGCCTCCGCGCGCGAGATGACCGCGCTGGCCATCCGGTCCTTCATGCTGCCGGTCGGGTTCTCCCACTCGAGCTTCACGAGGATCTCCGCGCACCCGGAAGGCACGACCCTGCGCAGCCGCACCATGGTGGTGTTTCCGATCGCCTGCAGGATGTCCATGACGACCTTTCGTGTAGCCTAGCGCCAGCGTGATCCGACTCGATGGGAATACGCGGCGGAGGTGCGCCGCGATTCGGCGCCTGCTGTTCGGCCTGTGCCTGTGCGGCCTCGCGGCGCCTTCGCTCGCCCAGAAGACCGACGTCGTCACGCTCTTGAACGGCGACAAGATCACCGGCGAGATCAAGTATTACAAGCAGGGCAAGATCACCCTCGACACCGAGCATTCCGGCTGGGTCAGCGTCAAGTGGAACAAGATCCTCTCGATCCAGTCGGACAAGACCTACGACGTCGAGACGATCGACGGCGTGCATCACTTCGCGTCGCTGGCCCCGTCGGATCCTCCCGGGAAGGTCGTCCTCGTGATGGGCCCCCAGACGCTGACGGTCTCCTTCTTCGACATCTTCACCCTGGCCTTCGTCGGCCAGGAGTTCTGGTCGCGCTGGGAGGGCTCTCTCGATTTCGGCTTCAACTACACGCAGTCCTCGAACCTCGTGCAGTTCAACATCGGGTTCGACGCGGCGTATCGGATGCAGAAGTACACGATCACGACGACGCTCGACTCGTTCTTCAGCCGGCAGGACGACACGACCTCGGCGGACCGAGCCACGTTTGCGCTGCGCTACGACCGCTTTCTCGGGAAGCGCTGGATCGCGGAGACGGGGATCGGACTCGACCGGAACATCCAGCTCGGCCTGAAGCTGCGCGAATCGCTGGGGGTCGGCGCCGGCTACTTCTTCGTGCAGCAGAACCAGAAGCAGCTGGCGGTCCTCCTGGGTGTGCTCGGCAACCACGAGCAGCCCGTGGAGGGGCAGGACAAGAACAACGCCGAGGCGATGGTGGGCGCCCGCTACAACTACTTCATGTACGACTTTCCCAAGATCACGCTGACCGCGTCGGTCCAGGTGTTTCCGAGCCTCACCGAGAGCGGGCGCGTGCGCCTGGAGGCAGCCGCCTCAGCCAAGCGCGAGATCGTCAGCGACTTCTACCTGTCGCTCTCGGTCTACGACAGCTTCGACAGCAAGGACCCGACGACGGGGCAGTCCAGGAACGACTGGGGTCCGACGGTCTCGATCGGCTGGCAGTTCTGACGGCGGGCCGCCGCGCCGCGCGACCCCGGTCACGCACGGGGCTGCCCCTTCGGGCACGCCCGTGGATCCGCGTTTCGTGTTTTGATTTTCGGGCCCCGTGAACCCCAATCCGGCGCGTCTCGTCGTTGTCTGTGCCGCCCTCGCGGTCGCCGCGGCGGGGGGAGCCCTCGCCCAGGAGGCTCCGTGGCGGGTCCTGACGCTCCACGGCCCCGACGCGATGCTGCCGGCTTCCGTCGCCGTGGAGCAGGCCATGCGCTCCGAGATCCAGGCGCGCGCGCCCCGCGAGGTCCTCTTCTACTCGGAGTCGGTGGACCTCGTCC
The DNA here is from genome assembly GCA_036406835.1 of Thermoanaerobaculia bacterium. Lineage (GTDB taxonomy): Bacteria > Acidobacteriota > Thermoanaerobaculia > UBA5066 > Gp7-AA6 > DAHUXD01. Next base: position 1,849 of record DASXAG010000108.1, read on the forward strand.
GTTTCCCGCTGGCCGATCTCGAGGGCGACCTCGTGGCGCTGCTGCAGAAGAAGTACCGGAGCCGTCCGGTGGACGTTCTCGTCGCCTACGGCACGGTCGCGATGAGCTTCGGCCAGCGCCATCGGTCGGAGGTCTGGCCCGGAGTTCCCCTGGTCTTCGTGACCGCCGGGGATCGCGGGCTCGTCGACGAGCGGCCCGCGGCCACGACGGGAATCCCGGTCGACTTCGACGTCGCCGGCACCCTGCGGCTCGCGCAGAGACTTCAGCCGAACGCGCGCCGGCTCGTCGTCGTGGCCGGGGTCTCGGAGTTCGACGGCTACGTGGCCGACGCGGTCATCGAGGCGCTGAAGCGGTTGCCGAAGAAGCTCGAGGTGCGCTTCCTGGGCGATTCTGCGTATCCCGAGATCCTGGCGGAGCTCCGCAAGGTGCCGGCGGACTCGATCGTGCTCTACGGGTCGCTCATGCGCGACGGGGGCGGCCGGACGCATCTGCCGTCGGACCTGGTCGCTCCGATCAGCGAGGCGTCGGCCGCGCCCGTGTACGGGTTCTTCGAGACGTATCTCGGCCAGGGGATCGTGGGCGGATCGATCGACAGCCTGGCGGGTCAGGGCCGCGCGGCGGGACGGCTCGCGCTGCGCGTGCTCCAGGGAGAGAACGCGGATTCGATCCCGATCGCCCCCGCGCCGTCGCTCGCGACGCGCGTCGACTACCGGCAGCTCCAGCGCTGGCGACTGCGGGAGGAGCGGCTGCCCGAGGGCGTGATCGTCGAGCGCCGGCCGCCCGCGCTGTGGCAGAGCCACCGGCGCCTCATCGTCGGGGTCATCACGCTGCTCGCGATGCTCGTGGCCGTCGTCTTCGCGCAGCTGCTCAACCGCGCCGAGCGCCGCCGGTCGATCCAGGAGCTTTCCGCGCAGCTTCGGTTCGAGCGGCTCGTCACGGAGATCTCCGCGACGCTGATCGACGTCGATTCCGAGAAGGTGAACGGCGCCGTCGAGCGAGCGCTCTCGAAGGTGCGGGAGGCGATGGGGCTGGACCGCTGCGCGCTCTTCGTGTGCCTCCCGGGCGAGGCCGAGGCGCGATCCACGCACGAGGCGCACGGCCCGGATGCCGCGCGGCGGGGCAGCGCGATCCTCGCGGCGAACGTGCCCAACGTCTTCGAGCGCCTGTGCGAGGGAGAGACGGTCACCGTCGACGAGGAGGGGACGGCGCCGGACGCCGCGGACCGACCCCCGAAGTCCACGCTGCTCGTTCCGGTGACCGTGTCGGACCGCCGCGTGCAGGGGATCGCATTCCAGGCCACACCGGGCGGGACCGGCTGGCCTCCCGGGCTCGTCCCGCGCCTGCGCCTCGTCGGGGAGATCCTCGTCTCGGCGGTGACGGGCAAGCGCGCCGAGGACGCGCTGCGCCAGAGCGAGGAGCGCTACCGCGAGGTGCTGGACAGCCAGACCGACCTGATCTGCCGCTACCTTCCCGACACGACGCTGACCTACGTCAACGAGCCGTACTGCCTCTACTTCGGGAGGACGCGGGAGGAGCTGATCGGCCGGAAGTTCCTCGAGCTGATCCCGGAGGAGGCGCGGGAGACCGCCCGCCGCCACGTCGAGTCTCTGTTGGAGAGCCCCCGGGTCGAGCCGGACGAGCACGAGGTCCTGCGCGCGGACGGCTCGATCGGCTGGCACCAGTGGGTCGACCACGCCATCCGGGGGCGGGACGGCCGCATCATCGAGTTCCAGGCGATCGGCCGCGACATCACCGACCGCAAGCGCGCCGACGAGGCCGACCGCCGCATCGCCCAGGCGGGCCGGCTCGCGCTGCTCGGCGAGCTCACGGCGTCCATCGCGCACGAGGTCAACCAGCCGCTGGGCGCGATCCTCTCCAACGCGGACGCGCTCGAGATCCTGCTCGAGAGCGGCCAGGCGCAGCCCGAGCAGATCCGGTCGATCCTGTCGGACATCCGGCGGGAGGATCTGCGCGCGAGCGAGGTCATCCGCCACGTGCGCTCGCTCGTGCGGCGCCGCGCGATGGAGATGCGGCCGCTCGACATCAACCAGGTCGTCGAGGAGGCGTTGCTCCTCGCCGACGCCGAGTGCCGCCGGCGAATGGTCGCGCTCCGCACGGAGCTCGCGCCGGGGCTGCCCGCGGTCGTCGGCGACCGGATCTCGCTGCAGCAGCTGCTCCTGAACCTGATCGTCAACGGCATGGACGCGATGGGCGACGTCTCCGCGGGCGAGCGCCGGCTCGTTCTGCGCACCGGGCGCGCGGCGGATTCGCGGGTCGAGGTCGCCGTCGTGGACGCCGGCCACGGCATTCCCGACGACGTGTTCCCGCGGCTCTTCGAGTCCTTCGTGACGACCCGCGAGCACGGAATGGGCCTCGGGCTCTCGATCTCGCGCTCGATCGTGGAGGCGCACGGCGGCAAGATCCGCGCGGAGAACAACCCGGGCGGAGGGGCGACCGTCCTGTTCGCGCTGCCCGTGGGCGAGGCGTCCGGGGCCGCGCCCGAGCCGCGCCCCTCCTGAGTTTCGCGCCCAGAGGCTTTCCGGCCGTCGCCGGCGCGTCCGGAGGGCAACCTGTCCGGGGGGCCAAGTTGCAGGCGCCCACGGCGGGGGAGATAGGATGAGGACGGAAACCCCCGAGGGGGACATCGACGAGCAGGCTCCCGTTGAGGCAGGCCGCCGGTCCGATCAGGGAGCCGGCGGCCGGGGAGACGACATGGGCGCCCCGGGTCCCGTCATTCGGGTTGTCGACGACGACGACGCGTTCCGCACCGCCGTGACCCGGCTCCTGCACGCCGCGGGTCACGAAGTCAGGGCCTACGCGTCCGCCGGAGACTTCCTCCTCGCCGAGGAGAACCCGGCGCCGGGGTGCGTCCTGCTGGACCTCCGCATGCCCGGGCCCGACGGGCTGGACCTCCAGGCCGCGCTCGCGAGACGGGGCGATCCGATCCCGATCATCTTCCTCACGGCGCATGGAGACGTCGCCGCGAGCGTCCGCGCGATGAAGGGCGGCGCGGAGGACTTTCTCACCAAGCCGGTCAAGAAGGAGGCCCTCCTGGGCGCGATCCGCGACGCCCTCGCCCGCGACGCGAACCGGCGGGAGAGCCGGGACCAGGTCCAGGACATCCGCCGGCGCTACGAGGCCCTGAGCCCTCGCGAGCGTTCGGTCCTCGACCACGTGGTCGCGGGCCGCCTCAACAAGCAGATCGCCTCCGCGATCGGCGCCTCCGAGCGCACCGTCAAGGCCCACCGCGCCCGGGTCATGAGCAAGATGGGCGCCTCCTCGGTCGCCGAGCTGGTCCGGGCCGTCGACCGGCTGGGCGTGGCGATGCCCGAGGCGCAGGCCTAGACGCGGCGGGAAGCCGCCGCCCTTTTTCGCTCGCCCGCGCGCCTGCCCGAAGGGGCAACGGGGCGCGCCCCAAGGTCCGCCTTTTCGTGTCCGCCGCCCGCGGGGAGGATTTCCGAAGGGAGATCCGTGAGGGAAGTCGTCGTCGTCGAGGACGATCCCGGCCTGCGGGAGGCGCTCGGGCGGGTCCTGAGCGCGGGTGGATTCCGTGTCGCGACCTTCGTGTCGGCGGAGGCGCTGCTCGCGGCCGGCCTGCCGGCGGACACCGGATGCTGCGTGTTCGACATCCGCCTGCCGAAGATCAACGGGCTCGAGCTCTACCGGACCCTCTCGGCTCGCGGCGCGTCTCCCCCGGTGATCTTCATGACGGCGTTCGACGAGCCCTCCATCCGGGAAGAGGCCCGGCGGCTCGGCGCCGCGGGTTACCTGATCAAGCCGTTCGGGGGGCGCCAGCTGGTCGAGGCGGTCATCGCCGTGTGCGGGGTGAACGCGGCGTCGTAGACGACCGGATCGTTTCGTTTTTTGAGGAGGAGGAGAGCGTCATGAACATCCTGAATCTCATCATCGGTCTGCTGTCGGGCGCGGTGGGCGGGAACCTCGCGGGCAACGTCATGAAGGACAAGAGTCTGGGCACGCTCGGCAACTCGATCGCCGGCATCCTCGGCGGCGGCCTGGGCGGGGCGTTGCTGCAGGCGCTCGGGGTCGGCGGCGCCGCGGGCGGAGTCGATCTCGGATCGATCATCGGCAACGTCCTGGGCGGCGGCGTCGGCGGCGGAGTCCTCATGGCGATCATCGGCGCCATCCGCGGGGCCACGCACAAGACCGCCTGAGCGATGCGGATCCCTCGACGCCTAGGGTCCTTTCCCTTCCTGCTCGCGGCCGCGCTCGCAGCCGCGAGCCATTGCTTCGCGCAGACGAACCCGCCCGACCCCCTCGCGTCCTGGAACGACGGGCCCGCGAAGCAGGCGATCGTGAAGTTCGTGGCGGAGACGACGAAGCCGGGCGCGCCCGGGTTCGTTCCGCCCGATCAACGCGTCGCGACGTTCGACAACGACGGGACGCTCTGGGCCGAGCAGCCGATCTACTTCCAGTTCGCGTTCGGACTCGACCGGGCGAAGGCGATGGCCCCGAAGCATCCGGAATGGAAGACGACCGAGCCCTACAAGTCGCTTCTCGCGGGGGATCTGAATGCGGTTCTCGCCCAGGGGGACAAGGCCGTCCTCTCGATCATGATGGCCTCCCACGCCGGCGTGACGACCGAGGAGTTCAACGGGATCGTCGCGGATTGGCTCGCGACGGCGAGGCACCCGCGGTTCCAGCGGCCCTATACGGACCTCGTCTACCAGCCGATGCTGGAGCTGCTGGCGTACATGCGGGCAAACGGCTTCAAGACGTTCATCGTCTCGGGCGGCGGCGTCGAGTTCATGCGCGTCTTCGCCGAGAAGGTCTACGGCATCCCGCCGGAGCAGGTCGTCGGCAGCTCGATCGATACGAAGTTCGAGCAGCGGCCGGGCGGGCCCGTGCTGATGCGCATGCCCAGGATCGAGTTCGTGGATGACGGGCCGGGAAAGCCCGTGGGCATCAACCGATTCATCGGGCGCCGCCCCGTCTTCTCCTTCGGCAACTCCGACGGGGACCAGCAGATGCTGGAGTGGGCGTGGGCCGGCGCCGGGACGCGCTTCTGCGGCATCGTTCACCACACCGACGCCGCGCGCGAGTGGGCGTACGACCATCCCTCGCACATTGGCCAGCTCGACAAGGCGCTCGTCGAGGCGAAGGCGAAGGGTTGGGTCGTCGTGGACATGAAGAGCGACTGGAAGAGGATCTTCCCGTTCGAGAAATGAGGAGACGTATGAAGGCGAAACACCTCGGGATCCTGGCGATGGCGCTGGCCTGGCTCTTGCCCTCCGGGGCACGCGCCCAGGCGGCCGGTAAACCCAACATCGTCGTCATCTGGGGCGACGACATCGGCACGTGGAACGTGGGCGCCTACACCCACGGGATGATGGGTCGGACTCCCAACATCGACAGCATCGCCGCGAACGGCATGCTCTTCACGGACCACTACGGCCAGCCGAGCTGCACGGCGGGCCGCGCCGCGTTCATCACGGGGCAGATGCCGATCCGAACGGGCGAGACGACGGTCGGCATCCCCGGCTCCACGCTCGGCCTCCAGAAGGAGGATCCGACTCTCGCCGAGGTCCTCAAGTCGCAGGGCTACGCGACGGCGCAGTTCGGCAAGAACCACCTCGGCGACCGCAACGAGTTCCTGCCGACGGTTCACGGTTTCGACGAGTGGTTCGGCAACCTCTACCACCTCAACGCGGAGGAGGAGCCGGAGGAGCTCGACTACCCCGGACAGAAGAACCCGGAATACCTCAAGAAGTTCGGCCCGCGCGGCGTGTTGCACGCCTGGGCGACCGACGTCGACGACCCGACGACCGATCCCACGTTCGGGCGAGTGGGCAGGCAGAAGATCCAGGACACGGGAAAGCTCACTCGCAAGCGCATGGAGACCGTCGACAAGGAGGTCACGGACGTCGCGCTGGGATGGCTCGACAAGACGGCCAAGAGCGGCAAGCCCTTCTTCATGTGGTGGAACTCGACGGCCATCCACATCTGGTCGCACCCCAATCCCAAGTACGTGCAGATGGCCGTGGACGAGGGCCGGGCGGAGGAGGACGTCGTGCGCGCCCGCATGCTCGAGCACGACGAGCTCGTGGGCTCGATCCTCAAGAAGCTGGACGACCTGGGCGTGGCGAACAACACGATCGTCGTGTACTCGACCGACAACGGCAACGAGTTCATGTTCTGGCCGGACGGCGGCTACGCGCCGTACCGCGGCGAGAAGGGGACGACCTGGGAGGGCGGGGTGCGCGTCCCCTGCCTCGTCAAGTGGCCCGGCCACATTCCCGCGGGGCGCGTCTCGAACGGCATCCAGGCGCACGAGGACCTCTTCGTGACGCTCGCGGCGGCGGCCGGGTTGCCGAATCTCAAGACCGACCTGCTCACGGGCGCGAAGCTCGGCGGAGCCCTGACCTACAAGGTGCACCTCGACGGCTACAACAACCTGGATCTCTGGACCGGGAAGACGGAGAAGTCGGCGCGGCGCGAATTCTTCTACTACGACGAGACAGACCTCATGGCCATCCGAGTGGACGCGTGGAAGCTCGACATCGGCGTCAAGCACAACGGCGACTGGTTCGACTCGAAGAGCTACCCGAGCGTTCCCTACGTCACCAACCTCCTGATGGACCCGATGGAGAGAGTCACGCCCGATGCACCGGGCTACGAATACGCGGGACGCAAGTTCGTGGGGCAGAAGCTGTGGGCGCCGACGGCGGCCGGCCCGTTTCTCGCGGCGCACCTGAAGAGCCTCGGCGACTATCCGCCGCGGCAGGCCGCGGACTCGCTCAGCATGAAGAAGGCCGTCGAGCGGGCGATGAAGCTGCTCGAGAACCCGCACGGCAGCAGTAACTGACGAGGAGGCGTCAGCCGCGGCGGCGGAGTCGGACGAGAGCGAGGGCGAGAAGGACGGCGGCCGTCGCCGCGGAGATCGCGACGCCGGCCGGAAGGCCCGGCGGGACGTAGCGCAGCCGGACGCGGTGCGTCCCGGCGGGAAGGCGCAGCGCCATGAAGGGGCCGTTCGCCCGGCGGAGCGCGAGCGGCTTCCCGGTTTCGTCTCTCGCCGTCCAGCCGCCGTCCTGGACGAGCGAGAGGACGATCCAGGCGCGCTCGCTCGTGACGTTCGCGGTGAACTCCAGGGAGTTCGTCCGTTCGCGAAAGTCCCCGGTCTCGGCCGCGCCGCCGGAGCCGCCGGCGCTCCCGCCGTCCAGGATCCACGCCGTCTTCTTCCAGTCGGCGTTGCGGAAGATCTCCCGGAACGAGCCGCCGAAGAGCGCGTTGGCGTCGGCTGGGGGCAGCCGCCCCGGCGGCGGCGGCGCGACGAAGGACACGCGCTCCGGCACGAAGGCGCGCGGCAGGACGTTGCCGTTCTCGAAGACGCGGCCGTCCGCGCCGTCGTAGGCGAGCCGCCACCGCGGGCCGGGCGCGTCGGCGCCCGCGAGCCTCAGGACGTAGCGGACGTTCAGGAAGTCCAGCGCCGGGGCGTCGACGTTCCGGATCTTCTTGAAGTACTCGTACTTGTAGCCGCAGGTCAGGTCGAGAAACGTCAGGTAGTCGTGCCGCTCCACGGCGTCGTGGGTGCGGATGTCCTCGACGCCCGCGAAGACGTTCGAGCCCGGGAACATCACCGGACCCGCTCCCACGACGCGGAACGGGCCGGGCTGCGACCGGAGGAAGGCGACGAGCGGCGTCTCGGGGAACAGGTCCGCGGGCGAGCTCAGACGGAAGAGTCCGCGCCACTGGAAGAGCAGCTCGGCGGCGGCCAGGACGGTGAGCCCGGCGAGCGGCAGCCGCCCTCCCGCCGCGGGAGTCGCGAGCGCGGCGAGCAGAACGGCGGAGGCCAGCAGCACGGCGAGCGCGATCAGGAACCGGCGCTCCTGGAAGGCCGAGGCGCCCGCGATTGCGTGCTCCGCCCGGAACGCGAGGAAGACGGCGGCGCCCAGCGCGGCCACGACCGCCGGGGAGATCATCGCGCCGAGCCGGACTCGAAGCGCGCGCGGGTTGCGGCCGGCGTCTCTCGCGAGGCGGTCCAGCTCCAGCGCGGCGAGGGCCGGGCCCGCCAGCGCCTCCCACGAGTGCAGCCGCAGGGGAAAGACGTAGCGGATCCACGGCGTGTGGCTGTAGATCTCGGCGAACGGCCACGCGCCGACGCCGACGCCCCAGCCCAGGACGAGGAGTCCGGCGAGCACCCACTCGGTCCGGCCGCGCGGCGAGCCGGGCCGCAGGAAGAGGAACACGGCGATCCACCCGACGAGGCCGAAGTATCCCAGCGTGATCTCCGGGAACGCGCCGCCGATGAACGGCAGCGCGGGCGAAGCCATTCCGTTCCCGACCGCGTGCGGGAAGAGCGACGTCGGCAGCTCGCGCACGAGCGGGGCGTGCGGGGCCGTCGAGAGGAGCGGCTCCCAGTACGGACGCTCGGCGTCGGCGAGGCGGCCGGATCCGGCGATCGCGAAGACCGAGGGGATCAGGAGGAACGCCGTCAGGCCGACGGCGATCGCCGCGGCCGCGGCCAGAGCGGAAAAGACCCGGCGCCACTCGAGCAGGTCCCCCACGAGGGCGCGCGCGGCGAGCCAGAGTCCCATGAACGCGAAGCCGACGACCGCCGTCTCGGCGTGTCCGAGCAGCACCGTCACGACGAACACCGCCGTCAGCGCCGCGACGACCCGCGCGCGCCGGTCCCGGTCTCGCGCGCGCTCGAGCAGGAACAGGGTCCACGGCCAGAGGCTGAAGACGCCCGACTGAGGAAAGATCAGGAACGGCGGGGCGAACGAGAACGAGAGCGGAAAGATCACGCCGGCGAAGACCGCCGTGCGCGTCGAGGCGCCGATCTCCCGCACCCAGAGAGCCATCCCCGCGGCCGCGAGCAGCAGCTTGAGCGAGGAGATGAGCGTGTACGACCGGGCCAGAGGAAAGAGGAACGCGACGAAGGTCAGCGGCGAAAACGGCCCCGAGAGCCCGTTCGCCATGAGCGGCATGCCGCATCCGTTCCAGCGGTTGAAGAACGGCACCTCGCCCGCCTTCCAGGCGAGGCGCACCTGCTTCGCCCAAGGCAGGATCTGCGTGACGACGTCGTTCAGGTACGGATTGGCCGGCGGCCGGTACGTCTCCATCCACGGGACGATGTTGCGCGCGTGGTCGAGCGGGAGGACCGAGAGCCCGTTCGTCCAGGCGCGCGGGAACGGCGACACCGAGACGAGCAGGAACACGAACACGGCGGCGGGGGGGAGCGGACGGCCGAGTCCGCGCGCGGCGGCGCCGACGAGCCACGCGGCCGCCGCGAGGAACGCGAGCATGGCGACGGAGACGATCATGGCGTCGCCGACGGCGCTCTCCACCCGACGAACCGTCCG
>DASXAG010000109.1:0-8686 GCA_036406835.1 Thermoanaerobaculia bacterium
GCGTCGGTCGCGCAGTGCGCCGCGACCTTCAGCCCCGCGGCCGCGGCCTCCTTGACGAGGACGCGGACGTCGTCGACGGAGTAGAGGTAGGGCTGGTCGTCCACGACGATCTTGATGACCTTCGCGCCGAAGGTCACGTTCTCGCGGACCGCCTTGCGCATCTCGTCGGGCGTGTCGGCGTAGAGGTATTCGGGGATGCCGATGTCGGCGCGCTCGGGCGGGATCCCGTGGTACTGGCCGCCGTAGGGCGTGATGATGCGGCCGGCGTTGACGACCGTCGGGCCGGGCACGAGCCCGTCCTCGATCGCGCGGCGGAGCGCCGTGTCGGCGTAGTTGCCGGCGTTGCCGACGTCGCGCACCGTCGTGAAGCCGGAGCGGAGCATGTCGCGCGCGTTCGAGACGCCTTCGATCGAACGGTAGGCCGTCGTCTCGATCGCGGTCGCCGCGAGGAGCGAGTTCAGCAAAGCCTGCAGCCCATTGCCGCCCTGCGTCTTGAGGTTCAGGCAGAGGTGCGTGTGGACGTCGAAGAAGCCCGGCATGACCGCGCGCTTCGACAGGTCCACGACCTGAGCGTTCGGCGGGATGGGGACCGCGGGGCCGACCGCGGTGATCTTCCCGCCTTCGACCAGGATGATCGCGTTGGGCGTGATCGAGGCGGTCACCGGGTCCACCAGCTGTCCGGCGCGGATCGCGGTGACCTGGGCGTGGATCGGGACGAAAGCTACGGCGAACAGGACGAACGCCGAGAACGCGATGCGGAGTCTCTTCATCGATTTCCTCCGGATTGGGTGCGGAGAGAATATCGCGGCCACGAAAAAGCCCCCTCTCTCGAGGGGGCTGAGAACGGCTCCTGACCGTTTCCCTCTACTGCTTGTTGTACGCGGCGTCCTGGTCGAGGTTGGTCATCTTGGGATCGGTCGCCTTGACCTTGACCGTGCGCGACTTTCCGTCGGGCGCGACCGAGATCGTTCCGTTCGCGATGACCTTGCCGCTCTTCTTCACAACCATGCTGACGTTGTGGTCGTCGACCTTCGTATACGCGCGCGAGTCGTACGGGGCGTCGCCCTCGACCTTGTAGTCCTTGCCGTCGTACTTGCCGACCCAGACGTTCTTGAAGGCCTTGCCGTCCTTGGTGGTGCCCTCGACGGTCACCTTGACGTTCTCGCCCGCCATCTCGTAGGTCACCGTCGAGGCCACGGCCGCGCCGTCGCCGAACTTCGATTTCGCCGCGTCGAGCTTCCAGACCCCCATGTTGACGTCCGCCGCGAGCGAAAAAGCGACGCCGATGACGAGCCCGACCAGGGATGCCAGGGTTGCACGTGTTCTCATGAGTCTCTCCCTCCCGAATGCCTTCATTCGAAGTGAATCTTCGAAAATTGCGAGGGATTCTATCCCGGCGAATCTGCGATTCCGACGGGCGGGGTCACACCGAGCGGCCGCAGGCCGCGACAAGCGCCGGGTTCGCCGGCGCTAACCCCGCCCTATGACTTCTTCTTGGCCTTCCTGGGGCAGGACGCCTCGAAGCCGAGCTCGCAGGCCTTCTGTTCGAGCGATTTGGACAGTTTGCCGTCCTTCGCGACGCCGTCGCCCTTCGCGTAGGCGGACGCGAGCTCGTGGCAGCTCTCGCCGTCGCCGCCCTTGCAGCCGAGGTCGTAGTACTCCGCGGCCTTCGCGGGATCCTTGTCCACGCCCTGGCCGCCCGCGAACACGACCGCCGCGTTGAAGCAGCCGAAGGAGTCGTTGCGCTGGCAGCCCTGCTGCGACAGCTCGCGTCCCTTGACGAGATCCTTGTCGACGCCGGCGCCGTTCAGGTACAGACCACCGAGGAGCGAGCACGCGCGCGCGCCGTTCTCGGCCGAGTGGATGTCGTCCTTGTTCTCCTTGCGGTCGCAGGCCTCGCGGAAGATCTCCGCGGCCTTGGCCTCGTCCTTCGCGGTGCCGATGCCGTCGCGGTACGCGCGTCCGACGTTCAGGCAGCCGCCGAGGTTCGACGGCAGACACGCGGAGCCGTCGCAGCCGCGCCGGTAGTTCGCGAGCGCGAGGAACTTGTCCTGGCGGACGCCCTTCCCGTTCTCGTAGAGGTAGCCGAGGTTCGTGCAGGCGGTCGAGCTGCCGAGCTGGCAGGCCTCGTCGTACTCGGAGGCCGCGCGGACCGCGTCGCGCTGGACGCCGCGGCCCTCGTCGGTCATGAGCCCCGCGTTGTAGCAGCCCTGCGCGTCGCCGAGCTCGCAGCTCTTGCGGTAGAGCTCCGCGGCCTTCTTGTCGTCCTTCGCGACCAGCTTCCCGGTCGCGTGCAGGAACGCGAGGTGCGAGCAGCCGCCGCCGCTGTCGAGCTCACACGCGCGCTGAAGCGGCGCGAGGGATTCCTTCTCGCGCTGCGCGTCGTCGCTCAGGATGAGGCCCTCGTAGGCGCACGCCTCGCCCGACCCCTTCGTGCAGGCGGAGGTGAACGCGTCGAGCGCGCGCGCGTCGGGATGGCTGCGGTCCCAGTCGAGCCAGGCCCTGCGGAAGCAGGCGTCGAGGTTTCCGCCCGAGCACGCCTTGTCGAGGAACGGCTTCTCGTCCACGGGCACGAGCGTGATGTCGACGATGTCGCCGCCGCGGCGCAGACGGATCTTGACCGGCTCGCACGCGCGTCCGTAGGCCCACTTCGCGTACTCGCAGTCGTTCGAGACGCGCGTGTCGCCGATCGCCTCGACGACGTCGCTGACCTGGATCCCGGCCGCGGCCGCGGGCCCGCCCGGCATGACCGACGAGACGACGGCGCCCTTCGCGTCCTTCGCGAGGCCGAGCGTCTGTCGCGTCGCCCGCGACATCGGGATGACCTCGAGGCCGATCGTGCCGCGGCACTTGACTGCCGCCGGCGCGGCGGCCGTCGTCGTCGCGGCCGGCTTGGACGGCTGGCTCGCGCAGCGGACGTGAAGGAGCAGAAGAAGTCCCGCCGCCGCCGCGAGGGCGGCCGGACGAATGCTCCGACGTGCGCGATTCACTGCGGGGGCGATTATGCCCTGAGCTATCCTCCCGGGAGCAACCCTATTGAAAGGAGTTTCCGCATGAAGACGGCTTTCCGGTCCGCCCTCGCCCTGGGTCTGCTCCTCGGCCTGACCCTCACGGCCACCACTGCCCTCGCCGCTGACGTCGAGTCCACCCCCCAGGCCAAGGTCTATCGGGCCTCTTTGAAGGCAATCGACACCGGGGACTACGCCGCCTACACCAAGTGCATGACGAGCGAGGCCGTCAAGGAGATCGAGAAGCAGACCAAGGAGATGGGCAAGACCCCGAAGGACGGCATGGAGATGATGAAGATGATGGCGCCGAGCGACATCAAGCTCACCGACCTCAAGGTGGACGGCAAGAAGGCCGTCCTCTCGGCGACCGGCAAGCAGGACAAGGAGACCATGTACGGCACGATCAACCTCGAGGAAGAGAAGGGCGAGTGGAAGGTCGGCAAGCAGAGCTGGACGAACAAGAAGTAAACGTGTCATCCCGAGCGCCGCGAGGCGCGAGGGACCCTTTCAAGCCACTCTTTCTCTCGAAAAGGGGTCCCTCGTCCGCCTCGCTCCGCTCGGCGTCCTCGGGATGACAGGTCAGGGGCGGCCCTCGCGGCCGCCCTTTTTTCAGGCGTTGTTCACGGCGTGAACCCCGCCAGTCGCCACAGCGCCGCGGGATCGTACGCCTTGCCGCCCTTCACGACCGTCGCGACCCGGCGCAGGTTGCGGACGTCGGCGAGCGGATCGCCGTCGATGACGAGAAAGTCCGCGGCCTTGCCGGCCTCGACCGTGCCGAGCTCCTTGTCGAGGCGCATCGCGCGCGCCGGGACGACGGTCGCCGCCTGGAGCGCCTGCATCGGCGTGAACCCGGCCTCGACGTAGAGCTCGATCTCGCGGTGAAGGCTGTGCCCGGGCACCGCCTGGTCCGTGCCCGCCACGATCGTGACGCCCGCCTCGTGCAGCGCGCGGACCGTGTCGAGGCTCGCCTTCCAGCGCCGCGCGGCGCCCGCCTCGCGGTCCGGATCGGGTCCCATCGTGCCGAGCGCCTCCGCGAGCGGCGGCGCGACCTTCCCGAGACCCGGCTCGAGGCCGGCCATCGTCGCGCGGCCGTGCGAATAGAGCTCGTACAGCGCGACGGTCGGATCCACGACGACGGACCTCTCCTCGAGGAACGCGAGGATCGCGCGCGACCTCTCGGAGTGCACGTCGAGATTCTCGAGGGCGCGCTCGGTCTCGGCGTTCGAGAGCGGCGCGTCCGGATCCGGAACGGGCAGGAGCGCCCGCGTCACGAACGAGACGTGGTTGATCATGTCCATTCCCGACTCGACCGCGTGCACGGCGCCGGTGCCGAACGGGATGTGGCCCGTCACGGTCAGACCCGCGGCGTGCGCGGCCTTCGTGAGGGGCGGGATGAGCTTCGGGTCGAGGCTCTGGTAGATCTTGACCTGTGAGCAGCGCGCGTCCTTGAACTTCGCGATGAGCGCCGGGATCCCGGCCTCGTCGCGCAGTCGGGACGTTCCGATGCTCGCCGGGCCCTCGCCGTCGACGAAGCAGGCGAGCAGGATCCGAGGGCCGAGCCCCTTGCCCGCGTCGATCGTGTCGCGCACGGAGGTGATGAAGTCCATCTCGTTGCCGCAGTCGCGCACGGTCGTGACGCCGGCGGCGAGGTAGACGGGTCCCCACTCGACCTGCTCGAAGTGCGCGTGCATGTCCCAGAGACCCGGGACGATCGTCTTGCCGGCGAGCGCCACGCGGCGGGCCCCCGAGGGGATCCGGACACGCGAGGCCGGTCCCGCGGCGGTGATGCGTCCGCCCTCGACGACGACGACGGCGTCGCGCACGGGAGGCGCGCCAGTCGCGTCGACCAGCGTCGCGCCGGTGTACGCGACGGCACCTCCTTCGGCGGTTCCGCGCTGCGACTGCTCCCGCAGCGCGGCGATGCCGTCCGCGGCGGCGCTCCTCACGAAGGCCGAGAGCCCGTCCTCGAGATCGCGGCGGATCGCTTCGAAGTGGTCGAACTCCGCGTCGACGCCCTTGTAGGCGGCGAGGCGGCCGTCGCCGTCGATCCAGAACGTCTCGCGTCCCCAGACCCGGCCGGTCAGCGCGTAGCGGTCCAGCGTGTGCGGCCTGCCGTCGTCTCCGGCGATCTCCTCGCTTCCGCGCGGCTCGATCACCGCCTCGCCGCTCGGATAGAGACGGATCGCGTGCGGGCGTCCGTGCGTCGACCAGTAGCGCCAGAGGAGCTCCGTCATGATCACCGGCGCGTACACGCTCCCGACGAAGAACTCGCGCGGCGCGGGCTCGACGCGCGTCTTGCCGCTCTGGTCGACCGTGACGCTCCCTCCCGATACCTCGACGCGGTCGTCCACGGTCGTGGCGCGGGAGCTGGAGCCCCAGATCGCGAAGCGCCGCGGCGTCCCGTCCGGCGCGAGGGCGACCGTCGCGGCGAGCGGCACCGAGGTGCTGCGGTCGGTGAACGCGAAGGTCGCGCGCACGTCGCGGGAGCCGTCGGGATGCGTCACGACCAGGGCCCTCTCGATCCCGATGGGCTGCTGGAACTTGTGGAGGCGGAAGACCGCGACGTCGCGCGTGTCCGCGGCATCCGACGGGGTCGCCGGGGCCGCGCCGGACAGGAGAAGCAGGCCGAGGAGGAGTGAATTCATGGCGAGGCGGGATCCTAGCAAGAGAGGAGGGCTTGCCGATCGATATCGATGTTCTATATAACTCTCGTCATGGCGACGCCGCCGCGGCGCACGGAGCTCCTGAAGGGAACGCTCGACCTCCTGATCCTGCGGACCCTGGCGCTCGAGCCGCGGCACGGCCTCGCGATCGCCGAGCGCATCGAGCAGATCACGCGCGGCACCTTCGTCGTGAAGCCCGGCTCGCTGTTCCCCGCGCTCCACCGCCTGGAGCAGGACGGCTCGATCGCCGGAACGTGGGGGGAGTCGGAGAACGGCTATCGCGTCAAGACGTACCGCCTCGAGCCCGCGGGACGCCGGCAGCTCGAGCGCGAGACCGAGCAGTGGAAGCGGATCGTAAACGCGATGGGCCAGGTTTTGGACGCGACGTAGGGACGGTTCATGCGGACCCTTCACCGCCTCGCGAGCTTCTTTCGCACGCTCCTCCGCGGTCCGCGCCTCGAGCGGGACCTCGACGACGAGGTGCGCGGCTACCTCGAGGAGCTCACGCGGAAGAAGATCGCCGAGGGACTCGATCCCGCGTCCGCCCGGCGCGCGGCCCTGATCGAGATCGGCGGCGTCGACCCGGTCAAGGAGGCCACGCGCGACGCGCGGCTCGGCGCCGGCGTCGAGACGACGCTGCGCGACGCGCGCTACGCGTGGAGGAGCCTCTGGCGGAGCCCCGGATTCGCGTTCGCGACCATCCTGACGCTCGGGCTCGGGATCGGGGCGAGCACCGCGATCTTCAGCGTGGTCGACGCGATGCTCCTCACGCCGCTTCCGTACCGCGACTCCTCGCGGCTGACGTTCGTCTGGTCCGACATGACCGAGGCGGGCTATCCGCGCGCGCCGCTCTCGGGCCCCGAGCTCGCGGACCTGCGGCAGCGCGCGACGCTGTTCGACGGCTTCGGCGCGATCTGGGCGAACTTCGCCTCGGTGACCGGGGACGGCGAGCCGCGCCGGTTGCGCGTCGGCTTCGTCACCGCCGACTTCTTCTCGGTCCTCGGCGCGGACGCGACGCTCGGCCGGACGTTCGCCGGGGGAGACGAGCTCGCCGGACCGCCGCAGAGCATCCTGCTGAGCGACGCGCTGTGGCGCTCGCGCTACGGCGCGGATCCGGCCGTCGTGGGCCGGCGCCTCGTCGTCAACGGGAGGCCGCTGACGGTCGTCGGCGTGATGCCCGCCGCGTTCCGCCTGCTGCTGCCGACCGACTCGTCCGTTCCCGACGACCTCGAGGCGTTCCTTCCGTTCCGCCGCGGCATGACGGAGAGGGATCGCGGCCAGCAGTACCTGCGCGTCGTGGGAAGGATGAAGGCGGGAGTCACGCTCGCGGAGGCGCGGCGAGAGATCGACACGATCGCGGCGCGCATCTCGAAGGAGTTCCCCGAGTACGGGAGCGCGGGCCGCCGCTACGTCACCGTGGGCCTCCAGGCGGACGGCGTCCGCGAGATCCGCCCGACGCTCCTCGCGCTCTTCGCCGGCGTCGGCATCCTGCTCCTGATCACGTGCGTCAACGTGGCGGGCCTCCTCGCCGCGCGGGCGGCCGCGCGCCGGCCCGAGGTCGCCCTGCGGATCGCGCTCGGAGCGGGACGCGGACGGCTCTTCCGGCAGTGTCTCGTCGAGGGGCTCGTCCTCGCGGCTCTGGGCGCCGCCGTGGGGTTGGCGGTCGCGCGCGCGGCCCTCGCCGTCCTCGTCGCGGCGAGGCCCGACAGCCTGTCGCGGATCGGCGCCGCCTCGATCGACCTGCGCGTGCTGGCCTTCACGGCCGGGACCGCGCTCCTGTGGGGCGTGCTCCTCTCGCTCGCGCCGCTCGCCGAGATCCTGCGCACGTCGACGATCGCCGGCCTGAGGCGCTCGGGTCCTCGTGCGCAGGCGCGGACGCGGGCCGTGCTCGTCGCGGTCCAGGTCGCGCTGGGCGTCGTGCTGGTCGTCGGCGCGGGACTCGTCGCGCGCTCGTTCCTGCGCCTGCAGGGCGTCGATCCGGGCTTCGACGCGGACGGAGTCCTCTCCTTCCGGCTGGGCCTGACCGGCGAACGCTTCGAGGACGCGAAGGCCTTCAACGCGTTCAGCCGCGAGTTCGAGAAGCGCGTCGCGGCGCTTCCGGGCGTCACCGCGGTCGCCGCGATCAGCCACCTGCCGTTCGACCACATCCCCAACTGGGGCGGCCCGTACCTCGCGAGCCCGGGGGCGGACGAGGCGACGGCCCCGATGGCCGACTACCGCGCGGTCGGGCCTGACTTCTTCGCGGCCGCGGGCGCGCACCGCGTCGCGGGCCGCGGTTTCACGGAGGCCGACGACGAGACGGGGCAGCCCGTCGTGATGGTCGACGAGCGCCTCGCGAAGCGGACGTGGCCGAACGAGAGCGCGATCGGGAAGCGGCTGGGCCTCGATCCGCAGTCGGACGGGCATCCCTCGAACTGGGCGACCGTCGTCGGCGTCGTGCGCCATCTCCGTCACCGGAGCCTGAGGGAGGAAGTCCGGGAGCAGGTCTACTTTCCGCAACGGCAGATCAACCGCAATCCCGAGGCCTACCTCGTGCGCACGGCCGGCTCCGATCCGACTCTGGCTGTCGCGCTCGCCGGACCGATCCGGAGAATCCTCGCGGACCTCGACCCCTCGCTGCCGATCTCCGAGGTGCGGTTGCTGGAGGACTACCTCGCGGGCGCGCGCGGCGCGCAGCGGTTCACGATGATCCTCGCGGCCGCGTTCGCGGCGGTGGCGCTCCTCCTCGCCTGCATCGGCCTGTACGGCGTCGTCGCCTACTCGGTGACGCAGCGGCGGCGGGAGTTCGGCGTGCGGATGGCCCTCGGCGCGCTGCCCGGCCAGGTGCGCCGCCTCGTGCTGCGCGACGGGATCCGCGTCGCCGGCGTCGGGCTCCTTCTCGGCGTGCCGGCGGCGCTCGCGGCGTCGCGGATGCTGCGCTCGCAGCTCTTCGGCGTCACACCGCGCGATCTCGCGAGCTACGCGCTCGCGGTCGCGATCCTGGGCCTCGCGGCGGCGGGCGCGTCGTGGTTCGCC
>DASXAG010000110.1:0-75850 GCA_036406835.1 Thermoanaerobaculia bacterium
CGGCCGTCCCGCGGAAAGATCGACCTGCTGGCCGGCGACGCGCGGAGCCTCCCGTTCTGCGCGTCTTTCGATCTCGTCGTCGCGCCGGACGATCCCCTCTGTCACGTGACGTCGCTCGACGAGCGCCGGACGGCGCTCCGCGAGATCGCCGGCTGCCTCGCGCCCGGCGGCCGGTTCGTCCTCGAGACGCTGCGGCTCGCGCCGGACGCTCCGCGGCGGCGGACGCGGCGCGTGCGAGACGGCGACGCGGTGCTCGTCGTCGACGAGACCTGGAGTCCCGTGGCTCCCGCGCTCTGGCGCGCGACGTTCCGCTACCGTCTGCGCGACCGCGCGGGAGATCGCACGGCCCAGGCTTCCTTTCTCGCCCGGCCGTGGGACGCCGCGACCCTCGAGCCGCTCTTCGCGGCGGCGGGCCTCGCGATCGAGACGATCTGGGGGGACTTCTCCGGCGGTCCGTTCCGCGCGGACTCCGAGCGGCGGATCGTCCTCGCGCGAAGCGCTACGACAGCTCGAGCATCCGCAGAAGAGGCTTCTCCGCGGCGGCGCGCAGCGGCTCGGGGAACACGATCTCGGGCCGCTCGTCGCGCAGACACAGATAAAGCTTCTCGAGCGTGTTGAGCTTCATGAAGGGGCACTCGTTGCAGCGGCAGCCGTTGTCGGGCGGGACGGGGATGTACTCGCGGTCCGGCGCGAGCTTCTTCATCTGGTGGACGATTCCCTCCTCCGTGGCGATGAGGAAGCGCTTCCCGGGCGCGGTGGTGACGTAGTTGAGGATCGACCGGGTCGAGCCGACGTGGTCGGCGTGCGCCAGGATCGGCTCCGGGCATTCCGGGTGCGCGGCGAGCTTCGCGTCGGGGTATCTCGCCTTGAGACGGAGGATCTCGCGCTCCGAGAACTGCTCGTGGACGATGCAGGTCCCCGGCCACAGGGTCATGGGCCGGTGGAGCTTCTCGGAGAGGAACCGGCCGAGGTGCCGGTCCGGTGCGAAGAGGATCTCCTGCTCGGGGGGGATCGAGCGAACGATCTTCTCGGCGTTGGACGAGGTCACGATGATGTCCGAGAGCGCCTTCACGGCGGCGGAGCAGTTGATGTACGTCAGCGAGACGGCGCCGGGGTGCTTTTCCCGCCAGGCGCGGAACGCCTCGGGGGGGCAGGAGTCCTCGAGCGAGCAGCCGGCCTCGTAGTCCGGCAGGACGACCTTCCGCGTCGGGTTCAGGATCTTGGCGGTCTCGGCCATGAACCGCACGCCGGCGAACGCGATGATCCGCGCCTCGCTCTCCTGGGCCTTGCGTGCGAGATCGAGCGAGTCGCCGACGAAGTCCGCGAGGTCCTGGATGGACTCTTCTTGGTAGTAGTGGGCCAGCAGGACTGCGTTTTTTTGTCTCTTCAGATTCCGGATCTCGGCCTCGAGGTCCAGCCGGGGATCGATCGAGGAGATGTCCGGCGCCGGAGGCCTCGGCGGAAGTGTCGGATAGGACGGGGCGATTCCGTTTCCGCTCATGAGCTGCCGAGCATAACAAGGCGATCTCGTAAACGTTTCAGCCCGATTCCTCGTATCTTTAGTGGATGGCATGAGATTCGCAAACACGACGACCGCACCTATGTCCGAAATGCACTCAGAATCCCGCCGAGACGCGAAGGCTCTCATCTTCCTGGCCATCACCTTGTGCCTCGCGGCGCTCGAGGTGTGGGGTCTGATCAGACTGTTTTGACCGCGGGCGGGGACGAGCCCCGCCCCTGCGACCGGGGCGAGCCATCCGCGCCGCCGTCACCGTCCCGCCAAAAACCCCTTTGGTATATTCGGCTGCGATGGCGACCGAGGTGCGCACCGACCGGCTTCGCGGCCTCGATCCCGCCACCCTGATCGCGGCCTACCGCAACGTCTACCTCTCCCGGCGGGTCGACGACAAGGAGATCCAGCTCAAGCGGCAGAACAAGATCTACTTCCAGATCAACAGCGTGGGCCACGAGGCCGTGACGACGGCAGCCGGCATGGTCCTCAAGCCCGGCTACGACTGGTTCATGGCCTACTACCGGGACCGGGCGCTCTGCCTGGCCCTCGGGGTGACCCCCTACGAGATGTTCCTCCAGGCGGTCGGCGCCCGGGAGGACCCCGCCTCCGCCGGCCGGCAGATGCCGTCGCACTGGGGGTCGAAGCGGCTCAACCTGATCTCGAAGTCCTCCTGCACCGGCACCCAGTTCCTCCAGGTCGCCGGCGCGGTCGAGGCCGGCTGGCGGCTCTCCCGGATCGCCGAGCTCGCCGGCAAGGGCGGGTTCCAGAAGGACGAGGTCGGCTACGTCTCGGGCGGCGAGGGGCAGACCTCCGAGGGCGAGTTCTGGGAGGCGATCTCGACGGCGAGCAACCTGAAGCTCCCGGTGATCTTCCTCGTCGAGGACAACGGCTACGCGATCTCGGTCCCCGTCGAGGTCAACGTCCCGGGCGGATCGATCTCGAAGCTCGTCCGCGGCTTCCCGAACTTCTTCGTGACGGAGATCGACGGGACCGACTTCGTCGAGTCCTACGACGCGATGCGGCACGCGGCGGAGTACTGCCGCAAGCGGATGGGGCCGGCCCTCGTGCACGCGAAGGTCATCCGGCCCTACAGCCATTCGCTCTCGGACGACGAGGCGCTCTACCGCCCGAAGGCGGAGCGCGAGCAGGAGCTCGAGAGGGATCCGGTCCGCCGGCTCTCGCGCCTCCTGCTCGACGAGGGGATCCTCCAGCAGGCCGACCTCGAGAAGCTCCATGCCGAGGTCGAGGCGCAGGTCAACGCCGACGCGGACCGCGCGCTCGCCGCCGAGCTGCCCAAGCCCGAGTCCGCGTACGACTTCGTCTATTCCCCGGACGTCGACCCGACCTCCTCGGCGTTCGCGACGAAGCCGGCCTTCGCCGAGGGCGCGATGCCGACGACGATGGTCGATCTGCTCAACGCCTGCATGCGCGACGAGATGAAGCGCAACCCGGCGATCGTCATGTTCGGCGAGGACGTCGCGGACGCCACGCGCGAGGACGTGCTCGCCGAGTGCAAGGGCAAGGGCGGCGTCTTCAAGCTCACCGCGGGCCTCCAGCGGCTCTACGGCGCGAACCGCGTCTTCAACTCGCCTCTCGCCGAGGCCAACATCGTCGGCCGCGCGATCGGGATGGCGGTGCGCGGGCTGAAGCCCGTCGTCGAGATCCAGTTCTTCGACTACATCTGGCCCGCCTACATGCAGATCCACAACGAGCTCTCGAACCTGCGCTGGCGGTCCGGCAATGCGTTCTCCTGCCCGGTCGTCGTGCGCGTCGCCGTCGGCGGCTACATCGGCGGCGGCGCCGTATACCACTCGCAGTCGGGCGCCGTGCTCATGACGCACATCCCGGGGCTGCGCGTCGTCATGCCGTCCAACGCGCTCGACGCCAACGGCCTGCTCCGCACCGCGATCCGCTGCGAGGATCCGGTGCTCTTCCTCGAGCACAAGCACCTCTACCGCCAGACGCACAACAAGGGCGTCTACCCGGGTCCGGACTACATGGTGCCGTTCGGCAAGGCGGCGGTCGTGCAGGAGGGCGCGGACGTCACGATCGTGACCTACGGCGCCACGGTCTACCGTTCGTGGCAGGCGGCCAAGGCGTTCACCGAGGAGACCGGAAAGACCGTCGAGATCCTGGACCTTCGGACGCTCTCGCCGTACGACTTCGAGTCGATCGCGGCCTCCGTCAAGAAGACCTCGCGCGTCCTGGTCGTCTACGAGGACCCGATCTCGTGGGGCTACGGCGCGGAGATCGCGGCGCGCGTCTCGACCGAGCTCTTCTCCTATCTGGATGCGCCGGTGGAGCGCGTCGCCGCGACCGACACCTTCGTCGCGTACCAGCCCCAGGTCGAGGACTTCATCCTTCCGCAGGCCTCGCACATCCGGAAGGCGCTCGAGAAGGTTGTCGCCTTTTAGAGACTTCTTTCGCCACCCAGGCGACACTTTCGGTCGGCCCTCCTAACCCAAGTCCCGCCAGCTCAACGAGTTCCGTTTGGGTACGCAACATGCTCTCCTCGTAGGGCGTCTCGAAAGGAGACCTCGATGAGACGCCAAGAAGCAATCCTGACCCTGGCCCTGGACGCGGACGCCAATCACCGGTCGCTCCGGCGCTGCCACGGTTGCGGCAGCTACACGCGCCCGGCCGCCGAGGTGCAGGGAAGACTGCTCTGCGAGCGATGCGCCGAGAGGGCGCGGCGGGAGTCGGAGCTGGAGCAGGGCAACCTGAACGAAGTTCTGGAGACCTAGCTCGTTGCCGCACGTCTCACGGCCTACGGCTCACGCCCAATGTAGAATCGCCGCCTGGTGAAGGCCGACCACCAGGCGACGCTCCTCCGCCGACACGTTTTCTCCACCGGCCTCTTTTCGGTGACGTTCCGCTCGCCCGCGCTGGCGAGCGCCATCTCTGCCGGCCAGTTCGCGATGGTCGACGTTCCGGACCGGGCGCGCCCGTACCTGCGCCGCGCCTACTCGGTGGCCGACGCGGACCCGGTGGCCGGCAACGTCGAGTTCCTGATCAAGACGATCGGCGCGGGGACGGCGGCGCTCGAGGAGCTTCCGACGGGCGCGGGCGTGGGCCTGCTCGGGCCGCTCGGCAACGCGTTCGGCACGGCGGGGTTCGCGAAGGGGGATCGCGCGGCGATCGTCGCGGGCGGCATCGGCGCGGCCCCGTTCCCCCTGCTGCTGAAGGCGCTCCGGCAGGCCGGAGTTCCGTGCGACTTCTTCTTCGGCGGGCGCAGCGAGAGCGAGCTCTCGATCCGCAGCCGCTTCGACGGGCTCGTGCGCGGCGACACGATTCTCTCGACCGACGACGGTTCACTGGGCGAGAAGGGCTTCGTCACGCAGGCGCTGGCGAGGCGGCTCGAGGCGGGCGCGCGCTACGCGAAGGTCTACGCCTGCGGGCCGATGCCGATGTTCGCGGCGCTCGCGAAGGTCGTCGGGGCCGCGAGGGTGCCGGCGGAGTTCTCGACGGAGGCGGAGATGGGCTGCGGCTTCGGCGCCTGCCTCGGCTGCGTGATCCCCGGGACCGAGAAGCCGTTCATCGTGTCGTGCAGCGAGGGGCCGATCCTGAGTCCGGAGAAGATCAAGTGGTGAGGAGTAAGGGGCTCCCCTCACCCCGTCCCTCTCCCGCCGGGAGAGGGGGTTCTGTACGACCGCCCTTGCAGGAATTCCCCTCTCCCCCCGGGCAGGGTGAGGGGGGCGAATGAGCCTCGACGTCCGCCTCGGCCCTCTCTCGCTCGCGAACCCGATCACGACCGCGTCGGGCACGTTCGGCTACGGCCTCGAGTTCACGGACTTCGTGGATCTCGCGGCCATCGGCGCGCTGTGCACGAAGGGCCTCTCGCTGAAGCCCCACGCCGGCAACGCGCCGCCGCGCATCTGCGAGACGCCCGCGGGCATGCTCAACGCGATCGGCCTCCAGAACGTGGGCGTCGAGGTCTTCCTCTCGGAGAAGCTGCCGAAGCTGCGCGCGCTCGGCGCGACGGTGATCGCGAACGTCTGGGGCGACCTCGAGGAGGACTACGTCACGGTGGTTCGGGCTCTCGAGGGCGCGCAGGGAGTCTCCGCGATCGAGCTCAACATCTCCTGCCCGAACGTGCGCCAGGGCGGGATGCTCTTCGGCAACTCGCCGCCGCTGACGCGCTCGCTCGTCGGCAAGGTGCGCGCCGCGACGCGGCGGCCTCTGATCGTGAAGCTTTCGCCGAACGCCCCCGACCTCGTGGAATCGGCGAAGGCCGCGCGCGAGGCCGGCGCCGACATCCTCTCGCTGGTCAACACCTTCGTCGGCATGGCGATCGATCCCGAGACCGCGCGGCCGCGGATCTCCTTCGGCACGGGCGGCCTCTCGGGCCCGGCGATCAAGCCGCTCGCGGTGCGGATGGTCTACCAGGTCGCGCGCGCCCTGCCGGACACGCCGCTCATGGGCATCGGCGGGATCGGGGAGCTCTCGGACGTGCTCGAGTTCCTCGCCGCGGGCGCGACCGCGGTCCAGGTCGGCACGGCGAACTTCAAGGACCCCGCCGTCTCCGGGAGGCTCGTGCGGGAGCTCTCCGAGTACTGCGCGCGCAAGGGCGTCACCGCGGCGTCGCTCGTCGGGCGCGCGCAGCGCGCGGGAAGCGCCGCGAAAGACAGCGGGGCGGAAGGATGAGGGACGCGCGGCTCTGCATCGCGCTCGACTTCCCCGCGCGCGCCGAGATCCTCGCGATGGCGCGACTCGTGGCGCCGCGCGTCGGCTGGCTCAAGGTCGGCCTCGAGGCCTTCGTGGCGGAGGGGCCCCGCCTCGTCGGCGAGGTCGCGGCGACGGGTGCGAACGTGTTTCTGGACCTCAAGCTGCACGACATCCCGGCGACCGTGGCCGGCGCCGTCGCCGCCGCGGCCCGCTCGGGCGCGCAGATGGTCAACGTCCACGCCTCCGGCGGCCGGGCGATGCTGGAGGCGGCGCGAGAGGCGGCCGACCGCGCGAAGCTGCCGCGGTTGATCGCCGTCACGCTGCTCACTTCGCTCGACGCCCGCGCGCTCGCGGACCTGCCGATGGCCGGCAATCCCGAGGGCATCGCGCGCAGGCTCGCGCTTCTCGCGAAAGACTGCCGCCTCGACGGCGTCGTCTGCGCGGCGACGGACCTCCACGGCATCCGCGACGCCTGCGGGCCGGACTTCGTCACGGTCGTGCCGGGCATCCGGCCGGCCGGCGCGGGCGTGCAGGACCAGAAGCGCATCGCGACTCCCGCGGCGGCTCTCCGGGACGGGGCGAGCCTGCTGGTGATCGGCCGGCCCGTCACCGCCGCTCCGGACCCGGTGGCGGCGCTGGAGAAGATCCTGGACGAGATCCGCTAACTCAGTGTCATCCCGAGGGCCGCAGGCCCGAGGGATCCCTCTCGGAGCCACGGCGCGGCTTCAAAGGGGCCCCTCGCTGCGCTCGGGATGACCGGACACGAGGCATAATCCCCCCGCCATGAGCCTCTGGAAGCAGCCGCACGGGACCTGGATCGTGGGCCACCGCGGCGCGCCGCGTCGCGCGCGCGAGAACACGATCGACAGCATGGACTTCGCCGAGAGCTTCGGCGCCGACGCCGTCGAGTTCGACGTCCGCCAGACGCGCGACGGCGAGGCCGTCGTCTACCACGACGAGGACATCCTGCTCGGCACCCAGCGCATTCCCGTGAAGAGCTTCACCTCGCGCGAGATCGAGCGGCTGAGCCTGCCGTCCGACCTCGGCGAGTACCACATCCCGCGCCTCGAGCAGGTCTTCCACCGCTTCGGCACCGCACTCTGCTACATCGTCGAGGTGAAGTCCGGGCCCGGAACGCAGCTCGGGACGATGGCGCGCCGCGTCGCGCGGCTCGCCCGCGCCTACGGGGTCGCCGCGCGCTGCCTCGTCGCGTCGTTCGACGCGGAGTTCCTGAAGCGCATGCGGGAGGCCGACCCCGAGATCGCGACGAGCTTCCTCTTCGATCATCCCGTCGCGCTGCCCGCCCCGGGCCAGCCCGCGCCGATCTTCCCGCCGGTCGACGCGATCGGGCCGCGCCGCGATCTCGTGACGCCGGCGCTCCTCGCCTCGGCAGCCGCCGCGAGCCTCTCGGTGAACCCGTGGACGGTGGACGAGCCGGAGGAGATCCGGCGGCTCCTCGACGCGGGCGTCTCCTCGATCACGACGAACGTGCCCGACGAGGCGGTCCGGCTCCGCAACGGGCTGTCGGCGTCCGCGAGCGTCGGAGCGGAAGGCGCCCCTCACCCCGGCCCCCTCCGGCCGGGAGAGGGAGCGGAGCCGTCCTGATGCAGGTGGCGGGGTTGATCCTGGTCGGGGTCGTCGCCGGAGTGTGCGCGGGCATGTTCGGGATCGGCGGTGGTCTGATCATCGTCCCGGCGCTCGTCTTTTTCTTCGGGATGACGCAGCACTCGGCGGTCGGCACGTCGCTCGGCGCGATCCTGCTGCCCGTGGGCATCCTCGGCGCGTACGTCTACTGGAAGAACGGCCACGTCAACGTGGCCTACGCCGCGTGGATCGCCGCGGGCCTGATCGTCGGCGCCTTCCTCGGCGCGAAGCTGGTCCAGCCCGTCTCGGATCTCACGCTGCGGCGGATGTTCGGGGTGTTCCTGATCGTCGCCGCGCTGAAGTTGATCTGGGGGAAGTGACGTGCTCGGGGCGTTGATCGCCCTCTTCGCGGCCGTCTGGCTGGCGCAACACAGCGGCAGCGACGCGGAGCTGCGCGGGCTGGCTGTGCGCGACGCGCAGCACGCGTGGGCGAGCGGCGCCGGCGGGACGGTGCTCCGCACCCGCGACGGCGAGCGCTGGGAGAGGCTCACGGTCGACTTCGGCGAGAAGCTCGACTTCCGCGACGTCGAGTCGCTCGGGGGAGAGAAGCTCGTCCTGATGAGCGCGGGCGAGGGCGAGGCCTCGAAGATCTTTCAGTCGACCGACGGCGGCACGACGTGGCATCGGCTGCATACCAACCCCGATCCCAAGGGCTTCTACGACGCGATCGCGTTCTGGGACGACCAGAACGGGATCTTGCTGGGCGACCCCGTCGGCGGCCGTTTCGTCGTGCGCACCACCGCGAACGGCGGCCGCACGTGGTACGCGCCGAAGCGGCTCGAGATGCCGCCGGCGTTGCCCGGCGAGGGCGCTTTCGCCGCGAGCGGAACGTGCCTCTTCGCCCTGAAGGGGACCAACGACGCGTGGTTCGTCAGCGGCGGCGGAGGCAAGTCGCGCGTCTTCCACACGAGCGATCGCGGCGTGACGTGGACCGCGGCCGAGGCGCCGCTCACCGCGGCCAACGCGTCCTCGGGACTCTTTTCGATCGCGTTCGCCGACGCGAGGCGCGGATTTGTGACGGGCGGCGACTACAAGCAGCCGAAGTTCGCGGGACTCAACGGTGCGCGCACGGAGGACGGCGGCGCGACGTGGTCCCCGGCGCCAATTTCGGCGACCGGCTTCTACTCGGCCGTGGTCCCGCTTCCAGGCGCGCCGTCGGACTGGATCGCGGTCGGCCTCGCCGGCACCGCCGTGAGCCACGACGGCGGCAAGACGTGGGCGGCGCTCGATCGGGCGCCCTTCAACGCGGTCGCCTTCAGTGATCCCAACACCGGCTGGGCCGCCGGGCCGAAGGGGACGATCGTCCGGTTCGGGAAGCCGTAGGAGCGGCGCGCTAGCGCGCACTCAGTCGGCGAGTGGGTTGCGAACCGTCAGGAAGTCGAACTTGAGGAAGTCGCGGTCGGCCGTGTGGAGAGTCGGCACGTCGTGCTGGCTCAGGAGAGCGGCCAGATGCGCATCCGGGACGTCGTTGCCGCGGGTGAGCACATCTCGCGTGATGGCGCGGTAGACGTCCCGGAAGCGCCGGCGTCGGTTCGCCTCTCAGCTCGCCGCGCGATCGATCAGGACGATGTCCGCGTTCTCCCGGAAGCGGTCGTAGAGGATCTGCTTCCCGTCGCGCGAGACGTCGAAGCTGCGCACTTCGTAGCCGGCGGGCAGATTGGTGAGCTGGCGGAGGCCTCCGCTCGAGAGGTCGAGAAGCCAGAAGTCGGCGCCGCGATCCCTTTCCCGCATGAGCACCATCGCCTTGCCGTCCGGGACGAAACGATAGCGAGTCCCTCCCCAGTTGACCTCGCTCTCCGGCAGCGCGGCCGGATGCCCCTCGGGAGTGATCGCCTTCATCCGGCACAGGGGACCGTCGTGCTGCACGCAGTAGACGATGAGCTTCCCGTCCGGCGACCAGAGCGGGCTCGTGTTGACGCCTCCGACGAGCCGGACCGGAGCGCCGCCGTCCACCGGGACCTTGTAGACCGGCTGTTCCGTGCGATCGGGGGCGACGACCGCGATCCACTTCCCGTCGGACGACCAGGACGGGGCGTCGCGGACGTCGATCGATTCCGTGAGACGGCGCGGTCCGGTGCCGTCCGCGGCCATGACGTAGAGCCGGCCGAGCTCCTGCTGCCGAACCACGAACGCGATCCGGCCGCCGTCCGGCGAAACGGACGGCGCGGCCACGACGGCGCCCTCGCTGCCGCTCCACAGCTCCGTCACGACGCCGTCCTTCGACCTCCAGAGGCCGCGGGCTCCTCCCTTCGACGACAGGAAGAAGAGCTCGCCGGGTCCGAAACGCGGCTCCGCGGCCTTCACGACGGGGACGGCGAAGGGAACCGCGGCGCGGTCGTCCGCGACGTGGTCCGTGATCGGCACCGTCCAGAGATGGGAAGTCGGATTCGCGACGGTCGCGGCCAGACGCCGCCCGTCGGAGCTCGCGGCGATGGAGACGTATTCCTCGAGGCCCGAGCTCACGGCGTGCGGGATCCGGCGGTGGATGTCCATCGCGTACAGTCCGGTTCCGGAATCCGGCCGTGAGGCCGTGTAGATCAGCGTGCGCGCGTCGAGGAACGCGGGGTAGGACACCCGCGAGTGGTGGTTCGTGATGCGCTCGGGCGCGCCGCCGTCCGCCGGGATGCGCCAGACGTCCATGTCGTAGGAGCTCGTGATTCCCCGAGCGAAGTAGATGAAGCGCCCGTCCGGGGACCAGATCGGGTAGTTGTTGCGGACCCCGGGCTCGCCGGCCAGGATTTTCCGGCTGTTGGCGCCCGTCCGGTCGGCGACGAACAGCTCCTGGGCGGCGTCGGCGTTGTTGTAGACCATCCGCGTCCGGTCCGGAGACCAGGCCACCGAGACGGCCCCGGCCAGGAAGAGCCGCGCGTCGCCGCCCATCGTCGGAGCGATCCAGACGTCGCTGATGCGGCCGGTCCGTTCCAGCTCGGACACCCCAATCCAGACGCGCGCGCCGTCTTCCGAGAACCCGATGTTGCGCCGTCGATTTCCGTTCGTCACCGCAATCCGGCCGCGGGAGAGGTTGAGCAGCTGGTCGCTGCCGACCTGAGACACCCACGCGTCGACCTGACCTCCCTCGTCGGCGACGAACGCGACGAACTTCCCGTCGCTCGAGAGGTTCGCATCGACCTCTTCGCCCTCCCAGTCCGTGAGGCGCGTGAAGCGGGCGCCGGCGAGCGGGTTCTTCCAGAAGTAATCGCTCTGTCGCAGCCGCCAGCCCACGATCCCGAGGCCCAGCAGGACCGCGGCCGCGATCGCGGCGGCGATCCATCCGCGGCGCTTCCCGGGCGCCTCGACCGCCCACGGCGCATCGCCGGCCGTCGACGCCTCCGAGAGGTTGTCCCGGATCGTTCGCAGCTCCCGCGCGAGGTCCTCCGTCGACGCGTAGCGGTCCGCCGCTTTCTTCGCGAGGCATCGCTGCGCGGTCCAGCGGAGCGGCGCCGGGACCCGGGGGTTTCGCGTCGCGATCGGTTCGGGCTCGTCCTGGATGATGGCGGTGAGCGTCTGCGGCGCCGATGCGCGCTGAAACGCCCGCCCTCCGGTCGCCATCTCGTAGAGGATCGCGCCGAAGGAAAACTGATCCGAGCGGTAGTCGACGGCCGCTCCGGTCGCCTGCTCGGGAGACATGTAGCCGGCGGTTCCCAGGATCATGCCGTCCTGGGTGGCCGTGGCGTCTCGCGCCGACCCGGGAGCGCCGTCGCCCTCCGATTGCGTCAGCTTGGCGAGCCCGAAGTCGAGGATCTTGACGTGTCCCTGCGGCGTCACCATGACGTTCTCCGGCTTGAGGTCGCGGTGCACGATGCCGGACGCGTGCGCCCTGGAGAGGCCCTCGCCGAGCTCGATCGCGACGTCCAGCAGCCGGCGGATGGGCAGCGGGCCGTCGAGGAGCAGCGTGCGCAGCGAGTCGCCGTCCACGAGCTCCATGGCGATGTAGCGCATGGGGCCGGAGGCGCCGACCTCGTAGATCGTGACGATGTTCGGATGGTTGAGCGCCGACGCCGAGCGCGCCTCCCGCTCGAACCGCGCGACCTTCTGCGGCACCTCGGCGAGCGCATCCGGCAGCACCTTGATGGCCACGTCGCGGCCGAGACGGGTGTCGCGGCCCCGATAGACCTCTCCCATGCCGCCCGCTCCG
This sequence comes from Thermoanaerobaculia bacterium, assembly GCA_036406835.1. GTDB lineage: Bacteria > Acidobacteriota > Thermoanaerobaculia > UBA5066 > Gp7-AA6 > DAHUXD01. The sequence continues at coordinate 11,958 of DASXAG010000110.1, forward strand.
AGCGGACCCAGGATCTCGTACGAGCCGAGGCGGTCTCCCTTGTGGAGGGGCATGGCCGGCGGTGATCCTCCCTGCTAGAACCGGCGCGCGTAGCTCGCGAGGAGGAGATAGGACGCGAACGACGCGCCGATCTTCTGGTTCATGGAGACGTCGAGCGGGCTGTCCAGCTTGTTCGCATACGCGCGGATCGGAACGCTCAGCGAGGCCATGTTGTCGCCGATCGTCCAGGTCAATCCCGGCTCCACGTACACGACGTAACCGGGCCGGCGCCAGTAGAGATCGCCGCCGCCGATCACGTCGCGCACGGTCACGCCGTTGATGCGGCCGCCGAGGCTGAGCGCGAATTCGCCCGCCCAGGGCAGCAGGTAGGCCGCGCCGATTCGGCCGGAGTACGTGTCGGGGACCGAGCGGAGAACTCCGAAGTTGAGCACGCCGGTGTGCTCCTCGAGGGTCAATCCGTAGTAGCCGGACGCGTATGCGTAGAGCGGACCCTCGAGGTGCGCCGTGCCCTGCGCGCGCAGGATGATCTCCCACCCGCCCGTGCCGAGCTGGGCGGACTCGTCGATCGGACTGTTGCCGAGTCCGGGCTGATCCTTCTCGACATTGTCATTCCCGGTCGGCGCCTTGAATCCCAGACCGACCGAACCGGTGACCCGTGTCGGTTTCGCCGGGTCCGACAGCCAGTATTCGGCCTGAAGCGTCACATCGCCGAGCCCCGACGCCCGGTAGTCGTAGACCTGATACCCGGCCGGCGCGTCCGCGCTCGCGAGGGCCACCTTCGCGCCGCCGATCGCGAAAGGGACCGTCAGGTCGAGACTCAGCCGGTCGCTGACGCCGTACAGGACGTCGAGGTTGATGAGGCTGACGATGCGGTGCGGCGGAATCCCGGGCACGGGCGCCTGCGAATCGTCCCGCTGATCGCCCACGAAGAAGTCGTCGGCGTTGCCGTACTGGTACGAGAGCTGAGCCTGCCAGCGCCTCGCCGGGAGGAACACGTCGTTCTGGACGCCCAGACTGGGCGCCGTGAAGCGGATCGGCTGTCAGCCCTGTCCGGAGGCCGTGCGGACGGCGAGCAGGACGAGGGCCGCGATGAGCAGCCCCAAGCGTCTCGAGGTGCCGAACCTGCGCTGAATGACGCTCTCCTCGTTTCTCCTATCCTACGGCTCAGCGCCCGTCTCGGTCGAGTAGGGAAGCGCGAACGCCCGGTAGGTGAGGGCAACATGGCCGACGAGGATGCGGGCGCCGTCGGCGAGGGGGATCGAGGCCTCGACTTTCCGGTCGTCCACGCGGGTGCCGTTCTTGCTGCCGAGGTCCTCGATCGCGGCGCTTCCGTCCGTCACCACGATGCGCGCGTGGCGGCGCGAGACGCTCGCATGGTCGACGAAGAGGCCGACTCCCGGATCTCTTCCGATGAGCGTCTCGCCGGAGGGAAGCTCCGTGCGCTTGTCGCCGTGCAGGATCCAGCAGGACCACTTGCGGACCGAGCCGCGGACCGTGCCGGAACGAAGATCGCCCTGCTCCTCCCGCGCCTCGCCGCAGAACGCGTAGCCGAACCCGTGAACGGTTCGTACGAAGAGCGGGTCTCGCGCCTGATCGCCGATGGCGCCGCGGAGCTCGACGAGGAGGCTCGTCAGCGTGGCGTCCGAGACGAACGTTCCGGGCCAGAGCCTCTCGTGAATCTGGCTCTTCGAGACGGCCCGCGGCCGGTTTTCGAGGAGCAGCTCGAGAAGCTGGAAGGCCTTGGGTTGGATATGGACGACCTCACTGCGGACGGACAGCTGCCGCGTCTCTGAGTCGAGCAGGCACTCTCCAAATCGGATCCGCATCGATTTCGCCTGGAGCCTTGCAGCGAATTATGGACCGGTTCGCTGGCCGCCCGGTTCAAACCCAGCGATTTTCAAGGGTCCTTCCCACGACTCGGTCCGCGCCCGAGCACTAGCGTCCGTGGCGTGGACGGGCCAATCCAAGAGGAGGACAAGATGTTCCGCAAGGCGATTCGTCAGATCTGGATCCTCGGCGTCCTGTTGGCGATTCCGGCGTTTCTGCGCGGCGGCGTGAACACCTGGACGGGCGGCGATGCGACCTCGGCGGCCGAGACGTTCAGCGTGGTCGCCGCGGACCCGACCGATCCCTACGTGGTGTACGGGTCGTTCGGCCACGACCTCCATCGGAGCCGCGATGGCGGCCGCACGTGGGAGCGGCTCCGATCCTTCGGTCCGATCTCGGCGATCCTGGTGCTCCCGGCGTCGCCCTCGACGATCTACGCCGTAGGCTACGACGCCTTCGGATCATCCGGTGTCTTCCGGAGCACGGACTCCGGGGACAACTGGACCAACGTCCTCGAAGCCCCGGTGTACTCGCTCGCCAGTAGTCCGACGGACGCCTCGGTCGTCTTCGCGGGAGGATGGTCCAGGATCTACAAGTCGACGGACTCCGGGGACCATTGGTCCTTCGTCTCGTTTCAAGGCGTGATCACCAGCCTCGTGATCAATCCCAAGAACCCCTCGACTCTCTATGCGGGCGCGGACGCGGACCTCAGCTACGGCTACTTCTGGGGCGCCTTCGGGAAGAGCGAGGACGGAGGAGCGAGTTGGAGCAATCTCACGCCCGCAACCGTCCGGAGTGTTCCCGCCCTCGGGATCGACGCCGGCGCGAGCGCGACGCTGTATGCCGCGCGCTTCCAGACCGGGGCTCCGGCCGGCGCCGACCCCGTTTTCGCCGAGCCCACCGTTCCCTGGAGCGTCGTTCGCTCGGAGGATGGCGGGGTCACGTGGAGCTTGCCGGGCACGGGGCTCCCCGAGGTCAAGGTCCAGTCTCTGGCGACGGATCCGCGGATCTCCGGGACGCTTTATGCGGGAACGGACGTCGGCGTCTACCGCAGCCGCGACGGCGGCCGCAGCTGGACTCCGTTCGGCCTGGCCGGACTTCCGATCATTTCGCTGGCCATCGACGGTAACGGGACCCGCCTGCACGCGGGGACGTCGACGCAGGGCATCTACGACTTCGAGATCGCGAGCGGGCCTCTCGACGTCGCCGCGGGACCCGCGGGCGGGAGTCGATTCCTCTCGTGGAACACCGACCGGCTCTCGGTCGCGGCGCTCGACGCGTCCGGACATTCGACGGTGGGACCGACGAGTGATGCATCGGAGACCTGGAGGGCGACGGCGATCGCGTCGGACGGAGGCGACCGGGCGCACGTTCTCTGGCATTGCACCGACGGGCGCTCGGCGCTCGAGATCGTCGGACGGTCCGGACGCGAGTCCGTGAAGGTGTTCGCGGCGGAAGCCGGGTGGATGCCCGGCGACGTCTCGGTGCGCTCCGGCGGGAAGACGAGCCTGCTGTGGACGCATGCCGACGGAAGGATGCGGATCGCGACGATCGACTCCTCCGGCGGCGCGGTGGTCGGCCCGGAGTATGGGCCCGCCTTCGGCTGGTCCGCCGTGGCCATTGCGGACGATTTCGCCGGTACGACGCGAGTGCTCTGGCGGTCGAGCGACGGACGGTCGTCCCTCTCGCTCCACCGGGACGGCGAGATGCTCTCGTTCCTGGGCTGGCCGGCCGATCCGGGCTGGTCGGTCGAAGACATCGCCGTGGGAGCCGATGGACGGACGCGGCTGCTTCGAACCTCGCCGGACGACTCGGCCGAGGTGTCGATCGTCGAACCGGACGGCACGCGGACTTCGCCCACGACCTACGCCTCGCCCGGATTCACGCCTCGAAGGATCGCGGCGGGCGCGGACGGTCTCACGCGGCTTCTCTTCAGCGGGGATGAGGGAAGCGGCGACCTCGTCGTTCTCGCCGCCGACAACACGCTCACCGCGCGGCATGCGATCCCCTCGGCGAATGCTGCGACCGTCGTCGTCACGACGGTGTCGGAGCTCGAGGCCGCGCTCGTTCCGGCCAACGCGGGAGCCCAGATCGTCGTACGTGCGGGCGACTACGAGATCGCCAATCCCCTGACGGTCCCGGACCGCGCAATCCTTGCGGGTGAGGGCGTCATGACCCTCGACGAGTCGAAGCTGCCGGCCGGCATCGCGCCATCGGGGAGGACGGTGATCCGCGCCGCGGCCGGACTCGCGGGCGACATCCTGACCCTCGGCAACGGGTCCGTGATCCGAAGTCTCGTGATCGAGGACGCGGAGGGCCGGGCGGCCGGGAATCCCGTCGCCGTGGTCTCGCGAGACGCCGGCGATCGCGTCACCGCGCGGATCCTGGACTGCGAGATCGTCAACCCGAATCCGTCGGGGATCGCGCCGCAGGGCCCCACCGGGCGCGGCCTGGTCGTCTGGACGCGCAACCCGAACCTGGGCGAGGATCCGCCGCCGCACGAGGGCGCCCGTCTGCGCGTGCAGATGACGCGCTCGATCGTGCGCTCGCCGGCGGCGGCCATCGGCGTCTTCTCCATCAACTTCGCCTCGCACGCCGCGATCGACCTCGACCTCGACGGCTGCGTGATCGGCGGTGGACTCACGACGGCCGGCGGCGTCAGCCGCCCCGATGCCGTGACGGGCGCGGTCCTGAACGTCGCGTCCCGCCGGAACCTGTACCGCTCCGACAGCCCCGATCCGACGCCTCAGGGCTGGAATCTGCAGGGCGGAACGAGTGCTCCCATTCCCGGTCTCGCGTCGCAGGCGTCGACCTCCAACACGCTGCGTGTTCACTCCAGGGACGACCGGATCGAGGGCTTCGCGAACGGGATCTTCGCCACGGGTGCGACGCGGTCGAATCCCCTCTCGGAACCGAGCTCGTCGAACGGGATCGACCTGACTCTCCAGGGCCTGCGCCTGCAGACGGCGGCGGCCGATCTCACGCTCTTCGGCGCGACGACGTTCGTCGAGGGCGTCTCGGCGGGGGATGACAACGGCGTGCGCGTCGTGATGCGCCAGTCGACCGGCAGCGGAGCCCGCGCCAACGTGTACGCGAACTCGGCGGGCGACCTGGGTACCGGCAATCGTCTCGAGTTTGCCGGCAGCGCGACCGCGTTCGCTCAGACCAACGAGGCCATCGACCCGGCGCCGCCGGCGGAGTTCTTCACGTCGGGAAACTGAGGATTTCAAGGTGGCCGCGGCGTCGTCCCGGCGCCGCGGCCTAAGCGAGATCGTCGGGCCTACGGCGCGATCACCAGGTGCGTCCCGCCGAACACCTCTAACGTCGTCCCGGTGATGGCGGCGGCGTCGTCGGAGGCGAGGAACAGAACCGCCTTCGCGACGTCGCGGGGCCACAGCTTCTCCGCGAGCGGCTCCGCGTGGAGGCTCTCGCCCTCGTCCTTCTTGTTCTCGACGGTGCCGGGTGAGACGGCGTTGACGGCGATGTTGTGCGCGCGGAACTCGCGCGCGAGCGCCTGGGTCATTCCGATCAGCCCGAACTTCGCCGCGCTCTGAGCCACGACGTTGGCGTCGCCGCGCATGCCGTGGATCGACGCCACGTTGACGATCCGGCCGCGGCGGCGCTCGACCATTCCCGGCAGGACGGCGCGGCACATGCTCGCGGCCGCCGACAGGTTCGTCGCGATGACGCGATCCCAGTCCTCGGGCGGCAGCTTCAGGAACGGCCGCCAATGGAAGATGCCCGCGTTGTTGACGAGCACGTCGACCTTGCCGAGCTGCGCCTCCGTCTTCGCGACGCACTCCTGCGCCGCTCCGGGCGCGGTGATGTCCACCGGCAGGACCGCGCTCTTCCCGCCGGCCGCCCCGACCTGGCGGGCCGTCTCTTCGAGGTCCGAGGCCGTGCGGGCGACGAGCGCGACGCGGCCGCCCTCCTCCGCGAAGCGCAGGGCGATCGAGCGCCCGATGCCCCGGCCCGCTCCCGTGACGAGGATCGTCCGGTCGGTGAATCTCATTCGGCCGGGACGCCCCTCCGGGGCCGGCTCCGGGCGGGGCGGCGCGCCGTCGCTTCGGCGGAGAACGCCGCCCCGAGCTCCGCGAAGAGCGTGTCGGAGAAGAGCGCGTCCGCGTCGGGACCCGCGAACGTGGGCCCGGTGAGGAGCTCGACGTCTCCCTCCCGCGGATCGGGACGGTCGATGCGCACGTGCAGGACGTGCAGCGGGAAGACCTGGCGCTCGGGATCGACGCTGCACGCGCGCCCGTGTCCGGCCTTCGTCTGGACGGACGCCGTGAGCCCGCGGTTCATGTAGAGCAGCGTGGCGCTGCCGCGGCGCACGAGGTTGAACGCCGTCCGGCTCTTCGCGCGGACGGCGACGGCGATCTCGTCCGGGGAATTGGCGCGCACCTCCCCCAGGGTCAGGAGCGCGACCCGCGGGAATCCCTCGGGATCGGTCGTCAGCAGCGGCAGGGCAATGCGCCGGCGCCGCCGGAAGCCCTCCCCGCCGAGCGCGACGTGGAGATCCCGCGGCATCCTGTCCAGGTCCGGCACGCCCTGAGTTTAGCGGCTCGGACGTAGGATCCCAACGATGAAGACGCGAATGCGCGCTTCGAGGTTGGCCGCCGTTCTCGCGTCCGCCTGCATGGGAGCCGGCTGCGCCGGCGCCCCGCCTCCCGGCGCGCTCTGGGAATCCGTCCCGACGCCGACGATGCCCTCGCCCGTGCACGTGCTCGTCGTCGTGCCGCCGTCCTACGACCTCGAGCCGGCGCGGCGGTTTCCGGTCCTCTACTTCCTGCACGACGGCTACGGCGACGGCCGGACGCTGGCGCGGCGCGGCGTGGCCGAGGACGCGCTCGCGCGCATGCGCAGCGGGTCGCTGCCGGAGTTCTTCATCGTCGCGCCGGACGGCTCGGGCAGCTGGTTCGCGGACTCCTACGACGGCAAGCGCCGCTTCGGCGAGTTCCTCGTCGGAGACCTGCCGCGCTGGGTCGAGTCGCGCTTTCGCACGCTGCCGCGGAAGGCGTCGCGCGGGATCACCGGCATCTCGATGGGGGGCTACGGCGCGGTCAGGCTCGGGCTGACGCATCCGGATCTCTACGGTTCGGTGTCCGCGCTCTCGGGCGCGATCATCCCGTTCGGGTGGGAGGACCTCAAGCGCTACAGCTGGGTCGCCCGCTACACGCTGATGCGCGTCTTCGGGCGCGACGAGAAGAAGAACTCGCTCGACGCGAACGACGCGTGGCAGATCCTGGGGGGGCTGCAGTTCGACCGGCCGCCGTTCGCGGCGCGGCTCGAGGCGGGGACCGAGGACGTCTACGGGCTCGACGGCGTCGCCGCGCAGTACGGCAACCTCCTGAACGAGCACGGCGTGCCGACGACCATCCTGCTCGAGCCGGGCGGCCACGACTGGAGCTACTGGAGGCCGGCGATGCGGGAGATCCTCGACTGGCACGCCGCGCGCTTTGAATATGATGCGCGTTGATGCGTGAACAGCCGGCGAACGGCCACAAGCTCGTCCTCTTCGACATCGACGGAACCCTGATCTCGGCGGGCCGGATCGCCCGCGACGCGATCCTGAAGTCGCTCGAGACGGCGTACCCCTGGAAGGCCGGCGATCACCACCAGGACCGCTCGCGCTTCGACTTCTCGGGCAAGACGGACCCCCAGATCGTCCGCGACCTCGTCGAGGCGGAGATCGGGAAGGAGCCCTTCGAGAGCGGCCTCCCGCGCGCCCTCGAGCTGTACCTCGCGGAGCTCGCGCGCCAGCTCGCGCCGGCTCCCGACCAGGTGGTCCCGAAGCCGGGGATCCCGCAGCTCCTCGCCCGGCTGGCGGAGGAGCCGAAGGTGACGCTGGCGCTCCTGACGGGGAACCTCGAGCGCGGGGCGCGCCTGAAGCTCGAGCCGCCCGACTTCAATCGCTACTTCCCGTTCGGCGCGTTCGGCAGCGACTCGGCGGACCGCTACCAGCTCCCGCGCGTGGCGGTGCAGCGGGCGCGGGAGCACACCGGCCGCCACTTCGCCGGCAAGTCGGTCGTCATCGTGGGGGACTCGGTCCACGACGTCGCCTGCGGGCGGAGCCTCGGCGTCCGCGCGGTGGGCGTCGCGACCGGCATCACCAGCACCGAACGCCTCGCGGCCGAGCGGCCGGACGCGCTGATGACGGACTTCGCCGACACCGAGCGAGCGCTCGAGGCGATCCTCGGATGAGCGTCGGCTTCCGTCGAGGGCGGGTCCCGATCGCCCTGCTCCTCGTCGCCGCGGGATGCGCGACGACGGCGCCGCCGCCGGGACCGCCTCCCGGAAGCACGACCGCCAGGGCGCCCTACGACGCGCCGCCCGCGACGCCTCTCAGGGACGACATCACGATCGACATCGACGAGCGCGCGGCGCGCTCGATTCTCTCTCTCCTCTCCAAGGACCACTTCGATCCGGTCGAGGCCAAGCTGATCGAGGTCCTCCCCGCGGTGAAGGTCGCGATCCGGGAATCCAACCGGCCGGCCGAGACCTTCGAGCGGGACCTGGCCGCCGCCTTCGACGAGCAGACGCGCATCGCCATGTTCGACTTCCGCAAGATCCGCGACGACCGCAACAAGTGGGACGCGTTGCTCGCCGCCCTCTCCGCGAAGGAGGACGACGTCAAGCGCCGGGCCGCGACGCGAGCGGCCGCGCTCCTTCCGGCGGACATCCCGGTCTCGGTCAAGACGCCGATCGCGCTGACCTTCGGCCTTCCCGGCCGCGCGGACCACGTGCTGGCGACGCTCGACACCGGCGAGCGGACGACGGTGATCGACCTCGCCCGCGCGCTCGCCGAGGAGGAGAACGCGGCTCCGCCCGAGCAGCTCGAGCACCTCACGCGCATGCTCGCGGCCGACGCCTACCTGCGCGCCTGGACCGCGTACCGGAACGCGAGCCCCGCCTGGCAGAAACACGACCTCGGACTCAAGCAGCTCGAGCCGCTCCTGCGCGAGGTGGCGGAGTCCGGCCCGGTCGCGCTCTACGGCGTGGACCAGAACTTCTTCCCGCTCTCGGTCTGGCTCAAGGACCGCATGAGCGACAGCCTCGACGAGCTCAACCGGGTGGCCGATCGCCTCGTCTCGACGCAAGAGGACCTCGACCAGCGCGTCTCGCTGTCGGCGGAGGTGCGCCGGCCCGACTTCGTCGCGCGCATCGCGGCGCCGGCCGGGGCCTTCCTCGCCGACGGCATCATCCAGACCCTCGGGGTCGACGCGTACCGCGCCGCCCTCGCTGCCGGGCCGCGCGCGTTCTTCGAGGCGTACGAGAAGGCGCAGCAGCAGAAGGGCAAACAGCTCATCCCGCTCTCGAAGGTCATCCGCGACACGCTGGCGGGAAACACGCCTTCGCCGAAGCCGCCGCCGAAGACGACGCCCCGGCCCTCCTGAGGCTGAGGAGAGACGACGCGCATGGATTCCTACCTCGCTTTGGAGAAGATGCTGCTGATCCTGTGCGCCGACCTGGCGATCATCATCGGCGCGTCGCGGGTCTTCGGCTGGCTCTTCGGCAAGGTCGGGCAGCCGCCAGTCGTCGGCGAGATCCTCGCGGGCGTCATCCTCGGCCCGTCGCTCCTCGGCCGCCTCTATCCGGGCGCGATCCAGACGATGCTGACGCCGCAGACGACCGCGGTGCTGTCGGCGATGGCGCAGGTCGGGCTCGTGCTGCTGATGCTCCTGATCGGCCTGGAGTTTCCGTTCGACCGGCTCCGCCATGCCGCACGCGCGTCGGGCCTCGTGGCGGCGGCCGGCATCGTCGTCCCGTTCGCGTCGAGCTACGCGCTGGCGGGCTACCTCTACCGGCTGGCGCCCCCCGGCGCGCCGGAGCTTGCGTTCAAGCTCTTCTTCGCGACGGCCGTGTCGATCACCGCGATCCCGATCATGGGGCGGATCCTGATCCACACGGGCCTGACGCGGACGCGGATGGGCCTGACGTCGATCACCGCCGCGGCGATCGACGACGTCCTCGGCTGGCTCCTCCTCGGCGCGGTCGTCTCGATGGTCACGCACGGGAAGGCCGACCTCGGCGCGCTCGCCCTCTCCTTCGGCGGCGTCGTGGTCCTCGCCGTCGCGTTCTGGGCGCTCGGACGCTTCGGCCTCTCGCGCCTCAAGATCCGCCGCGGTCCGACGGGCGGCCTGACCGCGGACCTGCTCGCGGTCGTCCTGGTCGTCGTCTTCGCGGCCGCCATGGCGACGAACGCGCTCGGTGTCTTCTCGATCTTCGGCGGCTTCCTCTGCGGCATCGCCGGGTCCTTCAATCCCGGCCTGCGCGACGGGATCCGCGCGTCGATCGGGGATCTCGTCTCGGTCCTGCTCCTCCCGATCTTCTTCGTCTTCTCGGGCCTGCGCACCGACATGGGCTCGCTCGGCTCGGATCCGAGGCTGTGGTGGGCGCTCCTCTTCGTCGTGCTCGTCTCCTGCGCGTCGAAGTTCGGCGCCACGGCGCTCGTCGCGCGCGGCTGCGGGCTGCCGTGGAAGGAGTCGCTGTCGATCGGCCTCCTCATGAACACCCGCGCGCTGATGGCGCTCGTCGTCATCAACATCGGCGCGGATATGGGCGTCATCTCGCCGGCCACGTTCTTCTGGCTCATCGCGATGGCGCTCTTCACGACCGTGATCACGACGCCGATCCTCCGCCGCGCCTATCCGTCCCCCCAGGCCCTGGAGCCCTGGGGGGACGCCGTTTCCGACACGGCCCGGGCGGGATAGAGTTCCTCTCAACAGTTTCATCTCGTGCGAACAGGAGGATTCATGCCGCGGTTCTTCGTGCGTCTCGCCCCGGCCGTCGTCGCGCTCCTTGCGCTTTCCGGAGTCATTACCGCGCAGCCGGCCGCTCCGATCACGCTCGCGGTCGACGCGAGCGACGCGCCGCGTCGGATCTTCCACGTCCGCGAGACCGTGCAGGCGCCGCCGGGCCCGCTGACGCTCGCGTACCCGAAGTGGATTCCGGGCGAGCACGGGCCGACCGGTCCCATCACGGACCTGGTGGGCCTCAAGGTCGCCGCGGGCGGCAAGACGATCGAGTGGCGGCGCGTGCCGACCGAAATGTGGAGCTTCACGATCGAGGTCCCCGCCGGAGGCGCAGCCCTGGACGTCTCGTTCGACTACGTCGCGCCGCTGACCTCCTGGACGAGCGCGACGGCGCAGCTCGCGGTGATCAACTGGTGGCCGCTCCTGCTGTACCCGACGGGCCCGAAGGACATCGAGCAGATGTTCGTCCCGAGCCTGAAGCTCCCCGCCGGCTGGCAGTACGGCACCGCGCTGCCTCTCGCGCGCGGATCCGGCGACTCCATCGCCTTCGCGCCGGTCTCGCTCGTCACGCTGATCGACTCGCCGGTGCTCGCCGGCGCCCACTTCAAGACGGTGGACCTCGCGCCCGGGCACTGGCTCCACATCGCCGGCGACACCGCCGCGTCGGTCGCGATTACGCCGGACGACGTCGCGCACTACAAGAAGCTGGTCGACGAGGCGTACGCCCTCTTCGGCGCGCGGCACTACGCGAACTACCACTTCCTGTTGACGCTCTCCGACCACATCTCGCCGAACGGCCTCGAGCATCACGAGTCGAGCGACAACCGAACGGGCGAGCGGGCCTTCCAGGACGAGAACGCGCGCCGCGTGCTCGGCACGCTCCTGTCGCACGAGTACACGCACTCCTGGAACGGCAAGTACCGGACCCCCGCCGGGCTCGTCTCGGGCGTCACCGACGACTACCAGAAGGTCCTCGACACGGACCTCCTCTGGGTCTACGAGGGACTGACCGAGTACTACGGCGACGTGCTCGGCGGACGCAGCGGGCTGCGCACCCCCGAGCTCTACCGCGAGAACCTCGCGATCACGGCGGCGCAGATGGATCACCAGGCCGGGCGCTCGTGGCGCCCGCTCGTCGACACCGCCGTGGCGGCGCAGCTGCTCTACTTCGGCCGGCCGGAGTGGGCGGACTGGCGGCGCGGCGTCGACTACTACCCGGAGAGCGAGCTGATCTGGCTCGACGCCGACACGCTGATCCGGCAGAAGACGGCGGGGAAGCGGTCGCTCGACGACTTCGTCCACGCGTTCCACGGCGCGCCGGGCGGCGCGCCGGCGGTCAAGACGTACGTCTTCGACGACGTCGTGGCCGCGTTGAACGCGGTCGTGCCGAACGACTGGGCCTCCTTCCTGCGCGACCGCATCTGGAAGGTCCAGCCCCACGCCCCGCTCGCGGGCATCGAGCTTGGCGGGTGGAAGCTCGTCTACAACGACGTCGAGCCGGAGCTGACGAAGGCCAACGAGGAGACCGCGCACCTCTACGACTTCTGGTACTCGCTCGGGATCATGGTGCAGGGCGACGGGACCTCGGGTGACGCCGAGGACGGCATCGTCCGCGACGTCATCCCCGGCCTGCCCGCCGCCGGCGCCGGGGTGGGGCCCGGGATGCGGCTCGTCGCGGTCAACGGGCACCGCTACACCGAGAAGGGCCTGCGCGACGCGCTTCGGGCCGGCAAGGACTCGAAGGAGCCTCTCGAGCTCCTGCTCGAGAACCTCGACACGTTCAAGACCTACAAGGTCGACTACCACGGCGGGGAGAAGTTCCCGCACCTCGAGCGCGACGCGTCCAGGCCGGACCTCGTCACCGCGATCGGGACGGCGAAGACGGGCGCGGCTCCGGCTGCGGCTCCCGCGAAGAAGGCGGCGCCGGCTCCCAAGTAGAGGGAGGGCGATCCTCGGTGTGCGTTTCCGCGCCGCGGCGCCGCCGCGTGCCGAGCGCCGGCGGTCGGCCCGGCCGTCCAGCGACGGGTATAGAGTCTTCGGAACGGCTCGCGATCCCATGAAAGAGGCCGAACCCGAAGCACCGCGCGCGGAAGATCTCCTCCCGGAGAAGGAGGCGAGCCTCAGGATCCTGGTCGACCAGATGCCGGCGGTCCTCTGGACGACCGACACGGAGCTGCGCTTCCACGAGTCGGTGGGAAGGGGCCTCGCCGGGCTCGACCAGACGCCCGGCGACCAGCGCGGCGTCAGCCTCTTCGCCTACTTCAAGACGACCGACCCGAACTTCGAGCCGATCGCGGCGCACCGCCGCGCGCTGAACGGCGAGTCCGTCACCTACCCCGTGACCTGGAAGGGGCGGACGTTCGACGCGCACGTCGAGCCGCTGCGCGGCCCGGACGACGACATCCGCGGCGTCATCGGCGTCGCCTTCGACGTCACCGAGCGCAAGCGGGTCCAGGACGAGCTCGAGCGCTCCGTCGCCCTGCTCGGCGCCACGATCGACGCGACCGCGGACGGGATCCTCGTGGTCGACGCGAACGGCAAGATGGTCCACTTCAACCGCCGCTTCGTGGACATGTGGGCCATCCCGGATCGCGTCGCCGAGAGCCGGCAGGAGAACGAGGCCCTGGCCCACGTCCTCTCGAGGCTCAAGGATCCGGCCGCCTTCGTCAAGAAGGTGATGACCGTCTACGCGCAGCCGTCCGCGGCGAGCCACGACGTGCTGGAGCTCACGGACGGCCGGCTCATCGAGCGCGACTCTCTGCCCCAGGTCGTGGACGGTGTGACCGTCGGACGCGTCTGGAGCTTCCGCGACGTCACGGAGCGCGTGCAGAGCGAGGAGGCGGTCGAGGAGACGCTCTCGCTGCTCAAGGCGACGCTCGAGGCCACGGCGGACGGGATCCTCGTCGTGGATCGGGAGGGCAAGATCGTCAGCTTCAACCGGAAGTTCGTCGAGCTGTGGCGGATCCCGGACACGATCATCGCGTCGCGCGACGACAACCAGGCGCTGGCGTTCGTGCTGGACCAGCTCCGAGACCCCGAGCGCTTCCTCAAGAAGGTCAAGGAGCTCTACGACCACCCCGACGACCAGAGCTACGACTGGCTGGAGTTCAAGGACGGGCGGGTCTTCGAGCGCTACTCGCACCCGCAGAAGATCGGAGGCCGCACCGTCGGGCGCGTGTGGAGCTTCCACGACGTGACGCGGCAGCGCCTCATGGAGGACACGCTGCGCCGCCACACGCGCGCGTTCGAGCACATCAGCGACGCGCTCGTCCTGATGGACCTCGAGGGCAAGATCGTGGACTGGAACCCGGGCGCCGAGCGCATGTTCGGCTACTCGAAGGCGGAGATGATCGGGCAAAGGCCGTCCGCCCTGGCGCCGTCCGACGCGGGCGTGGACTACGCGCGGGCGATGCTCGACGGCGTGAAGGAGAAGGGCCGCTGGACGGGCGAGGTCCCGTTCGTCCGAAAGGACGGCAGCGAGGGAATCGCCGACACCGTCGTCGTGCCGCTCTCGGACGATTTCGGCCGGCGCATCGCCGCGCTCGGCGTCTGCCACGACGTCACCGACCGCAAGCACCTCGAGGAGCTCAAGAAGACCCGCGAGTCGAATCCGTAGATGGCGTCGGCGACTCGCGACTCCTCGCGGACTCCGACGCCGCGCGACCGCTTCCACGCGGTCATGGCGGGCTACCTCGGCTGGACCATGGACGCGTTCGACTTCTTCGTCGTCGTGTTCCTGGTCGACACGCTGGCGCAGCGCTTCGGGGTGTCCAAGAAGGAGATCGTCTGGACGCTGACCGCGACCCTCGCGCTGCGGCCCGTCGGCGCCGTGATCTTCGGCCTGCTCGCGGACCGCTACGGGCGGCGGATCCCGCTGATGGCGAACCTGATCTTCTTCTCGACGGTCGAGGTCCTCTGCGGGTTCGCGCCGAGCTACGGAGCCTTCCTCGTCCTGCGGGCGCTCTTCGGCATCGGGATGGGAGGGGAGTGGGGAGTCGGCGCGTCGCTCGCCATGGAGAGCGCGCCGCCGCGGTGGCGGGGCGTGCTGTCGGGGATCCTGCAGAGCGGCTACTCGATGGGGTACCTGCTCGCGGCGCTCGCGGCGCGCCTCGTCCTGCCGGCGTGGGGCTGGCGCGCGATGTTCTGGATCGGCGGCGTGCCGGCGCTTCTCGCGTTCTACGTGCGCTGGCACGTCCCGGAGTCGGAGGCGTGGCGCCAGAGGCGCGCGCCGAACGTGCCGGCGATCGCGGGCGTCGTGCGCCGGTTCGCCCCGCGGCTCGCCTACCTCGTGGCGCTCATGACGATGATGATGTTCCTCTCGCACGGCACGCAGGACCTCTATCCCGACTTCCTCAAGATCGCCCATGGGATCGCGCCGCACACCGTGGCGGACGTCGCGGTCCTCTACAACGTGGGCGCCATCCTGGGCGCGGTCGTCTTCGGCCAGCTCTCGCAGCGGATCGGCCGCCGGCGCGCGATGGCCGGCGCGCTCGCGGTGTGCCTGCTCGTGATGCCGCTCTGGGCGTTCGGCGGCTCGCTGCTCGTACTCGCGACCGGCGCCTTCTTCATGCAGATGGGGGTGCAGGGCGCCTGGGGCATCATCCCCGCTCACCTGAACGAGCTCTCGCCGGACGAGACCCGCGGGCTCGTCCCGGGACTCGCGTACCAGCTCGGGATCCTCTTCGCCTCGCCCGTCAACACGATCGAGTACACGCTGCGCGACCGCATCGGCTACGGCTGGGCGCTCGCGGCATTCGAGGGGGCGGTGATCGCGGCGCTCCTGACGCTGCTCTGGCGCGGGCCCGAGCAGCACGGGAAGGCGTTTCTGGAGGAGGCGGCCTAGCCGCGAAACGAGCGGGAGCTACAGGATCTTGCCGGCGCGGAGCTCGCCGAGGATCACCCAGCCCATCAGGATGAAGGCGATCCCGAGGAGCGCCGGCCCCAGGAACATGAAGGCCGTGAAGACGTAGGGCGTCTCCTTGAACAGGAGGGCCAGGCCGAGCAGGACCGCGATCGCCGTGGCGACGATCGCCAGGCGAACGAGCGTGATCGCCCGCTCCGGGGACGGCGCCGCGCTCACTTCATCGCCTCCTTCGTCTCGGCCGGCGTGTGGGCGGGGCCGTGGCAGTCGAGGCAGGAGTCCGTTCCCGCGGCCAGCTTCGGGAGCTCCTCGGCGTCGTGTTTGGCGAGGAACTTCTGCGAGCCGCTGTGGCAATTCAGGCAGCGGAGGTTCGAGTACGGCTTCGCGATCTTGATGGGTTTCTCGTAGTGGCCCGTCGTGTTGTGCCAGACGTGGCCGAGTCCCTCCATCTTGGCGCTGACGGTGCCGAACATGCCGTAGTCGCTGTGGCACGTGTAGCAGTGATTCTCCTGGATGTAGCGGTTCTTGTAGTGGACCGCCGCGAGCGACTCGCTCTTCGGGTTGCGCAGATCCTGCACGTGCCCGTCCATGACGTGGCAGTGCCCGCAGGCGTCGACCGTCATGGACTCCTGCATCCCCTGCGCCGTCGCGAGGAACACGACGATCACGGGAAGGACGAGGATCGACCCGAAGAGGAAGGCCTTGGAGATCGTCGTGATGCCGCGGCGGCGGAGGCTGATCCAGACCGCCGCGAGCAACACGAGGTTCAGAACCGCGAAGGAGATTCCGACTCCGCGGAGCCACTGGTTCGTGGTTCCGACCCAGCCGTGCGGCGGTGGAACCTCCATTCCCTCCTTGACCGCCTGCGAGGGCGAGGTCGCGGAGACCGGAGCGGCTTCCTGGGCGTCGGGGGAGTACATCTACTTGGCGGGGGTGTAGTCCTTCAGCCAGGCGCCGTCGACCTTGCTCGCGTTGCGCTTGGTCTTCTCCGCCACGAGCCACTTGCCGGCGTCGTTGAGCTCGTGCTTGCCCTCGTCCTTCTTGGGGAGCTTGTCGACGTGGCAGGTGCTGCAGTCCTTCACCGCGACACCGGCGGCCTTGGCCTGCTTCTGGATTTCGAGATCGGCCGTCGAGGTGCCGCTGAAGGCGATCCAGCCGCACCACGCGAGGAGAACGGCGATCATTCCGAGGCGAGATCCGCGATTTTGCATGGGAGTCCCCCTTTTGGGGCCGAATCCTACAGGGGCCGGCCTACGGACGCCAGTGGACGAAGATCCCATAGCGGTTGCCGTTGAAATCTGAGAGAGCGCCCGCCTGGTCGAACGCCGGCCGCTCGATGTACTTGTCCTGCAGCCACTCGGCCTCGAGACCCAAATTCGGCGTGAAGAAGTACTCCGCCCGCATGCGAATCCGGTTGATCGAGAACGGAAGGGAGCCGTGGTTGCCCATCCACAGGTAGGCGCCGTCGAAGTTGAGGTTCTGCCACGCGACGGTCACGCCGCCCTCCCAGGTGTGGCCGACCTCGTCCTGGGCGGTCGGGACGACCGTGAAGTCCTGCGGCTGGAGGATCAGGACCGACCGGTCGACGCTGAACAGGCCGCCGGAGCCGTGGATCGTGACGGCGTGCTTGAACAGGTCCACGGAGACGTCGCCCGCCACGTCCCGCACGACCGCGCGGTAGTCGATCGCCGGCTCGTCGTCCTTTGCCCGGCTCTCCTGGTACGTGCCGCCGATGCGGACCATCTCGTTCCACTCCCAGCCGACGCGGAACTTGTACCGGTCGCGGTCGAGGAAGTCGGACCGGAAGATCAGCTCGTCCGCGTGGTCGTGGCGGTAGTCTCCCGCGAGGGTCAGACCGAGGCAGCACGAGCGGAAGGTGAAGCCGCCGCCATAGGTGTCGACGGTCCGTTCGTACTCCCCGGGCGTCGAGCCGTCGATGAGGCTCGAAAACTCGCCGCCGAAGTCGACGTCCTGGTGGGTCTGCGACCAGCCCACGTTGACGGCGAAGGGCCCGAGCTGCCGGTCCTGGACGGTCACGTCGAAGGTGCGGTCGTCGCGGTGGAGCGAGGTGTTGCTCCGAACCGTGTTCAGCAGGTCGCCGGTGCTGATCCCGCCGAAGGTCTGGGAATCGATGTAGAGACTGTTGGCGAGCGCGCTGCCGGTGAGCTCGCGGCTCCTCTCCGTCCATCCTCCCGTCACGCCGATGCCCATGCCGAACTCGTAGTCCGCGCGCGCGGACCCTCGCCAGTAATTGACCTTGGCCGACGAGTTGATCGCGTCGTCGAGCCCCGTGAAGAAGCGCGAGATCGCGAAGGAGACGAAGTTCCCGGCGTCGGTCTCGGCCGAGTCCGAGGACGCGTTCGCGTCGGAGCGGATGTAGCTGCCGGACAGCGTGAGCTTGTCGAGGGGATGCCCGGTGATCCAGACGTTCGTCACGGGCGTGTTCGTCTTGGAGTTGGTGGTGCGGTCGATGCCGTCCGCCGTCACCGTCTGCCCGAGGATCGGGAAGGAGACGTTGCCGCCGTTCGCGCCCGGGAAGAGCGACACGACGTCCCGCAGGCGGTACTGCCGGTACCCCTCGGTCACGGCGCCCTGGACGATCGAGGTGTTGAAGGCCAGGCCGACGCGGTACTCGTCGTCGATCGCGCGCATCCCCTCGTTCAGGAGGAAGTCGTTCTCGCCGACGTGGAAGGTCGTCGTGCCGGGCCCGCGGTAGATGTTGCGGGTGAACCCGAGGATCGGGGTGAGGGTCTTCCCCGGGAAGATCTGGAGCGTGGCGTCGTAGATGTCGCGCGTGCGGTCGTAGGTGTGCTGGCCCGGGATGACGCCGTCGTCGAGGAGCGGGTTCGCGAACGCCGGAAGCGCGCTGAAGAGGTCGGTCCGCCGCCAGCTGAAGTCGAGGCGGAAGCGGTCGACCTGCCCGGCGGCGAGCTTGAGCATCCCCGCCGGCCCGGCGCCGACGTCGTTGGCGTCGATGCGGAAATAATCGAGCACGCCGTCGAGCGGCTTCGTCGAGGCCCACGTCAGCGACCGCAGCAGGACTCCGGGCTTGTCGTTGATCTGCGTCCGGTACATGTCGTCGTTGCCCGACACCTTGACGAAGCGGTAGCCGAGCTCGAACTCGACCGGGAACGACTGGGAGACCGTGGTCGGCTGCTGAGCGAAGAGCGCGGGCGCGACCCCGAGGACGAGCGCGGCGGCGATCCCGGCGATTCGCGTCCGCATGGCTACTTGAGGAACGCCTCGGAGAGGTTCGAGCCGTGGATCGCGACGTGGCACGTCGTGCAGTTGCGGTAGCGGGGGAGCGAGAGATCGTGGAACGACGGCGGCTGGCCTCCCGCCGTCCGCGGCCCGCCGCTCTTCGAGTGGCAGGAGAGGCAGAGCTGGTCGACGCGCGCCCAGATCAGCTGCTTCGGATTGCTCGAGCCGTGCGCCTCGTGGCAGGTCAGGCAGTTGCCGGCGGAGCCCGTGACGTGATCGAAGACGAAGGGCCCGCGCTTCTCGGCGTGACAGCTCATGCAGGCGAGCTCGCCGTCGGAGGTCAGCTTGACCGGCTGTCCCTTCCGGTCGTGGGGATCGTGGCAGTCGACGCAGGTCATGCCGCCCTTGTCGAGCCGATGCGCGTACGGCTTGTTGCGGAACGACGCCGCGATGCCCGTGTGGCAGGTCTGGCACAGCGCGCCGGTGTCCTTCGCCAGCAGGTGCTCGGCGCGCGGCCCGGTACCCGTTGCATGGATCGAGTGGCATGAGAGGCAGTTCACGGCGGCGGAGTTCGCGTGGAACCCGAACGCGAACGAGCCGTGGGGGTTCGACTTCGAGTGGCAGGAGAGGCAGTTCTCCGCGCCCTCGAGCCCGTGGAAGGTCATGATCTTGGTGGGATCGCCGCTGCTCTCGATGTGTGCGGTGCCGTCGCCGTGGCAGGTCGAGCAGGCCTCCTCCGGATCCGGCGCCGCCGGACCGTGCGAGCGCGCGTGGGGGTTCGAGGCGAAGGCCTTGACCTGCGCCTCGTGGCAGTCGGCGCACTTGGGCAGTTCGGAGGCGGCGGCGGCCGCAGCGGCCGCCGTGGGGTGAGCGGCCGGCGAAGCCGGTGCGGCGGCCGGCTTCGGGGTCGGCGTGGGCGCGGCGGTCTGGCCGAGAAAGACCGCCGCTACGCCGGCCATCAGCGCCACCGCGGCGAGCGTCGCGCGGCTCCTCACACCACCCTCACTCCCTCAACACGCGAGGCGCGGTCAACGCGACCGCCCTGTTACCCTAACGCGCCAATAACGCTACTGCGCGTGGACCTTGTCGACCGAGAATTCGGCGTCCGGGCCGTGGCACGCGGCGCAGGCCTCTCCGAACGGCGCCGTCATCGTGAACGCGTGCGCCGCCGCCGCCTGGGTGTCGTGACAGCCCAGGCACGCCGCCGCCGTCGGCTGCTGCGGCGAGTACCAGTCTCTCGGCGTGGCGGTCGCGAGTCGCCCGGCCGGCATCACGTCCGGGATCTCCTGCGAGCCGTTCACGTGGCACATCGCGCAGTCGCGCCGGTCACCCGGGAAGCGCAGCCCGTTGAAGTCGAGGTAGGGCTGCGTCAGCTCGTCCCCGGTGTGAAGGCGGTGGATCAACCGCTTGAAGTCGAGCGACTCCGGCGGTTCCTGATCGTCGAACATGGTCGGGTTGTGGCAGAAGACGCACTCCTGAGGGTTCAGCCGGTTCGAGCCGTGGAAGTTGAGCTGGTCGTGGCAGGTGTTGCAGTTGGCGACGTCCACGACGATGCGGCGCGGCACCGGCGCCGGGTCCGTGACGGCGGCGAAGAAGACCGGGTTGAAGGCCGCGTCCCTCGCGGTCGTCGTGTCGCGCGGCGCGGGGTTCAGGTTCACCGTGAGCCGGGCCTCGATCGAGAAGCCCCAGGTGCCTGTCGCGTCGGCCGGGATCGGCTCCATGAACGTATAGCTGTAGTTGCCTCCGCTCGGGGTCGCGCCGTCGGCGCGCTCGCGGAGCTGCGGCGGAATGGCGTAGTCGGTCGTCGGGCCGGACATGATGACGTTCAGGCCGCTGCTCGTGGTGCCGTCGGAGTTCACGGTCGTGAAGGCGGACGGCGGAATCGGCGTCCCGTCGTTCTGCTTGATGTTGAAGACGACCGTCGGGTTCTGCCCCGGACCGCTATGGGTCACCGAGACGATCTCGGCGTTCACGCCCTTCAGCTGCGTCGACTTGGTGGGCACCGTGTGCGCGCCGATGATCGAGACGTCCCACTCCTGGTCGCCCTGCGGACGGTGGCACCCCGCGCACGAGCCGTCGGGCTCCGGACCCGGTCCGTGGTTCTCGCCCGTCGTCAGGTTCACGTCGTCGTGGCAGGACGTGCACGCCGCGGCGCTCGGATTCGTGTACCAGCTGACGGCGCCGGGCGCGGACTCCGGGTTGTGGCAGGTCGTGCAGTTGCGGATGTCCTGCGGGAAGACGACGTCCGAGAAGTCGACCGTCGCGTTCTGGAACCCGACGATGTAATAGGGATTGCCGGCCTGAACGCTCGGCAGGTCCTCGCCGCGGTGGATCTTGTGGATCATCACCTTGAAGTCGATCGTGTTGCCGCTGTCGGGATCGATGTTCGGCGTGCCCGCCACCGTGGTGTTCGAATGGCAGAGGACGCAGAGATGAACGTCCTTGCGCGCCCCGCCGTGCGCCGAGAGGTCGGTGTGGCAGCCGTTGCACGCGGCGTTGCTGGCGAGGTCCCACTTCTCGGTCACCGCGCCGCCGTCGGGGCGGAAGTCGTACTCGGCGTTCGCGAAGTAGTTCTTGGTGAAGTTGCCGCCGGGAACGTTGAGCATGTCGCGCGTGCCGTAGATTCCGACCGTGGTCGTCTTCGTCGCGTCGTAGTCCGCGGGCAGCGCGGTGCCGAAGGTATAGATCGCGCGCCCGAGGTCGACGTCCTGGTAGCTTCCGCCCGAATCGGTTCCGGCCTGCGTCGCCTGGACTCCGTTCGTGCCCGTCTGCTTGCGCGTCGTGTACGCACTGTAGTCGTGCGTGGCGCCGTCGTACTTCGAGAGGATGAAGCTCGTCGAGATCGCTCCCGGCGTCGCTTTTCCGGCGCGGTCGAGCGGCTGCCCCAGGTCGTCGGTGAGGGAAATGTCCACGACGGCCTTTCGGTCGGCGTTGATCGTGACGCTGTTGACGGTGACGTGAAATCCGGGGCGCGTGTACCCGAGCTCGTCCGCCGTCATCCAAAATTCCTGCTGCGACTTCGTGTAGATCGTCTTCGGGTCGATGGGGCCGCGGCCCACGGTGCGTGTCACGCGAGGATTCGTCGTGGGAAGCGCGACGAGCGCTCCCGCCATCAACATCGTCACCAGACCGGTTCGATGAGTCGTCATCGCGCATCTCCCTCGACGCGGACGCCTTGATACTTCGGCCGACTGCTGCCGCAAATCGTATGGCTTCCTAGGGGCGGTAAGTCAATATGCCCTTTGGTCCCACGGGGTTTTGAGCGCTTTGAGCGGTTTGGGGCGGGCCTCCCTCGACGACCGTGACGCTCCTCCCGAGGACCTCGTCGCAGAACCGCTCGAGATCCGCGTTCGAGAACTCGTCCCAGCCCCGGCAGGGGCCGCAGCCGGTCCGAGCGTCGCAGGCGATCGGAATCCGCAGGCGCAGCTGCTCGGTTTGCTGCCAGAGATCCGCGACGAGCTCCATCTGGGCGCGGTTCAAATGCGTGGATCGGCCCATCGCCTTCGACCAGACCTTGAGAAACGTTCCGTCGGGCCACCGGCGGAATCCCCGGCAGAAGACGCCGAGCCTTGCGGCGATTTCACACATCGAGTGCTCGCCGTCCGACAGCCGGAGCAGGCCCTCGCGCAGGCACGCGATCGCCTGCTCACGCGTCAGGACCGCGGGCGCGGGGGCCGGCGAGGCGGTACCGTCACTCGACGAGGACACGGCGGCCCGTCAGCTCCAGGATGGCGCCCTCGAGCGCCAGGTTGTCGAACTGGTTCCAGCCATCGCACCCGCAGTGCTCGCGGGTCTCCAGGTCGCAGCACAGCGTGAGCCCCGCGACCTGCTGCCTCCCCAGGTGGTAAAGGCTGATGAGGCTCTCGAGCTCCTCACGGGAGATGCCCGGCCGGGTCCTCGCGATCCAGGAGAACCGGCGGCGCAGCTCGGCGTCCGAGAGCTCACGCAGGCCGCCGCAGAAGACGTTGGCCTTCGCGGCCACGGCGCAGGCGCAGTGCGTCTCGTCGGTGAGCGCGGAGAGGCGCTCGCGCAGTATGCCGATGGCCTTCGGTCGGGAGAGACATTCGAACGCGGGCTCCATGACGTCCTCCTCTCTTTCTCTTCTTCGCGTGGTTTCTTCGTTCTCCTCAGCCTGCCGAGCGTGCGTCCGCCGCGGCGTCCGCCGTCGCGCCGAGCCAGGCCACCGCGAGCGTCGAGGCCGCGAGCGCGAAGGCGATTGAGAGGCGCGCCAGATCCGCGCGCGAAGCGTCGGACAGGAGGATGAATGCCGTGAAATAGAAGTCCAGCACGGCAACGTCCACGAGGTCCCGCACCCGACCCTGAACGCAGACGCGGAGGAAGAGCAGGGCCAGGACCCCCAACGCGAAGGGCAGCCACGACGCGCCGGTCGTGGGCCAGCCCGCGCCCGGGTTGTCCCGCGTCGGGAGGACGAGCAGGGCGCAGAGGAAGAGCACGACGCGCGCGCCGGTGCCGAGGGGGCGATCGAGGAAGCGCTGACCGCGGACGAGGATGGCGTTCATCGGAACCTCCTCACTCCGCCGTGTCGGAGTCCACGGCGGACGGTCGGACCGAACGGAGCAGGTCCGCCGCGGGATAACGGTAGTGGCCGCCGGGAGTGCGGACGGCCTGGATCAGCCCGGTGCGGGCCCACCGAGTGACGGTCGAGAGCGAGACCCCGTAGAGGCGGGCGACCTCGCCCCGAGACAGGAACTCCTTGCGAAACGGGACATCGATCGGTTCGGCGAATTGCTCGACTTGTTCTGTTTCCATGGCCCGATTCTGTGTTCGCGCGCTCTGCGCGTCCTGATGCAAACGCATCATTCGCGCCCGGCGCTTCTCTCCTATGGTTCCTCATGGAGGTCAGCCATGAGAAACCGACTCATCCCCCGGACCGAATGGGACCGCTTCTTCGAGGCGTTCAGCCGCCGCCACCACGGGCGGAGGGCGACCGTCCGGGTGTTCGGACCGAAGATCGGCTCGCAGGTCGAGGCTCACGAGCTGCCGCTCGAGGGCATCGTTCCCGAGGCCAGGGGTCCGGCCGTCATCGACATCTTCCTGGGCGCCGCGCCGCCCAGGTCCAACATCGAGCACCGCGTCGCCGAACCCGAGCAGGTCTGGGTCGAGCTGACCGACGCGGGCTCCGAGGAGGCGCTCGAGATCCGGTCGCAGGACGGCACGCAGACCGTGGTTCAGTTCGAGGTCCCGCGGCGGATGGCCGTGCCGATCACCGAAGCCGAGTGGCCATGAGAGTCCTCGTTGCGACGGACGGCTCGAGGGCCGGCGGGGCGGCCTTGAAATTCGCGTCGCATCTGGTCCGGAGCCGGGGTACCGGCGAGCTCATCGTGGTCACGGTCTGCCCGGTCTCGCCTCGCTCGATTCGCGCGGGCGGGAAGGACCCCCGCCAGGCGGTGCATGCGCGCCGGGTCCTCGCCGCGGCCGCTCGCGACCTGCGCCGTCCGGAGTCGCCCCCGGCGCGCTTCGAAATGATCCACTCCCGAAACGCGGACGAGGTGCCGGAAGCGATCTCCCGCCACGCGGACCGCGTGAAGGCGGACCTGGTCGTGGTCGGCAGCGAGGGGCGCGAGTCGCTGACCGAGTGGGTGGTCGGCGGGACGGCCCTGCGCCTGATCTACGTCGCCAGGCGGCCCGTCACGGTCGTCCGGGCGCCGCGCCGCCGGCGGACTCGGGGAGCCACTGTGCTCTAATCTCCCCGAGGAACTCGTGGCGACTTCGGACGAGGCCCTGGACCGCATCGCCCGCAGCGGAGACGCCGTCTTCGCGATCGACTCCTCCGACCGGATCATCCTCTGGAACAGGAAGTGCGAGGAGATGCTCGGCCGGCCCGCCCGCGCCGTGCTCGGCAAGCGCTGCTACGACGTCATCGGCGGACGCGACGAGAACGGCAACGTCTACTGCTACCGCAACTGCCCCGTCGCCCACCAGGCGCGGGATTTGCCCCAGGATCCCGTCCACCGATTTCAGCTCTCGATGGAGGCCGGAGACGGGAAGCGCAAGATGGTCGACGTCTCGCTGTTCGCCATTCCCTCCTTCCACCCGGCGCTCTCGACGGTGGTCCACGTCCTCCGCGACGGAAAGAAGAAGAAGCCTTCGGGGCTCGAGCGCGGCCTCGCGGAGAAGGCCGACGCGCGCCCGCCCCTCTGGCCGATGACCCGGAAGTCCGCGCCCGTGACGGAGCTGACGGAACGCGAGAAGGAGATCCTCCGCTGCCTGGCGGAGGGCCTGCCGACGGCGGCGATCGGTAAGAAGCTCTTCATCGCGCCGGTGACGGTTCGCAACCACGTCCAGAGCATCCTCCAGAAGCTCGACGTCCACACGAAGCTCGCGGCCGTCGTCTTCGCCTACCAGAACGGCCTGATCTGACGCCGGCGCCGGCGTCCCGCCCGGCCGGATGTCCCGCCTCGAATTGATGCAATCGCATCAGATCGCCGGAATCGCCTTCCGGGGATGATTCGGATCATGCGGCGCGAGGCCTCCGAACCATAAGGTGACGCCATGCTGACACCCGTCGAACTCGAGATCGAGCTCTTCTGCCGGGGAATGCGGATCGAGAACTCGTGCGACCCGTCCGGGGACGGACGCCGGATCTCGCGCACGCGCGCGGGGCTCGGCTCCGGACTCGAGCTCCTGCTGCCCGGCCGGCCGCGGCCGATCTGGGTGAACGTGCCGGTCGTCGAACGCTTCGCGACGGCCTCGCCGCTGGTCCTGATGCGCGGCGACTCGTCGTCGGGTTACTGGATCCACGACACGCGGTCGAACGACGTCTACGACGTCGCGCTGCCTCCCGAGCCGCGCTGGTACTCGCGGTCGACCTCCTCCGGAGTGCCGATGCCGCGGATCGGCGTCCTCCAGGGAAACTACCTCGGCATCTACGTCTCGAACGCGTGCCTCTTCTGGGCCTCCTCGCCCTCGCGCGCCTGCAAGTTCTGCACGACGGGCAAGAACGTCGGCGTCGCGGAGGAGAAGCGCAAGAAGGTGGAGGACGTCGTCGAGGTGGCGCAGGCGGCGCGGGCGGAGGGCTCCGTCTTCACGCATCTCAACACCGGCTACCACTACGAGGACGTCCCGCGTCTCGAGAAGATCCACGGGTTGCGGCAGTGCGAGCCCTACGTGCGGGCCCTGCGCGAGCAGGTGGGCGGGTTCATCGGCGTGCAGGCGTTCCCGGTCCCGCGCGCGCAGTTCCACGAGTACGACGCCCTGATCGAGGCCGGCGCGGACCACTTCTCGTTCTGCTACGAGTTCGAGGATCCCGAGTACTTCGCGCGGATGTGCCCCGGCAAGGCGCAGACGCTCGGGCAGGAGGGGTTCTTCGAGGCGATGGAGTACGCGGCGCGCAAGCTCGGCCGCGGCCGCGTGTCGGGGGAGATCATCGCGGGCATCGAGCCGATCGAGGCGACCAAGCGCGGGATCGACCGCATCGTCGCCGCGGGCGCGTTTCCGACCGTCTGCATCTTCCGGCCGACCGTCGGCAGCGAGCTCGAGAACGCCCTGCCCGCGTCCCCCGCCGCCATGCGCGAGGTCTTCGCGCACGTGTGGGAGGCGTGCCGCAAGGCGCGCCTGCCGGTCGGCGTGCTGCCGATCGACGTCTCGCTCGTCGTCCAACCCGAGGAGTGCGCCGGTCTCGCGGGGCCGAGCCTGGCCTCGTGGCTCTACGCGCGGGGACTCGGCGCGCTGCGGCTGCTCGCGAAGCCCTACGTCGCCTGGAAACGGATGCCGCAGCCTCCCCTCGAGGCGCTGCGGCCGTCTCCCGCCGCGATGCCTTTCTTTTGAGGCGGGCGGGCGGCACTAAGATCCGGCCGTGATCCCCAAGCCGCCCTTCGCCCGCGACCTCACGCCCGAACGCGAGATCGCGGAGTTCGAGCGGCTCAAGCCGCGTCTGCTGGAGCTGTGGAACGCGCTCTCGGCGAGGGAGGAGGAGCCCTACACCTCCGTCGTGATTCCGTCGCTGACGCTGGACCGCGCCGAGCTCGCGAAGCTCGAGGCGGCGTCCTTCTACGAGGAGCGGCTGCTCTTTCTCCTGATCCGGCTGCGGAATCCCCAGGCGCGGATGGTCTACGTGACCTCCGAGCCCATCCATCCGCTGATCCTCGAGTACTACTTCCAGCTGCTCGCGGGCATCCCCGCGAGCCACGCCCGCTCGCGGCTGACGCTCCTGTGCGCGTACGACTCCTCGCCGCGGTCGCTCACGGAGAAGATCCTCGAGCGTCCCCGCCTGATCCAGCGGATCCGCTACGGCATCGCCGATCCCTCGCGGGCGTTCATGACGGTGTTCAATTCGACGCCGCTCGAGCGAAAGCTCGCGGTCCTCCTCGGCATCCCGCTCAACGGCGTCGACCCCGCGCTCACGCGGCTCGGGACGAAGTCCGGCGGCCGGAAGCTGTTCCGCGAGGCCGGCGTGCCGCTGCCGGCCGGCTCCGAGGACCTGCGCTCGCAGGACGACGTCCTCGCGGCGCTGGTCGAGCTGAAGGACCGTCATCCCCGGACGAAGCGGGCGGTGCTCAAGTTCGACGACAGCTTTTCCGGCGAGGGGAACGCGATCTTCACGTATCCCAAGGTGTCCTGGAGAGGCGCGATCCGCGACGGGCTGAACCGGCTCGCGTTCTCGGTTCCGAACGAGACCACGGAGGGCTACTACCGCAAGTTCGCCGAGATGGGAGGGATCGTCGAGGAGTACCTGGAGTTTCCGCGCTCGGCGTCGCCCAGCGTGCAGCTGCGCATCGACCCGCAGGGAGAGGTCGTCCTCCTGTCCACGCATGACCAGATCCTCGGCGGCCCGTCGAACCAGGTCTACCTGGGCTGCCGCTTTCCCGCCGCGGAGCCGTACCGCCGCCAGATCCAGTCCGCCGCACGCGCGGTCGGCGCCTCTCTCGCGGCGCGGGGCGTGGTCAGCCGCTTCGGCGTCGACTTCTTCGTCGGGCGCCGCCGCGGCGAGGACTCCGAGTGGGAGGTGTACGCGCTCGAGATCAACCTGCGGATCGGCGGCACGACGCATCCGTTCCTCGCGCTGCAGTTCCTGACGGGAGGAAAGCTGGATGGGGAGTCGGGGGCGTTTCGCTCGCCGCGGGACATCGAGAAGTTCTACCGCTCGACGGACAACCTCAAGTCCGAGGCGTACCGCGGTCTCTGTCCCGAGGACCTGATCGACATCACGACGATCAACCGGCTTCACTACAGCCACGGGACCGAGACGGGCGTGCTCTTCCACATGATCGGCGCGCTGTCGCAGTATGGCAAGGTGGGCCTGACGGCGATCGGCAACAGCCCGGAGCAGGCGGACGAGATTTTCGAGAACGCGCTCGCCGTGCTCGACCGCGAGGCGAGCCGGTGAGCGCCGCCGAAGAAATGATGCGTCTGCATCATGGCGGCCAGGCGCGCCGGAGGCATCATCGCTGCGTGGTGATCGTGAACCGACCCGGAGCCGCGAAGGTGAAACCAGCAACGACCTGACGGCGTCCGGGCGGGATTGAGCGCCGCTCTCGCGGCGCCTGAAGCGGCCGGCTGAGACCGGCCGCTTCTCTTTGTTCTCGGCGACCCGGGCCGTGGTGCGTTTGCATCATGGGTGCGGCGGCCTCGCGCCACAGAATCGAATCGAGCCGATCGATTCGATACGAAAGGAGACCCCATGAAACCGATCCGAAACATCCTGCTCGCCACGGATTTCTCCGCGGCGTCGCGGCCCGCGTTCCGGCGGGCGCTCGACCTGGCGAAGGCGAACTCCGCCGCGCTGTGGATCACGCACGTCGCCGTTCCGCCGGTCCCGATCTCGCCGAACGGATACGTCCTGCCTCGCGTCTACGACGAGATGGACGCGGCGATCCGGGCCGACGCGTCGAAGCATCTGCGGCGCCTGCTCGTGCTCGCGCAGAAGGCCGGAGTGCGCGGCCGCACGCTTCTCCTGCGCGGCGCGCCCTCCGAGGCGCTCGCCCGGGCGGCGCGCGGGCGCCGCGCCGACCTCATGGTCCTGGGCACGCACGGGCGGACGGGCGTCGCGCGGTTCCTGGTCGGCAGCGTCGCCTCGCGGGTCGTCGCGACGGCGCCTTGTCCGGTCCTGACCGTGCGGGCGGCGTGAGGCTCCGTCCGTGACGTCGTTCCCCGCGGCCGAAGCTCTCTCCACGCCGATCGTGACGTTGACCGTCAATCCGTGCGTGGACGAGAGCGCGGCGGTGGACCGCGTCATCCCGGACCGCAAGCTCCGGTGCGGATCGCCCCGCCACGAGGCGGGCGGGGGTGGCGTCAACGTCGCGCGGGCGATCCGGAGGCTCGGCGGGGGAGTCCTCGCCGTCTATCCCGCGGGGGGAGCCACCGGCGCGTTCCTCGAGCGCCTGCTGGCGCGGGAGGGAGTTCCCCAGAGCCGCATCCCGATCGGCGCTTGGACTCGCCAGAATCTGAATGTCTTCGAGGAGTCGACGGGCCGCCAGTTTCGCTTCGTCTTTCCGGGACCCGTGCTCGTGGAGGCGGAGTGGGAGGCGTGCCTCGCCCGAATCGAAGCGCTCCATCCGTTTCCGCGCCACGTCGTGGGCAGCGGGAGCCTCCCTCCCGGCGTCCCGGCCGACTTCTACGCCCGCCTGGCGGAGCTCGTGCGGAGCCGGGGAGGACGGCTGCTGCTCGACGCCTCGGGAGAGGGACTCCAGGAGGCGCTCGCGCGAGGCGTGTTCCTCGTCAAGCCGAGCCTCGCGGAATTCCAGGGCCTGACCGGGCTCCGCGGCGCCGAGGAGTCGCAGCTCCTGCGGGAGTGCTCGCGCCTCGTCGGCGAGGGCCGTTGCGAGGTGGTCGTCCTCTCCCTCGGCGGCGCCGGGGCGCTCATGGTGACCGCGGAGGAGCGCGTGCGCTGGGTCGCGCCGACCGTGCCCGTCCGCAGCACCGTCGGAGCGGGGGACTCGATGCTGGCGGGCATCGCGTCGAGGCTCGATGCCGGAGCGTCGGTTCGCGAGGCCGTCCGATTCGGCGTGGCCGCCGCGGCGGCCTCCGTGATGAATCCGGGAACGGAGCTGTGCCGCTGCGAAGACGTGCAGCGGCTCCTGCCGCGCGTGACGTCGGTCCGAGTATGACCGCCGCGCATGAAAGAGGACACGTCGGCTCTCTCGCGGTCCGGTTCGCCCTCGCCGGCGCCTTCCTCGCCCTGGGCGCTCCGGCCGGGGCGCTGATCCTGCGGGTTCTCGCGGGAGCCGGCGCGGTTCCGGAGCTGCGTGCGCACGCGTTCTTCTACCTGTACCAGCTGATCGGCACGTGCGTCGTCTTCGCGACGGCGGGCTTCGTCGCGGGCAGGCGCGCCGACCGGCTGCGGCGCGGCCGCGATCAGTACCGGCACCTGTCGGAGATCGACTCCCTCACGCGCCTCGCCAACGCGGAGACGTTCCGCCGGCACTACGATCGCTCGATGGAGCACGCGGCTCGGTTCTCCGAGCCGATCTCGCTCATGATGATCGACGTCGATCAACTCAAGGGCCTGAACGACGAGCTCGGCCACTCCTTCGGAAGCGCCGCGCTCCGTCACGTCGCCCAGGTGCTGGACGAGTCCAAGCGGGCCGGCGACCTCGCCGCGCGCTGGGGAGGCGACGAGTTCACGCTCCTGATGCCGGGGACGGAGGCGGACACCGCGGCGCGGCGCGCCGAGAGCATCCTCGAGCGGCTGCGCGCGGTGCCGGTCCGCGTCGACGGGCGCGAGAAGACCATCTCGGCGACCATCGGCGTCGCCACGGCGTCCGGCGCGCCCGATTCGGATCTCTTCGAGGCCGCGGACCGCGCGCTCTATGCGGGCAAGCGCGCCGGCCGCGGGCAGGTGCGCGCGGAGCGGGCGTGAGCGGCTAGCGCGAGTTCGCGGGAAACAGCGTCGGGATCGCCGCCGCGGCCGCGCCCTCGATCTCGAGGAGCCGCAGCTTCGTCGCCACGCCGCCGGGGGCCGAGAAGCCTCCCGTCCGGCCTTGCGCGGCGAGGACGCGGTGGCAGGGGATCAGGATCGGGATCGGATTCGCGCCCAGCGCCTGCCCGACCGCGCGCGCCTGCGTCGGATCGCCCAGGCGGCTCGCGATCTCGCCGTAGGAGAGCGTCTCGCCGGGCGGAATTGCGCGGGCGATCGCGTAGACGCGTCGGTGGAAGTCGGGCACGCCGTCGAGGTCCAGGGGAACGCTCGACAGGTCGCTCGGGGAGCCCGCGAGGTGCGCCGCGATGCGGTCGATGACCTCGCGAATCTCCTCGGTCGGCCTCGCCTCCCGTGCGTCGGGGAGCCGGCGGGCGATGCGGCCGCGCAGGCGCGCGGCGTCCCGTTCGGGCAGCCAGGCATGCGTGACCCCGCGCTCGCCCCAGGCGATGCCGCAGGCGCCGATCGCGGTGTCGAAGACGTTGAACGAGGTCGTCATGATCAGTCCTCAGAACCCCGGCCGGAGCCAATTGGTTGCGCCGCTAGAATGACTCATCGGAGGAGTGGCCGAGTGGTTTAAGGCGACGGTCTTGAAAACCGTTGTACCGGAGACGGTACCGGGGGTTCGAATCCCTCCTCCTCCGCCAGCTCGCCTTTCCCACCTCCTGTCTCCATTTGGGTACTACCAGCCGCCATTGCACCAAGGTCCTACTGCCCCAGGGTCGGGACTCCTGTACATTGATCCGCAGTTGTCGGCTCTGGGTTCGTTCGCCGCGCAACGGGTGGCGCAGTTTCGCGAGGGCAGCGCTCGTGTCCTCGTGGATCTGAATCGCCCGTCGCCTGCAACCTGACGGGGGGCATGAGGATGGATGACAACCCGAACTCTTCTCAGCCGCAGCCGCACCCCTTGACCGGCGTCAATCGCCGGGACCTCTTCAAGCTGGGCCTGCGGGGGAGCGCCGGCCTCGCGCTCGGCGGCCTGTTCGACGTCGCGGCGGCCCGGGCCGCGACCCGCGAGATGAAGCTCGCGGAGATCAACGAGTTCACGACGTCCTGCAACTTCTGTTCGTGCGGCTGCGGCATGATCGCCGCGGTCCGCGACGGCAAGCTGATCAAGATGGAGGGCGACTACGACCACATCGTCAGCCGCGGCTCGCTGTGCGTCAAGGGCATCTCGATGTTCGCGACGCACGCGTCGCCGAACCGCCTGACGAAGCCGCTCTACCGGGCGCCCGGCAGCGATCACTGGGAAGAGATGGAGTGGAAGGACGCGGCCGAGAAGATCGCGCGGAAGATCAAGAAGGTCCGCGACGAGAACTGGATCGCGACCGAGAAGCTCGTGGACAAGACCCACGCCGCCAACAAGGACGCGATCGGAAGGGAAGCCGACGCGAAGCCTCCGGAGGCGCTGGGGACGGACGTCCCCGTGAATCGCACGGACGCGATCGCGTTCCTCGGCGGCGCCCAGAACACCAACGAGGAGTGCTACATCTTCCAGAAGGCCAGCCGGCTGCTCGGCATCCCGTGGGTCGAGCACCAGGCCCGACTTTGACACAGCCCCACGGTCCCCGGTCTGGGGGCCGCGTTCGGGCGGGGCGCGATGACGAACCACTGGGCGGACATGCAGAACGCCAAGTGTTTCCTGATCGAGGGGAGCAACGTCGCCGAGAACCATCCGATGGCCTTCAAGTGGATCCGCAAGGCCCAGGAGAACGGCGCGAAGATCATCCACGTCGACCCCCGGTTCACGCGCACGTCGGCGACCGCCGACACGTACGCGCGCATCCGCCCGGGCACGGACGCCGCGTTCCTCAACACGATGATCAACCACATCCTCGTCAACAAGCTCTACGACGAGGACTTCGTCACGACCCACACGAACGCGCTCTTCCTGCTCCAGCCCGACTTCGGCTTCCAGGACGGGCTCTTCTCCGGCTGGGACGAGGAGAAGCACGCCTACGACACGAAGTCGTGGGGCTATCAGCTGGACGGCACCGGCCGCCCGAAGAAGGCCACGAGCCTCGATGACCCGCACTGCGTCTTCACGGCGCTGAAGACCTTCGTCTCTCGGTACACGCCCGAGACCGGCGCGAAGATCACCGGCGTCCCGGCGCAGCAGATCACGTCGATCGCCGAGACGTTCGCGAAGAACCGGCCCGGCACGATCCTCTACGCGCTCGGGATGACGCAGCACACGACCGGCGTCCAGGGAATCCGCGGCTTCACGATTCTCCAGCAGCTCCTCGGCAACCTCGGCAAGCCCGGCAGCGGCGTGAACGCGCTGCGCGGCGAGCCCAACGTGCAGGGCGCCTGCGACATGGGCGTGCTGAACAACTACCTGCCGGGCTACATGGACTATCCCGCGGCCACGGAGCCCACGCTCGAGGCGTACACCCGGAAGAACGGGACCGGCGACCGCCGGTTCCTCGTCAACATGCTCAAGGCGTTCTACGGGGACAACGCGACGCCCGAGAACGACTTCTGCTACGCGTGGCTGCCGAAGAAGAGCCCGTCGAAGAACTACGGCACGCTCCCGATCTTCCAGGATGCGCTCGCGGGCAAGCTGAAGCTGCTCTGGATCGTCGGGCAGAACCCGGCGGTCACGACGCCCAACCTGAACCTGACGTTCGCGGGGCTCGACAAGCTCGACACGCTGGTCGTCCACGAGATCTGGGAGACGGAGACGGCGAAGTTCTGGAAGCGTCCGGGTGCGGATCCGAAGTCGATCCAGACGGAGGTCTTCCTCCTGCCCGCGGCCTTCTTCATGGAGAAGAACGGCACCATCACGAATTCGGGCGGACTCATCCAGTGGCGCCACGCCGCGGTCAAGCCGCCGGGCCGGGCGCTGCCGGACGGCGAGGTCGTCGACTACATCTTCCGCCGCGTGCGGGACCTCCTGCACGAGTCGCGCGATCCCAAGGACGATCCGGTCAAGAAGGCGGCGTGGACCTACCTCTCCGCCGAGGACGTGCTCAAGGAGATGAACGGCTTCGCGCTCAAGGACCTCCCGGAGTCGAACCTCAAGGCCGGCGATCTCGTGACCAAGGTGGCCGACCTCAAGCCCGACGGCTCGACGTCCTCCGGCGCGTGGCTTTACGCGGGCATCTTCGCCGGCGGGAAGAACCTCTCGAAGCGCCGCGACAATCGGACGGATCCGGGGGACCTGGGCATCTATCCCGGCTTCGCGTGGACCTGGCCCAACAACATGCGCGTCCTCTACAACCGGGCCTCCTGCGACCGAAACGGGAAGCCGTACCCGGGCAGCAAGCCCATCGTCTGGTGGGACGAGAAGGCCGGTAAGTGGACGGGATACGACGTGCCCGACGTTCCCAAGGCGACCGACGGCCCGAGCACCCCCAACGGCGTCCGCGCGTTCCACATGAACGCGGAAGGCGTGGGGCGTCTCTTCGCGGCCGTGTACAAGGACCCCGACGACAAGGCCGACAACGCCCAGCGCGACAGCCCGATCCCCCGCGACGTCGGCTACGTCCCGAAGGACGGTCCGATGCCCGAGATGTACGAGCCCGTCGAGAGCCCGGTCGACAACATCCTCCACCCGAAGGTCCGGACGAATCCGCTGCTCAAGTACCCGAGCAACAAGGAACATCAGCCGATCGGCACGGCCGACAAGTTCCCGTACGTGCTCATGACCTCCACGGTCGCCGAGCACTGGTGCGGCGGATCGACGACGCGCAACATCCCCTGGCTCAACGAGCTCGTCCCCGAGCCCATGGTCGAGATCCCGCCGGCGCTCGGGCAGAAGCTCGGGGTGAAGTCGGGCGACTGGGTCAAGGTCTCCTCCGCGCGCGGCGAGCTCACCGTGAAGGCCCTCGTGACGCCGCGCATGAAGCCCCTGACGGTGGACGGCAAGGAGGTCACGATCGTCTGGATGCCCTACAACTGGGGCTTCCAGGGGCTGTCTCCGGGCGCCAGCGTCAATCACCTCACGATCGACGCGGCGGACCCGGGCGCCGGGACGCAGGAGACGAAGGCGTGCCTCGTGAACGTCGCCAAGTCGAGCAAGCCGGGAAGCGGCCGGTCCGAATCGCAAGGGAGGAAGGCATGAGCACGCCGCAGACCGCCGGCGGCAACTCGAAGCCGACGCCGATCCGGACGACCCTGATCGACATCACCAACTGCATCGGCTGCCGCGCCTGCCAGGTCGCGTGCAAGCAGTGGAACGACAAGGACGGCGAGTCGACCGAGCTCGACGGCCAGCTCGGCTTCCAGAATCCCGCGACGCTCAGCGCGAAGACGTACACGCTGATCTCGTTCCACGAGATCGAGAACGAGCAGAAGCCGAGCGGGCTCGACGCCGCCTACGTGATGCGGCGCTGCTTCCATTGCCTCGAGCCGGGCTGCGTGTCGGCGTGCCCGACGACGGCGCTCTACAAGCAGCCCGACGGCCCCGTCTCGTACTCCGCCGACAAGTGCATCGGCTGCCGCTACTGCATGCTGGCGTGCCCGTGGGACGTCCCCACCGCGGAGTGGGACAAGCTCGCGCCGAAGATCGAGAAGTGCACGCACTGCGCCGATCGCGCCGATCAGCCCGTCCCGATCACGTTCAACGGCGAGAAGGCGTCCGACTACGAGACGAAGCGTTTCCTCGACACGATCAATACGCCCGCATGCGTCAAGGCGTGCCCGGCGGACGCTCTCCGCTACGGAACCCGCGACGAGATGCTCGCGATGGCCAAGAAGCGCATGGCCGACCGGCCCGAGCGCTACGTCGACCACATCTACGGCGAGAAGGAGCTGGGCGGCACGACCGTGCTCTACCTCTCGGGCGTGCCGTTCGACAAGCTCGGCTTCCCGACGTTCGGCGAGAAGCCGTACCCGAAATTCACGGCGGCGGCGCTCGGCGCCGTCCCCCCGGCGGTCATGGCGATCGGCGCGCTCCTGGGCGCCCTCTACGCGTTCTTCCGCAAGCGCGTCCAGGCCGTCGCGGACTCCCGTGGCGGGAACGGCCACGGCGGTGGCCACGATCACCACGTCGAGTTCGAGACCCTTCCCGACAAGCTGATGACCCCGTTCAACTGGCTCCTGCTGGTGCTCATGCTCCTCTGCGGCGCGTCGATGGTGGCGCGGTTCGCGCTGGGACTCGGCGGCAGCACGCACCTCTCCGACACCTATCCGTGGGGCCTCTGGATCGTCTTCGACCTCGTCTGGATCGCCGTGGCCGCGGGGGCATTCGTCATGGCGGGGTTGATCTACGTCTTTCAGCGAAAAGACCTGTACGGGCTGGGTCGAATAGCCGTGCTCATGGGCTTGCTGAGCTACTCGTTCGTGACCGTCACGCTCATCGCCGACCTCGGCCTGCCGTGGCACTTCTACCAGCTGGGCCTGCAGTCGCCGGACCACTCGGCGATGTTCGAGGTGTCCTGGTGCGTCGGCCTCTACGTCACGATACTCGCGTTCGAGTTCCTGCCGGTCGTGCTGGACCGGTTCGGCCTCCATCGCCTGAAGGAGCTCTGGCAGAAGTGGTCGGGCTGGTACGTGGCGTTCGCGGTAACGCTGTTCATCTTCATGATGACCCGCAACCCGCTCTACACGGCGCTGACGTTCGTGATCTTCGCGACGCTCGCCTGGATCTTCCGCGACCGGCCGCGGACCGCGTTCGAGCCGATCCTCCTCGCGATCGCCGCCGTCACCCTGTCGACCATGCACCAGAGCTCCCTCGGCTCGCTGTATCTGCTGATGCCGAACATGCTCGCGCCGCAGTGGTGGACGCCCGTGCTGCCCGTTTACTTCTTCCTCTCCTCGATCGTCGCGGGGTCCGCGCTCGTCATCCTCATCGACATGTGGATCGCGAAGGGCTGGAAGCGCCCGCTCGTCATGGACCGGCTCGCCCGGGTCGGGCAGGTCACGTTCTGGTCCCTGCTCGTCTACCTCGGGTTCCGCCTGGGCGACATGGCGATGCGCGGCGCGTTCGCCGGCGCCTTCTCCGGACGGAAGGGCCTGGCCTTCGCCGCCGAGATCGTGCTCGGGGGGATCGTCCCGCTCGTGCTGCTGTCGAGCCGGGCGCTGCGGTCGCGGTCCGACGTGCTCTTCGCGGCCGCGCTCCTCGCGGTCCTCGGCGTGGTCTACAACCGGATGAACGTCGTCCTCTTCGCGATGGATCTCCGCGGCCGGATGCCCTGGGTCGCGCCGCACACGTATTTCCCGTCGCTCGTCGAGTGGAGCATCTCGATCGGCCTGATCGCCGCGACCATCTTCCTGTTCGGGCTGGGCGCGCGCCTGTTCCCGATCCTTCCCAAGGCGGAGGCGCGCGGGAGCCACTGAGCGCATGAGCCCGAGGGGGGACATCGAGGCCTGGCTGGAGGCGCACGCGTTCCTCCGGCCGCTCGCCGAGGTGTGCGCCCGCGTCGAGCGCGCGGCCGATCGAGTGGCCTCCGGCGGACCGCGTCTCGAGCCGCCCGCGTTCGACGACCATCGCGCCGACTTCATGGCCGGCGTCCCGGCGCTCCAGGGTGAATCGACCACGGTCGACCTCGAGCCGGCGGGCGCGGCGGCGTTGGCGCTCGTCCGCGAGCTCGCGTCCGACCCGGAGGCGGGGCGAGTCGGCGAGGACGCCCGTGCGCTCGACGCCGAGTTGCGGCGGGAGCCCGAGGCGGTCCGCCGCGTCGCGGCGTGGCTTCTCGGAGACGACTCCCTCGCGGTGTCCTCGGCGGGCCTGCTGCGCTACCTCGGCTGGACCGCGGCGTCGCGCTGCCTCGCGCCGGTCGTCGCCGCGTTCGAGCGCTGGCGTATGGGCGGGGAGGGAGAGAACGACGAGCGGTGGCTCCGGCGCTACTGCCCGCTCTGCGGATCGGGACCGGCGATGGCGCAGCTCGTGGGAGCCGATCCCGGCCGCAAACGCCTGCTCGCGTGCGGATGCTGCGGCAGCCGCTGGCAGTTCAAGCGGACCGGATGCCCGTTCTGCGAGGCCGACTCGCACAAGATCGCGGTGGTGAGCGTGGAGGGGGAGAGCGGGCTCCGGATCGACTACTGCGAGTCCTGCCGCGGGTACGTCAAGACGTACGACGGGCAGGGGAAGGAAGGCCTGCTCCTCGCCGACTGGACCTCGCTCCACATCGACCTGATCGCGCAGGACCGCGGCCTGACGCGGATGGCCGCGTCGCTGTACGCGTTCGAATCGGGTTCCGCCGGGCCGGACGCCGCCGCGTCAGGCGCCGGCCGGGGACTCACCCTTCCAGTCCTGCAATGATCCGGCGGATCTCCTCGCGGACCGCCGGATCGAGCTCGAGCGGGAGCGCCGCGCGGAAGCACCGCAGGCTGTTGACGCGATCCCCGAGGCGCGAGAGGTAGATCGCCCCCAGGGTCCTCCAGGTCTCCGAAGAAGGGGCGAGCTTCGCGAGCTCCTCGTAGAGCCTGACCGCGTCGGCGTCGCGGCCGAGCTGGTATGAGACGCGGGCGGCGTTCTCGAGGGCCAGCGGGTCTCCCGGATTGAGGTGGAACGCCTCCCGGAAGGATGCGTAGGCGTCCGTCAGGCGTCCGCCCTGCGCGAGCAGCGTCCCGCGCTCCAGGAAGACGGCCGAAGAGCGGGACCCGGCGGCGATCGCGCCGTCCAGCACCCGGAGGGCGCCGTCCCGATCGCCCGCCTGCGAGAGCAGCCGTGCGAGATTCGTGGCGGACTCCGCTTGCGCCGGATCGAGCGCGAGCGCGTGGCGGAACTCGGCGGCGGCTTCGTCCTTGCGCCCGAGCGTCAGGAGACAGCCTGCGGCGTCGACGATCGGGACCTCGGAGCGCGGGTTCTCCCGCGACGCGCGCTGGAAGAGCGGGACGGCCTCCGCGCATTGGCCGGTCTCCTGGAGGCACCGCGCCGCGAGCGTCAACGCGGTGAAGTTGCGCGGATCGCGTCGGAGAATCGACTTCAGCGCGGGCAGGGCGTCCGTGAATCGCTCCTCCTGCATCTGCCGCGTGGCCTCGTGGATCACGCGCGCGAGGTCCGTGCGCTGGCGGGCATCCGGCAGTTTCGGATCGACGGCGCCGCCGGCGCCCTGGAGGTAGCCCAGCGACAGCAGCTTGCGCGCGTCCTCGACCGAGGCGGGGGATTCTCCGGAGACGTCGCCCTCGAGCCGCTCTCCGGCGGCGGCGACGAGAGACTCGAGCCGGCCCTCCCAGGCGCGCGCGGACGCGGGGTCGGCGGCGGCGCGCGTCTCCGAGGGGTCCGCGTCGATCGCGTAGACGCTCTCCTCCGGGCTCTTGAGGAACAGCTCCCGGCCGTCGGAGAGCGCCCGCGGCGGATACCAGTGATACGCGAAGTAGGGCAGGAAGCTCTCCGTGTAGCTCACGCGCCGGCAGTCGCCCGCGGAAGTCGCGGGCAGCGGCAGAAGCGGCGTCCCGTCCAGCCCGTCCGGGGCGGCCGCGCGCGCGAAGGACAGAAGCGTCGGCGCCACGTCCGCGGTCCGGACGAGGCAGGGAGCGCGACGCCCCGCCGGAACGTCCGGACCGGCGAGGATCAGGGGCACCCTCCGCGCGCCGGCGTAGAGGAGGAGGCCGTGCGTCGGCTCGCCGCGCTCGCCGAGCATCTCTCCATGGTCGCCGACGGCGACGACGTCGGTCTCCGGGGGAAGGGCGGCGAGCAGGGCGCCGATCTGTTCGTCCACGAAGGCGATCTCGCCGTCGTAGAGGCGATGGGGTCCGGCCATGGTCCGGGCGATGCGCTCGGGAGGCCGGTATTCCTCGTGCGGGTCGAAGTAGTGGACCCACAGGAAAAACGGCGCGTGCAGCTTCGCGAGGGCGGCGAGGGCGGCCTCGGTCGTCGCGTCGGCGGTGCGTTCGTTCGGCTCGCCTCCGCCGGCGGAAGCGCCCAGGTCGTCGTCGTAGATGCGGAAGCCGCGGTCGAGCCCGTAGCGGCGGGCCAGGACGACCGCCGAGACGACGGCCGCCGTGTCGTAGCCCGCGGCGCGAAGCCGCGAGGCCGCGGTCTCGATCTTCGCCGGCAGGACGAAGGTCCCGTTGTCTCGGACGCCGTGGCGCGTCGGGAAGAGTCCGGTCAGGATCGTCGCGTGGCTCGGTAGCGTGATCGGAGCGGCCGTGTCGCATCGCTCGAACAGCAGACCGCGCCTCGCGAGCGCGTCGAGATGGGGCGTGCGGGCATGCGTCCATCCGTAGCAGCCGAGGTGATCGGCGCGCGTGGTGTCGAGGGTGAGGAGAACGACGTTGGGCCTCGACGCCGGCGGATCGACCGCGGCGGGACGCGCGGCGGCGTCGAAGTCCGTCGCGAGCACGACCCCGAGGAAAAGAGCCGCGGAGAGGAGCGCCGCCCGGCGCACCTACGGCTGCCGGAGCATGTAGTCGCCGGGCTCCGACATCCGGACGACCTTGCCGTCGGCGTCGAGACCGAACCGGATGAGCTCCCCCTGCTGGGAGCCGCTCTTCATGCGGAAGGTGTCGGCGGCGTCCTTCACGGGCTCGAGCCGCACGCGGCCCTCCCACGGGTCGTCGTCGGAGGGGTCCACGATGCAGAGCTCGCCGTCGAGCACCATCACGAGCGAGACGTCGTCCTGCCAGCCGTAAGTGCCCACGTACTTCGACCAGGCGATCTCGGACGGGGGAGTCTCGGCCTTCTTCTTCGTCGCGCGGTCGATCGCGGGAGCCA
The DNA here is from genome assembly GCA_036406835.1 of Thermoanaerobaculia bacterium. Taxonomy (GTDB): domain Bacteria; phylum Acidobacteriota; class Thermoanaerobaculia; order UBA5066; family Gp7-AA6; genus DAHUXD01. Next base: position 52,079 of record DASXAG010000110.1, read on the forward strand.
CGATCCGGATCGCGGCGTTGGCGTAGTGAGACGGCTCGCCGTCCGCCGCGTTGGTCAGCACGATCACGCCGAACTTCTCCGCGGGGATGAGCGTGATCTGGGTGCGGTGTCCGGGAACCGCGCCGCCGTGGGAGACGAGCGTCCGGCCGTCGCGGCGGCTGACTCCCCAGCCGAGGCCGCGTCCGCTCCGCCAGTCGGGGTCGAGCCACTGCACGCGCTGCATCTCGTGGAGGGTGGACGCCTTCAGGATCGGGGAGCCGCCGGCGGCCGGCGAGGTCCCGTCGCGGAACTGCAACGCCGCGAATCGGGCGAGGTCCTCGACCGTCGAGGCGAGGTTCGCGGCGGGGACCATGTAGGCCGCGTCGAAGTATGGCTCGACGCGCCGCGGCTTGCCGGGAACGCGCCGCCCGTAGCCCGTGGCGAGCGTCTTCATGTCGCGCGGCGGAATCACCTTCGTCGACGACATCCCGAGCGGCTCCAGGATGTGCCGCGTGACGTAGTCGGCGTAAGGCTCGCCCGACGCCTTCTCGACGACGTAGCCGGCGAGCGAAAGCGCGACGTTCGAATACTTGTATTCGGTCTCCGGCGGCCCGACGACGCCCGCCTGGTTGAGGAGCTTCTCCATCTCCTCGCGGGGCGGGAACCGCAGGTCGTTCCAGTACGTGCCCTCGACCTCGCGAGGCAGTCCGGAGGTGTGGGTCAGCAGGTGTCGAATCGTGATCACGGGGCTGTTCGCGTCGACGCGGGTCGGGGCGAACTCCGGCAGCCACTGCGACACCGGGTCGTCGAGCTGCAGCTTGCCCGCGTCGCGCAGCTGGAGGATGGCCGTCGCGGTGAAGAGCTTCGACAGCGAGGCGATGCGATAGTCGGTCGCCGGCGTCGCCGGCGTCTTCTTCGCGAGGTCGGCGAAGCCGTAGCCCTTGGACCACACGAGGTCCTGGTCGTGGACGATGCCGATCGAGACGCCCGGCTGCTCGCGGTCGGCGGCGGTGCGCGCGACCCAGGCGTCGAACACCTGGATCGCCGAGGCGACGCCGGGGTCGTCGGTCAGACGCTTCGGGGGCTCGGCGGCGGCGAGCGCTCGAGCGACGAGAGCGGAAGCGAGAAGCGCCGCGAGGCGTCGGGACCGGATCATGGGATGAGACCTCCTCGTGTCGAACGCGATTCTTTCACCCGAGGATCCCGGCGAGCCAGCGGTCCACGCCGGGCGCGAGGGCGACGGCGACCGTCCAGACCCAGAGCGCGGTGACCGCTCCCGCGAAGACGTCCATCGTGTAGTGCGCGCGCAGGACGATCACCGCGGCCGCCTCGGCGAGGACGATGGCGACGCCGAGGATCGCCGCCGCGGGTCCGCCCGCGTGCGCGAGCTCGAGACTGCCGTAGACGGCGATCGCGGTGTGGCCCGAGAAGAACAGGTCGTTGCTCGTCCCGTAGGTCACGAGCAGCGACGGGAGGCCGGGGCTCCGCCAGATCATGCCCTCCGGCGCGGGAAGCGCGCAGAGGCCCTGGCAGAGCTGCCGCAGCGCGAAGAGGAGGACGAGTCCCAGGAACGGCCGGATCGTCGGACCGAGGATCGCCCGCGCGACGAGGAAGATCCCGAGGAGGTCGATCACGGCGGACGTCGCCGCGAGCAGCGCGTCGGCCCGCCGCGGATGAGCGTGGAGCGACCGGTTCAGCGGCGCGGTCAGCTCGAGGAGGCGGTCGCCGATCGCGCCCTGCGGGAACGCGCGCCGCGCGATGAGCCGCTGGGTCCAGAACCACAGGCCGAGACCCGCTCCCACGAGGAGGGCCCGCCCCGCCGCGAGCGACACGCTCACGGCGCGCTCGACTCCCTGTCGCTGTCGGCGAGAGCGACGAGCGAGCCGAGCTCGGCGACCAGGCGTCGGCGTTGTGCGTGCAGCCGCCGCGACGCGCCGCGGTCGCCGAGGAACCGCGCGAAGGCGCGCGCCTCCGAGCCGACGCGCCCGAGCCGCTCCTGCCAGGCGAGCGCGAAGAAACCGAGCGGCAGGAGCGCGACCGCGAAGGCGGCCAGCGCGACGCCGCCGCCGAGCCGGTACGCGAGCCAGCCCTCGAGGAGCCACGCGATCGGGTAGAGGACGAGGCCCGCCGCGATCTTGTCGGTCGCCTCCTCCTCCTCGGTGTGGGGAATGAGCCGGACGGCGAGGATCGTCAGCAGGTAGGGCAGCCCGTGCACGGCCATGCCGCAGAGCGCGAGAGGCGCGCCGAGGAGGATTGCGGCTCCTTCGCTCAGTGTGAACCGCGCGACGCTCGCGCACGAGTAGCGGCGCGACAGCTGCTCCGCGGCGACGCCGGCCCTCTCCGCCTCCGCGTCGTAGGCCTCGAGGTCGCGGCGGAACGCGGCGATGCGCTCGGGTGCGGCCCGCGAGAGGGATCGGTAGCGCAGCATCGCGCCCTGCAGCCAGGCCGCGCGCTCGGCCTCGCTTTGGGACGCGGAGCCTCCGCCCTCCCGCCACAGCTCCTCGGCGAGCTTGAGGAGGCGCAGCGTCCTGCGGTCGTCCGCCTCGACGATGAGCCCGCGCAGGGCTAACGTGAGGCGCTCGGTGAGGACGCGCGGCGGCGGTCCCGTCAGGCCCGCGGCTCCCGGCGCGGCCGGGCCGAGGTCCCGCGTGGGGACGGGCGGGCCGATCGAGACCAGGGCGCGGCCGTCCCGGAACGTCCCCGGCCGGTCGAAGACGAGCCCGACCGGCAGGAGCGTCACGGCGAGGCCCGGCGCGGCGCTCTCGGCCGCGAAGAGCATCCGGGCGGTGCCGGTGCGCAGCTCCTGGAGGCTCGGCTCCGGCTGCGTGACGCCTTCCGGGAAGATGAGGATCGCGCCTCCGGAGGTGAGCGCCGCGGTCGTCGCCTCGAAGAGCGCCGCGTTCTTGGACGGATCGTCGCCCGCCTCCTTGCGCCGGTGGACCGGCAGCGCGCCCATCGTCCGCAGGAACGGGCCGATCAACGGATGGCGGAAGAGCGGCGCGTTCGCGAGGGTGCGCAGGCGGCGCGGGATCATGGCGATCGCGATCATCGCGTCCACGACCGAGTTGTGGTGATTCGCGGCGACGATCAGCGGCCCCTCCGCCGGGACGTTCTCCACGCCGACCCTCTCGATCCGCGAATAGAAGAGACGGAGGAGGAGGCGGCTCAGGCCGCGGACGAGGGCGTACCCCGCGCCGCCTCCCGCCCGGTCGCTCACGCCGTCCCGCGTTGCAGCCGCGTCGGGGCCAGCGCCGTGTCGCGCTCGAGGTGACGCGCGCCGAGCAGCCAGAGGACTCCGGCGACGACGAACATGGCGCCGACGACGAAGAAGGCGCGGTGCATGGTGGAGCGGTCGGCGAGGATGCCGATGACGACGGGGGAGATCACGTCGCCGAAGGCGTGGATGAGGAAGATGTTGAGGGCGTAGCTCGCGGCGCGCATCGAGGGATGGCTGACGTTGGCGAGGATCGTGTTGGACGGTCCCGTGTTGAAGAAGAGGCAGAAGCTGGCGACGAAGATCCAGATCCAGATCCACGGGAACGGGGCGGAGAGAGTCAGGAGGAAGAAGGGGAACCCGACGAGCATCGCGGCGCCGGAAACGAGGAAATAGGAGCCCGGGAAGCGGGCGCGCAGCCGGTCGCCGGCGACGCCGCCCAACAGCGTCGCGACGAGGCCCGCGACGCAGGTGATGCCGCCGAAGATCACGGTCGCGGACGCGGGGGCGCCGGGCTTCTGCACGAGGAAGAAGGGCATCCAGAACGCGATGCCCCCGATCGCGAACGTCATCGCGGTCATGCCGAGCGTGCAGAAGAGCCAGGACGGCGTCTTGAGCAGCATGCCGTAGTCGCGCAGGCGGACGTGCGGGGCCGGTCCGCCCGCGAGCCCGTCCGTCTGCCCGCGCGGCGGGTCCTTCATGAAGAACGCCCACGTGCCGAGGATCAGGCCGGGCGGCACGACGAGGAAGAACGCCCACCGCCAGCTCTCCGCATGGATCCCGAGGAGCCGCGCGCCCAGCGCGCCGATCGACGAGCCGCCGACCGCGCCGCCGAGCACGTAGCCGAGCGCGCTGCCGACCGGGATCGCCATGTAGAACCAGGCGAGGATGCGGCCGCGGTGCTCGACCGGATAGAGGTCCGAGAGGATCGCCGGCGCGACCGGTCCGTACGCGGCCTCGCCCACGCCCACGAGGCAGCGCGTCAGGAGGAGGGAGAAGAAGCCCGCCGCGAGACCGGACGCGCCGCTCGCCAGGCTCCAGAGGAGGATCCCGACGCCGACGAGCACCCACCGGGGATGGCGCTCGGCGAGGCGTCCGAAGATCGGCGCGCCGACCATGTAGAGCACCATGAAGGCCATCGACAGGACCCCGATGAGCGCGAGCGCGGGCTGGAAGCCGAGGTGGTCGCGGCACCAGGCCTGGAGCGCCTCGAGCGCCTCGGACCGCGCGGCGCCGCCGCCGAAGAAGCTGCGCTCGATCCACGGCACGACCGCGGCGAGGACCTGGCGGTCGACGTAGTTGAAGAGGTTGATGAGGAGAAGGAGAACCAGCGCCGTTCGGGGACCTCGGTCCTTCACCTCTTGCTCTCCTGGACGCGCCGGGCGACCGCGGTGACGAGGCGGCGCGGGCTGACGCGCAGCGCCTCGACGAGCACGCGGTTGCCGGCGCCCGGGATGACGATCCGCTTGCCCCGAAGCATCCCGTCGTAGCCGGCGCGCGCGACCTCGGGCGCGTTCATCACGAGCATCGACCGGAAGAGGCGCGTCTGCGCCACGCCCGCGTTCTTCTGGAACTCCGTGATCGTCGGGCCGGGGCACAACGCGGTGACCGTGATCCCCGAGCCGTCGAGCTCGTTCGCGAGCGCCTCCGTGAAGGAGAGGACGTACGCCTTGGTCGCGTAGTAGACGGCCATGAGCGGTCCCGGCTGGAACGCGGCCGTCGAGGCGACGTTGAGGATGCGGCCCCGCCGCCGCGCGCGCATTCCGGGAAGCAGGAGCTTGGTCAGGTGCGTCGGCGCGGTGACGTTGACCCGGATCATCTCGAGCTCCTTCTCGATCGGAGTCTCCGCGAACGGGCCGTAGACGCCGAACCCGGCGTTGTTGACGAGGCTGTCGACGTCGAGACCACGCTCCGCGAGGTCGCGCGCGATCGCGTCCGGCGAGGCGGGATCCGCGAGGTCCCGCACGAGGATCGTGACCGAGACGCCGTACTCCTCGCCGAGGCCGCGGGCGATGGCGTCGAGCCGGTCGCGGCTGCGTGCCACGAGGACGAGGTCGTGCCGGTCGCGCGCGAAGAGAGTCGCCAGCTCCAGCCCGATGCCGCTCGAGGCGCCCGTGACGAGCGCGGTGCCGCCTGGTCCTGTCATCCCGAGGAGCGCAGCGACGAGGGATCCCTTTCCGAGCGACAGCATGGCTTCAAAGGGGTCCCTCGCTCCGCTCGGGATGACAAGATGCTCGTCAGCCCTGAGCCTTCAACTCCTGGCCGGGCGATTCCGCCTTCCGGCTCGCGCCTCCCGCCTCCCGTGTCATCGGCCGCGGGCGCACGACGTAGGTCCAGGCGTTCGCCAGCTCCGCCTTGCCCCAGCGGAGCAGGCCGTGGAAAAGCATTACCCACATCGCTCCGCGCACCGAGTAGCCCACGAACTTCGGCCGGCGGCCGGCGTTGTGGTTCCCGTAGATCCCCAGGGCCTTCTTGCGCTGCGCGATCTTGACCAGGCGGCGGTTGTAGAAGCGGATGGGGTAGTAGCCGATCTCGGCGCCGTCCTCGAAGAACGGCGGGATGCCGAGTCGCTCGTGCGACCACCGGTAGATCGGCATGACGGCGGCGAAGTAGTAGAGCGCGGTGTCGAGGAGGAACGCGGTCGTCATGGTGTCGTAGTCGCCCATGACGTAGTACTTGTCCCGGAAGATCGACTCGTAGAAGTACTTGAAGTAGCGGTCGTACCTCCGGTTGTGCAGGGCGTACTCCTCGGCCATCTTCTCCGCGGGGGCGCCCCCGAGGTCCTGGAGGATGAGCCGCGTCCGCGTCCAGACGGAGAACGACATCTGGTCGAGCCCGGGCGAGTAGAACGGGTCGAGGAATCCGCCCGCGTCGCCGACCTGGGCCCAGCCCGGGCCGATGAACTTGTCCACGAAGTACGGCAGGTGCGCGTAGTAGCGGCAGTCGCCTTCGACGGCCGTCGCGCCCTCGATCATCTCGCGCGTCAGGGGGTTGGTTTGCAGGAACCGCGTGAGCTTGTCGAGCGGCGTCGTCCCCTCGGGAGTCACCAGCCGCCTGTCCCAGACGAGGCCCACGCTCATCTCGCCGTCGTGCAGCGGGATGAACCAGATCCAGTAGCCCCAGCCGGTGAAGTGGTTGGTCGCCGCCCGCCGCGGCGCGATGAGCGCGCGGTGCCACGGATCGGCCGGATCGACTCCCGCGACCTCGATGCCGTCCATGTCCTTGACGTTCCGATAGCGGACCCAGATCGCGGCCGTGGGGTGCGAGTCGATCGGCGTGACGCCGCCGCGCTTGCGGGCGAGCATCGCCTGCCGGCCGGTCGCGTCCACGAGCCAGCGGCAGGAGACGGTCGACGAGGTAGTCGTCGTCCCGTCGGTTCTCTCGACCGTGAGCGTGTTGGGCCCGGCCCCCTCGCCGAGAGTCCAGCCGGTGACCTTCGCGGGCCGCCAGAGCTCGGCGCCCGCCTCTTGCGCGACGGAGAGGATGTGCTCGTCGAGCTTCGCGCGGTCGAGCTGGAAGGACGGCGTGCGTGCGAGCTGGGTCGGTCCGGTCTCGGACGCCTCGCGCAGGCACGTCACGTCGTCGTTGAAGAACCAGTACCGGAAGGCCTGCTTGGGAAGCTGCTCGCGCGAGAGGTACGTCCAGAGCTTGAGCACCCGCGTCAGGAAGTAGGAGGACACCTCGACGGTGGACTCGCCGACCTTCCAGTCGAAGCGTTCGGTCTTCTCGACGACGAGGACGCGCAGCGCGGGATTGCCGCGCTTCAACACGGTCGCCGTCGACGCGCCCGCGACGGCGCCGCCCACGACGACGACGTCGTAGGCGAGGGGCTCGGCCGCCATGGGGGACTCCATCGGGATGTTCCAGTTTATCGCGGACGCGGCTCGAACGGCCGGACGCCGCTCGTCTCGTCGACGACGATCGCCGTGTCGATCGCGTCGAGGCGTCCCAGTTTCTGGACGGCGCCCGACGGCCACGTCACGACCAGGTTCTCGAGGCGAGTGTCCTTCCCGAGGCCCAGGTGGACGATCGGGCTGCCGGTCGAGAGGTAGCCGCTCGCGTTGGCGTTCTCGGTCACGATCCGCCGGCCCGACGGGAGAGTCGCTTCGATCCGGGCACCGATGCCGTCGCGATTGTCTTGTCCCGCGGCTCCGACGAGACGGATGCGCAGAAAGTGGTTGCCCTCCGGACGCGATCCGAGGAACAGGGCCTCCGGAGCCTGTACCGAGCGGACGAAGACGTCGAGCGCGCCGTCGCCGTCGGCGTCGAACGCGACCGCGGCGCGGCCGTTGGTCTCGAGGTCGAGGCCGTCGAGGAACGCGCGGTCCTCGAAGAGGGTCGTGCCGTCCTTCATCGCCGCGGCGCCGCCGCGGTTGTGGAAGTAGCGGTCGCGCTCGATCCCGGCGATGCCCGCGCCCTTGCGGTCGAACGTCTTCGTGCCGGCCACGTAGTCGTCCCAGTACGCGAGCGTCTGCCACCAGAACTCGAGCTCGACGTCGTGATCGCGGCCGTCGCCCCACATCCCGTTGGTCGAAAAGACGTCGGGCCAGCCGTCGTCGTCGAGATCGGCCGCGATCGCGCTCCAGTTCCAGCCGGCGTGCTGCGCGCCGGAGCGGTCCGTCGTGTTCGCGAACGTGTGGTTCGGACGCTGAAGGAGAAGCGCGTTGCCGGAGGCCATCTCCTCGCACCAGCGGATCGCCGTGGAGAGGAAGAGCCGTCCCCAGATGCTGACCGGGATCGCCGGGTACTCGTGGAGGAAGTACCACTGCGTGTCCGTGCCGGTCGTGTACACGTCCGGGAGGCCGTCGCCGTCGAAGTCCGCCCACGCTCCCGACATGCCGTAGGCGCGAGCCAGCGTTTCGGTCTTCTTCGCGACGTCCGCGAAGCGCCGGCCGCCCACGTTCCGGTACAGGTTCTTCAGGCCGAAGTCGTTGGTCGCGAGGAGGTCCTCGTGGCCGTCCTGGTCGTAGTCCTGGAAGAGCGCGGAGAGCGTCCAGCGCCGCATGCCCGCGAGGCCCCATTCCTTCGTGACGTCGGTGAAGTGGCCCTTGCCGTCGTTCAGGAAGAGGAAATTCTCGGAGCCGTCATTCGCGTCGAACGGCGGGTCCGGCATGCGGTGGTAGTAGTCGCCGGTGACGGCGACGAAGAGGTCGAGGTCGCCGTCGCCGTCCACGTCGGCGAAGGCGGCCGAGCGTGCGTTCGCGCCGACCGCGATCCCGGAGGAGGCCGTCGTTTCCTCGAAGGTGCCGTCTCCCTTGTTGTGGAAGAGCCGCGCGGGGCCGAACGCGTTCGTGACGAAGAGATCCGGGTAACCGTCGCCGTCGACGTCGCCGGCGGCGACTCCGGTCGCGGCGATCCCTTCCGTGGCCGACTTCGCGAGCCCCGCCTTCTCGGTGACGTCGGTGAATCGCCCGTGGCCGTCGTTCCGGTACAGGATCGACCGCTCTCCGTCGGCGACGAACAAATCCTCGGCGCCGTCCTGGTCGAAGTCGAGCACCGCGACGCCGGACCCGGGCCAGATGTCGGCGATCAGGTGGTTCGTCAGCGCTTCGGGGAGACGGGGATCGTGGCGCGGCGCCCCGAGGCCCGCCTCGGCGGTCGCGTCGCGAAAGCGGGGCGCGCTCTCGACGCGGTCGGACGCGATCGCGATGAAGCGGACGGACGGCTTTCCGTCGAGCTCGGTCACGTACGTGCGCGCGCTGCGTTCGACGCGCGCGCCGTCGCTTCGGAAGCCGCCGACCCAGAACGTCGCGAGACCCGACGTCGACTCCGCGCCGCCCGGGCTCTCGTGCCGCGGCCTCTCGACGCGGTAGTCGACGTAAGCGACGCGGTCGAGCCCCTTCCACGCCCACGACCGCAGCGTCGCGACTCCCTCGGGATCCTGCGGCGTCGCGGCCGGGCTTCGCAGCGCGCGGCGCACGGCCTCGTTCGCGTCGCGCCAGCGCTCGAGCCGGTGCATCCACGGCTCGAACCGCGCGCGCAGGCGGGTCAGCGAGGAGTTCCGGTACGCCCACCACGCCGCGGCCGCGAGCAGGAGCGCGACGAGGAGGACGGCGATCTTCCGCACGGTTCGGGGAGCCGGATCTCCGCGCGCGGCGCTACTCGCCGCCCTTTTCTCCGCCCTTGAGGTTGAACGTCAGCGAGCAGGAGGGATCGACCTTGTACTCCGCTTCGTCTCCGGAGACCAGGCGGACCTGGTACTTGCCGGAATCCTCCAGGCTCTTCGTGCCGAGGTCGAACTTCCAGTGCGCCTCGTCGTCCCACACGAAGTGGTTGCCCTTGCCGTAGTCGCGGACCTCGACGGTCGAGGTCTTGTCGACCTCGGCGCCGGACTCGGGTTGGAACTTGAAGGAGATCGCGGGCGGCGTCTTGATCGTCTTCTGGTCGCCGAAGCTCCCGTCGGCGGCGACGAGCTTCCCGCGCAGCGGGAGCACGCGGCCCCGCGGAATGTTCATGCCGTCGTGGAGCGGCTCGTCGAAGCCCTGGCAGCGATACGTCGGTGTCGGCGGAGCCGGTGCGGGAGACTCGGCGGCGACGGCGAGGGGCCAGGCGAGAGCGAGGACGGCGCCGGTCAGCGCGAGGCGCGACGAACAACGGGACATTCGAGTTTCCTCCGTCGGCGTAGCGTATCCCGGGTTCGGGTTCGGGTTCGGGTGCGGTGTGTCCCGCGTGGTAGGATCCCGCGCCAATCGCGCAAATGCCGGTGAATCCTGTCTGGCTGGGAGCGGTCCTCGCCCTGACCCCGGGAGTGGTGAGGGCCGATCCGGCGCCGACACCGATCCCGACTCCCGTCATTCCGTTCCGCGTGCCCGAGTTCCCGCAGGCCCTGCTCCTGAGCGGCAGACCGTTTCCTCAGGTCACGCCGGTCAAGGCGGTCCTCGCGAAGCCCGACCGGACTCTCTTCGTCGCGGCGAAGAAGGGCGACGGCGGCGCCAGCGGCAGTGGCGACGGATCGGAGGGGAGTCCCTTCCACGATCTCCAGGCCGCGCTCCGCGCGCTCGAACCGGGAGACCGGCTCCGGGTGGGCCCCGGCGATTACGCGGGCCCGATCCGGATCGACGAGACCTGCAAGGAGGGAACGCGTCGGCGGACGATCCAGGTGGTCTTCGACTCCAGGGCGAAGCTCGCGCCGGGCGGCGGCGTCGGGGCGGCGGCGCTGACGGTCCGCCGGGCGTTCTGGCACCTCTCCGGGACGTACGTCTCGCTCGACCAGTCGGCGAGCCCCGGCATCGCGATCGAGGGCGACGCGCACGACGTCCTCCTCGACGGCGCGCGGGTCTCGGGCGGCGCCGGTCCGAGCGTCTCGGTCGGAGGGGGCACCGTCGCGGTCCGCGTCGCGAACGCCCGCATCTCGAAGTCTCGCCTCGAGCGATCGAACCCGGACGCCGTCGGGATCGCGGTCCTGGCCGGGGCGCGCGACACGCTCATCGCGAACAACCAGCTGAGCGAGAACCCCGGCGGGTCGGTCCGCGTGCAGGCGCCGTCGGACGGGGGTAAACCGGCGAGCGCCGTGCAGGTCGTCGGCAACTCGATCCGCGACGACGCCGCGACCGCGATCGACGTGGAGGCGGCGGACGGCGTTCGGATCGCCGGCAACACGATCACCGACTCTCCCACGTGGTCCGGGACCCGCGGCATCGCGCTCGGGAGCGTGCGGCGCGCGATCGTGCGGGAGAACGCCGTCACCGACGTCGCGATCGGCATCCAGGTCGGCGAGGCGGGAGAGGGCGGCGAGTCGCGCGAGGCGTCGGGAGTCACCGTCGACCACAACTACGTCGTGGAGACGGTCTCGGTCGGCACCGGCGTGCGCCTCGAGGCCGCGCGGGACACCCGCGTCGTCCACAACGTGCTCGAGCGGGTCGGGGAGGCGTTCGCGATCGCCGGCCGCCCGCCGCGGACGCAGGGCGTGACGGTGGTCAACAACCTGGCCGTCGGCGTCGCGAAGGTCGGCTTCGCCATCGACGACCCGAAGAGCGTGCTCGCGTTCGATTACAACCTGTTCTCGCCGGCGTCGGAGGGAGTGACGGCGCGTCTCGCCGGACGCGAGATGCCGCTGGCGAAGGCGCTGGAGGAGGGAAAGATGTCTCATTCGAAGGTGGCTCGCGGCGTCCGGATCCAGAATCACGACCTCGCGCGCATCGAGGGCGCCGAGGTCCGCGATCAGGGTTCGACGCTCGGCGGGTTCCCGCACCGGGGATCCGCGCCCGATCTCGGCATCGAGGAGAGATGACCATGCGTGTCCACCGAACCGGGCTCGCCACAGCCCTCGCCTCTCTCACCGCCGCGCTGGTCGCGGCCCAGCCCGCTCCCTCGCCGACGCCCACGCCGGGCCGCGCCTCCGACAATCCCGAGGACGTGCGCGCGCGCATGCCGGCGCGCCCGACGCCCTACCAGCACGAGACCAAGTTCCCTCCGCCGCAGCAGTCGCCCGAGGAGGAGGAGAAGAAGTCCAACTCGCCGATCGAGCCGGACCTCCTCCACGGGGAGCCGGCGGTTCTCCTGAACGGCGACCCGTTCCCGGCGCGCCTGCCCTACGACCCGAAGTTTCCGGAGGCGAAGCGGATGCGCTACGTCTCGGCGGACGCGAAGGACCCGGGGGACGGCAGCGCCGAGCACCCGTGGGCCAGCCTGCAGGACGCGTTCTGCCGTCTCGAGCCGGGCGACCGGCTCCTCATCGCCTCGGGCATCTACGCGGGCTCCTTCCGCATCGGCGGCGGCTGCAAGAGCGGCACGGCGGAGGCCCCGATCCAGGTCTTCGCGAGGCACGCGTTCCTGAAGGCGGCGCCCGGCGGCGGCGACGTGCTCACGATCGAGCGCGCCCACTGGCAGCTCTGGGAGGTCCAGCTCGCGCTCCTCGACGACGACGTCGCGGGACTCGTGATCTCGGGCCCCGACGCCCACGACATCGAGGTGGACCAGAGCCACATCTACGAAGGCGAGGGGCCGGCGGTCGTCGTGAAGGCCGGCAGCGACCGGGTGACCCTGTCCAACTGCCACATTCACCAGTCGAAGGGGGTCCGCATCGAGTCCGGCGCCTCCCACGTGACCCTGCGCAACGACCACATCCACCACAATCGGGCGGCCTCGGTCACGGTGGGCGGCGGCAGCGCGGCCGCCCCGGCCCGGGACATCGTCCTCGAGGGCAACCGCATCCACAACGACCACGGTCCGGGTCTCGACCTCGGGCGCTGCGAGAGGGTGTCGCTCTCCCGCAACCGCTTCTCGAACTACCGGCCCGACCCCGAGGAGGGCCGGACGGGCGAGGCGATCCGGGTCGGGGCGGGATGCCGCGACGTCGCCTTCCGCGACAACACGGTGCTCGAGGCGTCGATCGCGGTGCGGATCGGGCCGGCCGCCGGAGGCGCGGCCCCGGGAACGCCGCCCGAGCGGATCCTCTTCTCCCGCAACTATTTCCAGAACCAGTTGACCGCCGACAGCGTCGGATTCTCGATCGACGGATCGAGCGACGTGCGGGTCTCCAACAACATCCTCGCGCACTACGCGGTGCCCTTCCAGGTCGGCGCCGACGCGCGCGCGGTGACCATCGCCAACAACCTGGTCCTCGCCCCGGAGATCGCGTTCCGCGCGGCCAGCGCCGGCGCGTTCTCGCTCTGCGACTACAACGTCTTCGGCGCGGATCCGGGCCTGAAGGCGGCGATCGGGGGGAACACCGTCGGAGCTGAAGCGTGGATGAAGGGCCGCATGCCCCACACCCGGATCGTCCCGGGGGCCGCGGTCGCGGACGGCGATCTCGGGAAGATCACGGGGTTCTCGGCCGTCGACGGCGGGGGGAAGGTGGACGGGGTGACGTTCCTCGGGAAGGCTCCCGACGTGGGGGTCGCCGAGAAATGAGGCCCGGCGGTCCTTGACGACCGCTTTGGGTATACAGTAGTTGCAGGTTTCCTTCTCCCCCGGTGGGGTTCTTCCTGATCTTCCAGGAGGACACAATGAGCCCACGGCGTAGTCGTTTCGGTTTCGTTTGGCCGCTGGTCCTCATCGCCGCGCTCGGCGCGATGTTCCTCGGACCGGCCCTGCGGGCGGAGGACAAGGACCACGGAGGTCCGCCGCCGCACGGGAAGGGAAAGGGGGCCGCGCACGCCAACGCGCGGCAGGCCGCCTGGAAGGCTCAGCGAACAACCGGGAAAAATCCGAACGTCATCGACGCGGTCGGTCCGCCGTACGTCGGCCGTGCGTCGATGGTGATCAACGCCGCGGGGACCGTTTCGTACACGAAAGTCTTCCTCGGCCTGCAGGCGAGCTGCGATTCGGATCTCCGCAACAGCGCGGAGTGGCAGCCGAACACGGCGCACGCGCTGCACGACAACGTCGTGAAGCTCGACACCTTCGCGGGCGACAAGTTCATGGCGACGAACGCCGGGACGACCGGCGCGGTCGAGCCGGCGTGGCCGGCCGCGTTCGGCGGCACCGTCGTCGATGGCACGATCACATGGGTCAACGCGGGCCAGACCTGGACGCCGGCGCGTGCCTACCAGGCGGGAATGGTCGCGGAGACGAACACGCCGAACGTCTATCGGTTCGGCCTCCTCTTCCAGGCGCAGAACGGCGGAACGAGCGGCGCGACCGAACCGGTGTGGCCAACGACCGCCGGCGCCACGGTCAACGACAACGGCATCACCTGGAAGGCCATCGGTTTCTATCCCGGCGCCTTCACGGGCTGCAGCCCGATGCAGATCGTCTCGCGAGCCTCGGGTGGCGCCGAGACCACGATCGCGGCCGAGGGCGACCTGGTTCCCGGCGGCAACGGCGAGCAGCTCATGGGGTGGAGCGACTTCCACGCCATGAACGCCTCCGGCAAGGTCGCGTTCCGAGCGGAGAGCGCCGGGTTCATGCGCAACGACGACGAGAGCCCCTCCGGCATCTTCACGGCGGGCCCCGGCGCGGGCGCGCTCGCGAAGATCGCCGCGAGCGGCTCGAACATCGGCGGACGCCACATGTGCGGCTTCTCCGCGATGGTCGCGATGAACGACGCCGGGCAGGTCCTCTTCGACGGTTACTTGCGGGAGCACCAGGAGGTCTGGCAGCCGAACCACGCCTTCCCGGCCAACGAGACCTACCCGACGGTCGAAAACGGTCTCGTGTTCATCGGTGGCGGCGGGACCAGCGGCGCGACCGAGCCTACCTGGCCGACGACGCCGGGAGAGACCGTCACCGACGGCACGATCACCTGGACCGGTCAGTTCGAGGACTGTGATGAGAACGACCACAGCCTCGTCCTGAACACCGGCGGCGTCAATTCGCTCCTCGTCGCGCAGGGCTCGAGCGTCGGCGGCTCCACGGTCATCGGGTTCGGCAGCGATGACAACACCCAACCGACGGGCATGTGCGGATTCAGCACTTGCGTCTACGAGAACATCGACGGCCACATGAACGCCTCCGGCCACGTGCCGGTCGTTCTGAACCTGGCGGACGGAACCCAGGGCGTCTTCAACTTCACGGCTCCTGGCACGTCGACTCAGGTCGCGCGCGGCGGCGTCGCGGGCGTCACGGCGATCGGGCCGCGCGTCTCGATCAACGACTCGGACCAGGTCGTCTACCGCGCGACGGTGGGCGGCGTCGACCACCTGTTCCGCTTTACGCCGCCGTCCACCACGGCGACGATCGTCTCGGTCGGGGACGTCGTCAACGGGAAGACGATCTCGAGCATCGGTGCCTTCTCGGACATCAACAACGGCGGCAACGTCGTGTACGGCGCGTTCTACAACGGCGACAACAACAGCGCGTTCTACTTCTGGGACGGCACCAATCACGAGGTCGCGAGCGGCGGCACGACCGATCCTCCGGCGCTGTCCTCCGAGATGATCACGATCAACAACGCCAACCAGGTCGCCTACGTCACCGGCACGACGACCGGTCCGGACGAGACCGACGGCGCGTCGGAGGGGCACGAGGCGGACAACCCGGGAGAGGGCGCGTTCCTCTGGACGCTGGCCGGGGGCTCGGTCAAGTTCATCGCCAACGGCGACGTCATCTCGGGCGGCGCGGTGTCCGCCGTGTACGCGCAGCACCCGTCCTTCGTGAAGAGGCAATTCTCCTCGGCGGGATGCCTCGCGAGTCTGTACATGGTGGGCGGGGACGATCCCGAGCAGGACTGCCAGGAAGGCGATCCGTCCTCGGGATGCAACGCCAACGGCGGCGGCAGGCTCTTCGTCTCGTGCGGCTCGGTCTGCCCGACGATCACGGTCTCGCCCCCGACGCTGCCCGGCGGCTCGCAGGGCACCCCCTACAGCCAGCAGCTCACGGCGAGCGGCGGCACGGCTCCGTACTCGTTCACCGAGACGGGCGCGTTGCCTGCGGGCATCACGCTGACCGCGGGCGGCCTGCTCGCGGGCACTCCGACCGTGGCGGGCTCCTTTCCCATCACGGTCACGGCGACGGACGCCAACACGTGCACGGGCACCCAGGCCTACACGCTCGTCATCGGCTCTCCGACGCAGGTCACCATCACCCTGACCCCGCCGTCGCGGGTCGTCGTCGTCGGCTCGACCGCCACCGAGACGGCCACGATCAACATCACCCAGTCGACCGACACGATCGTGACGCTCGTCTCGAGCGACACGACGATCGCCACGGTCCCGGCGACGGTCACGATCCCGGCGAACCAGCACAGCGTCTCCTTCCAGATCACGGGCGTGGCGGTGGGCGGACCGATCACGATCACGGCCACGTTGCCGCCGAACTTCAACGCGGTGCCGGCGACGGCTTCGGTCACGGTGGTCGCGGTCCAGGCGGCCGCGATCCCGACGCTGAGCGGCTGGATGCTGGCGCTGCTGGCCGGAATGCTGGCGGCGGTGGCGGTCCTGCTGATGAAGCTCAGGTAGTCCGGACGGCAGGCAAATGCCGAAAGGGCCCGGGAAACCGGGCCCTTTTTCTTTGCAGGCGGTCCGACGGGACGTCGGGCGCTTCGGTTCTCTCGTGATTCGCCGCGGCTCCTGGACAGCCGGAGGGGTTGCTCCGTACTCTGTCGAGAGCCGCGATGCGAAATTGGTTCCGGAATCCCTTCCGCCTTGGATGGTCACGGGCATCCTCCGGTGAGCAACCGTCTCGCCTTGCGACCGTCACTCTTCCGCAATACGAGGACCTGAGGAGGAAGCTGCTCTGGAGAGGTGACGGACCGGCCAGGGGCCGCATCCTGACGGTCTACATGGATCAGAACAACCGGTGCAATCTGAAGTGCAAGATGTGCGGTTTCAGCGACGCGCGGGTCGCGGCCGTTCCGAAATACGACATGCCCAGGCCGTTATTCGACTCGATTGCGGAGCAGGTATTTCCGCTGACCAACATTCTGATTCTCTCGATCCTGACCGAGCCGTTCATGACCCGCGACTTTCCCGACAGGCTGAAGTCCGTGCGGGCTTTCGGCGTGCCGTACAGCGAAATCATCACGAATGGCACGCTTCTCAATGCGCTGAGCGTCGGAAAGATCCTGGATGCCGAAATCACGTGCCTGACGTTCTCCATCGATGGCGGAACGAAAGAAACGTACGAGGCGATCCGCACCGGAGCCCGATTCGAGACGGTGATGGAGAATCTCCGCCTGTTTCAGCGGATGCGGAGAGAACGAGGTGTCCTCCTGCCGCAGCTTCGGATCAATCACGTCCTCTCCGAGATGAACATCGATCAGTTCGATTCCTTTCTCGGACTCGTCTCCGAGATCGAGCCGGAGAAGATCGGCGTCCGCACGGTATCCCGGATGAGCAACGCGGTCGTTCAGGAGAATTCCGATCCGGAGTTTTGGGCGAAGGTACGGCTCGCCCGAGAACGGCTTGCGAGATTCTGCCGGCGCACGGGAATCGAAGACGCCGGGTTTCTCCGCGACCGACCCACGACCATCGATCTCTTCAGCGAGTCGGGGGAAAAGCTGATCTGCCGCACCCCGTGGGAACATCTCGACATCCACCCGAATGGCGATGTCTACCCCTGCATCGCCTGGACGCGAGGACCGGCCGGCAATCTCACGAGGCAGACGTTCTCCGAAATCTGGCATGGCCGCGAATTCGAGGCGCTTCGACGGGAATTCGCTTCGGTGAAGCCGGGAGTGGACTGCCTCAACTGCGTGATCCGAAGGGGAGCCGGCGATCCGGACGACGACTTTTTCTACCGAAAGGTCGCCAAGCCGCTGGAAGGCGGCGCCTCGATTCCCCCGCGCTGACACGTCACTCTCTGCGGCGACATCGTGGCGGAGGTCAGGTGCGTCCCCGCAGCCGCGCCAGGAAGCGCTGCCACCCGGACGAGGGCAGGTCCTTCTCCTGCCACTCCTCGGTTCTCGGGCGGATCCGTTCCGTCGAGCCGGTGGCGCCGGGATCGACGAACTCGACGAGGTCGAGCGCGAGCCAGTGGCTCCTTCCGCTCCCTTCGAAACGCACGTCGAGCGCGAAGTCGTCTCCGGTCCCGCCGATGACCTCCACGCCGGAAACCGAGGGCTGGGTCTCTCCCGCGACGTTGCCCACCCGCCCGGCGAGGCCGGCGCGCTCGGTCTCGGGCGTCGACACGATGCGAACCAGATCGCCGAACGTGCGCGCCATGGCCGGTCTCCCGGGCGCCCGAGCCCTCCTACAGGTCCGGGGTCCGCGTCGGGTCGACGCGCTTCAGGACTTCGAACGAGTAGTCGACGCGGAGGATGTAGACCCACGCCCAGAGGAGCGTGCCCGACGCGTAGCGGACGAAGTTGTCCAGGATCGCGATCGTCACGCACTCGGGCCAGCCCACGCCGCCCAGGTAGAGGCCGGCCGCGAAGCCCCACTCGAACTGGCCGATGCCTCCCGGCGTGAGCGGGATCAGGCGCGCGACGTAGCTCGCCACGATCGCCATGAGGAGGATCGAGAAATTGACGTTCAGGATGACGTGCGTCGAGGTGAACGCCATCGCGATCATGTACGCCGCGATGTCTTCGAGACCGAACGCGAGCAGCGAGAGGACGGTCAGCTTGGTGAACACCATCGGCCGGCGCGCGAGCGCGCGGAAGGACTCCTTCACCTCCGACCAGTGCAGCGGGATGATCGAGGACTCGGGATGGAGGCGGCTCGGCCGCGCCATCAGGTAGCAGAGGCCGAGGATCACGAGCGACCAGAAGATCTGGGCGAGCCAGACCGACCAGCCCAGGCCGAACGGACCGTAGGCGGCGTACACGATGATCTCGAGCACGACGAAGAGCTCGCCCAGGAAGACGGCCTGCGCGACGCGGTCGCCCGGGGCGCCCTGCCCCTCCATGAAGCGGGTCATTCGGACCATGCCCTGGTTGAACGGAAGGAGGCGGTTGACGCCGACGCCTTCGAGGTACGCGCGCGCGTGCTGCGTGAAGGTGCCGCGGACGCCGACGAACTGGCAGAAGCCGTGGAACTGCGCCGCCTTGATCAGCCAGAAGACGAGGAAGATGAGCGCCGCGCCCTCGACGAGCCCCCACTTGATGGGGTCCTGCGCCTTCAGGAAGTACTTGAGGTCGGGCACGCCGCGGATGAAGCCCGTCTGCGCGTCGTGGTAGCTGACGACGCCCGAGTCGATCAGGACCGACAGGAGCCGCGTGTTCGCGAGGAAGTTCCAGACCCCCGAGGACCAGATCAGCGCGACGAGCAGCAACGCCCCCAGCGCGTAGGAGAACGTGTAGGACCAGACGAGGTCGACCTTGTGCCGGTCCTCGGCCAGGGCCCGGGTGTCCGCCTCGAGCGGCGGCGCGTCAAGCCGGGGGTCTGCTTCCATCGGGTCCTCCGTTCGAGGCGGAATTGGTCGGGTTCGTCGGCGTCGGATGCTGCCACCACGCCACGGCCGCGCGCACGGCCTGTTCGAGGTTGTCCGCCATGAACGGCTTGCCGCGCATGACGACGACGACCTTCTTCAGCTGCGGCAGCGCGTTCTGCTGCGACCGCAGGAAGATCGGCTCCACGTAGAGCACTTCCTTGCCCACCATCAGGAGCGTGGTGTGGCCGCGGATGACCTCCGTGCCACGCCGGTTCCACCACGAAAAGTTCTGCGAGATGTAGGGATCCTGGTCCGTCGCGGCGTCCGCCTGCTCCGGACCGATCACGAACTGCCCCTTGGGGATCTGCAGCACGACGAGCTTCCCGTAGTCCGGCGGATCCTGGTAGGCGATCGGGATGCCGCGCAGGTTCAGCGCCTTCTCCGGAGTGAACACCATCGCGAGCGAGTACTGGACCTTCGGGCTCGCCTCGGGCAGCACGCCGTTGGCGGTGTCGAGCATGCACGCATACGGCTCCATCGAGAACGTGATGGCCTTGCCCGTGTCGAGGATCGGCCCGAGCACCTCGTCCGCGTCGTCCCACATGTCTTCCATGTTGAAGAAGTACATGGGGTCCTTCATGTGGTAGTAGATGTAGAGGTCGTCGAACTGGATGTGCAGCAGCTGCGTCGGATACGTCAGCTGCTTGCGCACGCCCTCCGGCATCTGCGAGGCCGGCGTGAAGAGGCCGGGGTAGATCTTCTCGTACGCGCGGATCACCGGGGAGTCCTTGATCGCGTAGAACGTGATCTTGCCGGTCGCCGCGTCCACCGTCGCCTTGACCGAGTCCTCGATGTAGTTGACCCAGCGCGTCGGCCGCGGGAAGGGCGAGCGCTCGTCGGACTTGTCGCCGAGCTCCTCGATCAGGCTGTACGGGTAGCGATCGGTGGTCGTCATGGCGTTGACGATCCACACGATCCGGCCGTCCACGGCGACCGCATACGGGTTCGAGTCGTAGAAGAGGAAGGGCGCGATGCGGGCGAGGCGGTCCACGGGCGTGCGGAAGTAGTGCACGCGCGTGTCCGGCTTGATCAGGTCCGAGAAGACGAGCTCCCAGAACTTGCCGCTGCGCCAGCCGAAGACGATCCGCTTCCAGAGCGAGTCGATGTGGACGCCGGTCTTCTCGCTCTCCGGCAGGTAGATCTCGGCGCGGTCCTGGTCGGTCGGGTAGTCGAGCTCCTTCATGCCGTGCACGTTGGAGAACGCCATGGTGGCGGAGCCCTCGCCGTAGTAGACGCGCGGCTCCTTCACGTCGAGCTCGGGGTACTTCACCTTGGTGGGAATGTCCCAGGAGACGTAATTCGGACCGCCGTCGCCGGTGATGTCGGCCGCCGGCGCGGCCACGAGTCCCCAGCCGTGCGTGAACATCATGAACCGCTGGCCCCAGTACGCGAGCCACGGCACCGGCTCGTAGAGCGGCGTCTCGCGCACGGACGAGACGAACATCTTCTTCTCGCCGCCGACCGTGTAACGCACGCTGTCGACGTTGATGAAGTTGTAGTAGGTGCGCAGCTTCTGCTGCTGCTGGAAGAGCTCGAGCGTGGGCCCGTAGACCATCGCGGACCCCTGCGTCTGGAGGATGCGCTGCGAGTGCTGGCGGTCGATCCAGCGCTCGAGGTAACTGACGAACCCCGGCCACAGCGGCGCGTTCTTGAGGGTCGGGCTCGCGAGCAGGCTGTCCGCGGACGGCACCGGATCCCCCGGGCGGTTCGGGAGGAAGTCGACCTCCTTGACGCCCTCGAGGTTGTAGGCGGCGCGCGTCGCGTCCACGTGGCGCTGGATGAAGGGGAGCTGGATCACCGGCTCGTTCGGCTTGACGAAGATCCAGTAGCGCGCGACGACGACGCACTTGAACCCGAAGTCCAGCACGACGAGCCAAACGGCGATCCGCCCCGCCCGGCGGACCCGGTCGCGCCAGTCGGGCGACGACGGATCGTGCATCGCGCGGAGCAGGACGAAGACGGCCGCGGTGATGCCGAGGACGATGAAGGAGGTGAGCCAGATGTAGTTCAGATTGGAGAAGAAGCCGACGACGTCGAGGTACTGGGCGCCGCGCTTGATCGTGGCCGCGTCGGAGTTGTTCCGCAGCAGGAGGTCGTAGCGCGTGAGCCACACGCCGATCGCGACGAGCGCGCCGAGCAGCAGCCACGCCAGGCGCGTCGTCGGCGTCGCGGAGAGGGCGACGCGCGCGCGGAGACGCGAGAGCGGCAGCGCCTTCGGATCGCGGGCGCGCGCGGCGTTGGCGCACGCGATCGACGACAGCAGGAAGAAGACCGCGCCCCAGGTCAGGTACCGCCAGGCGATCCAGAGGTTCGGGAGGTTGAAGGCGTAGAACCCGATGTCCAGGTGGAAGACCGGATCCGTCTGCTCGAAGGTGAACCCGCGGCCGCCCAGGAGGAAGTCGGAATAGTTGGTCGCCGCGAGGTACGCCGCCACGGACGCCACGAGGAACGCCGTCTGGGCAAACGCGCGGCGCATGCGGGGGCTCACGTCGTGCGTGTAGGCGGGCACGGCGATGCCGGCGGCGAAGACGAGGAATGCCGACACGTAGAGCTCGGCACCCATCACGAAGTTCGTCCAGAAGACGCTCGTCAACCCGAGGCTCTGGAACAGCCAGTAGTCCGCGAAGATGATCGTGATGACGTCCAGCGTGAAGAGGGTGACGAGGATACCGGCGACGGTGAGCCCGCGCTTCCAGAGCAGCGCGGCGGCGGGGGCCTGGGGAAGAGCGATCTCGGGAAGATCGGGCAGATACGCGTCGAGTGCCTGGGTACCGCCCGCGGCCGTTTCTACAGAGCTCGACATGCCGTACCTGTCCCTCTCTGAATTCGGGGTTTCAATTTTTCGGGGATGCTATCACCGGGCCTAAGGGGTGGGCGCCGCGAGGAGGAGCTCCGCGTTGAGCACGAGGACCGAGGCCAGGATGGCGAGGAGAGTGACCGGGACGCCGATCCGGACGTAGAGCGAGTACGGGATCTGGACCCCGCGCTGCCGGAGGATCCGGAACCAGATCAGCGCGGCCAGCGACCCGATCGGCAGCATCTTGGGTCCGAGGTCGCCCCCGATCAGCGCCGCGAACGCCAGCCCCTTCGTCTGGAGGGCGGGCAGCGTGAGGTCCCGGATCGCCCAGCCCATCATGTCGGCCGTCGGGTGGTTGTTCATGATGGAGGAAAGCACCGCCGCGGTCAGGCTCGTCCCGAGCGTCATCGCGGAGGTCCCCCTCGCGACCAGGTGGCCCAGCATCACCCCGACCTGGTGCGTCAGGCCGGCGTGGCGCAGGCCCAGCACCACGATGAAGATGCCGACCACGAACGCGAGCACGTCCCAGCTGACGCCTCGGAGGATCCGGATCGGGTCGCCCTTCCCGAACGTCGAGTCGAGGCCCAGCAGGATCACGGCGCCCGCGAAGGCGACGAGCCAGGTCGGAATGCCCGTCCAGCCCTGCGTGAAGAATCCGGCGAGCGTGGCCGCGAGCACCGCCACCGACAGGGCGATGCGGCGCGTGTCCCGGAACCCGCGGGGGCGAGGCGGCGGGACGACGAAGGTCCGGGGGATCGAGCGCCGGAAGACGAGCTCGAGTCCGGCGAAGGTGACGAGGATGCTGGCGAGCGCCGGCAGGAACATCCAACGCGCGTACTCCGCGAAGGAGATCTTGAAGAGGCTCGCCACGACGATGTTGATCGGGTTGCTCGTCACGAGCGCGCCGACCAGGTTCGCGACGTAGAGCACCGCGAAGTAGTAGGGGATCTTGTTCTTCGCCGTCCAGGATTCCTCCTGGATCTGCTCGACGAGCTGGAAGACGAGCGGGGTGAAGATCAGCACCGCCGCGTCGTTCGTGAAGAGCATCCCCGTCACCGTGCCGCACGCGAAGAGGAACGCGAACAGGCGCCGGCCGTCGCCGCGCGCCGCGGTCGCGACGGCGCGCGCCAGCAGGTCGAAGAGGCCGGCGCGCTCGGCGATGAGCGTGATCACCATGAGGCTGACGATGGTCAGCACGGGAAAGAAGAGGAGCTTGATCCCGAGCGTGAGGAGGTCGATGGGAACGATGCCGAGGGTCACGGTCAGCATCGCGCCGAGCACGCCCGCGATGGCGTGTTGGACGCGGATCCGCCCGATGCGCGGACGCGCGAGCGACAGGCTCACCGTCAGCGCGAGGATGGAAAAGGCTGCGACCCGGTCAGCCCCCACTCTTCCTCCCCCCAGGAATGGAACCTGCGCGGATTCTGTCACAGGGGAGGGCCGATGGGCGTTAGGTAGGTAGGTATGATCGAAGCCGCCGCCATGACGAAACCGGCCCTCGAGAGCCGATGGCTGCCCGTCCTGCTGGCGGCGCTCGCCGCCGACGTCAATTTCTGGTACTGGGCGTCCACCGGAGAGAACGACGCCGACTACCTCGGGATGGGGCTCTTCCTCGTTTTCGGGATCGTCTGGGGAAGGAGGCTGCTCAAGCGCCACTCGCCGCGCAACGCCCTCGCCATGGCGGGGGCGTTCCTGGCGATCGCGGCGATGGCCCTTCGCGAGATCGGGACCTTCGACCGCGGCTACATCCCGCCCTACGCGGTCTTCGTCGTGTTCACGCTGATCTCCGGGCTGCTGCCGGGGTGAATGGCGGAGAGGACGGGATTGACCGCCGTCCTGCGGACGGCGTTGCCTCCTGTCGGGGGTCTGCCTTCGGTGGTCGGCTCGAACCCGTGGACGGCCTGAGGCGTAACTTCGAGCCGCGGCTCGGAGCGCCGAACCTCTGGTTTCGTATCGGAGCGTAATCCTTTACCATCGCCGGTCTGACCACTCGCGGAGAGGTGGGTGAGTGGCTTAAACCAGCGGTTTG
>DASXAG010000111.1:0-24984 GCA_036406835.1 Thermoanaerobaculia bacterium
TGCTCGTCCAGGTCGACGAGAACGGCAAGGTCATCGAGGCGCGTGTGCAGCAGGGCCTTCCCGGAGTCGACCAGGTGAACGCGGCGGTCCTCGCCGCCGTGCGGAACGCCAAATTCGAGCCGGCCACGAAAAACGGGATCCCTGTCAAAATGTGGCGACCCGTCGTCGTCGAAGTGAAGCCGTAGAGAAACGTGGATTAGGAGGTCAGAGGGAATGGCCCTTTCAGGAGATCAGAAGAAGTTCTACGAGAACACGCTGGCCGTGACCAAGCGCGAGATCCAGGAGCTCGAGGGCGAGATCCAGGAAGAGCTCGCGAAGGTGAAGGACCGCCTGGCCGAGCTCCAGAACGCCCAGAAGGCGGCCCGGCAGATGTACGACGCGGCGTGCCAGCGGCTGGGTGTCCGGAACGAGCTGGAAGAGGCGGAAGCCCAGGGCTGAAGTAGCTCACCGCTCAAGCTCACCGCTCACTGCGAACAGCTCACAGCGTCTCGCTCTAGAATCGCCGCTTCCTGGCATTCGAGGCCAAGCTGAAAGCTGTAAGCCGTGAGCTGTAAGCTCATCTCCGTTCTGGCGTCCGCCGCGATTCTCGTCGCGTGCCGGGCGCCAGAACGCGTGGCGTCTCCCGCCTCGCCTCACCGCGTCGTCACGCTCGCCCCGAATCTGACCGAGATCGTCTTCGCGCTCGGCGCCGGCGACGCGCTCGTCGGCGTCTCGGAGTATTCGGACTTTCCGGAGGCGGCGCGCCGGGTTCCGCGGGTCGGCGGTCTCGAGGTCGATCCGGAGAAGGTGGCCGCGCTGCACCCCGACCTCGTGCTCGCGATGGCCGAGGGCACCGCGCGCGGCGCGGTCTCGTCGATGCAGGCGGCCGGCCTTCCGGTCGCGGTGATTCCGTCCGGGTCGCTCGACGCGGTGCTCGCCGGGATCCGTCAGGTCGGCGAGCGGCTGGGAAGGACGGCGGAGGCGGAGCGGCTGACGCGCGAGCTCGAGAGGCGCCGGGCGGAGGTGGCGCGGCGGGTTGCCGGACGCCGCCGTCCGCGCACGCTGCTGCTCGTGTGGCCGGATCCGCCGCAGGCCGCGGGCGGCGGGACCTTTCTCGACGACCTGCTGCGCGAGGCGGGCGCGGACAACGTCGTGGCCGCCCGCCCCGGCTGGCCGGTCCTCTCGCCCGAATGGGTCGCGACGGCGCCCGTCGAGGTGCTCGTGATCCCGGATTCGGACCAGACACGCGAGGCCTATGCGCGCGCGAGCGCTTCGGGCGCCCTGTCTCGCGGACCGATCGCCCGCGCGCGCGTCGTCCGGCTGGACGAGTCCGCGCTGACGCGTCCCGGACCCCGTGTCTTCGACATGCTCGAGAGGCTCGCGGAGAGCCTGTCGTGAAGCGGAGTGCGATCACGCTCGGAATCGCCCTCCTCGTCCTCGCGTGCGCGGCCGCCTTCCTCGTCGGCGGCGTGCACCTCTCGCTCGGAGACCTGCTCTCCGGCCGCGGCGAGGAGGGCCAGACCGCGCGCCTCCTCGCCTCGCTCCGTGCGCCGCGCATCGCGCTCGCGGCGCTGGTCGGCGGCTGCCTGGCGCTCGCGGGCGCGGCGCTGCAGGCGCTGCTCAAGAACCCGCTCGCCGACCCGTTCCTGCTCGGGACGTCGGGAGGCGCCGCGGTCGGCGCGGCGCTCGCGGCGCTCGCGGGCCTGTCGCCGCTCGTCTCGCCGGCCGCCGCCTTCGTGGGGGCCGCGGCCGCGTCGCTCGGCGTCGCGCTGCTCGCCCGGCGCGGCGGCCGGCTGGACCTGCAGCGGCTGCTCCTCGCCGGACTCATCGCGAACGCGTTCTTCTCCGCGCTCCTGCTCGGCGCGTTCTCGATCGCCTCGGGCGAGGCCGCGCGGAGCATGCTGTTCTGGATGATGGGGAGTCTCGCCGACGCGACGCCGCGCAAGGTCGGCGCGCTCCTGCCCTATGCGGTGACCGGCGCCGCCGTCCTCGTCGCCGCCGCCGCGCGGCTCAACCTGTTCAGCGTCGGCGAGGAGAACGCCGCGGCGCTCGGCGTCGACACCGAGCGCACCAAGCGCGTCGTCTTCCTGGCGGCGTCGCTCCTGACCGGGGTCGCCGTGGCGTTCGCGGGCGTGATCGGATTCGTGGGCCTCCTCGTGCCCCACGCCGTGCGCTCCGCCTTCGGCAACGACCAGCGCACGCTGCTGCCCGCGTCGTTCCTGGCCGGCGCGACGTTGCTCGTCGCCGCCGACGCGGTCTCGCGCGCGGCGATCGCCCCCGCGGAGCTGCCGATCGGCGCCATCACGGCCGCCCTCGGCGCGCCGCTCTTCGCGTGGCTGCTCCTGAGGACGCCGTGAGCGCCGCCGCCGGCAACGCGCACCGCATCGAGGCCCGCGCTCTCGTCGCGGGCTACGGCGCGGGGCCCGTGCTGCGCGGCCTGGATGCCGCGATTCCCGCGGGCGTGATCGCGGCGGTCCTCGGGGAGAACGGATCCGGGAAGTCGACCCTGCTCAAGGTCTTCGCGCGCGTGGTGCCGATCGGCGGCGGAGACGTGCTCCTGGACGGCGAGCCGCTCGAATCCCTCCCGCGCCGCCGCACCGCACAGCGGGTCGCGTACGTGCCGCAGAGCGTGGACCTCGTGTTCCCGATCCGAACGCTCGACCTCGTGCTCCAGGGCCGCGCGCCGTACGGCCGCGGCTTCGTGGCCGAGACTTCGGACGACCGCCGCCGCGCGCTCGAGGCCATGCGCGCCTGCGACGTCGAAACACTCGCGGAGCGCGACGCGGCCTCGCTGTCGGGGGGCGAGCGGCGGCGGGTCTTCCTGGCGCGTGCGCTCGCGCAGGAGGCGCAGGTGTGGCTCCTCGACGAGCCCACGGCGGGCCTCGACCCGCGCCACCGCCTCGAGTTCCTCGAGACGCTCTGGAGGATCCACCGCGAGCGCGCCACGACCGTCGTCCTCGTGACGCACGAGGTCGCGCTCGCGGCCGACCTCGCCGCGCGCGTCCTCCTGCTGAAGGACGGCCGGACCATCGCCCAGGGACCGCGGGAGACCGTGCTGACCGCCGAGAACCTCGAGCGCACGTTCGCCGCGCCGTTTTCGCCCCGGGGCTCGCGCTTCGCGCTCCGCAGCGAGGTCCTGCCGGCCGGCTCGCTCGAACCTTAACCGGCGGGGCGCCAGGGGTTTGCGCCGGGATGGGTCCGGCGGCGGGCGCCGGACTTTGTTACGATCACCCCCCTTCCGATGTGGTTCAAGAAAGACCGAGCGCCCAAGGAGCCCCGGGAGCGGCGCGCGAGCAAGGTGCCGGAGGGGCTGTGGGTCAAGTGCGACAACTGCCGCCAGATCCTCTACAACAAGGAGCTCGCGCGGAACTTCAAGATCTGCCCGAAGTGCGGCTTCCACTTCCGCCTCTCGGCGCCCGAGCGGCTCCGGATGCTCTTCGACGATGAGCGCTACGTCGAGATCGACGGCCACCTGCGCTCGGCGGACCCGCTGAAGTTCCGCGACAGCAAGAAGTACAAGGACCGCCTTCGCGACGCCGAGGAGAACGTCGGTCCGTCCGACGCGATCGTGGTCGGTTCGGGGACGCTCGAGCAGATCCCCGTGCTCATCGGCGCGATGGAGTTCTTCTTCATGGCGGGCTCGATGGGCTCGGTCGTGGGCGAGAAGGTGACGCGCGCGGCCGAGCGCGCGATCGCGGAGCGCCGGCCCCTCATCCTGGTCTCGTGCTCGGGCGGCGCGCGGATGCAGGAGGGGATCCTCTCGCTCATGCAGATGGGCAAGATCTCGGCGGCGCTGGCGCGGCTCGCGGAGAACCACATTCCGTACATCTCGGTGATGACCGATCCGACGACGGGCGGCGTGACCGCGTCGTACGCGATGCTGGGCGACCTCAACGTCGCGGAGCCCAACGCCCTGATCGGCTTCGCCGGCCCACGCGTCATCGAGCAGACGATCCGCCAGACTCTCCCGGACGGATTCCAGCGCTCCGAGTTCCTGCTCGAGCACGGAATGCTCGACTTCATCGTCGACCGTTCGGAGATGAAGGCCACGCTCGGGAGATGCCTACGGCTGCTGTGGGTCGCGTAGGGCCGCTCCCGAATCTCCAGCGCCTCGAGTCCCTGGGTCAGCGCGGCATCCGGCTCGGCCTCTCCGCGATCGATGCGGTCTGCGAGCGGCTGGGCCGGCCGGAGCGGGCGGTGCCCGGCGTGCTCGTGGCCGGCACCAACGGCAAGGGCTCGACCGCGGCCACGCTCGACGCGATCGCATCGGCCGCCGGCTTGCGCACGGGTCTCTACACCTCGCCCCACCTGATGGCCGTGACCGAGCGGATCCGGGTCGGCGGGGACGACGTCTCGCCGGAGGCCCTGGACGCCGCGCTCGGCGGGGTGTTCGCCGCGGCGGACCGCGCCCCCGCCGTGCCGCTGACGTACTTCGAGGCGATGACGGCCGCCGCCTTCGCGATCTTCGCGAAGGAGGCGCTGGAGCTCGCGGTGCTCGAGGTCGGGCTCGGCGGGCGCCACGACGCGACCAACGTCGCGCCCGCCGGCCTGTCGCTGGTCACGTCGATCGGCTACGACCACATGGCGGACCTCGGTCCCACGCTCGACGCGATCGCGCGCGAGAAGGCGGGCGTCTTCCGGCGCGGCAAGCCGGCCCTCTTCTGGGCCGACGCGGACGAGGCGCGTTCGGCGCTCGCGGAAGCGGCCCTCGCCGCGGGTGCGCGGCTGCACGAGGCGGACCGGGAGATCCGCCTCGGGGAGGTGGGAACGGATCTCGCCGGGACGCGCTTCCACGCGCGGACGCCCCTGCGCGAGTACGCGCTCGCGACGCCGCTCCCGGGCGCGCACCAGGCGCGCAACGCCGCGCTGGCCGTCCGCGCCGCGGAGCTTCTGGCCGAGGGCGAGCCGCGGATCGGCGAGGAGGCGATCCGCTCCGGCGTCGCGCGGGTGCGCTGGCCCGGCCGCCTGGAGCGCTTCCGCGTCGGAGAGCACACGGTCCTCCTCGACGGCTGCCACAACGCGGAGGGCGCGGCCGCGCTCGCGCGATTCCTCGAGGACGCGTCGCTCCGGGCCAGCCTGATCTTCGGCGTCATGGCCGACAAGCAGGTCGAGGAGATCGGCCGGCTGCTCCTGCCGCGCGTCGCGCGCGTCTGGTTCACGGCTCCCGCGAACGAACGCGCCGTGCCTCCGGAGGAGCTCCGGCGACGCCTCGGCGGCCTCGCGCCGGACTCCACCGCCGCGTCGGTCGGCGCCGCGCTCGACGCGGCCCTCTCCGGACGCGCCGGCGAACCTATAATCGTGGCGGGATCGCTCTACCTGGTGGGAGAGGCGAGGGGGCTGCTGCTCTCCCGCGGCAATCCTGACGGAGCGACGAGGGGATGACGACCGCCACCGCCGTTTTCACGCGGGAGCACTTCGAGCGCGCCGAGGAGGATCGGCTCGCGATCTTCGCGTCCAAGAGCGCGAGGGCCGAGCGCCCGCGCGGTCCCGTGGCGGGCTCCCCGGGCGACGCGCGCACGCACTACGCCCGCGACCGCGACCGGATCATCCACTCGCGCGCGTTCCGCCGCCTCAAGCACAAGACGCAGGTCTTCATCCCCTACGAGGGCGATCACTTCCGGACCCGCCTGACCCACACGATCGAGGTCGCGCAGATCGCCCGCAGCGCGTCGCGGACGCTGGGGCTGAACGAGGACCTCGCCGAGGCCATCGCCCTGGGCCACGATCTCGGCCACACGCCGTACGGCCACTCCGGCGAGTACGTCCTGGACCGTCTCCTTCGCGAGAGCCATCCCGACGCCGGCGGGTTCAAGCACAACTACCAGTCGGTGCGCGTCGTCGACCGCCTCGAGAAGCGCTACGAAGAGCCCGGGCTCAACCTGACGAACGACGTCCGGGAGGGGATGCTCAAGCACACCTCCTGGACGCGGGACTATCCGTTCCCGCTGGACTTCACGGACGGGCTCCGCTGGGAATCGGGCGGGAGCCTGGAGGCGCAGATCGTCAACTGGTCCGACGAGATCGCCCAGCAGACGCACGACCTCGAGGACGGGCTGCCGCTGACCGAGGAGGCCGCGATCGAGGAGCTCGCGATCGCGCGGCAGGTGCGCGCCGCGCGGGGCTACGGGAGCGACCCGGCGTCGCGGCGCGCGTCGCTCATCCGCGGCATGATCGCGATCCTGAGCGCGGACCTGGTGGAGGGCTCGCGCGCGCGCATCGAGAAGTGGCTCGAGACGAACCGGCTCACGACGTCGGAGGAGTTCGCCGCGCGCCGCGACCGCCTCCCGGGCGACCTCGTCGCCTTCACGGACTCCGGCCGCCGCCTCTACACGGAGCTGCGCGAGTTCGTGTACCGGCACATCATCCACTCCTTCCCGGTCTCGCGGCACGACGGCCACGCGCGGCGCGTGCTCGCCGGCGTCTTCGGCGCCTACCGCGACAACCCGCGCCTGCTGCCCGACGACGTGCTCCGCGGCATCGCGGGGGAGCTGTCGGTGCGCTATCTGCGCGAGGTGCCGCTCCCGCAGGTCGAGCGCGAGGTCGCCGAGCGCTACCGTCCCCAGCCCGCGTTCTACCGCGCGATCGCCGACCACATCGCCGGGATGACCGACAGCTACTGCAATTCCGAATACCGCCAGCTCGTCGTCGAGTAGAGCCGCCGAGCCGAAAGGATTTCCCATGCCGTTCGCCCCGAGCCCCGCCGCCGCCATGGATCGCGACCTCGCCGTCGTCGACCCCGAGGTCGCCGAGTGGATCCGCGCCGAGGTCCGCCGCCAGAACGAGGGAATCGAGCTGATCGCCTCGGAGAACTGGGTCTCGCGCGCGGTCCGGGAGGCGCAGGGCTCCGTGCTGACCAACAAGTACGCCGAGGGATACCCCGGCAAGCGCTACTACGGGGGCTGCGAGTTCATCGACAAGATCGAGCAGCTCGCGATCGACCGCGCGAAGGCGCTCTTCTCGGCCGAGCACGCCAACGTGCAGCCGCACTCGGGATCCCAGGCCAACATGTCGGTCTACCTGACGGTCCTCCAGCCGGGCGACACGATCCTCGGCATGAACCTCTCGCACGGCGGCCACCTGACGCACGGACACCCCCTCTCCTTCTCCGGCCGCGAATACAAGGTCGTCGCGTACGGCGTGCGTCCGGAGGACGAGCGGAT
The DNA here is from genome assembly GCA_036406835.1 of Thermoanaerobaculia bacterium. GTDB lineage: Bacteria > Acidobacteriota > Thermoanaerobaculia > UBA5066 > Gp7-AA6 > DAHUXD01. Next base: position 7,140 of record DASXAG010000111.1, read on the forward strand.
CGATTACGACTCCCTCGCCGCCCTGGCGCGCGAGCACCGGCCCCGGTTGATCATCGCGGGAGCGTCGGCCTACGCCCGCGAGATCGACTTCGCGCGCTTCGGGAAGGTGGCCGAGGAGGTGGGCGCCGTCCTGATGTGCGACATCGCGCACATCGCCGGCCTGGTCATCGCCGGGCTCCACGTCTCGCCGGTGCCGTACGCGCCGTTCGTGACGACGACGACCCACAAGACCCTGCGCGGGCCCCGCGGCGGGCTCGTCCTGTGCCGCGAGAAGGACGCCAGGGACCTCGACCGGACGGTCTTCCCGGGCGTACAGGGCGGCCCGCTCGAGCACGTCATCGCGGCGAAGGCCGTGGCGTTCGCGGAGGCGTCCACGCCGGAGTTCCGGGACTACCAGAGGCGCATCGTGGAGAACGCGAAGGCGCTCGCCGAGGCGCTCGTGCGCCGCGGGTTCCGGCTCGTTTCGCGCGGTACCGACAACCACCTCATGCTCGTCGACGTCGGCGCGCGCGGCGTCTCCGGCAAGGACGCGGAGAAGCGGCTCGAGAGGGTCGGGCTGACCGTCAACAAGAACACGATCCCGTTCGACACGCGCCCGCCGGCCGTCGCCTCGGGGATCCGCCTCGGCACCCCCGCCGTGACGACGCGCGGGATGGGGCCCGAGGAGATGGAGGTCATCGCGGGCGCCCTGGCGCGCGCGCTCGAGTCCGGAGACGACGCCGAGGTCGCCCGCGAAGTCCGGCGCACGGTCTCGGAGCTCTGCGCCGCGTTCCCGCTGATTTGAGCGGGACGACCCGACTCCGGCTCGCCGCGGTCGCGGCCGTCCTGCTCCTGCTGCTCGTTCTGCTACGGGGAGTCCCGCCCCTCGGCGAGATTCCGCGCCGGATCCGATCCCTCGCGGCGTTCGCGCCGAAGGAGCTGGCGGTGCGGCGGCTCGGCGGGTCCGGCACGGCCTTCGACCGCCGTTACTTCTCGTTTCTCGAGAACGCGCGACGCCGCCTGCCGCAGGGCACGTCCGTGGTCTTCCTGCGCGAGGTGCCGCCGGACGAAACGCATCTCTTCCTGGCCACCTACGCGCTCGCGCCCCGGGTCGTCGCCATGGGCGGTCCGGAGCCTCCGCTTCCCGGATCGGCCGTTGCGGTCTACGGCCGGCAGCCCTCCGCGTCGGAACGCGCGTACGCGGTTCTGCCCGAGGGCTTCCTGATGCTCGGAGTCCCGCGATGACCGCCTTCCTCTTCGCGCTCGCGCGCGTCGCCGGTGTCCTCCTCGCGGCGTTCGCCGCGGGTTGGGCGATCGCGCGCGCGCTGCTGCCGCGGGGAGCGGCGTTTCGCCTCGAGCGCGCGGGATGGGCGTTCGCGGTCGGGATTTCGCTCCTCGCCGCCTTCGTGCCGCTCTCGGCGTGGGTCGGCGCGAGGCCCGGATGGATGCAGTTCATCGTGCTCGCGGGGGTGGGCCTCGTCGTGAGTTACACGTTTCGCGTCTCGAGTGTCGAGCTCGGTGAGGACTTCGGGCAACCCGAGCCTCGAGACCGGAGACCCGCGACTCTCGTCCTCGGGGTGTTGATCTTTCTCGGCATCGCGCTCTACGCGCTTCGCGCGCTGACCGAGCCGATGTGGTCCAACGACTTCGTCGCGATCTGGGGTCTCAAGGGCAAGGCGATCGCCCTCTCGGGGGGCATCCCGGGGTGGATGCGCGAATCGCCCGGCTTCGCGCATCCCGAGTACCCGCTGGGTCTCCCGTTCCTCTACGCGGGAATCGCGTTTCTGACCGGCGGCTGGGACGACCACGCGATGGCGCTGCTCTTCCCGCTCCTGCAGGTCGCGACGGTCGGTGTCGCCCTGGGCTGGCTGCGGCGCCGGGGCGTGCCGCCGGCGGCCGCGCTGCTCGCGGCGGCGATCCTCGCGAACTTCGAGCCGCTCTATTCCGCGTTCCTGACCGGGCTCGCGGAGGTGCCGCTGGCGTTCGGCGCGCTTCTCTTCGGGACCGCCCTCGCGGACGCGCTCGACCCGGCGGAGACCGGAGCGCTCCGGCGCCTCGCCCTCGCCGCGGCGATCCTCGCCGCCACCAAGAACGAGGGACTCTTCCTCGCGGCCGTGGCCTGCGCGATCGGCCTCGCGCTCGGCGGCCGCCGGCGCTGGAGGATCGCCGCCGCCGCGCTCCCGACGGCGCTGCTCGTCCACCTGCTTCACCGCCTGTGGCGGGGCCGCCTGCCGCTGCGCGATTTCGACCTCGGCCTCTTCTCGCTCGAGCGTCTCCGCGAATCCCTCGCGACGGCGGCGGCGGTGCTGGGTCCTTCGGGCGGGATCGGTCTCGCGCTCGCCCTCGCGCTCGGCCTGCTGGGCGCGCGCCGGAGGGACGCCCTCGCGCCCGTGGCGCTCGCCGTCTGCGCGGCGGCGGCCTACCTGCTGCTGCCCGCGTTCGCGGTCCGCGGCCCGGAGTGGATGGTTCACACGACGCTCGCGCGCATCGGTGCCGCGCTCGCTCCGCTCGCGGCGGCGGGGATCGGGCTGGGTTTCGCCCGGCGCGCGCCGCTAGGCGCCGCCCCGGTGCATCCAGCGAATCCGTGAGACGTCCCACAGCGTCTGGATCGCGTCGCGGACCACGCGGACCTTCGACTCCGGGGAGTTGAACCAGAGCACCGGCACCTCGGCGATCGCGAGCCCGCGGCGGCGCGCGAGGTAGAGGATCTCGACGTCCCAGGCGAAGCGGTCGATCCGCGCCTCGCCGAAGAGCGCGCGCGCCGCGTCGCCGCGAAAGAGCTTGAAGCCGCATTGGGTGTCCTGGATCCCCGGGACGGCGAGCAGCTGGATGAGCCGGTTGCCGGCGCGGCCGAGCAGCACACGGTAGAACGCCTGGCGCTTGCGGACGAGGTCCTGCTGGATCGCGCGCGAGCCGATCGCGATCGTGCACGTCGGGAGCCGCGCGGCGAGCTTGTCGTACTCCGCGAGGGGCGTCGAGAGGTCGACGTCCGAGACCAGGAGCGGATCGCCGGTGGAGGCGAGGACGCCGGTCTTGATCGCCGCGCCCTTGCCGCGGTTCTGGGGGTACGTCAGGACGGTCAGCGCGAGGCCCTCCGCCTTCGCGCGGTCGCGGGCGCGCCGCACCGTGTCGTCGGTCGAGCCGTCGTCGACGAGGATGATCTCCCACGGCAGTCCGCCCGGCTTCGTGGCGAGCCACTCCGAGACCCCGCGGATGCACTCCTCGATCCGGCCGGCCTCGTTGAAGGCCGGGATGACCAGGGAGCCCTTCACGACCTCTGCGCCTCCACGGCCTTCAAGGCCGCTCCGCCTCGAAGACGAACTGGTAGCCGAAGAGCGTCGGCCAGACGCGCGCGGACGTGCTGGCGAAAGCGCGCACCGGCCCGCGAAGAGGCGCGCGGGAGAGCGCGGGCGCGGCGAGCTCGTAGGGCATGGAGGTGGGCTCGTCGTCGCGGACGCGGAATCCCGAGCCCGTCAGCAGGTCGCGCGCCGAGCGGCGCGTGAAGAAGCGCAGGTGGGTGCGGTCCAGGATGCCGCGGTCCGCGTAGGGAAAACGCCCGGAGAGCAGCGCGGCGCGGACGCTGACGTTGGCCACGTTGGGCACGGAGACGAGAAGCGTGCCCCCCGGACGCAGCCACGCGCGGATGCGCTCGAGGAGCGCCTCGGGGCGCGGCAGGTGCTCGAGGACGTCGGCGCAGACGACGACGTCGAACGGCACGCTCCAGTCGCCGGCCGAGAGGGCGTCGGCCTTCCGCCAGTCGTCGTAGCCCTCGCGCGCCTGCGCGGGAAGGTCCGGATCGGGCTCGACGCCCGCCAGGAAAGCGCAGCGGTCCCGCACGGCGCGGCCCAGGTGTCCGCCCGCCGCGCCGAGGTCGAGCAGGCGCAGCCCGGCGGGCAGCGAGCGGATCCGGCGGCGGAGGCGGTCGTGGGAGGAGCCCGGGATCTCCTTCCAGACGTACTTCTCGCCCGTGCGCGGCTCGTCGTCAGACACGGAACCTCTGTGCGATGGGATAGCGCCGGCCGTCGCCGAACGCGCGGGCGGTGACCTTGGGCCCGGGCGGCATCTGGCGACGCTTGTACTCGTTGGTGTCGATCCGGTTCGCGATGTCCCGCGCGAGCGCGAGCGGCACGCCGGCCCACGTCGCGGCGTTCTTCACGGGCAACGAGAGCTCGACGAGCGCCTCGATCAGCGGATCGAGCTTCGCGTACGGCGGCAGGGAGTCGCTGTCCTTCTGGTTGGGGCGCAGTTCCGCCGACGGCGGCTTCTCGATGGAGGAGCGCGGGATGCGCTCGCCCTCGAGGTTGATCTCCTCGGCGAGCGCGTAGACCAGGGTCTTCGGCACGTCGGAGAGCAGGGCGTAGCCGCCGGCCATGTCTCCGTAGAGCGTGCAGTAGCCCACCGCGATCTCCGACTTGTTGCCGGTCGAGAGCACGAGGTGGCCGAACCGGTTCGAGAGGGCCATCAAGATCGCGCCGCGGATGCGGGCCTGCAAGTTCTCCTCCGGAAGCGACGGTCCCTCCGCCGGGAAGACCGACGCCAGCGTCCCGCGGTAGGCGTCGAGCATCGGGCCGATGGGGATCTGCGAGAAGCCGATGCCGAGCCGCCGGACGAGATCCTCGGCGTCCCGCAGGCTTCCGGGCGAGGAGTAGGGGCCGGGCATCGCCACGCCGAAGACCTTCCCGGGGCCCAGCGCCTCGGCCGCGAGCGCCGCGGTGACGGCGGAGTCGATCCCGCCGGAGAGACCCAGCACGACGCTCGTGAACCCGCACTTGGCGACGTAGTCCGCGAGCGCGAGGACGAGCGCGCGGCGGAGTCCCTGGATCGCCGAGTCGGGCTCGGGGCGCGGGCCTCGCCCGCCGGGAACGTCGATCGTCCAGAAGTCTTCGGCGAAGCGCTTGCCGGCGCCCACGAGCCGGCCCTTCGCGTCGAAGGCGGTCGAGGCGCCGTCGAAGACGAGCCCGTCGTTGCCGCCGACGAGGTTGCAGTGCACGAGCGGGACCCTCGTGCGGCTCGCGATCCGTCGCATCATGCGAAGCCGCAGGCGATTCTTGCCGAGCGTGTAAGGCGACGCCGAGATGTTGACGTGGAGGTCGAGGTCGCTGCGCTCGAGCTCGGCCACCGGATCCGTCGGGTAGAGCGGGCGCTTCCAGAACGTCTTGTCGTTCCAGATGTCCTCGCAGATCGTGACGCCGACGCGGCGTCCGGCGACGCGCAGCGTCAGCGCCCGGTCGCCCGGCTCGACGTACCGGCCCTCGTCGAAGACGTCGTAGGTCGGGAGCAGGCGCTTGCGGTAGACGCCGACGGTCCGGCCGCCGCGCGCGGCGATGGCCGCGTTGAAGACGGATCGGCCGCTGCGCGCACGGTTGGCGAGGAGCGTGCCGTAGATCCAGACCGCCGCCTTCGAGGCGCGGGTGATGCGTGCGCTCGCCTTCTCGCTCGCCGCGACGAACGAGCTGCGCTCGACCAGGTCCCGCGGCGGATAGCCGCAGACCGAAAGCTCGGGGAAGAGGACGATGTCCGCGCCGGCGGCCTCGGCCCGGCGTCCCTCCTCGAGGATCCTCTTCGTGTTGCCGGCGAAGTCCCCGACGGTCGTGTCGATCTGCGCGACCGCAACCCGCAGAGGCGGCCGCGGTCTATTCAAGCGTCAGGGGATGGCCCGACAGCCGGTCGGCCGGCGTCGGCGAGTCCGGGCTGCGGGCCGTCCAGAGCAGGGCGAGCCCGGCGGTCGCCGCCGTCGCGAGGGTGCCGAGCCACCGCCGGAAGGCGTCGGGAACGGCGACGCGGGCGCCGGCCTCGCCGGAATGCGTCGTCAGCGCCGCCAGCGCCATCCCCACGGTCCGCCCGAAGAGCAACAGGGCCGGCACCGTCGCGCAGAACCACAGGAGCAGGAGGAAGCCGAGCGCCCAGCCGGCGCCCGAGGCGTGGGGAATTCTTCCCGTGACCGCGCGCGCGGCGAGGACCGCCAGCGCGGCGATCAGGAGCACCGAGGCCGCGTCCGCGGCGGCCGCGCCCCAGCGCGCGGCGAGCGGAGCGACGGCCCCGGGCGTGCGCTCTTCGACGGGCGGCGGGGCGTCGGGCGACGGGGGCGGCTCGGGCTCGCCCTCGCGGATCGGAAAGTCGTCGAGGGACCGGGACTCGCCGCGCACGAGAAGGATTCTACGGCCGCTGCGTGATGTGACGCACGTAGATGCGCCCCATCAGGTCGAGGTCGCCCTTCAAATAGCGTTGCGCGAACTTCTTGTGCCGGGTGGCGTCCGCGTCGTCCGGCGCGATGTCGAGGACCTCCGTGAAGCTCTCGATCGCCTTCGGGTAGAGGCCGTTCTGGAGCTGCGCGACGCCCTGGTTGTAGTAGGAGCGCAGCAGGTAGGAACGCGCGTCCTGGTTCGAGCGGTCCGTCTGGAAGATCCGCCACAGGATCGGCACCGCGGTCTCGTACTCGCCCTCGTTGTAGAGCTTGACCGCCGGAGTCAGCTCCGCCACCTTCTCGGACGCCTGGCCGACGAGGGGCGCGAAGGTCGGGTCCGACTGGTACGAGGACTCCGCCATTTTCAGGCTCTTCAGCGCGTCGATGTAGCGCTTCTCGGACAGCGCCTTCTCGCCCTCGGCGCGCATCTGCACGGCCTCGGGCGGCGGACCCGCCGCGGGCTTCGAGGCATCCGACGCGGGGGCCTCGGCGGATCCGGCCGCGCCTCCGTCGGCGGCGGCCGCGCCGGCGTTCCGCTTCGTGAGCGACCCGAGCAGCTTCTGCGCGCGCGCGTAGTCCGCGTTCTCGGGCGGGATCTGCTTGAGCTCCGCGATCGTCTCGTTGATCTTGCCGTCCCGGAACAGCATGGTGGCGTGCTCGAGCGAGGGGCCTCCGCCCGCGGCCGGAGCGGCGGCCCTTCCGCCGGAACCGCGCAGGACGTAGTACGCGCCGACGGCCACCGTCAGCAGGAGGGCGCCGCCGAGCGCGATCAGGAATCTCTTGTCGAGCGGTTTGCGGGGAGCGGACGGCGCGGGCGTCGGCTTCGACTTCGCCGAGGGCGCCGGAGCCGTGTCGGGCGCCGCCTCCGCGGTCTCGGCGAACTCCTCCGCGAGGATGTCTCCCTCCGGCGTCTTTCGGGCGAGGTCGAGCCCGGAGGACGGCCGGGCGAGCTCCTGCTCGATGCGGTCGAGGTACGAGCGCGCCGTGGCGTCCGACTCGTCGGCCGCGGCGACCTCGAGGAACGCCTCCCGGGCCGCGGTGAAGTCGCCGGCCTCGAACTTCTCGCGGCCGCGCTTGAGGGCCTCGGCCACGCGCTTGTTGCCCTCGGCCATGTCCTGGCGGGCCTTCTCGATCCGGGCGACCGCGTCGGAGTTGTTGATGTCGATCAGGAAGATGCGCGACCAGATCTCGATGGCCTGCTGCCGGTTGCCGGTGGCGGCGGCCTCGTCGCCCTTCGTGAGGAGCGTCTCGATCTCGTTCTCCTGCGACGGCAGACCGGCGTCGGGGGAGGGCGCGGGAGCCTCGAAGCCGGAGAATCCTTCGGAGGGTTGCGAAGAGAAGGAGGAGCGCGCGGCCACGGCGTCGCTGAACGCGTCGTTCTCCTCGGTCTCCGGGGCGGCGTTCCAGAGGTCGGGCGGCGCGCCCGCGAGCGGCTCCCGGTCCGGCTCGGCGGGGGCGCTCGCATGCGCGGGCGCGGCGGGCTCTTCGCGGGTGCCGGCGAGGGGTCCGCCGAACATGGGCTGCCGGAAGTTGGTCGGCGGGGTGACGGCCGAGCTGTCTTCGTCGAGGGAGAGGGAGTCGAGCGACAGGTCGTCCAGCCCGCCGCCGGAGCCCGCCTGCTCGGCAGGCGCCGCCGGAGCGAACCCCGGGTTGGTCGACTCTCCCGTCTCGGGCTTGGAGAACTGCGGCTCGGCGTCGATCTTGCTCGCGAGCAGCGCGACCGAGGGATGGTCGGGGTCGAGCGACCGCATCTTGTCGAGCGCGGCGCGCGCCTCGTTCATCCGGTGGCCGTCGAGGGCCGCGATCGCGCGCTGCTTCGCGACCTCGAACTGCGGCGCCGCGTTCTTTCCCTGCCGCGCCTTCTCCTGGATCTCCATCGCGTTCTGGTTGCCGGGGAGGACCTGGAGCACCTGCTCCGCCGACGCGATCGCCGCGTCGAAGTCGCGGGCGTTGAGGCTCTCGGCCGCGCGAACGAGGAGCCGGTCCGATTCGACCGAGGCGACGCGCTCCTGCCGGGTTGGCGTCTCGGCGACGATCGCCTCGAGGGTCGCCACGTCCACCGCGGCCGCGGGGTTCTTGGCCTTGTCGAGCAGCTGCCGCGCCGGCGCGAACCGCGGATCCATCTTCAGGATGAAGTCGCAGCCGATGAGGCAGTCGTCGATCTTGCTCTCCTTGAAGAGGTTCAGCGTGTGGCGGAAGGTCGAGAGGATCTTGTCCCGGACCTCGCGCGGCAGCGATGGATTGCCCGGGTACTGCGGTTCGGGGACGCTGCTCATGAGCCGATCCTGAAGGATCCGGAGGAGACCATTGTCTTCGTCACGTTGGGCGCAATTATAAACTGTTTGGAGGTAGGAACTTCCGAGATGCGAACGATCATCGAGTGCGTGCCCAACATTTCGGAGGGAAGGGACCGCGCAGCGATCGACGCGATCGCCGCGGCGGTGCGCGGCGTCACCGGCGTGCGACTGCTGGACGTCTCCTCCGACCCCTCGCACAACCGCAGCGTGCTGACCTTCGTCGGTGACGCCGCGGCCGTGCGCTCCGGCGTGCTGGCGCTGTTCGAGGCGGCGCTCTCCCGGATCGACCTGCGCGCGCACCGCGGCGAGCATCCGCGGATGGGCGCGGTCGACGTCGTCCCCTTCATCCCGATCCGGGGCAGCTCCGTGGAACAGTGCGTCGCGCTCTCACGCGAGGTGGGCGCCGAGGTCGCGCAGCGATTCGGAGTCCCGGTGTTCCTCTACGAGGACTCCGCCTCGGCCGAGGGACGCCGGAATCTCGCCGACGTCCGCAAGGGGCAGTTCGAGGGCTTCGCAGAGAAGATGAAGGACCCGATCTGGAAGGCCGACTTCGGACCCGCGCAGCCGCATCCTTCGGCCGGCGCCGTCGCGATGGGCGCCCGCGCCTTCCTGATCGCCTACAACATCAACCTCGGCACGCGCGAGCTCGCCGTCGCCGACCGGATCGCGAAGGCCATCCGCCACCTCTCCGGAGGATTCCGCTACGTGAAGGCGATGGGCGTCGAGCTGGCCGAGCGCGGGATCGTGCAGGTCTCGATCAACATGACCAACTACAAGAAGACGCCGCTGCACCGCGTGTTCGAGTGCGTCCGCTCGGAGGCCGAGCGGCACGGCGTTCCGATCGTGGGATCCGAGATCGTGGGCCTCACCCCGGCGGAGGCGCTCTACATGGCCGCGGAGCACTACCTCCGCCTGGAGCGGTTCTCGGCCGAGCAGGTGCTGGAGACGAAGTTGCTGGAGGAGTGAGAGGAGCTTACAGCTTACAGCCAGCTGTGAGCTAGTCCTCGCCGATCGCCGTCCGGATATCGCCCTCGTCGGCGTCCTCGACCCGGCTGCTCGGATGCTCGAGCGCGGCGCTGAGCGCACGGGCGAAGTCGATGTGGAGCGCGTGCCCGGCCTTGCGGGCGTGAATCCGGCCGTGCAGCGGGCGGCCGAGCAGGGCGAGGTCCCCGATCAAATCCATGATCTTGTGGCGGACGAACTCGTCGCGGAACCGCAGCGGGCCCGAGAGGATGCCGGCGTCGTCGAGGACGACCGCGTTCTGGAGACTGCCGCCCCGCACGAGGCCGCGGGCGCGAAGCTGCGCGATCTCGGCCGCGAAGCCGAACGTGCGGGCGGGGGAGATGCGCGAGGCGAACTCCTCGGGCTTGAAGACGAAGGTCAGCTCCTGGCGCCCCACGATCGGGTGCGGGAAGTCGATTTCGTACGTGATCGTGAGCGCCGGGCCGTCCGGCTCGTAGATCACCCGCCGGTCGCCCCGGGTGACCTCGACCGGCTCGGGGAGCACGATGGGCGCCACCATGGCGTCCTGCCGGTCGAAGCCGGCGGCGTGGAAGAGGCGGACGAACGGCAGGGCGGAGCCGTCCAGGATCGGGACCTCGGGTCCCTCGATCTCGATGAGGCAGTTGTCCAGGCCCACTCCGGCGGCCGCGGAGAGGACGTGCTCGACCGTTCCGATCGAGACCCCGTCGTGCTTGAGCGTGGTCGCGTAGTCGAAAGTGGCCGCGGATTCGAGACGGGCGGGCACGGGCCGGTCGGGGTGGTCCATCCGCAGGAAGACCAGGCCGTGGTCGATGGGCGCCGGCCGGAAGTGTGCCTTGGCTGGGTGACCCGAGTGCAAGCCGACGCCCTCGATGGAGACCGCGGTTCGCAGTGTCGCTTGCTGTCTCATGCCATCTATACGCAGTCGATCCGCTCGCAGTAATCGTGCCAGTGGCTTACCGGGGGAAGGATCCGAACCTATCTCGTTATCCCAGAAAAGCTTAGCACAAGTTCGTTTTTCCGAACCTTTTTGCAACGCTTTTCGGTACTCGCACAACCGCCATCCGCGGGGGACACATTTCCGATTTTTCCGGCGGGTTAGACTGCCCGCTTGACCTCGACGAAGCAGGCGGGCGCGCCGCGGAAGGCGGCGCCCAACAAGACCGTGGCGACGAATCGGAAGGCCTTCCACGACTATTTCATCGACGATCGGGCGGAGGCGGGGCTCGTCCTGACCGGCACGGAGGTGAAGTCGCTCCGTGACGGGAGGGCCCAGCTCAAGGACTCCTACGTCCAGTTCCGCGACGGCGAGGCGTTCCTCGTGGGAGCCCACATCTCTCCCTACGGCTCGGGGTCGTGGACCAACCACCTGCCGGAGCGCGACCGGAAGCTCCTGCTCCACCGGCGCGAGCTCGATCGCTGGGCGGGCGCGGTCGCGACGCGGGGCGTCGCGTGCGTCCCGCTGTCGCTCTACTTCAAGGGCTCCCGGGTCAAGGCGGAGATCGCGCTCGTCAAGGGCAAGAAGCAGCACGACAAGCGCGACGCGATCCGCGACCGCGACCTCAAGCGCGAGGCCGACCGGGAGATGCGGAGCCGGCGATGACCGCGGGCACGGCGGCGCCTCCGGTCACCCTCCGCGCCACTCGGGCGCGCGACCTCGACGCCCTCCATGCCCTGGACCAGGCGTGCTTCGAGCCCGACATCGCCTACACGCGCGGCCAGCTCCGCGACCTGCTCTCGCGCGATCACGCGATCGGCCTCGTCGCCGAGATCGACGGCGTTCTGGCCGGCTTCGCGATCGGACACCGCACGGGCGGCCGCGGGCACGTCGTGACGCTGGACGTGGCCGGAGGAAGACGCCGCCAGGGAGTCGGACGCATCCTGCTCCGGGAGCTCCTCGAGCGGCTCGAGTCCGCGGGCGCCCGTACGGTGCGCCTCGAGGTGGACCTCCGCAATCCCGGGGCGATCCGGTTCTACGAGCGGCTCGGCTTTCGCGAGACCCGCCGCCTGCGGGGCTACTACGGCCACCGCCTCGACGGGCTGGAGATGGTCAGGGAGACGGGGGACTAGGCCCCGTCAGTGCGTCTGCGGCGGCTCGGCGTCGCGAGTCCGCAGAGCCATCGCCGAGACGTCCTTGCTTCCCTGTGCGAGGAATTTCGCGAACGCCTCCGGCGGCAGCGGGCGCGACAGCAGGAAGCCCTGGAGCTGGTCGCAGTGGTGGTTGCTCAGGAAGCGGAGCTGCTCCTCCGTCTCGACGCCTTCCGCGATGACGACGAGCTCGAGGCTTCGCCCCATCGCGATGACCGCCATCGCGATCGCCGCGTCGTCCTTGTCGCCCGGGAGGTCGCGCACGAAGGACTGGTCCAGCTTGATCCGGTCGATCGGGAAGCGCTTCAGGTAGTTCAGCGAGGAGTAGCCGGTGCCGAAGTCGTCCATCGAGATGCGGACGCCCTGTTTCTTCAGGCCCCAGAGCGTGTTGATCGAGTGCTCGGCGTTCTGCATCGCGTTCGACTCGGTGATCTCGAGGTCGAGCTTGTCGGCCTCGAGCCCCGTCTCCTCGAGCGCGTGCGTGACCTGGCTGACGAGGTCGGTCTGCTGGAACTGGCGGCTCGAGAGGTTCACCGAGACGGTCATCGCCGGGTAGCCGTTCTCGTGCCACTTGCGCGCCTCGGCGCAGGCCGTTCGGAGCACCCACTCGCCGATCGGGACGATGAGGCCGGAGAGCTCGGCGATCGGGATGAACTCGCCCGGCGGAATCAATCCGAGCTCGGGATGGCGCCAGCGGAGGAGCGCCTCGGCGCCGAGGACCTCGGCCGTCTTCAGGTCGAAGAACGGCTGGAAGTGGAGCTCGAGCTCGTCGTTGGCGACGGCCTGGCGCAGCCGGCTCTCGAGCGAGAGGCGCTCGATCGCCTTGGCGTTCATCGCGGGCGTGTAGAGCTGGTAGTTGTCCCGTCCCTGCTCCTTCGCCCGGTACATGGCCGAGTCGGCGTTGCGGACGAGCGTCTCGGCGTCGTGCCCGTCGGAGGGATAGACGCTCACGCCGAGACTCGTCGTGACGAACAGCTCCCGGCCGTCGATCCAGAAGGGGTCGTGCACGGCGTCGCAGATCTTGCGGGCGATCTTGGCGGCGTCCTCCTCGGCCGTGATCCCGGGGACGAGCAGCGTGAACTCGTCCCCGCCCAGCCGCGCGACGGTGTCGCCCTCGCGGACGTGCTCCTGGATCCGCTCGGCGACCTGGCGCAGGAGCTCGTCGCCGACGGAGTGGCCGAGCGAGTCGTTGATGACCTTGAACCGGTCGAGGTCGAGGAAGAGGACCGCCAGCTTCTGGTTGTGGCGGTGGGCCTGGGCCACGGCCAGCGTCAGGCGGTCGTTGAAGAGCAGCCGGTTGGGCAGGTTCGTCAGCGGGTCGTGGAAGGCGAGGTGCTTGACCTGCTCCTCGGCCCGCTTGCGTTCGGTGATGTCGATCGCCGTGCCCTCGATGATCGAGAGCCGGCCGTCGGACCCCTCGATGAGGTTCTCGCTCTCGAGGACCCAGACCGTGCTGCCATCCTTGCGCCGCAGGCAGATCTCGTAGTTCGTCAGGTTCTGCCGCTCGAGGAGCTTGGCGACCGCGGCCTCGCGGTCCTCGCGTTTCAGGTACATGTCCCACGCGGTCTGCTGGAGGACCTCCTCGCGCGAGGCGTAGCCGAAGATGCGCGCGAAGGACTCGTTGCAGTCGAGGATCCGCCCGTCGAGCGTCGAGCGGTACACGCCCGCGAGGTTGCGCTCGAAGAGAGTGCGGTAGCGCTTCTCGGACAGCCGCAGCGCCTCCTCGATCTGGCGCCGCCCGCTGATGTCCGTCACGGTGCCGATGCACCGGGTCGGCCGGCCCTCGCCGCCGCGGAGCAGCGTCCCGCTGTGGTGCCAGTGGAGCAGGCTCCCGTCCTTGCGCTGGACGCGGTACTCCTCGAAGAAGTGCTCGCCGTTCTCGAAGTGGCGAGCCACGGCGGCCATGACGCGCGAATGGTCCTCGGGATGGATGGCCTTCTCCCACGCCTCGAGGGTCCGCGGAAACTCGCCGGCGCCGTAGCCCAGGATGCGGTCGATGTCGCCGAACCAGACCATGCGGTTGGAGTCGCGGTCGCACTCGTGGATCAGGTCGCTCGACATCAGCGCGGCGCGGCGGAAGCGCTCCTCCGAGTCCCGGAGCGCGTCATCCGTGCGCGTCCGGTCGGAGAGGTCGCGGGCGAAGACGGTGACGAGCCGCTTCGCGTCCCGGACGAGCTCGCCGAACGAGAGCTCGAGGGGCACCTCGCGGCCGGAGGCGTGGCGCGCCGTCGCGGAAAGGCGGCGCGCGATCCCGACGCCGGAGGCCTGCGGCCCCGACGGGTCGTAGGCCGGGATCATCGAGGCGACCGGCTGGCCGATCAGGGCGGCCACCGGCTGTCCGAAGAGCGACTCGGCCGCGCGATTGGCGTAGAGCAGCGTGCCGCCCTCGTCGACGGTGAGGATGGCGTCCGGCGAGGATTCGGCCAGCGCGCGGAACCGCAGCTCGCTCTCCGACAGCGCCTGCTGCACGATCCGCCGCTCCCGGCGGATCTGGGCCTCGCGCAGCTCGCGCTCGAGGATCGGGCAGAGGCGCGCGAGACTGCCGAGCGGAATGCAGTTCTGCGCGCCCGCCTTCATCGCGCGGATCGCCGTGTCCTCGTCGAGATTCTCGGACACGACCAGGAAGGGAATGTCGATGTCGCGTTCCTTGAGCAGGGAGAGAGCGTCGACGGCGCCGAGTCGTTGCGTGGCGACCTCCGACAGCACGACGTCCCAGGGACTTCTGGCGAGCGCGCCCTCGAACTCTTCGCGCGTCGACACGCGCTCGAGAGAGGGTTCGAAGCCTCCGCGGCGAAGCTCCTCGTACAGGAGCCCGGCGTTGGACGCTGAGTCGTCCACCACGAGAGCCCGAACCGGCACGCTCATGAGTGTGCCGTAATTATAAGGCTGTCAGCGTTTTACGGACCTGTGAATTGGTACAGGTGCTCAAGGCCCGAATCCGAGGTTCGTACAGGTTCGGGTCGGACCGAAGTTCAGGAGCGCGCGTCCTTCAGGATCGAGAGCGCCACCGTCTCGACCCCGTTCAGGACGAACTGCACGCCGATCACGGCGGTGATCAAGCCCATGATTTTGGACACGATGCGCTGACCGGTCTCCCCGATGCGGACCACGATCGCCGGGGCGGCGAGCAGGATCACGAGCGTCAGCAGGATGTTGGCGGCGATGGCGATCGCGAGCGCCATCCTGTGACCGCCGTCACGTGCCTGGCCGACCAGGACCATCACGGTCGAGATGGCTCCGGGTCCGGCGATGAGCGGCATTCCCAGGGGGACGATCGAGGGATCCGCCTTGGAGGGCACGTTGGCGCGCTCCGAGTGGTCGTCCTGGCGCAGGGTCGTGAGCCCCATGGTCGTGAAGAGGATTCCGCCGGCGATCTGAAACGCGGGAAGCGTGATGCCGAAGAAGCCGAAGATCGCGCCGCCCGTCAGGGCGAAGAGCGCGAGGATCACGGCGGCCGCGATCGAGGCGCGCAGGGCGATCCGCCGGCGCTCGTCCGGCACCCCGCTGGTGAGCGACACGAAGATCGGCGCGGCCTCGATCGGGTTGATCACCGAGAAGAGCGAGGAGAACGCGAGGACGACGAACTTGGCGTCGGCCGACGAGAACATGACTAGCAGGCTGCTGAAAAATGGATGCGGGCGTCGTGTCCGGCGCTTTGCATGCCGCACCCGTTCGCATCCGTTGCGATCCTGGACTGCATTGCGCTCGAGCGGCCGCCGGCGACTCGACCACCAAAGGAAAGCCCCCGGCAGTAGAGAACGCCGGCTTCGCCGGCGTTTCCGCGCCGGCCACCCTTCGGGTTACGGCGGGACGGGGCCATCTGCAGCGTCATCGCTCCTCGCCGATGCGCTCCGGCATCGCCGTCGTCGCGCTTCCTTGCATCTGACCCCACGGCGCTCGTAACGCCATCCCACACCCTTTTTCAGCAACCTGCTGGCCGGATTCTAGCCGGAGCGGCGGATGAGGAAGACCGCCAGGCCGGCCAGCGCGGCGGCGAGGAGCGCGAGCATCTTCGGCGAGAGGGTCGGAATGGCGCCGCCGATCAGGGTGGTCGTGGTGCTCGCGTTGTTGTTCGGGTTCCTGTCGTCGCTCGACGTCGTGACCGTCGCGGTGTTCACGAGCTGGCCGAAGGACGCCGTCACCTGCACCTGGATCGCCGCCGTCGCGCTGGCGCCGGGCGCGAGCGAGCCTAGGTCGAACGTCACGGTCCCGTTCTGCCCGACCGGCGGGCCGGTGCACGTGCCCTGGCTCGACGTGCAGCTGACGAACACCGTTCCCGTCGGGAGCGGGTCCGTGACCGTCACGGCGAGGGCGGTGCCGGGGCCCGCGTTGAGGACCACGATCGCGTAGCTGAACATCTGGCCCGACGCCACGTTCGGCGGCCCGCGCTTCGTGATCGACAGGTCGACTCCCTGGCCCGGCGTCGCCGTCGGGGTCGGCGTTCCGGCGACCATCGTCGGAGTCGGCGTTCCGGCCGTCGGCGTGACGGTCGGCGTCGGGGTCCCCGCCGTCGGCGTCGCGGTCTGCGTGGCCGTGGCGGTTCGCGACGGCGTCGCCGTCAGCGTCGCGGTGGGCGTCCGTGTGGCGGTCGCCGTGCCGGTCGCGGTCACCGTCGGCGTCGTCGAGGGCGTCCGCGTTCCGGTCGGCGTCGTGGTCGCGGTCGCGTTGGGCGTGACCGTCCTCGTCGGCGTGGCCGTGATCGCCGGCGTCGCGGTCGACGTGCGCGTGGACGTTGGCGTGACGGTCGTAGTGGCCGTGCGGGTGGACGTCGGCGTGACGGTCGAAGTGGCCGTGCGGGTGGTGGTCGGAGTCTGAGTCGACGTGGCGGTCGGCGTCTGGGTGCCGGTCGGCGTTCGGGTCGCCGTCGCAGTCGCCGTCGCGGTGAGCGTCGGCGTGGCGGTGGCGGTCGCCGTGGCAGTCGCCGTCTTGGTCGCCGTCGCTGTGGCGGTCGCCGTCACGGTCGCCGTCGCGGTGAGCGTCGGCGTGGCGGTGGCCGTGGTCGTGGCAGTGGACGTCGGTGTGGCCGTAGCCGTGCTCGTGGGCGTGGCCGTGGAGGTCGACGTCCTGGTCGGAGTGCTCGTGGACGTCGCCGTCGGCGTTGAGGTCGTCGTGGACGTCGGCGTCGCCGTCGAGGTCGGAGTGCTGGTGGCGGTGCTGGTCGGCGTGGCCGTCGAGGTGGGGGTGTTCGTGGAAGTCGCGGTCGCCGTCGGGGTGGCGGTGCTGGTCGGCGTTGAGGTCGCCGTCGCTGTGGCCGTGGCCGTGAAGGTCGGCGTGTTCGTGGGCGTGGCCGTGGCCGTCGCGGTGCTCGTGGGCGTATTCGTGGCGGTCTGAGTCGGCGTCGCGGTCGAGGTCGGGGTGCTCGTCGATGTCGGGGTCGCGGTGGCCGTGTGAGTCGGCGTGTTGGTCGGAGTCTGAGTGGGCGTGGCCGTCGACGTGGCCGTGTTCGTCGGCGTTCTGGTCGCGGTCGCCGTCGAGGTTGGCGTATTCGTCGACGTCGCGGTTGACGTGGGAGTCGGCGTCGAAGTCGCCGTGCTCGTGGGAGTCGCCGTCGACGTTGGCGTGCTGGTCGGCGTCGCCGTGGCGGTCGCAGTGTTTGTCGGGGTCGCGGTTGCCGTCGCGGTGCTGGTTGGCGTGGCCGTGGACGTCGGCGTGTTCGTCGGGGTCGCGGTCGCCGTAGCAGTGCTGGTGGGCGTCGCGGTCGAAGTCGGGGTGCTCGTCGGAGTTGCGGTCGCCGTCGGCGTGTTCGTCGGCGTGGCCGTGTGAGTCGGCGTATTCGTCGACGTCGCGGTGGCCGTTGCGGTGCTCGTCGGCGTGGCCGTGGCAGTCGCGGTGCTGGTCGGCGTGGCTGTCGCAGTTGACGTCGGAGTCGCCGTGGCCGTTGCGGTGGACGTCGGCGTGCTCGTCGGCGTTGCCGTATGAGTCGCCGTATTCGTCGGCGTCGCGGTCGACGTCGGCGTCGACGTCGCCGTGCTCGTCGGGGTCGCCGTCGACGTAGGCGTGCTGGTCGGCGTGGCCGTCGCAGTCGCAGTGTTCGTCGGAGTCGCGGTGGCCGTTGCGGTGCTCGTTGGCGTGGCCGTGGCAGTCGCGGTGCTGGTCGGCGTGGCCGTCGCAGTTGACGTCGGCGTGTTCGTCGGAGTCGCCGTCGCCGTAGCAGTGCTGGTCGGCGTCGCGGTTGACGTCGGCGTCGACGTCGCCGTGCTCGTCGGGGTCGCGGTGGCCGTTGCGGTGCTCGTCGGCGTGTTCGTCGGCGTGGCCGTATGAGTCGGCGTATTCGTCGGCGTCGCGGTTGAGGTGGGGGTGGCCGTCGACGTTGCCG
>DASXAG010000112.1:0-16049 GCA_036406835.1 Thermoanaerobaculia bacterium
GGCGGGCACTACCGCGCCGACCCGAAGACGCTCCTCGCGCAGGCGGAGGCCGAGGACCTGCACGTCGTCGAAGACCTGATCGTCAACAAGGAGCAGCGGATCCCGGACGTGGCGCGTTTCGCCGCCGGGCTCGACCCGGTCTCGACGGCGTCGATTCTCCTCAAACACGACGAGGAGTACCACACGAGCTACTGGGGCCACACCGCGCACCTCGGGCTCGCCGATCACCTGATCCTGCCGATCTACGCGGCCTACGCCAACACGCCGGCCGCGAGCCTCTTCCCCGACAACTCCACGATCATCGACCTCGCGCACGCGCAGCGCGGCGTCTCCGGCTACGTGCATCCCTACGATCCGCCGCTGCCCGATCCGGCGTCGGCGGACCCGCTGACGCACGCGTTGCCGGTCGACGTGGCCCTGGGCAAGGCCGACTACTTGGAGGTCGTGGGCTTCGCGGACCACCGCACGACCGCGGAGGTCTGGTATCGCCTGCTCGACTGCGGCTTCCGGCTGCCGACGGGCGCGGGCACCGACGCGATGACCAACTACGCGTCGCTGCGCGGCCCGGTCGGGATGAACCGCGTCTACGTCCACGCCGGAGCGAAGCTCGACTACCGCGCGTTCCTCGCGGCGCTGAAGGCCGGGAAGACGTTCGCGACCAACGGTCCGATCCTCTCCTTCACGCTCGCGGGAAAGGACGTCGGGGACGCCATCGAGCTGCCCGCCGGCGCGCACACGCTGCAGGCGAAGGTCAGCCTGCGCTCCCTCGCCCCGGTCGAGAAGCTCGAGATCGTCTCGAACGGCCAGGTCGTCGCCACGGTCCCGCTCGAGACGACTCCTGCGGGCACGCGGGCGGACGCCACGGTGCCGCTCGAGGTCTCCGGCAGCGCGTGGTTCACGCTGCGCGCTTCGTCGCGGAACGCGGTCGAGCCGATCCTCGACATCTACCCGTTCGCGACCACGAGCCCGATCTACGTGACCGTGGACGGCCGCCCGGTCCGCAGCGCCTCCGACGCGCGCTACTTCGTGGCATGGATCGAGAGGCTCGAGGCCGCGGCCTCGACGCACGGCGCCTGGAACGGCGAGAACGAGAAGGCCGAGGTGCTCGGCCGACTCGCCGCCGCGAAAGCGGAATTTCAAAAGAGAGCCGGCGAGGCCTCGTCCCGCTGAATCACGCCGGTGCGATGCCGGCGTGATTATTGCAACGCGCTTCGCCTGACCGGAAAAGCCGGTCTTCTGGCTACTACCGCCTCACCCGCCTCCGGGCGCCTGGGGCCACCGGAGGGGGATCATGATCCGAGGGAAGGGTTTCGCATACGCAGCGCATCGTCTTTGGACGCGGATCGCCTTTACGAGCGCCGTCCTCTTCGCCACGTTGAGTTTGTGTACAGCGCTGGCACAGACTCCGACGACTACGCCGACGACGACCGCGACGATCGCGCTGACGCCGTCCGCGACGCAGACCCAGGCAGCGACGGCGACCGCCACGGCCACTCCTCCGGCGGCGCCGACCTTGACGCTGACGCCCAACGCGTCGGCGAGCCCGACGGTCACGAAGACGGTGACCCGGACCCCGTCGATCACGCGGACCCGCGCCCAGACCCGGACCGCGACCCCCGCGGGAGGCGCGACGCCCACGGCGACTCCGTCGGCCGAGGTCGTGGCGGGGTACATCCCGGTCGTGG
Organism: Thermoanaerobaculia bacterium; assembly: GCA_036406835.1. Classification (GTDB taxonomy): domain Bacteria; phylum Acidobacteriota; class Thermoanaerobaculia; order UBA5066; family Gp7-AA6; genus DAHUXD01. The sequence continues at coordinate 1,686 of DASXAG010000112.1, forward strand.
GATCTCTTCCCGGAAACTTCGGCTCGTTCTTCAAGACCTCCGTCCAGCTGCTCAATCCGGGCGGCTCGACGATCGCCGGCCGGCTGATCTTCCATCCCGCCGGGGTCGCCGGATCTCCGTCCGATCCCTCGGTCGTCTTCTCGCTCGCTCCCGGGCAGGTCGCCTCGTATCCCGATCTCGTCGGGGCGCTGGGTCAATCGGGGCTGGGCAGCGTCGACGTCACGACCGGAGGTGGCCAGCCGATCCCGATCGTGACGACGCGGATCTTCGACGACGCGGGCGCCTCAGGGACCTCCGGCTTCACCGAGCCGTTCATCCTGGCCTCCACGGTACCCGCGCAGGGATCCGGTTTCCTGCTGGGTCCCGGCGACGTCTCGCAGTTCCGGTACAACATCGGCCTCCGCACGATCGGCGGCCCGGTCACGGTGACGATCACCGTGCGAGACTCGAGCGGCCACGCCGTTCACTCGGTCACGCGAACGCTCGACGCCGACTTCTTCATGCAGACCTCGGCGGCCGATCTCCTCGGGTTCAGCCTGGGCAACGACCAGTCCATCGAGATCGACTTCTCGGGAGGCGGCCTGATCGCGTACGGCGCCACCGTCGACAACGTCAGCAACGACCCGAGCGCCCAGTTCCTGCAGTACCTGACGTCGCCTCCGCTCGCGCAAGGGACCCGGACTCCGTCGGCGCCCGTCCTGCTGGCGCTGGTCGTCGCCATGGTCGGCGTGGGAGCCGGAATCGTGATCGCGAAGCGCTGAGGCAGGGCGCGATGCACGGATCGGTGGGGCGGCCGGACTCGGACCGGCCGCCTCGCCGCGTCGGTCAGAACGCCTTCGCGTCCGCCCCGCCCCTCATCGTCCCGCCGCGCCCGTGTGGATCTTCGACGCGCCGGTGACGGTGTCGGTCAGGGTCAGCCGTTCACGCGCCCTTGACCCTCCGGCCGCTGGGGCATAGCGTGTCGATCCCGGGCCAGCCGCCACCCCGGCGAGCGGCCGGGACGGATATGGCAGACCAGGAGCCGCACGACGAGCCCGAGGCGCCGGCGAACGCCCCGCACGACGAGCCGGAGACGCCCACCGGCACCCTCGCGTCCCGGTTCGACCAGATGTTTCCGGTCCTCTCGCGGGCCGAGATCGACCGCATCCGGCGCTTCGGCGAAATCCGGCGCTTCCCGGACGGATCGTGGGTGCTGCGGAAGGGAGAGCGCTCCGGCGGAATGCTGGCCATCCTCTCCGGCCGCGTCGCGATCGACCCACGGGACGGGCTGGGGCGCGCGGTGCCGGTGGAGAGGTTCGCGGAGCTGATCGGCGCCCCGCTCGAGGAGATGAAGGAGGTCGTTCCGGGAGAGGTCATGGCCGAGGTCGGGGACCTCACGGGGCAGCCGACCTCCAGCGTGCTCGACGCGCGCGCGGTCGGCGACGTGGAGGCGATCGTCGTCTCCGGGGACTCGCTCCGAGCCCTTCTCGTCGAGGAGGCCGAGCTCGGCGAGCGCATCCTCCGCGCGCTCATCCTCCGCCGCGTGGCGCTGATCGAGCTCGGCTTCGGCGGCCCGGTCCTCGTCGGCGCCCCGAGGTCACCGGACGTGACGCGGCTGTCGAGCTTCCTCGAGCGCAATTCGATTCCGTTCCGGGTCGTCGATCCCGACGACGACAAAGACGCCGCGGCGCTGGTTGCGCGGCTCGCGTCCGAGGCGGGCGGGCTTCCGTTCGCGGTGCTGCCGGACGGCTCGGTGCTCAAGAACCCGTCGAAGCAGGAGCTGGCGCGGGCCCTCGGCCTCGTCGCCGCGAGCTTTCGCACCGAACCCTATGACGTGGCAGTGGTCGGCGCGGGGCCCGCCGGTCTCGCCACCGCGGTGTACGGAGCGTCCGAGGGACTCTCGATCGTGGTGCTGGAACGATTCGCGTTCGGCGGCCAGGCCGGCGCCAGCGCGCGCATCGAGAACTACCTGGGCTTCCCCACCGGCGTGTCGGGTCAGGCGCTGATGGGACGCGCGTTCACGCAGGCGCTGAAATTCGGCGCCGAGTTCAGCCGGTCCACCGAGGTCACCCGGCTGGACTGCGCCACGGGAATTCCGGACCCCGATCCCGCGCACGTGCTCGAGCTCGCCGACGGCCGGAGGGTCCGGGCGCGCGCCGTCGTCGTCGCCACCGGAGCGCGGTATCGCCGTCCGGAGATCCCGAACCTCGAGCAGTTCGAGGGGCGCGGTGTCTCGTACTGGGCCTCGCCGGTGGAGGCCCGCCTCTGCCGAGACGAGGACGTGGCACTCGTGGGCGGCGGGAACTCGGCCGGCCAGGCCGCGGTGTTCCTGGCGAGTCACGCCCGGCGCGTGCGCGTCCTGGTCCGGGGGCCCGGTCTCTCGCGCACCATGTCGCGCTACCTGATCGACCGGATCGGGGCGGCCCCGAACATCGAGGTCCTCTGCGACACGGAAGTCGTCGAGCTCCTCGGCGAGTCCGAGCAGGGCCTTCAGGCCGTGCGGTGGCGCAACCGACGCACCGGCGTGGAGGAAGAGCACACCATTGCCCACCTCTTCCTCTTCACGGGCGCCGATCCGGCCGCGGACTGGCTCGGCGGCTGCGGCGTCCCCCTCGACGAGAAGGGCTTCATCCGGACCGGAGCCGACGCCGGCTCGACCGGGCGTGTCCCGCTGCCGCTCGAGACCGGAATCCAGGGGATCTTCGCCGTCGGCGACGTCCGCTGCGGCTCGGTCAAGCGCGTCGGCGCGGCCATCGGCGAGGGCGCCGCGGTGGTCGCGCAGCTGCACACGTTCCTTGCGCGGCGGGGCGCGGCGCCGGCCGGTGAATCCCGGGCGGCGGCGACCGCCGCTTCGCGCTAGCGAGGCGGTAGGGGCCGCCGGAACGACGGCCCCCGTCGTCCGATCAGAACGTCGCGGTCAGGTACGCCCGAGGACCGTAGAACTCGTGGCGAAAGTCGATGAGGACGTTCGGCAGATCGTCCTTCTTGAGCCGGAACCGGGTGTAGTTGAACCCGCCGCCCACCCCGAAGTTGGGGCTGAAGTAGTAGTCCACGTGAGCGTCCGCGGAGAAGATCGATCCGGTGTATGGATGGACGGGCGCGAAGATGCCGTTGAAGATGATCCCTCCGGAGAGGCGATTCGTGAAGGCCGCATCGAGCACGACGCCCAGCATGGGAACCGGCGTCGCGATCTTCGCCTCTTTCGTCACGGTCGAGCCGTTGACCGGCCCGTTCGGCCCGATGACTCCGGCCGAGGCCGTGAGGTCGGACTTCAGGATCGGGTAGGCGACGCCGGCCGTCAGGCCGAACTGGAAGGACGGGTTGTGGAAGAAGTTGAAGCGGATGTCGCCGTACGGCAGCTGCGACGTCTGCTTGGCCTCGACCGACGCGCCGGCGGTGAACGTCGTGTCGCCGAACTGGATGTCCTGGGTGATCGTCGCCGTGCGGTCACGCGAGAAGCCGACGTAGGCCGCGTCGAACGAGAGGAAGCCGAGATTGAAGGAGGCCCGGCCGTAGAACCCGATCCGGGAAGGGAGATTGAACACGTCTTCGAGATTGACCGCGGCTCCGGCTCCGCCGTTCTGTTCGAACGTGAGGTTCGTGTTGAACCACGCGTACTGGCCGCCCGCGTTGATCCGGAAGGTGTTGCCGACGTCGCCGGGGAACTGGGCCTGCGCGGCGGCGGCGAAGAGCAGGCCGAGAACGGCGGCGGTAATGCTCGGGAGCGAGATCCGGGGACGCCTCATCGAGAGCCTCCTTGCTGTTTCCAATACGGGCCGCACTCTATCTCCGCCACATGCAAAGACGAAGCCGCGCGCGCATCGTCCCCTGAACGGCGGGACGAAATGTCGCAGCGCGCCGCGCGACGGAGCAACGGGTGGAAGTCTGGAGCGGGCAACCGGGATCGAACCGGCGACATCCAGCTTGGGAAGCTGGCGTTCTACCGCTGAACTATGCCCGCAAAGGAACACGGCCCGCAAAGATCGGCCCCGAAGGGCGAGCGCCGATCTTAGCGAAGCGACGCGACGCCGACAACCGCGCGGGGCGCGGCCTGTCACACCGTACAGCTTGACGGACGACTGCCCGTCTGCGACCCTAAACCATCGCCACCACTGTACTTGCGAGGTGCCCGATGTGCATTTCGAGGACTGCTCTGAGGATCTTCTCGGCCGGCGTACGCGGGCGCGGGCGCATTCTGTGCGCGCTCGCGGTCGCCGCCCTGATCTGGCCAGCCGCCTCGGTCCTCGCCCAGACCGCCGACTTCACCTTCACGCCCTTCGGGCCCACGGTCGGCAGCCCCGTCTCGTTCTTTCCGAACGTCACGGGCAGCGCGTCGTGCGACTGGGACTTCGGCGATCCCGCGATCCCCCCGGTCAGCGATCCCACGTGCAGCCAGCAGACGCCGACGTACGCGAACGCCGGCATCTACACCGTGACCCTGACGCACGGGAGCACGAAGACCAAGGACGTCGGCGTTCTGACGCCCGGCAACACGAACAACCCCCTGACGCCCGAGTTCACCTGGAACCCGCCGAACCCCATCGTCGGCCAGCCCGTGACCTTCACCGACGCCACGACGCCGGCCGACTCGGTCGGTCACTGGACGTGGGCCTTCGGAGACGGCAGCAGCTCCTTCGTGCACAACCCGTCGCACACCTACAACTCGACCGGGCCGGTCACGGTGGCCCTGACCGTCGCGAACCAGCAGACCGGCGGCGGCGGCGTCTTCGTCACGCACGTCCTGCAGATTGGCCTGCCGGTGACCAACACGCCGACGCCCACCGCGACGCGCACGGACACGCCGACTCCGTCCACCACGCCGACCGCCACGGAGACGCCCTTCGGCCAGCCGACGTTCACGGCGACCGTGTCGCCGACGCAGACGACGACGCCTCCTCCGGGCTCCACGAGCACGCCGACCGCCACGGTCACGGCCACGCCGCCGGCCGGCGCCACGGCCACCGCCACCCCGACCGCGACCGTGACGGGCACCCCGGCCACCGCGACGCCGAATCCCACGTCGACCCGCACGCGCACGCCGACCCGTACGCCGGTGATGGGACCGCAGGTCCTGGCCGGCTACATCGGGGTCGCGGGCTCGACGCCCGGCAACTTCGGCTCGTTCTTCAGGACCGCGGTCCAGCTGACGAACCCGGGCGCCGCTCCCACCTCCGGCCGGCTCTTCTACCACGAGGCCGGGCTGAACCCGGCGAACGGGACGCTTCAGTGGTCGCTCGCGCCCGGGCAGACGATCGGGTACGACGACGTCGTGGCGGCCATGGGGCAGAACGGTCTCGGGACGATCGACGTGTACGTGGCCCAGGGCTCGCCCGTCCCGGTGGTCCTGACGCGCATCTACGACGACGCCGGCGCCGCGGGGACGAGCGGATTCACGGAGCCCTTCTACCGGGTCAGCGAGGTCCCGCAGAACGGCGGCGGCTACCTCATCGGCCCCTCCGACGTCTCGCGGTACCGCTACAACCTGGGATTCCGGACGCTGTCGAGCGACGTCCACGTCACCGCCACCGTGCGAAACACCGCCGGAGCGATCGTGCACACCGTCAGCACGACGTTCCCGGAGAACTTCTTCATCCAGGATTCGGCGAGCGGCTTCCTGGGCTTCAGCCTCACGAACAACGAGTCGATCCAGATCGCGTACTCGGGCGGCGGGCTGATCGTCTACGGCGCGACCGTCGACAACGTCACGAACGATCCGAGCGCACAGTTCCTGAGCTACACCGCCGCGGTTCAGACCGCGCAGGCCGCGCCGCGCTCACGAGCCTCGGCGATCGGGGCCATGCTGTTCGCCGCGGTCCTGGCCGCGCTGAGCCTGGGAGTCGGAGCCGTCGTCATCCGGCGCTGACCGGAGCTCGAGACTCGAGATCTATTTCGCGGGCGGCGGCGGCGCCGCCCGCAGCGCCTCGATCTCGCGCAGGATCGCGGCGACGAGCGCCTCGGTGAGCTTCTCTCCCTTCTCGCGCGTCGCGAGCGTCGCGTCGCCGTAGACGCCCGACGGCGAGTAGGTCATCCCCTCCTTCTTCTCGTCGCGCGTGAGGCCACCCTTCCCCGGATGGTAGTCGCGGATGGCCTTGCTCATGTCGACGTCGGAGGGGCTGAGGTAGAGCATCATCGACGTCTCCGCCTCGTCGGCGTGCGTGCCGCCATCCTGCCGGCAGACCTCCTTCTCGATCGGGTCCATGCAGGCGAGAAGGTCGGTGTACCGGAGGAGGATGCCGTCGCCGGCCAGGATCGCGGCGGCGGGCTCGAGCGCGCGCACCGTCGAGACGCCGGTGTTGAGCACGTAGAAGCGGCGCGGGCCGAAGCGCGAGAGGCCGCGACAGATGTCCACGATCTGATCGCGCGCGGTCTCGAGCCTCAGACTCGTCGAGCCCGGGTATTCCGTGAACGCGGGATAGAACCCGTAGTTCACCGTGGGCGCGACGACGACGTCGGCCTTCTCGAGCACCCGCCGCTTGAGGTACTCCGCCAGCACGTAGTCGTTCTTGAGCCGCAGGTGCGGACCGTGCTCCTTCGAGCCGGCGCCGAGCGGGATGACGACGACGGCGTCGGGAGTCAGCCGCTTCTCCGCCTGCACCCAGGTGAGGTCCTCGAGGAGGACGCCCTTCGCCGCCGGCGCCGGAGCGGCCGCGAGGCACGCCGAAATCAGCAGGAGGGGCATCATCAGGTCGTCTCCTCGTGCTCGGCAGCCGCCCTCTGCAGGCGAAGCGCCGGCGCGAGCCGAGGCATCCGCACCTTGGCGAACAGGCGCCCGTTGACGAACAGCACGGGAATCGAGTCCGACCAGCGTCGCGCCAGCTCGTCGTCCGAGTCGACGTCGACGATCTCCCACTCGTGGGCCTGCCCGACTCCTTCGAGGAGCCGGTCCACCTCCGCCCTCATCTCCTCGCAGAGGTGGCAGCCGGGCCGCGACAGCAGGCGCAGGCGGATCACCCGGATCGGGCCTCGGGCCTCGCGCTCTCGGGTCTCATACCGCGGGCTCCTCGGGATACCGCGCCACCCGGTAGACGTAGTCGAATCCCGAGACCACGGTCATCGCCGCCGTCCCGCCGAAGCCGATGATGCACAGGGCCTCCGGCCAGTTCCAGAGGTTCGCGCAGAGGACCAGCAGCACGGTCACGATCTGCGTCACGGTCGTGACCTTGCCGGCCCAGGTCGGCGGAAACCGCTTGCGGCCCGACGCGAGGACCAGCAGCAGGCCGACCAGCAGCAGGAGAAAGTCGCGCGAGATGACCATGACGACGAGCCAGACGGGGATCTTGATGCGCCCCGGATACGACGGGATCGACAGGAAGATGTACGAGGACGTCAGCAGGAGCTTGTCGGCGATCGGGTCCAGGTACGCGCCGAGCGCGGACCGCATGTGGAAGCGGCGCGCCAGGAACCCGTCGATGCCGTCGGACACGCCCGCCGCCACGAAGATCGAGAGCGCGATTCCGAAACGTCCCTCCGCGATCGCGATCAGGAAGAAGGGCAACGCGGCGAGCCGGATGAGGGTGATGAAGTTGGGAAGGGTCCAGGGACCCTTCACTTACGTCTCCACTCGTTCTCCCGCGCCCCCGGTGGAACCTCCGAGGGCACCCAGACGGTCGACCCCTGAACGCGGATGAGCTTGCGGTCCTCGAACTGCTTGAGCATTCGCGTGACCGTCTCGCGTGTGGCGCCGATCGAGTTGGCGATCTCCTGGTGCGTCGGGCGGCTGACGACGAAGTACCCGTCGACCGGCGGCTTGCCCGACTCGTCCGCCAGCCGCAGGAGATAGCGCGCGAGGCGGCCGCCGACGTCGAGCAGCGCGAGCGACTCGATCACGTCGTTGGCCCGGCGCAGGCGCGCCGACAGGGTCTTCAGGATCTTCCGCGTCAGCGTGAAGTCGTGCTCGAGGAGCGCGAGGAAATCCGGCCTCGACAGCACGACCAGCTCCGAGTCCGTGAGCGCGGAGACCGACGCGCTCCGCGACTCGCCCTCGAAGAGAGCCATCTCTCCGAAGAAGTTACCGGCCTGGAGGTGCGTGAGGACGACCTCCCGCCCGTCCGAGGAGTCCACGTAGACCTTGACCTCGCCTCGGACGAGCACGAAGAAGGTGTCGCCCGGCTCGGCGGTGCGGAGGATCGACGCGCCCGCGGCGTATTGCTTGACCGTCGCCAGACGCGAGAGGGCCTGGAGCTCCGACTCCTCGAGCTCGGCGAAGAGGGCGACGCGGCGGAAGACCGACGGATCAATCACGCCGGGCGGTCTCCCCCACCGCGTACGTGGACCGCAGGCGATCCATCCCCCGGGTCATCTCCGGTCCGCTGACGTACATGCCGCCCGATTCTGACAGCAGTCCGCACCGTGCCGCCAGACGGATTGCGTCCGTCCCGGTCCGCGACGCCTCGGGCGCGGGGCCCAGGCATCCCGTCGGGCCGCCCGGCTTGCCCAGGACGACGGCCAGCCGCAGCAGGAACTGCGCGGCCGCGGTCCGGCTCAGCGGGGCGTCCGGGCGAGCCCGGTGCGTCTCCGGGTCCACGTCGAGGAGGCCCAGTCCGACCGCGCGGATCATGACCGCCCGGTCCTTGCGCTCGAGGACGTCGCCCGCCACGACGCCGGACCGAATGCGGCCCTCCCGCAGCTCCGGAAACATCCACGAGACCAGGAGCGCCGCGCCGGAGCGCGTGAGGCGCCGCGTGCGCGCGGCTTGCCGCTCGGCGTCCGGCCAGTTGTCGATGCGAAACGCGAGCCTCGCCTCGGCGGCCCGGTCCTTCAGCTGCGGGTCGCGCGCCGCGAGCGAATCGAACACCATCACCGCCATCGCGTAGTCGCCGGTCTCGAGCGCGAGGTCGCCGGCGCGGCGCTCCGCGTCCTCGTCGACGCCGCCGAGCGCGAGCGCGTCCCGGTAGTAGCGCAGCGCGCTCTCCTTCTCCCCCCCGGCGCACTCGACCTCGGCCGCCCGCACGAGCACGGAGGCGGAGCCCGGGTTCCACGCCAGGGCCTGCGCCACGCCGGCGGCGGCCTCCTTCCGGCGTCCCCTCTCGGAGTCGCGCTCTGCCGCCGTCAGCACGGCGTCCGTCGCCTGCGCGCGCAGCTCATCGGCGCGGCGCACGATGCCCCGCCGCTGAGGCGCCCTGTCCGCGGCCCGCTCGTAGAGCGCGAAGGCGGCGGCCGGATCTCCGGCGCGCGCCGCCCGCTCGCCGCAGGCCGTCCAGAGCGGCAGCGTCCCCGGTCCGTCGGCGAGCTCGCGCGCGCAGGTCGGCTCCGCCGCCTCCGGCTTCTCCTGCAGCACCAGCGCCTCGACCGCGCCGATGGCCCCGGCGCGCCGGGAGGCTCCCGAGGCCGCGTCCTCGAACGCGCGTCCCGCGCCGGCGGGATCGCCCGACTGGAGCGCGCGCCAGCCCTTCTCGATCGAGGCGTCGAACGGCCCCGTCAGCCCCTCCCGCGGATCGAGCGGAAAGCGGTCCGAGGGCGCCGAGGGCGGAGCGCTCGCGCAGCCATAGAGGAAGCCGAAGCCGAACGCGACGACGAGGCCGGCGAGTACGAAGGGGGCGAACGACCGGGAACGGGGAGCGTGAGAAGCGCGGAGACGCTTCAAGGCCTCCCTCGAATCACGTGCTCGACGGCAGCGACTCCGGCCGGATCGACGCGATGGCGTGCTTGTAGATCATCTCTTCGCGGCCGTCGACCTCGAGAACCAGAGCGAACTTGTCGAAGCGCCGCAGCCGGCCCATGCGCTCCTCGCCCGAGGTCAGCCGCACGGTCACCGGAACGTTGTCCTTCCGCAGGTTGTAGAAGAAGGAGTCCTGAACGTTGATCGGCGCCTTGTTCATCTGGTCTCCCTGTCCTCCTCGCCCAGCAGGGCGAGCGCCCTCGCGACGGCCTCCTCCGGATCCACCCATCGGATGTCGGTCTCGCGGGCGAGCCAGGTCCGCTGGCGCTTGACGAGCCTCCGTGTGGCCGCCACGATCCGAGCCTCCGCCTCGCCTCTCGGAATCCGACCGAGGATCCACTCCGCCACCTCCCGGTACCCGATCGCTTGAAAGGAATTGGAGTCCGCCGAGAGCCCGCGATCGAGGAGGCGCCGGACTTCCTCACCCCACCCGGAATCCAGCATCCGGCGCGCCCGGTTTTCGATCCTAACATGGAGTGACGCCGGTCCCGGAGCGAGCCCGAGCTTCAAGACGCGGAAGCGCCGGACCCACGGGTCGCGGCTCGGGACGCGATCCGACGGACGCGCCCCGGTCCAGAGGAGGATCTCGAGGGCCCGGAGGGTGTACTTGAGATTGCCAACGGGGATGCGCGACGCCGCGACCGGATCCTGCACGGTGAGGACACGGTGCGCCGCGGCGTGCCCGCGCCTCCCCGCCCAGGCGGCGAGCGCCGCGCGGAGCGGGTCGCTGCGGGCCTGCCCGGACGGCAGCCCCTTCAGGAGCGCCTCGACGTAGAAGCCGCTGCCCCCCACCACGATCGGCAGGGCGCCCCGCGTCACGATCTCCTCGACCGCCCGCCGCGCCTCCGCCGCGTACCGTCCCGCCGAGAACGGCTCCTCCGGTTCGGCGACGTCCAGCAGGTGGTAAGGCACCTCACGCCGGAGCTCCTCCGACGGTTTCGCCGTTCCGACGTCCATCCCGCGGTACACCGCGAACGCGTCCGCCGAGACGATCTCGCCGCCCGCCGCGAGCGCCAGGCGGTGCGCGACCTCCGTCTTGCCGGACGCGGTCGGCCCGACGACGACGACGAGGGCGGGGCGATCGTCCGTCACGGTCCCTCGGTCCCGCGCCATCGGAGGCGCGTCGTGCCGCCGGGCTCGAGCTCGATCCGGCAGTCGGAGCGCAGGTCGGTACGCAGCAGCGGGACGCAGAAGCGGGTGAGCGTCGCGAGCGTGTCGGCCGCCGGATGGCCGAATCGGTTGCGGCGTCCGCACGAGAGGAGGGCGATGCGCGGCCGGGCGGCTTCCATCAGCGCCGCGGAGGTCGACGTACGGCTGCCGTGATGGCCGACCTTCAGCACGTCGACGGGAGTCAGCGCTCCGGACGCCGCGAGATCGGCCTCGGTGGGCGCGCCGGCGTCGCCCGTCAGCAGAGCGGACCGGCCGCCGCGCTCGAACAGCGCCACGACCGACTGGTTGTTGACCGCGTCGGTCTTTCGGCGGCGGCCGCCCGAGTGCAGCGTGAAGAGGCGGCCTCCCGAGAGATCCAGCGTGTCGCCGTCGGCGAGCACGCGCACCGGAACGCCGCGCCGGGCCGCGAGCGCGTCCAGGCGGCCGTAGAGGTCGGACTCGTCCTCGCCGCTCCCCCGCAGGAAGCTCCCGACCGGGAGCTCCTCGAGGACCGCGAAGAGTCCCAGCCCGTGGTCGGGGTGCGGGTGGGTCAGCAGCACGGCGTCGAGCCGCGTGATCCCGCGATCCAGGAGCTTCGGGACCAGGCGCGTGCGGCCGAAGTCCGTCGAGACGGCATCGAAGGGCCCTCCTCCATCCACCAGGACCGCCCGGTCCTGCCAGCGCAGGAGTATCGCGTCTCCCTGCCCCACGTCGAGGGCCTCGATCGCGAACCCCCCGGCCGGCCCCCGCGGACCCGGACGCAACGCCAGGAACACGAAGACCCCGGCGGCGCCCGCGGCGGCGAACGCCCGGATCCGGCCCCGGGTTCGCGCCGCCGCGACGAGAAGAGCGCCCACGAGGAGCACTCCCGCGAGCGGAGGCGTCGGGCGGAGGAAGGCGGCACCGGCGGCGCGGTCCGCCGTCCACTCCAGCACGGACATGCCCAGCCGGAAGAGGACTGCCGGCGGCGCGGCCAGCGCCGGCAGCGCGAGGGCATCGAGCGCGAGGACGAGCCCGCCGAGCGCGATCAGGCCGGCCGACAGCGGAATCGCGAGCGGGGCCGTCAGCCACGCGGCCGCGGCGACGAGGTTGAACCGCCACAGCAGGACCGGCGCGGTCGCGCACTGCGCCGCGAGCGAGGCCGCGAGCCCCGCGAAGAGCCAGCGCGGCTTCTTTGGGAGCACCGTCGAGATCCCGGCGGCGAAGCTCGCGATGCCGAGCACGGCCGCGAACGTCAGCACCGTGCCGACCGAGAAGACCTGCCCGGGCGCGACCAGGAAGAGCGCGCACGCCGACAGCCCGACGGCCTGCGCGCCGGTGACCGGGCGCTCGAGGAGGCGCGTCAGGAGGAAGACCCCGACCACGAGCCCGGCGCGGACCGCCGGCGGATTCGCCCCGCCGATCAGAACGAAGAGAGCCACCGCCGCGAGGAGCGCGGCGTCGCGGCGCTTGCCGTCGATGCGGCAGCGCTCGAGCGCAAACCCGACGAGCCCCGCCGCGAGCAGCACGTGGAGCCCCGAGACGACCAGCAGGTGATAGAGCCCGCCGCGCCGGAAACGCGCGACCATCCCGCGGTCCAGCTCGGTCGTGCGCCCGAGGAGGAGCGCCGCGAGCGGTCCTCGGATCCCGTCGTCGCGCGCTCCGTGCGCGCGCGTCGCCGCCCGGAACAGGGCGCGGTTGGGAAGCGTCAGGAGCGACAGCAGCGTCGCGCCCTCGGGCTCGACGAGCCGCGCGCTCTTGACCGAGAGCCGGTACCGCGGCCACGGCAGCGGGATCTCGCGATCGGACGCCGGCAGGTCCTCGCGCTCGAGCCGGCCGGTCAGGCGGACGCGGTCCCCTCGATCGGGCAGGGGCGACGCCGGCGGCGCTCCCGAGAGGTACACGACGACTTCCGCCCGGAAGGTCAGCCAGCCCTCCGGCCCGAGAATCCTCTCCGCACGCAGCGTCGTGCGGGCGCGCGGGGGCTCGCCGCTCCAGAAGTCCGCGAGCACCCCCTCAAGGGAGTCCGCGAACTCGCCGCGCGCGCCGGCGCGCAGGAGCGCTCCGGGGGCCTCGGACGCGGGAATCGCGATGCGCAGGCGGCCCGCCAGGAAGCCCGCCGCGAGCCACAGGGCGGCCGACGCGAGCCGCGCCGCGGCGGAGCGCCGCGAACGGTCGCCGCGTGCGGTCAGCCATGCCAGCGACGGCGCCGCGACGACGAGCAGCGCGACCCCCTCCGCGGCGCCGCGCACCGACCAGGCGCCCGCGAAGACGCCGGCGACCACGCACAGCGCGGCCCGGGCGGCCGGAGCCTCCCCTTCCTCCAGGACCGGACGGATCAAGACCGCCGCTCGAGAGCGATCAGGGCTTCGACGCGGTGCGTGAACGCGAAGAGATCGTAGAGGCGCGCCGAGCGGATCTCGAATCCCGCCGCCCGAAGAATCGGGAGATCCCGCGCGAGCGTGGCGGGATCGCACGAGACGTAGACGAACAGCCGGCGCGTCCGCTTCGCGAGCGCCTGGGCGATCGGCGTTCCGAGGCCGGTCCGCGGCGGATCGGCGACCACGACGTCGAACTCGCGGTCGTCGTCGCGCAGGAAGGAATCGATCGACGCCGCCTCCGCCGTCCACCGGACGCCGTCGGTCCACTCCGCCCGGCTCGCGCGGGCGTCCTCGTTGGCCTCGAGATCCCGCTCGATCGAGACGACCTCGTGGCCGGCGTCGAGCAGCGCCGCCGCGAAGAGGCCGACGCCGCCGAACGCGTCGAGCGCCATTCCGGACGGGACGCGAGCCGCCTGCTCGCGCACGTCTTCCATCAGCGTCGCGACCAGGTAGCGGTTTCCCTGAAAGAACGCGTCGACCGAGACCCGGAAGCGCCGTGCGCCGACCTCGAGGGGAAGCCGCCGCCCGCCGCGCTCCAGGCGGATCGCGCCCTCGGCCGAGCGGAGCAGGACCCCCTCGAACCCGGACAGCAGCCGCTCGCCCAGGAGCGCCTCCCCCGCGGCGTCCCCCGCGCCGGTCAGTCGCAGCAGGCGGCGCGTCCCGGGCAGGTCCTCGAGGAACGCGACCTCCTCCGCGGCGACGCCGCTCTCCGCGATCGCGTCCCGGATCTCGGGGAACCCGGCGCGCGTGGGAGGCGCGATGGCCTCGCAGGCCGCGGCGGAGACGACGCGGTGCGTGCCCGGCTCGAAGTAGCCGAGGCGCGCGCCCTCTCCCCATCCGGCCACGTGCAGCCGCAGGCGCAGCCGATATCCCGGGGCCGACGGCGCCGGGGCCTCCAGCGCGCCGAACAGCCGCGGCTCCAGGTGCCCGATCCGCTGCATCGTCTCCAGAAACAGCTCCCTCTTCGCCTCGCGCGCCGGCTCCGCGGCGAAGTGCGCCCAATCGCATCCGCCGCAGCCGGCGTGCGCCGAGTCCACGCGATTCGGCGAAGGCTCCAGGATCCGGACGGGGCGCCCTCGCCAGAATCGCCTCCGCCTCTCAACTAGAGTTGTCTCGACGAGCTCGCCCGGGAGCGCGCGATCGACGAATCCGACGCCGTCGGCCGTTCGGGCGATCCCCTCGCCCGTCGGGGCGAGCTTCTCGATGCGGATGACCAGG
>DASXAG010000113.1:0-5396 GCA_036406835.1 Thermoanaerobaculia bacterium
GACCCGGCGCTATACCTCGGAGATCTCGATCCTCCTCGGCCACGACAAGGACATCCCCGCGCCCGACGTCTACACGACGCCGCAGCACATGGCGTGGATCATGGACACCTTCTCGATGACGCAGGGCTTCTCGACGCTCGGGGTCGTGACCGGCAAGCCCATCCCGCTGGGCGGCTCGCAGGGCCGCAACGAGGCCACCGCCGAGGGCTGCTTCGTCGCCATCGAGGAGGCGGCCAAGCGCATGCGCATGCCGCTGAAGGGCCGCACCGCGGCCGTCCAGGGCTACGGGAACGCCGGCGCGCACGTCGCGCGGTTTCTCGACGAGGCCGGCGCGAAGGTCGTCGCGGTCTCGGACTCGAAGGGCGGGATCTACGAGAAGAAGGGACTTCGGCTCGATCTCGTCAACGCGGCCAAGGACAAGAAGGGCTCCGTTACGTCGGCCCGGGGCCAGAAGATCTCGAACGCGGATCTGCTCGAGCTTCCGGTCGACATCCTCGTGCCGGCCGCGCTCGAGGGCGTCATCACCCGCGAGAACGCGCCGCGCGTGAAGGCCAAGATCGTCGCGGAGGCCGCCAACGGGCCGACCACTCCCGACGCGGACGACATCCTGCGCGGGAACGGCTGCGTCGTGATCCCGGACATCCTCGCGAACGCGGGGGGCGTCACGGTGTCGTACTTCGAGTGGGTCCAGGACCTCTACTCGTTCTTCTGGGACCCCGACGTCGTGCGCAGCCACCTCGAGCGGACCATCCGCCGGGCGTACGAGGACGTCGCGGAGACCGCGCGCCGCCACGACACCGACCTGCGGACCGGGGCGCTGATCCTGGCCGTCGGCCGCGTCGAGGAGGCCACGCGGATCCGGGGGCTGTTCCCGTAGGAGGGCGATCCTCACGGGATCCCTCGGTGCTCCGCACCTCGGGATGACGGAGGGCTGCGCGTCGCGTTCCCTCCGTCACTCCTCGATCAGGATCGCGCGGACCGGCGAGGCGTCCAGGCTGTCGAAGCGCAGCGGCAGAGCGACCAGCTGGTAGTCGCCCTCCGGCACGCCGGCGAGGTCGAGGTCCTCGAGCAGCGCGACCCCGCGCTCGAGGAGCGCCCGGTGCGCCGGCAGGTCCTCGGCGTCCTCGGGGTCGATCGAGGCCGCATCCGTGCCGACGAGCATCGCGCCGCGCTCGGCGAGCCGGATCGCCGCGAGCGGCGAGAGCGAGGCCTTGCCGCCGCTCCGGAAGAGGACGCGCAGCGGGCCGAGTGAGCGCGGCGGCAGGAGGTCGGGCCCCGTCTCCCCAAGCCCGGCCAGCTCGACGACCCGCGCCTTGCCCACGTAGGCCGCCAGGGGCGCGGCGCCGATCGCCTGCCCGTCCGCGAACACGTGACTCGGCGCGTCGGCGTGCGTGCCGCAATGCGCGCTCATCGTGAAGCACGTCGAGCCGAAGGGCGCCCCGGAGCCGCCGCTCTCGGTCTCGCGCCAGGAGAACGGGACGTCTCCCGGCCACACGAAGGTGCCCTCGGAGATCCGACGGGAGATGTCGTAGATCTTCAGCGCGTCACCTCATCCGCCGCACGGTCTTCGTCTCCGCGTAGCGCTCCGCGATGTGCGGGTCGTAGGCCCTGTAGCGCGACGGGTCGGGAAGGTCGCGGTACTCGGCGTCGCAGCGATAGCAGATCGCGACGGGACGGATGCGCGCGGCCACGATCCAGTCGATGAGCACCGTCGCGAGGAGCACGGGCGTGAACCAGATCCAGCCGAGCCGCCATCCGACGAGGAGCGCGCCGCCGAGCGACGCCGCCATGATGAGGCAGCCCAGCCGCTGGTCGAAGTCCTTCTGGAGGAAGAGGGCTCGGTTACCGCAGAAGGCGCACGGGAAGCCGGCGTCCGTCCCGGGCTCGGCGGCGCCGGCGAAATCGGCCCGGTACGTCTTGTGGCACCGCGCGCAGGCGTGCTCGCCGGGCTCGGGAAACGGCGCCGCGAAGTCGCGGGAGGTGAGGCACTCCCCGCAGTAGTACCGGACGCGCATCCGTCGCGCGCCTAGGCCGGGAACCCCGTCGCGACCGTCAGGTACGAGGAGAGGAGCTCGCCGATCAGCACGAACACGAGCGCGACGTAGAGGAGACCGGTCGCCGCCTGGTTGGACTTCATCTCGGCGGTGCGCCAGATGAAGTACGACAGCGCGAGCGGTCCCACGATCCCCCAGAGGATGCGGAAGAGGAAGAAGAGCGCGTCGCGCTCGACCGAGAGCAGCGCCCCCAGCCCTTCCGTCCCGGCATGCGACGCCACCGCGACCGCGAGGTAGGCGGTGCGGAAGGCCGCGAGACCCGCGAAGAGGACGGCGCCGCGGGCGAGGAGACGGAACGACAGGGACCGCGACACGAGGTACCAGTGTCCGAGGTTCATGATCAGGACGACGGCGCCGAAGAAGAGGCCGCCCGCGAGCGCGCCGACGGCGGTCCAGGCGTCGCCGCCGCCCTGGCCCCCGCCCGGCGCGACGAGCGCCACCCGCACGACGCTCCACGCGGCGCAGCCGCCGCCGGCGGCGAGAAGCGGACGCGCGCGTCCCGCGAGATCCGCGTGAGCCGCGAAGGTGTAGAGGGCGAGCAGCGCCGCACCGGCCCCGGCGACCCCGACCGGCATTCCGGGCGGCCGGACCGCCACCGCGAGCGCCGCGAACGCCGCGGCGAGGCCGCCGTGCAACGCGAAGAAGCCCTTGCCGAGGGTCGCCGGCGGGAACAGGAGCAGCAGCAGGCCGATCCCCGCGCAGGCCTCCAGCAGGAAGAGTCCCAGTCCCGACAGCGCCATGAGGCCGCGATTCTACTTCCGGGCGGCCGCGCGCCCGGCCGTCCCCTCAGGGCCCCGGCACCTCGGTCATCAGGAAGAACGAGCCGTCGTTGGTGACCGAGTCGAGCTGGACCGCGTACCCGGAGAGGCGTCCGGCCGTGATCGGGGCCGCCATGACGCTCATCAGCCGCGTCGACGCCGGCACGCCCGCGCTGCCGAAGACGTTGTTGAGCTGGACGACCTCGCCCGGCGCGAGCGCGTGGCCGACGGCGGTCGAGAGCGGGAAGTCCTTGATCTTCGACCCCGTCGCGGCGTCGACGTAGGTGATCCGGAAGTCGGTGGTCGTCGCGCCCTCGTTGACGAAGCCGATGTTGGCGCGGGTCGTCCCGTCGCTGCCGAAGCTGCCGTTGCGCACGAACGCCACGAGCTGCCAGCTCGAGCCCGCGACCTCGGTGTCGCGCCCGACGTAGGCGATGCCGTTGGTCCCGCCGCCTGTCGCCGGGCTGAACGTTCGGGCGACGACGCTCAGCTGGGACGGATCGGTCAGGGCGTCCGCGGCGACCTCGAGCGTGCCGAAGAGGCCGACCGGCATGTCCTCGGACCGGATCGCGCCGGCGTCCTTGAAGGCCTGGATCACGTCCTCGAAGGTCTGCGCCTGCCCTCCGCCGATCGGATCGGGCAACGACACCGTCGGGGACTGGATCGTCCCGTCCACCGGCGACCGGTAGGTCAGCGTGAGCCGCGGCGTCACCGCCGGCGATCCGCTCGCGACGCCGATCATGAGGAAGGTCCGGTAGAACACCACGCCCTGGACCTGGGTCACGACCGGTATCCGCTGGGAGATCGCGTTGACGACCAGGGCCGGCAGAAACAACAGAACCGCGGACGCGGCCGCGGCGAACCGGGGCGTTTTCATCCAGGCCTCCCTCGACTTGTGCCGAAGGAGGGATTCTACCGCGACCGGTCCGCCGCGACGGTTCTACTCCTCCTCGAAGAAGAAGAACGCGCCGTCGTTGGTCGTGTTGTCGAGCTGCACGCCGTACCCCGACACGTAGACGCCGTTTGTCAGCGCGCGAAGCTCCACCACCAGCTTCGTCGTTCCCACGGGGATCGCCGGGTCGCCGAAGATGTTGTTGATCTGGAAGACCTCGTTCTCCTCCAGGACGTGGCCGGCCCGGGTGCTCAGCGCGAACGTCTTCAGCTGGTTGCCCGTGTCCCCGTCGAAGTAGGAGACCTGGACGTCGGTCGCGCCGAAGCCCTCGTTGATGATGCCGAGGTTCGCGCGCGTGCTGCCGTCGTTGCCGAAGATCCCGCTCCGCATCGCGCCGATGACGCGGCCCGTGCTGCCCGTCAGGCAGAAGCAGCGGCCCGCGTAGGCGATTCCGAGCGTGCCGCCGGCCGGGCCCGGGCTGTAGGTTCGGGCGACCGCGGCCGCCTCGAACTTGGTGTCGTCGGTGATCGTGGCGAAACTGACGAGGAGGGTGCCGAAGAGCGGGTCGTCGGTGTCCTGCGCGCGGATCGCTCCGGAGTCCTTGAACTCCTGGACGATGTCGTCGAAGACCTGGACCCGCCGCGGGCCGAGGTTGGGCGCGAGCGCGAGCTGCGCGATCTGGAAGGTGCCGTCCGGCGCCCGGTAGGAGAACTTCATGTTCACCGGCGTGGTCAGGAGCGCGTCCCCGTTCGAGATCGTCAGAGACGTCCGGTAGAACGTGGCCCCCTGGACCTGCGTGACGATGGGAACCGACTTCGTGTGCTCCGCCCGAGCGATGCCGCCGAGAAGAACCGATGCCACCAAGGTGAGCCCCAGCGTAAAGCGAATCATGTTGAACCTCCTCTGGTTGGATGGTTGGTCGGCTTGACCTCCTGACGCGAGGCGCGGTGATTACCTGGGCGGAATGATATTCCCCGCCTCGCGGATCGCGCTCGCGATCGTCGGCACGTGGTCGACCAGGCCGTGGTCGCCGCCCGGGATCGTAAGGAAGCGGGAGCCCGGGATCAGGCGGCCCGAGGCCTCCCAGCGGCGCCAGGTCTCGCGGACGCTCTCGAAGGGGACGCTCTCGTCCTTCTCCCCCATGACGATCGTCACGCGGGTTGGCGGCGGCTCGCGGTCGACGTCGACCTTCGCCATCTGCTCGAAGAAGCGGCGATGGATCGAGAGCTCTTTGCCCGCGCCGTGGTGGAAGAAGCGGACTGGGTCGCCGGGGGCGAGCTTGTCCGTCCAGCGCGGGCCGAAACCCAGGGCGGGGGCGACCAGGACCAGCGGCGCCGTGACCCCGCGCCGCGCGGCCTCGAGAGCTACGAGGGCGCCGAGCGAGCTGCCGATCACGACGGCGGGCTTGGCGCCGGTGGCGGCGCGCACCGCCTCGTCGGCCATCGCGCCGAAGTCCAGCCGCTCGAAAGAGGGCCGGTTCAGGTTCGGGGCGAGGACCTCGATCCCGTCAGGCGCGAAGGCCTCCCGCAGCAGCGCAATCTTCCGCCCGGCAGGAGAGGAGGCGAAGCCGTGGAGGTAGAGGAAAACACTAGGGACTCTCACTTCAGGACCCACCTGGTCCTACACGAAGAATCTCGGGACAAACCTCTCGCGTGGGCTAGGCAACGATCGATTCTCACGTTGCAAGAAGAG
>DASXAG010000114.1:0-4125 GCA_036406835.1 Thermoanaerobaculia bacterium
GTCCGCGGAGGAGAGCTTGAGGTGCGTGGCGCCCGGCTTCAGGCTCACATCGTCGAGAAGGCGCCGGAGGCTGACTCCCGTCCAGCGGGTCGTGCCGATGAGGCTGCCGCCGACGGGGTTCGAGATGCAGGCCAGCGTGACGAACTGATGGAGCGGCTCGTAGGCTCGGATCTGCGCGAGCGTGAGCTCGACCGGCCGCTCGACCAGACCGCCGACCCTGAGGCGCCAGGTCGCCTCGTCGACCCGCGGCACCGTCGTGTTGATGTCGATGCGGTAGTGGTCCTCGAGCGGCGTGAGCTCCCTGCGCGTGCCGGATGCGGGCTGGACCGCGTCTGCGGCATTGGGTAGCGGGTTCGCGGCCGACCACGCAGCGCCGGGGCTGCTCGCCGCACCCCGCCGGCGCGTTCCTCCCGCGAGAGCGCCCACGGCCGCCCCGACGACGGTGATCGTGGCCGCCGCGCCGCCCAGACGCACGACGAACTGTCGCCGGTCCACGCGCTCCACGGTCGCGGCGTTCTCCCCCGCGGCCGCCCCTTCCCCGGCTCGCGTCAAGCGGCGGCACGCCCAGCCGAGCGCGGCTCCCCAGAGCAGGAAGAGGGCGAGAGTCCAGAGGGCGCCGAGCGCCGGAGACCCGCTCGCGCCTCGGCCCAGGGACCGATGAATCAGGAGCGCGGCCGATCCGCCCGCCGCGCCGAAGATGAGGCCCGTCGTCGTTGAGACGTCTCCTCGCGTGCGCCGCAGCAGAGCGAAGAGCAGAGCGCCGGCGAGCGTTCCGGCGACGAGCACCATGACGATGGCCATGGCCTGCTCGGCCGCCTTGGCGGCGGTGTCGACGCCGGTCAGGCCCATGGCCCGGATCACCTTCACCATCGCGTCGATGCCGAAGCTGATCAGCCCGCCCGGCAGCCGGCGCGTCGTCCAGTCGAAGACGTCGAACGGAATCTGCGGCAATCCGAAGAGCCGGCCGCCCACGAGAAAGAGCGCGACGAGGGGAACGGTGACGAGCGCACCGACCAAGGCTCCGATTCCGGCCCCGGGCTTCTTCATGCCTTCTTCCTCCCCGTCGCGGTCCGTGCAACCTGGAGAAGAGCGAGCATCATGTCAGGAAAGGCCCCTGATCCCGCGGCGGACCTGAAGGAGGGATTAGTCCCGGCTTAATCCGTTGACCTCGCTGCGGATCGAACCCTACACTGCGCTCGCCATGTACCGGCCCGGCGCGCTCGTCCTCGCCGTCTCGCTGGCGGCACCCGCGATCGGGCACGCGGATGCGCCCGCCTCCGCGCGCCGGGTCACCGCCCGCAACGCGACTCCTCAGCCCGGCGCGCTCCAGATCTCGGCGACGTCGCTCGCCCTGGGAAACGTCTTCTTCGCCGGCACGTCGTCGACGGGCGCCGGGCTGTACGCGTCGGAAGCCGGCTCGGGGCGATCGCGGCTGATCGCCGAGGTCTCCGCCGGTCCGATCGTCGAGCTCGGCGGCCGGGGCTTCTTCATCGGGTCCCGCGCCGGCGATGCCCCCGGCCTCTGGACCACGGACGGGTCGGCCGCCGGCGCGCGGTTGCTTCGCGCGATCGGCCTCTCGTCGAACCTCAGCACGAGCACCATCACGGTGGCGGGCGGACGGCTGTACTTCCTGGGAGAGCACGAGACTCTCTGGACGAGCGACGGCACCGCGGACGGCACCCTCGCGCTCGGGGCCGCCGGCGCGCTCGGACCGGACCGCTCCGAGATGATTCCGTTCGGCGACCGGCTGCTGTTCCTCGAGACGGACGCGGTCTCGAACCGCATCGGCCTCTGGGAGAGTCGCGGCACGGCCTCGACCACCTCCCGGGTCGAGGACCTCGGCGCGCTCGTCGATCCGCAGGAGGGCTTCTCCCGATCTCCCTACGGCCTCTCGATCGTCGGAGGGCGAGCCGTCTTCTTCGTTCCGGAGCGGGAGGCGTTTCGCATGTGGGCCTCCGACGGAACGGCGGCCGGGACCGTGGTCGTGCGCGACTTCGTCCCCGACGGTCCATTGTTCTGCCCGGGCTCGTGTGTGCCGTTCGGTCCGTCGCGACCGGTCGACGGGCTCTTCTTCGCGAACGACGGCACGCACGGGCGCGAGCCGTGGCGCACCGACGGAACGGCGGCCGGAACGCGGCTCGTGCGGGACATCGCGCCCGGGACGGCGAGCTCGGACGACTTCGGCGCGAGCTACGGCAACCCGGGCTACATCTCGCCGGCGGTTGGGAGCGTCCAGCTCCTCGCCGCCGACGACCAGGTGCACGGACAGGAGCTCTGGAGGACCGACGGCACCGAGGCGGGCACGTCTCTCGTCGCGGACATCGTCCCCGGCCCCGGGGGACCGAACATCGGGGCGCTGACGTCCGGCGGAGGATTCTTCTTCTTCCGCGCCTCGGGCAACGTGTGGCGCAGCGACGGCACCGCGGCGGGCACGCAGACCTTCGGAGGACTGCAGGGTGTTCCCTCGGCGCTCGGCCCCGGAGTCTCGATCGCCGCCACGAACGGGCTCTGGAGGAGCGACGGCGCGAGCCTGGAGCTCGTCGACGACGGGGCCCGATCGCCCGGCCTCAGGGTCGTCGATCCGACGGCCGCCGGCGGCAGGGTCTTCTTCACGGACCCGGACCGCCGAACGTTGTGGGCGAGCGACGGAACGGACTCCGGCACGGAGCCGCTCCACGACTTCACGACCATCGGGCCGCTGTGGTCCGCGGGCCGACGGGTCTACTTCACTCCCGAGGAAGCCCTGACGGTCACGGACCCGTGGCAGAGCGACGGGACCGAGGCGGGGACCGTCCCCGTGGCCGGCTTCGTCGGCAACAGCGCGGCCGAGTTCACCGCGGCCGGTGGCCGCATCTTCTACACGGCCGCGGACGACGCGCACGGCTTCGAGCTGTGGACGATCGATGGCGACGGTGGCGGCGGAGCACAGGCGCCGCGCCTCGTCGCGGATCTGGCGCCGGGCCCGGACTCCTCGTCGCCGTATCAGCTGGCCGCGCTCGGCCGCTCGCTCCTCTTCGCGAGGGGGGACCGCGTGGGCGGCGCCGGCGGCGGCCTCTGGCGGACGGATGGAACGGAGTCGGGCACGACCCTCATCCTGCCGATGCGTGTGGAGCAAATCCTGCCGGCCGGCGATCGGCTCTTCGTGATCGGCTCGGACGA
This sequence comes from Thermoanaerobaculia bacterium, assembly GCA_036406835.1. Taxonomy (GTDB): domain Bacteria; phylum Acidobacteriota; class Thermoanaerobaculia; order UBA5066; family Gp7-AA6; genus DAHUXD01. The sequence goes on from DASXAG010000114.1 coordinate 3,160, forward strand.
GATCTCCTACGGGCTCTGGATGAGCGATGGCACGACCGCGGGCACGCGACTCATGATCCGAGGCGCGCTCGCCTTCAACGCGACCGCCTCCGGCCGCAATCTCTACTTCGCCCTTCCCGGCGACGGCTTCCCCGCGATCCAGCTCTGGTTCAGCGACGGTACGCCGGAGGGGACCAGGCTCGTCCGCCTCTTCGCGGAGCTCTACGCCCTCTCGCCGGCTCGAGACGGCGCCGCCTTCGTCGCGGCGAACGACGGCGTGCACGGCCGAGAGCTCTGGCGGAGCGACGGCACCGACGAGGGGACGACGCTCGTCAAGGACATCCTCCCGGGCGGCGACAGCTCCGAGCCGCGATCGATGCTCTCCGTCGACGGGATGCTCTTCTTCTCGGCCATCGACGGTGAGCATGGACGGGAGCTCTGGAGGAGCGACGGCACCCCCGAGGGGACCGTCCTCCTGCAGGACATCGCTCCGGGGCTCGCCTCGTCTGTTCCGCAGGGACTGACCCGCGTCGGCAACGTCGTCTACTTCGAGGCGACCGACGATGCCGGCCCGCAGCTCTGGGCTCTCTCGCTCGAGGCGCCGCGCTCGCGCTCGGCGGTCCCGCGCGGGGCGACGCCCAGAACCGTTTCCCCGCGCGACTGAATCGGCTCCGTCTCCGAGCCTGCGGAGAGAGAGGATCGCTTCCGGCAGGGAGATGAGTTGGAGCGGGAAACGGGGGTCGAACCCGCGACATCCACCTTGGCAAGGTGGCGCTCTACCACTGAGCTATTCCCGCTCAATATTGGCGGACGCGAAGGATAGCCGACGGAGGCCCGGGGGTCAAGAAACCCAGATCTCGCCAAGGACTGCGTTGGCGCTGTTGTTCTAGGCTCGCCCCGTGAGGCGTTTCGGCGTTGTCCTGGCCGCGGTGGCGCCGCTTTTTCTCGCGGTCGGGAGCGGTTACCGCGCCTCGATCCGAGAAACGA
>DASXAG010000115.1:0-6823 GCA_036406835.1 Thermoanaerobaculia bacterium
GGATCTGTCCACCCGCGGCATCACCGGCGGCTGCGACGCCGGCCCGCCGGCTCTGTACTGCCCCGGCGACCCCGTCACCCGCGCGCAGATGGCTCCGTTCCTGCTGAAGACCCTGCTGGGCGGCTCCTACGTCCCGCCGGATTGCGCGGGCATCTTCACCGACGTGCCGTGCCCGGCGACGCCGGAGTTCCCCTTCTCCAACTTCATCGAGGACCTCTCCACCCGCGGGATCACGGCGGGCTGCGATGTCGGACCGCCGGCCCTCTACTGCCCCGACAACGCGGTCACGCGCGAGCAGATGGCGGCGTTCCTGACGCTGACCTTCAGCCTCGTGCTCTACGGTCCCTAGTCCTTCGGACAGGTTCGCTTCTCACGGCCCCGGGAAACCGGGGCCGTTTCTTTTTTCGCCGATCGCAAACACGCGGCGCCCGCGGCGCGCGACCGTGGCATCATGGAGCGACACTCAATTTTTTTCAGTTTCCTCGCCCGAGGGTGAAAAGGAGACACGCATGCCGCGTTTTCGGCGTCTCGCGTCGATGTCCGCCGCCGCGCTCCTGGCGCTCGGGAGCGTGGGTCTCGCGCAGTCCTTCTCGCCGCGGAGGCCCGGGCTCCGTCCGCCGCCTCCGCCCGCCCGGCAGGCGCCGCAGGCCCCCGCCTGCGGCCCGACCACCCTGACCGAGTCCGGCACCCTGACCGTCACCCCGGGGAACTCCGTCGCCTGCACCTCGGGCGGGTTCCATACCGACAACCACTACTGGCGCGCCTTCGACCTGACGTCGCTGGGGATCACCACCGACTTCACCGTGTGCGCCGTGACCATCGGCGTCGAGGAGGCCGCGAGCGGCTCCGGGTCCCAGCCGATCACCGTCAACCTCTACACGTCGGACCCGGCATTTCCGGCCGGGACGCTCACGCCCATCGGCACGAGCGCGACGACGGTCGACGACCAGACGCTCTCGCTCGTGACGTTCCCGGTGTCGGGGTCCGCTCCCAAGGGCAGCCAGCTCGTCGTGGAGGTCTTCACGCCCAACGGATCGGACGGCGGCAACGCGTTCTTCATCGGCTCCAACGCCGACCCGGAGACGGCGCCGAGCTACATCTCGGCCTCCGACTGCGGGGTGCCCACTCCGGTCCCGACCGCGGACATCGGAGTTCCCAACATGCACATCGTCATGACGGTGGACGGCGACGCCGTGGGCCCAGTGATTCTCCACGTGGACCCCGCGGCCGGCGTCTCGAACGCGAACGGTGTGATCGAGATCGGCGAGGACGCCCTCCTCGCGCCGGAGTGGGCCAACGGCGGGCTCACGGACATCTCCCTCACCGGCATCGTGGCGAACCTGACGGGACCCTTCGATCCAGGCACGATCTACACGATCGAGGACGACACCGCCGATTACGGAACGATCACCGCCGGGCATTCCGGCAGCTGCTTCGACTGCTACGCGATCTCGATCACCGGCACCCGCCCGCTCCAGCACTTCGACGCGCACATCGACGAGACCGTCACGCCGAGCCCGTTCACGGTGGGCGAGGGTTCCCCCCTCAACAACATCCAGAAGACCTGGACGCTCCACGTCGGCGGCAGCTTCACCGACGTCGATCCGGAGCTCGAGACCGATCCGTTCTATCCCTCGATCGAGACGATCTACCACTTCGGCGTGACGGCGGGCTGCGGCGACGGCACCACGTACTGCCCCTCCCAGAACAACCTCCGGCAGGAGATGGCGGTCTTCCTGCTCAAGGCCTTCCTCGGCGCCGACTACGTGCCTCCCGACTGCGCCGGCATCTTCCAGGACGTGCCCTGCCCGGCGACGCCGGAGTTCCCCTTCTCCAACTTCATCGAGGACCTCTCGACGCGCAACATCACGGGCGGGTGCGCCGTCGGTCCGCCGGCGCTGTACTGCCCCGATCAGCCCGTGACGCGCGCGCAGATCTCGCCGTTTCTGCTGAAGACCCTGCTGGGCGGCGATTACGTGCCGCCGGACTGCGCGGGCATCTTCCAGGACGTGCCCTGCCCGGCGACCCCGGAGTTCCCCTTCTCCAACTTCATCGAGGACCTCTCGACCCGCGGCATCACCGCGGGCTGCGCGGTCGGTCCGCCCGCGCTCTACTGCCCGGACGGCGTCGTGACGCGCGAGCAGATGGCGGCGTTCCTGACGCGGACCTTCACCCTCGTCCTGTACGGGATCTAGCTCGGCGGCTCACGCCGTTCGATGCGGAGGCGGCCCCGGGAAACCGGGGCCGCGGTGTTTCCGGGCTAGAAGCCGTCGCGGAACCGCTCCTCTTTCCACGGGTCGCCGTGCATGTGGTACCCGTTCTCCTCCCAGAACCCGGGCCGGTCCTCGGTCAGGAGCTCGAACCCGCTCGCCCACTTCGCGCCCTTCCAGAAGTAGAGGTGCGGGATGACGACCCGCATCGGGCCCCCGTGCTCGGGCGTCAGCGGCTGGCCGGAATGGTGGGTCGCGAGCAGGTTCTCGTCGCGGTCGAGGTCCTCGAGCGGCACGTTGGTCGTCCAGCCTCCGACCGCGTGCTCGATCACGAATCGGGCGTCGGGCAGCGGGCGCGCGATTCGCAGCACCTCGCGGACCGGGACGCCTTCCCAGTCGTTGTCGAGCTTCGTCCAGTGCGTCACGCAGTGCACGTCGTTGTGGCGGCGTTCGCGGGGCAGCTTCTGAAACTCATCCCAGGTCCAGCGCGTCGGGTTCTCCACTCGCCCCCAGATCGAGAACGTCCAGTTCGCGACGTCGACGTGGGGCACGCCGCCGGCGTGCAGGACGGGCCACTGCGTCGTGACGAACTGCCCCGGCGGGACCCGCGTCGGATCCGGGTTGGGGAAACGGATGTTCGGGTTGCGGCGAATGATCATGCGGACCTCACCCCCCTGCGCGTCCGGGCTAGTATCCGGGATTCGATCATGGATTCCGGGCAGAGAAAGGCCGTCGAGGATTACGTCAAGCCGCTCGCGGTCGGCCTCGACGGCATGACCAACTACGGCGACGTCGAACGGATGGTTTCCGCCTCGCAGCGGATCGCCGAGGGGCGCGAGGGGATCGACTCCGACCTCCTGTTTCTCCTCGCGGTCTTCTCGGGGCAGGAGAAATGGATCGCGCGGATGGGCCACCGCAGCCGCACCGAGATCTTCCTGGCCTCCCTGGGAGTGCCGTCCCGGACGATCCAGCGGCTCTTTCGCGGGCTCTCCCGCTTCGAGTCGGCCCCCGGTTCGGCCGAGGAGGAGATCGTGCACGACGCCGTGCGGCTCGAGGCGATGGGGGCCTACGGCATCGCCCGCAGTCTCACCGACGCCTACCGCGAGCGCATGGAGATCCCGGAGATGGCGGACGCGATCGAGGAGGCCGCCCGCGCTCCCATGGCGACGGACGCCGGCCGGGCGCTCGCCGAGGCCCGCCGCTCGCTCATGCTCGACTTTGCCTCCCGGCTGCGGCAGGAGCACGCCGAGTTCGGCAATCTCAAACCGAAGGCCTGAAATCGAGAATTGTCAGGCGCCCTGCTTCCGCTGGCCCTGCCGGGCGGGGGGCGCGGCGTCCCCGTCGCGGAATCGCCGCCGCCGCTCCTGGAGCCTCTGCCTGGCCTCTTCCTTTAGCCGCATCAGCTTCTCGCGCTGGTCGGGCTTGAGGACCTGCTTCATGTCGAGCTCCATGACGGCGAGCTCCTTCTGGAGCCGGGCGCGAGCCTCCTCGCGCGCCTCGATCTTGGCCTCGATGGTCTTGCGGTCGGCGGAGTCGGCCTGCATGCTCTGCTCGTAGTCGAACTGCTTCTTCTCGAGATCCGCGCGCAGGTCGATGAGATGCGGCTTGGTCCGGGCGAAGATCTTCTCGAGCTCGGCCTCCTGGTCCGAAGACAGCGCGAGCTCCTGCGCGACGCGCGGCCGCTTCCACCACTTGCCGTCCAGGGCCTGGGCCCCGGCGGCCGACGCGGCGAGGAATCCCAGCGCGGCGCCCAGCGTGATCCCGACGGCGAGTCGCCTCACAGCGGGTCCTCCATTCCGAAGGCAGCGGATGCGTCGTCTCCCTGAGCGGACGCGAGGAAAGTCACGTCGCGCAGGAGACGGTCGTCCTCCTGGTCGGCGGCCGACAGGCCCGACGCGTCCGACGCGGCCGGGACCGCGCCGGGAAGCCGGGTCACGCCGTGCCGCGGGATGGCGAGCGCGAGGAGCAGGAGCGACGCCGCGATGCCCACGGCCCAGCGCAGTCTCTGCGCGGGGCGAGCCGGGCGCGCCGCACGGCGGATCTTCGCCATCGTGGCGTCCGCGGCCGCGTCCCACTGCTCCGGGGTGCGCCGGTCGATCGCCTCGACGTCCTCGTCCGCCAGCGTACGGACCGACGCCTTCCACTCCTGCAGCGCGCGGCTGCAGTCCTGACACTCGGAGAGGTGGCGCGGCAGGACCTCGGGCTCGCCGGCGGGCGGCACGGCCAGCGTGAAGAGATCGGCGTCCGTCAGGTGCGTTTCGGCGTTCTTGTGGTCCACGGTGTTCCTCTCAGGCCTGGAAATCCGACAGCCGCTCGCGAATCTTGTGGGCGGCGCGGAAGAGATGCGACTTGATCGTTCCGGAGTCGAGGCCCGTCGTCTCCGCGATCTCGGGGATCGACATCTCCTCGAAGTGCTTCATCACGAAGATCGACCGCTGCCGGGGGGACAGGCCGTCGATCGCCTCCTGGAGCCTCTCCCGGATCTCGCGGCCCGCGGCGCGTCGCTCGGGCGACGGCCCCGGATGCGCGGCGACCTGCTGGAGGCCGTCCGACTCCTCGTCCTCGCGGGCGGGCGCCTGATGAAAGTAGAAGACGAGGCGGCGGCGCTTGAGCCGGTCCTTGCACCAGTTGATACAGATGCGGGTCAGCCAGGTCTCGAAGGTCGACCCCTCCCGGAAGTCGTCCAGGTTCTGGTAGGCGCGCAGGAAGCTCTCCTGCGCCGCGCAGTCGGCCTCGCCGGTGTCGTGCAGGAAGCGGTAGGCGATGCGCGTGATCTTCTTCTGGTACTGGCGAACGAAATACTCGAACAGCTCGGTCTTGCCGGCCCGGATCTCCTGGATCAGCCGGGCTTCGTCGATCCGAGGTTCGGTCTGGCGTGAAATCATTGCAAGAGCGGACACGAGGAATAGACGAGCGGGAGGGCCGCCGGTTTACGCGCGCGCGCGTCCGGGACCCGGTGCAATGGACTGAGGCGGCGCGACTTCGGGACCATCCCCCGTCTTCCTTGCAACCCCCGGGCCGCGCCGCGGACGCGGCGAGGGAGCCGACGCGACAAGGGTAACATCGCGTGATGGGCGGCGAGCGGGTGATCCTGGTCACCGGGTGCTCCTCGGGGATCGGGAGGGCCACGGCGCTCGAGGCGGCCGCCCGCGGACACCGCGTGTTCGCGACCGCGCGAAATCCCGCCGACCTCGCGGATCTCGAGCGGACGCCGGGCCTCTCGGGGCTGCGGCTCGACGTGACCGACGGCGAGTCGATCTCGGCCGCGCTCGCCCAGGTCCGGAGCCTCGCCGGCCGGCTGGACGCGCTCGTCAACAACGCCGGCTACGCGCAGTACGGCGCCATCGAGGAGATTCCCCTCGACGACTGGCGGGCCCAGTTCGAGGCGAATCTCTTCGGAACGATCGCGGTGACCGGCGCCGCCCTGCCGCTGATGCGCGCGTCGGGCGGAGGCACGATCGTGATGGTGTCCTCCGTAGGCGGCAGGCTCGTGGTCCCCTTCGCGGCGCCCTACTGCGCAAGCAAGCATGCCCTCGAGGCCCTCGCCGACGCCCTCCGCGTGGAGGTTTCGAGCTTCGGGATCCGGACCGTCGTGGTCGAGCCGGGGCCGATCGAGAGCCGCTTCGACGAGCGCGCCCGCGACCGGGTGGCGCCGCTGCTCTCGCGGCCGGGACCGTACCGCGACCTCTACGTCGGAGCCGAGCGCGCGATGAACGGGGATTTCCAGAGGGGCAAGCGTCCCGCCGCCGTGGTCGCCCGCGTCATCCTCGGCGCGATCGAGAGCCCGCGGCCCCGCGCGCGCTACCGCGTGACCCCGATGGCGAAAACGCTCATCCCGCTCGCGCGTCTGCTCCCTTCGCGCTGGATCGACGGTTTGATGCGGCGCAGTCTCCGAATTCCTCGGCCGCGCTGACGCGATCGTCCGCCGCGAGAGCGCTCGTCCGCTCTTTACACTTGCATCGTCGTGTCTTGATGGACTTGAATGATTCTTCCGTTTGTGACACAACGTTTCCTTTCGAGCGTCGGGGAAAAAGGCGCATGACTCCTGGAATCTCCTCCTCGGGCCGGCTCTGGTCGGTCGTCCTCGCGGGCGGCGAGGGACTTCGGTTGCGCCCGCTGGTCGAGCGCATCCACACCGACGGGCGTCCCAAGCAATATGCGGTGCTCGTCGGCTCCCGGTCGCTCCTGCGCCAGACGCTCGACCGCACCGCCCTGACGGTTCCGCCGGAGCGCACGGTGGTGGTCACGACCAAGTCGCACAAGCCCTTCTTCGACGCGGAGCTCGGCGCTTCGCGCGCCCGAGGCCCCGTGCTCGTGGTGCAGCCGCGCGACCGCGGCACGGCGGCCGGCGTCCTGCTGCCCGTCCACTGGATCGCGCGGCAGGACCCGCGCGCGCTCGTCGCGGTGTTTCCCTCGGACCACTTCATCGGCGACGACTGGGCGTTCGCGAAGCACGTCGCGGACCTCGCCGTCGTCGCCGCGCGCCATCCCGACTGGATCCATCTGCTCGGCGCCGAGCCCGACGCGCCGGAGACCGGGTATGGCTGGATCGATCCGGGCGACGAGCTCGACCGCGCGCCTGCCGGCGGGCTGCGGCGCGTCCTGAGCTTCTG
>DASXAG010000116.1:0-7487 GCA_036406835.1 Thermoanaerobaculia bacterium
CGACACCGAGACGAGCAGGAACACGAACAGCGCGGCGCGGGGGAGCGGACGGCCGAGTCCGCGCGCGGCGACGCCGACGAGCGACGCGGCCGCCACGAGGAACGCGAACATGGCGACGGAGACGATCATGGCGCCGCCGACGGCGCTCTCCACCCGACGAACCGTCCGGCCACGACCTCGACCACGCGATAGTTCGCGTAGACGTAGTCGGCCACGAGGGGAACGCGCCGGGCGTTGGCGATTCCGTCGAACGTATCGGTCCACTCGCCGTGCGGCAGGACCACCATGGGCGGACGCTCGCGCTCGAGCGCGGCGATCACCTCGTTCTGGAAGGTCTCGGGCTCGTAGAACGGCGCCGCGATGAATCGGATCGGGCTCCTCCGGTCGCAGTAGAAGTAGAGAGCGGCCTGGTTCGAGAAGTCGAAGAAGGTCTCGTCGGGACGGAGGTGGGCGTCGACGTAGCGGCGGAAGGTGGCGAGCTCGTCCGCCTCGGCGCACGGGACCATCGCGCCGCCGCCGCGCACCGGCGAGCGCCAGCAGCCGCCGTCCGCCGACGCGGGCCGGAGAACGCCCATTCCCCAGGCCCTCAGCGGCCAGCGCGGATCGAAGCGGATCGCGAGCGGAACGGCCAGGGCGAGCACGAGCGCCGGTCGGAAGCGCGGCGCGTGAGCGGCGCGATACAACACCCAGGTCGCCGGAAGGCCGGCCAGGATCCCGTACAGCGCGAGGTGGCCGGAGTCGGCGCGTCCGAGAATCCCGCGGACCGAGATGACCGCCACGGCCGTCGCCGCGAGCGCGCCGCGGTCCACGGCGTCGAGGCGGCGGGCGGCGGAAGAGGTCGCGCGAAACAGCAGGGTCGCGACCGCGAGCGCGAGGAGGAGGATCGGCGCCAGCCAGCGCAGGGGCCTCTCGCCGTTCGGGGAGAGGACGGCCGCGAGGACGTCCCGCACCGATCCGTCGCGAAGAAGAGTCAGCGTCGAGCCCGCGGGGATCCCCCAGATGTCCTCGATGGTGCGCGGCAGCTCGTCGAACGAGACCCGCACGAACGCGGGGAGGGCGTGCTGGCTCGCCAGGATCGCGAGGAAGGGGAGCGCTCCCGCGAGCACGCCGGTGGCGAAGAGGAAGAGCGACCGCAGGGCCTCACGGGGTCGGCGGTCGAGGAGCCCGAGCGCGCCCGCGCCGAGCACGGCGCCCGTCAGGAAGAAGACGCCGAAGTCCAGGGAGTAGAAGAGCGTCAGCGCGCCGAGGACGCCCGCGAGGAGCCACGGCTCTCCGCGCCGGGATCGCGCAGCGCCGATGAGCGCGGCGAGGGCCAGGAGCGCCGGGAGCTGCCGCTCCGAGAGGAAGGGACAGAGCGCGAGCGACAGGAGGAGCGCGACGCCGGACCAGAGCCAGCGCCGAAAGAGGATCCAGCCGGCGAGCGCGAGGCCGAACACCGCCAGCGCGGCCATCGCGGTGCGCGTGTTCCAGAAGACCCGGAGGGTCGGCTCGGCGAGGCGAAAGACGACGGCGTCGAGACCTCCGTCGGCGCCCCAGCCGTGGACCGGGTAGGTGTCGACGTACGGCCGGCCTCCGTCCCGATAGGTCTGTGCGTAGCTCAGCATGTGGCCGTCCTCGAAGAACTCGAGGTGTCCGCGCGGATGGTCATACATCCGCCACCCGCAGAGCGCGACGAGGAGGAGCGCGAGGGCCGGAAGGATCCGGCCGCGGCGCCCGGCGTCGGGAGGCGCCCCGGCGGGTTCCGGCTCGAGGATCGCCTCGCGTTCGCGGGTGAGCCCATGGACGAGAAGGGCCGCCGCGCCCGCGAGCAGGGCGCCCGCTCCGATGGCGAGCTTGGGCCTCAGACCCAGGCGCCAGGCCGGGAAGGAGAGGGCGAAGAGAATTCCCGGGAGCGCTCCGGCGACAACGGGGGCGCCCTCACGGGCGAGCAGGCGCGGCAGCGCCCGGCCGAAGAACAGCGCGGCGAGCGGGACCAGGAGGAGGAACACGGCCGCCTCGGCGTAGCTCGCGGATTTCACGTCGGCGACGACGAGCTCGCGACCCAGGAGCCGCGGCGGGCCGCTCACGCGCAGGGCGAACGTCCGGACGATCGGGATGAGGGGCAGCGCCCCGAGCGCCCCACCCAGCGCGGCGACGGCACGGAGCGGGGCCGAGCTCATCGCGCGCATTCTACGTTGGGGATACGGGGCGGTCCGCTCGATCGTCTACCGGCGCCCGGCGCCGCGCGTCTTCGCGCGCGCGAGGACCCCTGAGAGAATGGCGGTCCATGCGCGACGTTCCGTTTCGACGCTCGCTCGCCGCGCGCCTGTTGCGGCGCAAGTCGAGCATGCGCGAGGACTGGGAGCTGCGTGCCCGCGAGAACGCGCCCTTCTACATCTGCACGGACTCGTCCTCCGCGACGCCGGAGGGCTTCGCGGCGGGCGGCGCCCACGACCTCGAGACGAAGATCCTCGACGGCCTCCCGGTCTCGCCGCGGTGGCGCGTCCTCGAGGTCGGCTGCGGCATGGGGCGGCTGCTGCGGCCGCTGTCGGAGCGCGTGGCCGCGGCGGTCGGCGTGGACCTCTCCGGAGAGATGATCGCGCGCGCCCGCGAGTACTGCGCGGGACGGCCCAACGTCGCGCTGCACCGGACGGACGGCACCGGATCGCTCGAGTTCCTTTCGGACGCGAGCTTCGACCTCGTCTATTCCTACATCGTCTTTCAGCACGTGCCGCGGAAGGCCTACATCCAGCGCTACCTCCGGGAGGCGGCGCGGGTGCTCCGGCCCGGCGGCATCCTGCGCGTCCAGGTGGACGGCCGCTCGCATCAGTGGTTTCGCCGCTGGATCGCGGACTCCTGGTCCGGCGTGGTCTTCTCGGCGAGGGAGCTCGGGCGGCGCCTGGAACGCGAGGGCTTCGCGGTATCGGCGCTCGAGGGGGCGGGGACGCAGTACCTGCGGGCGACGGCGACGCGGCGCTAGCCCGCCCTATCGGGCCGCCACGGCCTCGCGGAACTCCCTGACGAGGTCCTCCGGGATCGGGACGGGCGCGGCGCTTCCCGACGCCTCGACGATCAGCACGTGCGGCAGGTCGGGCGTGTCCTCGGACTTCTCGTGGCGCTCGAGCCCGGCCAGCTCGGGCAGCCCGCTCTCGCCGTAGCGGCACGGCTCGATCCGCTCGAACCCGGCCGCGCGCAGCGCGGAGGCCAGGGTCGTCGCGTTGTAGAGGAACTGGTGCCCCCAGCCGTGGAACGCGCGGTTGAGACGGAAGCAGTCGACGCGCGCCTGATTCTCGGGAAGCGCCGGGCCGTGGTAGTGCGTGAGGACGACCCAGTCGAGGTTGGGCGTCGAGAGACGCAGCGTGCCCTCGGGCGCCAGGACGCGGCGGCACTCGTGCAGGAACGCGAGGCCCTCCTCGAGCGAGAGGTGCTCGAGGAAGTGCTCCGCGTAGATCGCGGCGACGCCGCGGAACGGAAGGCCGTGGCGGACGTCGAGCACCTGGTCGACTCCGGGCAGACCCTGGTTGTCGATGTTGATCCAGCCCGGAATCGACTGCTGCCCGCACCCGATGTGGAGCCGCCGGGGCAGGCCATCGTCGGCCGCGCCGCGCGCTCGCTTGAAGAGTCCCATCGCGGAGAGCGTGTTTACCACACCGACCCGGAGGCGTGAAGGGCGTGTTACGATCCCGCTAATTTCCCGAGGAGGTTCGTATGCGTGGGGTTCTTCGCTCAGCGTGTCTCGCGCTGGCATTCCTGTCGGCCGCCCTCTGCCTCGGTCAGACCACCGGAGACATCGTCGGAAGGGTCACGGACGAGCAGGGGGGCGCGCTTCCGGGCGCGACCGTCGAGGCGCGAAGCCCGTCCTTCCAGGGCGTGCGCACCAACGTCACCGACGCGACGGGCACCTTCCGTCTGATCCTGCTGCCGCCCGGCACCTACACCGTCATCGCGAGCCTGCCGGGATTCAGCCGGGTCGAGCAGACGGTCAAGGTCGAGCTGGGCAAGACGGCGTCCTCGGAGATGAAGCTCCGCGCCGCGGTCAAGGAGGAGATCGTCGTCTCGGGCCAGGCGCCCGTCGTGGACGAGAGCTCCAGCGCGGTCGGCACCAACATCGACAACCGGAAGATCCAGTCCCTCCCGACGGGACGCAACTACACCTCGATCGTGCAGATCGCTCCGGGCGTGTCGACGCAGTCGACCGCGACGTCGGCGTTCGCCGATGCGATCACGGTCTACGGGTCGACGGGCCTCGAGAACTCGTTCGTCATCGACGGCGTCCTGACGAGCGGCGTCGAGTACGGCGCGCAGGGCAAGGAGCTCAACTACGAGTTCGTCCAGGAGCTGGACGTCAAGACCGGCGGCTACGAGGCCGAGTTCGGCCGCTCGACCGGCGGCATCATCAACGTCATCACGAAGTCCGGCGGCAACGAGTTCCACGGGGAGACCTTCGTCTACTACGACAACGGCTCGCTCCAGGCCAACAACAAGCACAAGAACGAGACGCTCTACGGCACGCTCGAGGGGTACAACCGGCTGGACTTCGGCGTCGACGGCGGCGGTTACTTCGTGAAGGACCACCTCTGGTTCTTCGGTGCCTACGACCGGGTCCAGAACACCATCAAGCAGACGATCTCCCAGCCCGGCATCCACTTCGGCGAGCAGGCTCCCACCGACAGCACCCGCAACCTCGCGTCGGCGAAGCTGACGTGGATGATCACGCCGTCACACTCGCTCGTCGGCAGCTTCTTCCAGGACCCGCGCGACGACGTCGGCGCCGTCAACGACGGATCCCATCCGCTGAACGGACCGCCCGAGACGTTCGAGGGAACGCAGGCGTTCGGCGGCGAGGACTACTCCGCGCGCTACAACGGGCTCTTCGGACCGGCCTTCGTGGTCACGGCGCAGGGCGCGATCCACAAGGAGCAGAACTCCGTCCTGCCCGGCCCCGGCGGCGACGTCATCCAGACCATCGACCGGAACAACGACTTCGCGCAGAGCGGAGGCTTCGGCCTGATCCAGGAGAAGCACTTCAAGCGGTACCAGGCCTCGATCGCGGGGACGAGCTATCTCGGGAACCACGAGATCAAGGGCGGCTTCGAGTATCTCGAGGACAAGGCCGACGTCATCAAGCGCGAGTCGGGGGGACAGCTCGTCACGATCCTCAACATCGTGGGCTACAACGGCCCGCCGGTCTACCAGCACTTCTACTGGACGGTGCCGGACGCGGCGCTGCCGGACAATGTCCCGACGGATCAGCTCAACGCGACGCCCTACCATCGGTCGTATTCGTTCTTCCTGCAGGACTCCTGGCGCCTCCTGCCCAACCTCACCGTGAACGCCGGCGTTCGCTACGACAACCAGCAGGTCTTCAGCGGCGACGGCACGCGCCAGATCAACCTGACCGGCAGCTGGGCGCCGCGCATCGGCGTCACCTGGGACGCGACCAACGACGGCAAGACCCGGGTGTTCGGCTCCTTCGGCTACTTCTACGAACAGATCCCGATGGACCTGGTGATCCGGTCTTACAGCTCGGAGCGCCAGCCCACGATCTACAACTTCGACCCCACCTCGGTCGTCCCGGACATCAACGCCGCGATCCTCGCGGGCGACGACGCCGCGTCTCAGACTCCCGAGGAGGGAACCTCGTCGGCGTGCTGCGGCGGCAAGATCTTCGGCGGCTTCAACGACCTGACCGACCCGGGGATCAAGGGCCAGTACGTGCGCGAGGGCATCTTCGGCGTGGAGCGCGAGGTCATTCCCAACTTCGCGGTCGGCGCGAAGTTCATCTACCGGGACCTCCCGCGCGTCGTCGAGGACTACCTCTGCACCGACGGCATCAATTACTGCGTGGGCAACCCGACCCAGGACGGGATGAGCACGCTCTCGACGCTCGACTACAACTTCCGGTTGCCGGCGCCGCTGCAGAAGCGCATCTACAAGGGCTTCCAGGTCGACGCGACCAAGCGCTTCTCGGAGTGCTGGACGATGCTGGCGTCGTACGTCTACTCCACGCTCAAGGGCAACTACGACGGCCTCTTCTCGCCGTACTCGCAGCCGCGCGGCACGGCGGACCCGAACATCTCGGCCCTCTACGACTACTACGACTTCTTCACGTCGGGCCAGGTGATCAACGGCCAGCCGAGGCCCTTCACCGCGAACGGCTACCTCTCGAACGACCGCCGGCACCAGGTCAAGCTCTCCGGCGTCTACCTGACCCCGTTCAACCTCTCGCTCGGCATGACGGCGTACTACCGCACCGGGACGCCGATCTCGCGCCTCGGGCTCTCCGAGGCGTACGGCCGTTACGAGTTCTTCCTGCTTCCTCGCGGCTCGGAAGGGCGCGTTCCGGCGGACTACGAGGCGGACATCCATCTCGGCTATCCGCTGCAGATCGGCCCGGTCACGCTGACGACCCTCATCGACGTCTTCAATGTCCTGAACCGGCAGCGCACGGTGGCCGTCGATCAGCGCTACAACCTCGCGGAATTCGTCGACGATCCGGCCCAGAACTGTCCGAAGGGGAGCAGCGACAACGGCTGCAACGCGTTCTTCGGCACCGCGATCGCGCGGACGCCGCCGACGTCGGTGCGGTTCGGTTTGAAGCTCGGGTTCTAGCTCAGGCGGGCGGCGCTCCGAGCGCCGAGCCGAAGAACTCGCCGAGGGCGGCCGCCACCGCCCCCGGCCGTTCCATGGGCGTCAGGTGTCCCGCGCCGGGGATCGTGACGAGACGCGCGCCGGGAATCGCGCCGGCCATGAGCTCCGCGTCGGAGGGCGGCGTCAGCGTGTCGGCGTCGCCGACCAGCACGAGCGCCGGGATCGCCACGCCCGCGAGCTGCGCGCGGCGGTCGGGCCGGTCGCGCATCGCCGTGAGGTCCGCCTCGACCGTCTTCGCCGACTGGCGGCGGATGATGCGCTGGACCCGCTCGACGAGGTCTCGGTTCTGCAGCGACGCGGGGGCCAGCAGCTTCGGCACCATCGCGTCGGCGATCGCGGGCACGCCGCCCGCGTCCGAACGCACGGCCGCGATCGCCTCGTCGCGCTTCGCCTTGCCGGCGTCGTCGTCCGCCGACGCGCGCGTGTCGACGAGCGCGACCGCCTTCAGGTTCGCCGGCCGCCGCTCGAGCAGCGCCAGCGCCGCGTAGCCGCCCATCGAGAACGCCGCCAGGCCGGCGGGCGCTCGCAGCTCGCGGAGGACCGCCTCGAGGAAATCGGCGTAGTCGGACATCGTGCCCGCGGAGTCGGCGGTCGTCTCTCCGCGACCCGGCAGGTCCGGCTTCAGGACGCGGAACCTCCGGGACAGGAGGCGCGCGACTCCCGACCACATCGCGCCGTCGAGCGGGTAGCCGTGCACGAGAACGACGGAGGCCGCGCCGGACCCCGGCCCCATTTCGCGGATGCGCGCAGGCTGCCCCTTCCAGGCGAGCTCCACGCGCGCATCATCCCTCAGACAGGAAGCCGCTGGCGAGGGCGATCTTGCGCGTGAGCGTCGGGATGGCGGCCCCGCGGAGCTG
>DASXAG010000117.1:0-8207 GCA_036406835.1 Thermoanaerobaculia bacterium
AAGAAGATCGTCACGCTGCCGTTCTTCCAGGAGAACGGCCAGTTCATCGGCCGCGAGAAGTACGAGAAGATGCTGCGCGCCAACGGCGTCGCGCCGGAGAAGTTCGAGGAGGACCTCCGCGAGGACCTCCTGCTCCAGAAGTACGGCGACCTCATCAAGGCCTCGGTGATGGTGCCCGAGGCGGACCTCCTCCGCGAGTACGCCGCGCGCAACGACAAGGCCACGATCGAGTACATCCTCGTCCCGGCGAGCCGCCTCGAGAGCAACGCCCAGCCCTCCGACGCGGACCTGCAGGGCTACCTCGACAAGCACAAGGACCGCTACCGCGCGCCCGTTCAGCGGAAGATCAAGTACCTCCTCCTCGACGCCGCGAAGCTCCGCGCCAAGATCAAGCCCACCGACGCGGAGATCAAGGCGGAGTACGAGGCGACCCGGGACAGCCTGAGCGTCCCGGAGCAGGTCCACGTCGCGCACATCCTCATCGCCGTGAAGCCGGACGCGGGAGCCGAGGGCGAGGCCCAGGCGAAGGCGAAGGCCGACATGGTGGCGGCCCGCGCGAAGCAGCCGGGCGCCGACTTCGCGAAGCTGGCGAACGAGTACACCGACGACCCGAGCGGCAAGGGATCCGGCGGCGAGCTGCCGCCCTTCGCGCACGGGCAGATGGTGCCCGAGTTCGAGGAGGCCGCGTTCTCGATGTCGCCGGGCGAGATCCGCGGGCCGATCAAGACGCAGTTCGGGTACCACATCGTCAAGTTCAACTCCAAGACGCCGGCGCGGACGCGCACGCTCGAGGAGGTTCGCCCCTCGATCTCCCAGGCCCTCGCCGAGCGACAGGCGGCCGCCGAGGCGGAGCGCCTCTCCGCGGACATGGCGACGAAGCTCAAGGGCATGCGCAACGCCTCGGACGACGAGCTCCGCAAGCTGCAGAGCGACGTCGTGACCTTCAACACGACGGAGTGGGCGGCCAAGGGCGACTCCATCCCGGGCATCGGCGCGAACCAGAAGTTCTCGGACGAGGCCTGGTCGCTGCCGATCGGCAAGATCTCGACGACGCCCATCCCGACGCAGCGCGGCACCGTGTTCGTGAAGCCCACGGAGGAGCGTCCGGCCGGGCTGCCGGCCTTCGCCGAGCTCAAGCCCCGGCTCGAGCGCGACTGGAAGGCCGAGCGCCGTGAGAAGGACGCCCTCGCGCAGCTCGAGCCCGCCGCCAGGGAGATCGCGTCGGGCACCACGCTCGCCACCCTCGCCGGCCGCTACGGCACCGAGGTCAAGACGACGACCGACTTCGGTCCCAGCGGACCGGTTCCCGAGATCGGCAGCGCGCCGGACCTGGTCGCGGCGGTCTTCAAGACGCCGCAGGGGCAGGCGGGTCCGGCCGTGTCCGTCCCGAACGGCTTCGTCCTGTTCCGCGTGTTGACGCGGACCGAGGGCGACCGCGCCGCGTTCGCCGCCCAGAAGGACCAGCTGCGCGACACGCTGCGCCAGAGGGAGGCCGACCGTCTGACGCGCGCCTACCTGCAGCAGATGCGCGCGGAGCGCAAGATCGAGATCAACGAGGCGCTCCTCGCGTCGTTCTCGAAGGAGTCGCAGAGCGGCGGCGGGCGCCGGAGCTAGCGCGCCCGCGCGTCGCGACAGCAGAGCGAGAATCGCCGCATGATCGGGCGACTCACCGGCCGCCTCGCGACGAAGTCTCCGGACCAGGTCCTCCTCGAAGTCGGCGGCGTCGGCTATCTGGTCCGCATTCCCCTCTCGACGTTCTACGAGCTGCCCGAACAGGAGAGCCCGACGTCGCTCTGGATCCACACCCACGTGCGCGAGGACGCCCTCGCGCTCTACGGCTTCCTGACCGAGCGAGAGCGCGAGCTGTTCCTCCTGCTGCTCGGGGTCACCGGGATCGGGCCGCGCGTCGCGCTGACGGTCCTCTCCGGCATTCCTCCCGTCGAGCTGATCGACGCGCTGCGCAAGCAGGACGTCCGGCGCCTCGTCGCGATCCCCGGCGTCGGAAAGAAGACCGCGGAGCGGATGGTCCTCGAGCTCGCCGAGAAGGCGGCGAGCCTGCCCGGCGAGGAACCGGCGCGCGAGCCCACGGGCGTCGCGGCCGACGACGTGATCTCCGCGCTCGTGAACCTGGGCTACCGCAAGGGCGAGGCGGAGAAGACCGTCGACGCGATCGGCCGGGAGGGCGGGCCCGACGAGTTCGGCGAGTTCCTGCGGCTGGCGTTGAAGAGGCTGACCGGGGGCTAGAGCCTACTCGGCGTAGGGGAAGAACCGCCCGGTCACCCGGAAGAAGCGGCCGGCCGGCGCCTCGACGGTCAGCTGACAGCGGGAGACCTCGATCGTCGTCGAGAAGGAGACTCCCGGCGCGGTCAGGCTGACGGGGTACTTCGTACCGACCTTGAGCGGCGCGTCGAAGTCGAACCGCACGCCCGTGGGCGACACCTCCAGGACCTGGCGCGCCTTCTCCCACCGGATCTTGAGCTCGTACTGCTCCGGTTTGAGGCGTCGTGTCGAGCGCGCGTCGTCCAGGTGATGGCTCGACTTACCCGGCGGATCGGTCTTCCTCTCTGGCATCACTTCTCTTCGGGAGGCATAGCCTACTCCCCTTTGCCCGCCCGGTTCAAAGAGAGGCCCCGGCGGGCGCGTCGAGGCCCCCGGCGGCTCTCCCGGGCGCGCCCGCGACGGCGAAACCGGGACGCCGTCACGCGAGAACGTCGCGCCGCGTGAAGATCCAGAACGCCGCCGCCACGGCCGCGGCGGCCCACGCCGCGAGGACCGCGACCGCGAAGCCCACGGTCAACCCGGGGATCGGCGGCGGCGAGCCGGAGTAGTAGTCCGGCAGAGGCAGGGCGGTGACGAAGAGAAACTTCTGCGCCTCCCAGGACGGCGCGAGACGCGGGACGATCGAGCCGGCGATGAGCGCGGCGACCATCGTCCCCATCGCCGCGGCCGTCGAGCGCAGGACGACCGAGGTCAGGAGCGCGATCGCGCCGACGCACAACGAGGCGAACCACGCCAGTCCGTAGGCGAGCACCGCGTCCTTCCAGAGCGCGAGCGCCCGGATCGACGAAGGGTCGACGCCCTGCCCGTTCGCGCGGAAACCGGTCAGGATCGGGGCGTCCCAGCCGCGATAGCCGAACGCGACCCCGCCGAAGAGGTAGGCGACGAGGCCGCCGAGCAGCACGGTGAGCGTGATCGCGAGCATCAACGCGGCGAGCTTCGAGGCGAGGACCCACGCGCGTCCGACCGGACGCGTCAGCAGGAGCTTGATGGTTCCCTGCGCGAACTCCGCCGACACGATGTCCGACGCGAAGACGATCGCGAGCAGCGGGAGGAGCAGGTAGCTCGCGTGGTTCGCGAACGCACGCGCGAAGAGGGGACCCGAGATCGCGTCGGGATCGAGGTCGCGGTCGAGGTGATACTGCAGCCGGGCGAGCTCGAAGCGGAACCAGCGCAGCGCGGTCGGCGGCGTGCGCGAGTCGCGGATGCGTCCCTGCAGCCACGCCATCCGCTCCTGCGCCTCGACGTGCCAGTTCTTCTCGTGGAAGCGCTCGCGGGCGCGGAAGGAGCCGTACACGATCAGGCCGATCAACGCCACGAGGATCAGCACGACGACGCGGAAGCGGCGCTGCTTCGCGATCTTCAGCATCTCGTTCTCGACGAGAGAGGGAAACCTCATACCGTCTGACCCCCTGTCACCTCCAGGAAAATGTCCTCGAGCGAGGCCTCCGGGCGCTCGATCGAGTGCACGTCGAGTCCGGCCGCGACGAGGGCGCGCAGGAGCTCCGGCACCCGCTCGGGCGGCACGCGCGCGGAGATCTCGAGCGCCTGGCGATTCGTAGCGTCCGCCGCGTCGCGGTCGTCCCCGACTCCCTGCACCGGCTCGACCTCGCCGAAGCGGCCGATCACCTCCGCGGCCCTCGCCGCGGGCACGGCCCGGACGAGCAGGCGGTCCGAGCTCACGCGCGCCAGCAGGTCCGCCACCGGCGCCGCCGCGAGCGTCCGCCCGCGGTGGATGATCGCGACGCGGTCGCACATCAGCTCGATCTCGGAGAGCAGGTGGCTCGAGACGAACACCGAGATGCCGCGCTCGCGCGCGAGGCTCCGCACGAGGTGGCGGATCTCGCGGATGCCGGCGGGATCGAGCCCGTTCGCGGGCTCGTCCAGGATCAGGATGTCGGGATTGCCGAGGAGCGCCTGCGCGATGCCCAGGCGCTGCCGCATGCCGAGCGAGTACGTCGAGACCCGGTCGTCCAGCCGCTCCGACAGCGCGACGAGGGCGGCCAGTTCCTCGATCCGACCCTCCGCCCCGGAATCCAGCATGCGCGCGAAGTGGAGAAGGTTCTCCCGGCCGGTCAGGTAGCGGTAGAGGTCGGGCGCCTCGACGATGCAGCCGACGTGGGCCATCGCCTCCTCGAAGTGCGACGCGAGGTCGAGCCCGCGGATGCGCACGGAGCCGCGGTCCGGCCGGGCCAGGCCGACCAGCATGCGGATCGTGGTCGTCTTCCCCGCGCCGTTGGGCCCCAGGAAGCCGAAGACCTCTCCCGAGCGCACGTCGAAGGAGACGTCCGCCACCGCCTCGCGGCGGCCGAACCGCTTCGTCAGGTTCGACGCCGAGAGGACGACTTGCCCCGTCGCGGAAGACGCGGACGCCCCGTTCACGCTCACGGGATTGAACGTATCATCCGGCCTTCGCATGACCGTGCGCTTTTCCGCGTCGCGCGTCTGGCTCTGGACCACGCCCCTCCTGGTCGGCGGAGCGGCGGCGCTCGTCTTCGGCGCCGGCTTCGCGCTCGCCCTGCGGGGAACGCTGGGCGAGCCGCTCGGGGAGAAGCCCCCGCCGCCGCGGCGGGAGGCCGTGGTTCCGCCGCCCGCCGGCAAGGGCGCCGTGCGCATTCTCGTCCTGGGCGACTCGCTCGCGAAGGGCACGGGAGACGAGACCGGAAAGGGATTCGCGGTGCGCGTTCTCGAAAGTTTCCGGACGAAGGGCCCGGCCGAGCTGACCAACCTCGCCGTCAACGGCATGGAGACGCCGGAGGTGCTCGCCGTCGTGGACACGCCGAACGTCCGCGCGCTCGCCCGGTCCGCGTCGCTGATCCTGCTGTCGGCCGGCGGCAACGACCTCTCGCACGGCGCGACGTCCGCCGGCGGCCCGGGACGCGAGTCCGCCGCCGACCTGCCCTCCGCCGTCGCGGCGGCGCGGGGACGCTACGTCGAGGGCCTGCGCAAGATTCTCGAGATCCTCCGCGCCGAGAATCCGACCGCGCCGATCGTCGTGGTCGGGCTCTACGATCCCTTCGGCACCGCGGAGAGCGGCGTCAGCGCCGAAAACCCGAGCGGTGTCGCGCGCCTCGGGGCGTCGGTCATCCTGGAGTGGAACCACCTCGCGCAGGAGACCGCGCTCTCGTTTCCGAACGTCTTCGTCGTGCCCACCTTCGACCTCTTCCAGGGACGGGCGGACCGGCTGTCCGCGGACCGCTATCACCCGAACGCCGAGGCGTACGGCGAGATCGCGGAGCGGATGCTGCAGGTGGTGAAGTAGTTGTCAGCTCACAGTTCGCAGTTCTCAGTTCCAGAACTGATAACTGTTAACTGATAACTGATAACTACCAGAATCGCCGGAGCGTGCGGACGCTGCGTCCGAGGCCCAGCAGGAGCGAGGCGGCGGACGCGATGCGGCTCGCCTTCGCCGCGAGCGAATTGCGTCCGAAGAGCTTCCAGCCCGCCGTCGCCGCGGCCGCGACGCCGGACGCGGCCCAGCCCGCGAACCGCCACCGCGTGCGGAACGAGTCGAGCTCGACCCGCAGATCCCTGACCGCCGCGGCCAGATCCTCGCGCTCGAAGGCGGCGCGCCGGCGCAGCTCGAGGAGACGCTCCGAAGGGTTCGGCGTCATTCGGCACCCGCCCGATAGCGGTCTTCGAGATTCTCGACGCGGTCCTCCCGCAGAGTTCCGAGGGCGTCCGGCGGTCGGGGCGCGATCACGGTGTCGGGCGCGACCGCCCGGATCTCGGCCTCCGGCTCCGCCGCGGCCCACGACGAAGACACGGCGCGCCAGTCGCGCCGGAGCTCGTCCGTGGAGGCCGGGAAATCCGTGGGCTTCACGCCGCGCAGCGCCTTGACGGCGGCCATGACCGCGAACGCGGCCCCGCCGGCGTAGACGGCGAGCGCCGCGAGGATGCCCAGCGCGACGCTGCCGAACCAGTGGGCGAAGAGCGCCGCGAGGAGCGCGGCCAGCAGGAGGAGCGCGCCGATGGCCATCCCCATCCCGATGACGACGGCGACGACCCCCCTCGCGAGCAGGACCGCCTTGGCGGCCAGCTCGGTGCGGAAGATGGCCAGCCGGGTCTGGGCCAGCGCGGACCAGGCGTCGGCGACCACCCCGATCCGCTCCCCCCAGCTGCGCTCGTCCTCCTCGCCGGGGAGGTCGTGTTCCGCACTCATGCGTTCTCCTGATGCATCCGGTATGCCCGGTCGACGGCTGTCTAGTTTAGCCCGGCGGAATCACGAAGCCCTCGTGCCGGCTGACGGCGGGTCCCGTCGGCAGGGGCGCGATCCGGATGCCCTCGGAGCGAAACCGCTCGTGGATGCGCCGGGCGATTCCCGCGGCCCCCGGCGTATCTCCATGAAGGCAGAGCGTGTCCGCGCGCACGGAGACGCGCGAGCCGTCGGCGGCCACGGCGACCCGGTCGCGCGCCAGCAGGATCGCCTGCTCCGCGGCCTCCTCGGGGTCGGTGATCACGGCGCGCGGCTCCGAGCGCGAGACGAGGGAGCCGTCCGGCAGGTAGCGGCGGTCGGCGAAGGCCTCCTCCGCCACGGACAGCTCCGCGTCGCGGCCGGCCGCGATCAGCATCGATCCCGCCGCGCCCACGAGCACGAGGCTCGTGCGGAAGCGCCGCACGCCCTCCGCGATGGCGCGCGCGACGTCGGGGAACTCGGCCCCGCTGTGGTACAGCGCGCCGTGCGGCTTGACGTGCGTCAGCGTGCCGCCGCGCGAGCGCACGAACCCGTCGAGCGCCGCGACCTGGTAGAGCACGAGATTCTCGATCGCGTCGGCGGAGAGCTCGATCGCGGCCCTCCCGAAGTTCGCGCGGTCGGGATATCCCGGGTGCGCGCCGACGCGCACGCCGTGAGACAGCGCGAGCGACACGGTCTCGTCCATCACGCCCGGATCCCCGGCGTGCATCCCGCAGGCGACGTTCGCGGAGGTCACGAACGGCAGCAGGGCCGCGTCGTCCATCCCCTCGCCGACGTCGGCGTTCAGGTCGATGCTCAAGGGAGCCTCAGGATACTCCCGCAGACAAAGACGAGCGGGCCTCGAGGGCCTCCTCCAGCCCGACCCGCACGAACCGGACGAGGGCGCCGGGACCCGCCCGGCCGAGGAGGGGCCGGTCCGCCCCGATCACGGTCGCGATCCGCGGATAGCCTCCCGTCACCGGGCCGTCCGGACCCAGGACGATCGGCAGTCCGCCGCCGGGCACCTGGATCGAGCCGGGGACCATGCCCGACGGCGGGATCTCGCTCGTGGACGTCGCGAGGTGGGCGAGCGGCGCGGCGCCGTCGAGGCCCTCGAGTCTCAGCCCTCTCCGGTCGCTCTCGGTGGAGACCCGCCACGAGCTCTCGAAGAAGCGCGCGAGCTCGGAAGGGGCGAAGGCGTCCGCCTCCGGACCCGGAAGGGCGCGTAGCCGGATCTCGCGGGGCGCCTCCGGGTCACCGGCGTTCGTCACGCGAGCCGCCGCCGCGCGTTCGGTTCCCGCCGCGACCAGGTCCCCCGCGGAGAGCCGCGGCTGAGGCGCGAAGCGCGCCGGCGGCTCGAGGCCGCCGCGCACGGCGAGATATCCCCAGACGCCGCGGCGCACGCGCCCGAGCCTCAGGCGGTCGCCCTTCGCGACCGTGAACGCCTCTTCCGGCGGCGCGGGCCTCCCGTTGCGCTCGGGCTCGAATCCGCCCGCGCACGCGACCACCGTGTCCTCGAGAACCTCGAGCTCGCAGCCCACGAACGCCATCTCGATCCCCGCGAGACCGGGAGCGTTGCCGACCCGCGCGTTGGCGCGTGCGAGGCCGATCGGGTCGATGGCGCCGCCGGGCGGAATCCCGGACGCGCCGAGCCCCCGCCCTCCGCCCGGGACTCCTTGAATGGTGGCGGAGAGACCGGGAGAGGCGATGCGAAGGATCGGCGCGCGGCCGTCCGCGACTCGCCTCTCCGGCGGCG
>DASXAG010000118.1:0-16210 GCA_036406835.1 Thermoanaerobaculia bacterium
CCCGTCGAAGCTCCACAGGCGCGCCACGATCTGCGAGTCGGGCGAGTACGCGCCGAGCGCGAGCGGGCGCCCCGACGCGTCGGCGACCTGCGCGATCCCGTCCGCTGCATCGCCCTCGGCATACTTCGTCGCCGCGACCGCGCCGGAGAACACCCACGGATGGCGCCGCCGGACCGACGCCTCGCGGCCGGGCCTGAGTGTGAGGCGGATCATGGGCCGCCCAAAATACACCCTCAACGCGGGCGGTCCTTCCTCCGTAGAAGGAGCAGACACACGCGATCTCCTCCTCCAGCCCCTCGCGAGAGGGGCTTCTTTTTTGGGCTAGCGGGGCTGGTTGAGCGCCCAGTCGAAGGGGAGGAATTCCGGAGACTTCGCGAAGGTTCTCAGCCAATCGGCGACCGCCGGGGTCGTGAAGCGCGCGACGAACGCGCCGACCGTTCCGGCCTCGCGCTCGAGCTCCTTGCGGCTCCACTCGAAGACCTGCGAGAGCTCGAGCGTTCCCTCCGCCGGGTCGATCACGTTCCGGGTCGAGTCACGCACGTACGCCCGGCCCTGGGCGTCCAGTTCCGCGGACAGCATCGCCGCCCGGTACGCCCGCGGAAGGAGCGGCGGCGACGACTTCGCCGCGCAGACGATCGCGAAATGGATCCGGGCGTCCTTGAGGTCGCGCAGGCGGCTCTCGACGTCGTCGAGGGTGAGCATCTCGCCGCCGATCCTCTTGCGGACGGTCTGGAAGGCCCCTTCGACGTTGCGGATGCTCTCGATCGGGTAATGCTCGAGCACGACCGCGACCGCCATCGCGTTGTAGGCGTTGATGAAGAACGCCTTGCGCTCCTCCGGCGCCAGGTCGCGCGGATTCGCGTCGCCCAGGTTCGCCAGGTAGGCCGCGAGGCGCTTCCGGTCCTGTCCATCCGCCGCCTTGTAGTCGAAGCCGCCGCCGCGCGCCCGGGCGGAGAGGATCGCGTCCCAGACGGCCGGGTCGGGCTGAGCCCCGACGGGCTTCGGACGCGGTACGGCCGCGAGGCTGGCCATGCTCGCGACGGACGCGAGGACGACGGCTCGCACGAGGAACCGGAGCGGACGGCGCCCCGCGCTCATCGCGTGATCGCGGAGAGCAGCCCGTATCCCAGCGCGCCGATGGCTCCCGCCATCGGGATCGTCAGGATCCAGGCGTAGAGGATCCGGCCCGCGACGCCCCAGCGCACCGCCGAGAAGCGCTGCGTGGCGCCGACGCCGATGATCGCGCCGGTGATCGTGTGCGTCGTCGAGACCGGGATCCCGAGCACGGACGCCAGGATGACGGTGCCGGCGGCGCCCGTCTCCGCGCAGAACCCGGAGAACGGCTTGAGCTTCGTGATCCGGCTGCCCATCGTGCGCACGATACGCCACCCGCCGGTCAGCGTGCCGAGACCGATGGCGGCGTGCGCGGTCAGGATGATCCACCACGGGATCTTCGTCAGGTCCGGCAGGTGCATCCAGTGAAACGCCGAGCCCGGGTCCTTGAACAACTCGCGATTGGCCACGAGGAGCCCGCCGATGATCCCCATCGTCTTCTGGGCGTCGTTGGTCCCGTGCGACAGCGAGAACGCCGCGGCCGAGCCGAGCTGCGCGCGCCGGAACCAGCGGTCGACCGAGCCGTAGGGCGTCTTGTGAAACATCCACGACACCCCGACCATCAGCGCGAACCCGACGGCCATGCCGATCAGCGGCGACAGAACGATGAAGGAGAGCGTCTTGACCCAGGCCATGCCCGGGACGATCGCGCGCACGCCCACCCGCGCCACCGCCGCGCCCGCGTAGCCGCCGATCAGCGCGTGCGAGGACGAGGACGGGATGCCGAAGTACCACGTGATCAGGTTCCAGACGATCGCGCCGAGGAGCCCTCCGAGCACGACGTCGGAGTTCACGACGGTGATGTCGATGAGGCCCGCCCCGATGGTCTTCGCGACCGCCGTCCCGAACAGGAACGCCGCGGCGAAATTGAAGAAGGCCGCCCAGAAGACCGCCACGAGGGGCGAGAGGACGCGCGTGGACACGACCGTCGCGATGGAGTTCGCGGAGTCGTGCATCCCGTTGATGAAGTCGAAGACCAGCGCGATCGCGATGATGATCAGGACGTAGGTCACGGCGCGCGCTTTCGGAGGGTCAGGAGTGCTTGAGCACCACGCTCTCGAGGATGTGGGCGACCGTCACGCAGGAGTCGACGCAGCGCTCCATGTTGTCGTAGACGTCCTTCCACTTGATGACGTCGATGGCGTCCCGGTTCTCCGCGAAGAGTGTCGCGATCGCCTCGTGGTAGACGACGTCGGCCTCGTTCTCGAGCTGCTTGATGCGGATGCAGTGGGGCATCACCCCCTTCTGGCTCCGCAGCTCGGCCACCGCCGCGACGAGCTCCCCCGCGGTCGACACGATGAGCCGGGCGAGCGACTGGGACAGCGGGGTCGGGCGCTCGATCCGGAACAGGGACACGCGCCGCACCGTGCCGTCGATGAGGTCCATGACGTCGTCGAGGCGGACGGCCAGCTGGTGGATGTCCTCGCGGTCGATCGGCGTGATGAACGTGCGGTCGATCCCGCGCAGGATCTCGTGCGAGATCTCGTCGCACTCGTGCTCGAGGCGCTTGATCTGGTCCGCGACCGCCCCAACCGGGGAATGGCCCTGGAAGAAACCCTCCAGGATCTTCGCGGCGCCCTGAATGCGCACGGCCATCTCGTTGAAGCGATCGAAATACTTTTCGTCGCGCGGCAGAAGGTTCAGCATCGCGCCTCCGGAACGGGGCGCTATCCTACCCCACGCCTTCGCGCGGTCTTTACGCGCGCCTTGACGCGGCCTTCACGCCGGGAGGCCTGATACCGCCGCCTCTAAGCGGCCGGGAAACGCACCTGGAAGACGCTGCCGGCGCCGACCTCTCCCTGGACCTCGACGGTCGCGCCGTGGAGCTGGGCGATGTGCTTGACGATCGCGAGCCCCAGCCCGGAGCCCGGCCGGGCCTTCGAGCGCGAGCGGTCGACCTGGTAGAAACGCTGGAAGATCTTGTCCCGCTCGGACTTCGGGATCCCGGGTCCGAGGTCCGACACCGAGAAGCCGGGCCGGCCCGAGTCGCGGAGGATGCGGACCGACACCGGCGCGCCCGAGGGCGAGAACTTGATCGCGTTGTCGATCAGGTTCCGGGTCAACTGCCCGAGGCGGCGGTGGTCGCCGATCACCGAGATCTGCGGATCGCCGGCGACCTCGACCTTCACGTCCTTCTCACGCGCCGCCGCGTCCAGGTCCTCGACGACCTCGGTCAGGAGCTCGTGGAGAACGACGGGCCGCCGCTCCAGCGGGACCGCGCCGCTCTCGATCTGCGCGAGGTCCATCAGGTCGTCGATCAGCTCGCGCATCCGGTCCGACTGGCGGCGGATCAGGCCCAGGAGCTCGCCCGTCTCGGCCGGCGTGGCGCCGCCGTCGGCCAGCGTCTCGGCGGCCGCGGCGATGGAGGCGATCGGCGTCCGGAGCTCGTGCGAGACGTCGGCCACGAAGGTTCGCCGCATCGACTCGGTCCGCTCGAGAACGCTGATGTCCCGCAGCACGCCGACGGCGGCCGCGCGCGATCCCGCCGGAAGCGCCTGCACGACGAGCGTCCAGATGCGACCGTCCTCGAGGCGCACGGTGGCCTCGCGGACTTCCTTGGTCTTGACCGTCTCCTCGAAGGCCTCGTAGAGGGTGCGCTCGCGCAGGAGGTCGTAGAGCACGCGGCCCACCGGCGCGTGCACTCCGGTCATCTGCGAGAAGCGCTCGTTCGCCTCGACGACGTGGAGCCGCGCGTCCACGACCGCGAGCCCGTCCGGCAGCCGCTCGAAGACGATCGCGGTCATGCGGCGCTCGTCCTCGGCGAGCGAGACGGCGCGCGAGAGCGAGTCCTTCATCCGCTGGAGCGCGCCGCCCAGGAGCTGGACCTCCTCTCCCCCGGCGCTCGGCAGGTCTCGCGCGAAGTCGCCGGCGGCGACGGCCGCGGCGGCCCGCGTCAGCTCGGCGATCGGCTCGGAGAAGCGGCGGGATGCGCTCGCCCCGATCAGGAACAAAGCGAGACAGGCGGCCACGATCGCGGCGCGCATCCGCCACACGTAGCCCTGCTCGACCTCCCGGAGCCGCGACTCCGAAACCGCCAGGCGCAGCACGCTCCCATCCGGGAGGCTCCGTGCCGCGTAGAGCATTTTCTGCCGCTCCGTCGGCGAGAGCCGCAGCGAGGTGCCGGCGCCGTTCTCCTTCGCCGCGCGAATCTCGGGTCGGTTGGCGTGGTTCTCCATGCCGGGAACGTCCGCGGCGAGCAGGTCCGAGTCGTCGAGGACCCTGCCGTCGGGCGCGACGTACGTCACGCGGCAATTGAGCTGCGCCGCCGCCTTGCGCAGGAACGCGTCCCGCTCCCCGGGCGAAACGGAGCCCCGCGCCAGGTCGTCGGCGAGGTGCTCGAGCTCGCGCGTGAACCGCTCGCCGACGCGATCCTCGACCGCACGCGCGAGGGTCGCGTCGGACACCACGACCAGGAACGCCACGGCGGCGACCGCCAGGACCGCGAAGAGCGCCGTGAAGCGGGACCGCAGCCTCATGGGCAGAGTTTAGGCGGCGGGAGGCTCTACTTCGCCGCTTCCCGATAGCGGTAGCCGAGGCCGACGACCGTCTCGATCCGCTGGTCGCCCAGCTTTCGGCGGAGCGCCCGGATGTGCACGTCGACCGTCCGGGTCTCGACGTCGGCGTCGTAGTCCCACAGCCGCGCCAGGATGGCGTCCCGCGTCACGACGCGGTTGCGGCTGCGGATCAGCAGCCACAGGAGGTCGAACTCCTTCTTGGTGAGGTGCACCCGCTCGCCCCGCAGCCGCACCTCGAAGCGCGCGCGGTCCACGTGCAGGTCGCCGTCGTCGAAGATCTCCTCCTCGGAGGTCTCGAACGCGGCCACCCGGCGCAGGTGGGCGTTGACGCGCGCGAGCAGCTCGCGCATCGAGAACGGCTTGGTGATGTAGTCGTCGGCGCCGATCTCGAAGCCGAGGAGCTTGTCGCGCTCCTCGACGCGCGCCGTCAGCATGATGATCGGCACTTTGCGCGTCTCGTCGACCCGACGCAGCTCGCGGCACAGCGCGAGGCCGTCGATGTCCGGCAGGTTGAGATCCAGGATGATCAGGTCGAAGGGCTTCTCCTGGAGCGCCGCCAGCGCGGCGATCCCGGAGACGTAGTGCTCGACCTGGTAGCGCTTCTCCTTGCGGAGGTTGAGCCGGATCGTGTACGCGATGTCGGCGTCGTCCTCGATCAGAGCGATGCGCTTCATCGTCCCCGGATGCGCCTCGGCGCGGGGGGTCGCGTGTCCGTCTTTTCCTTTGCTGACCACCGATCTCATCGTCTCTCTTTCTTGAGTGGGCGGGTTAGGTTTTAACCGAACCGTCCGGTGATGTAGTCCTCCGTGATCTTCTGCCCGGGATTCGTGAAGATCTTCTCCGTGCGGTCGTGCTCGACGAGGCGTCCCAGCATGAAGAACGCGGTGAATTCGGAGACGCGCGCCGCCTGCTGCATGTTGTGGGTCACGATGACGATCGTGTAGTCGACCTTGAGCTCGTGGATCAGCTCCTCGACCTTCGTCGTCGCGATCGGGTCGAGGGCCGAGCACGGCTCGTCCATGAGGAGGACCTCCGGCTCGACGGCGAGCGCCCGGGCGATGCAGAGCCGCTGCTGCTGTCCCCCGGAGAGGCCCAGGGCCGAGGTGTCGAGGCGGTCCTTGACCTCGTCCCACAGCGCCGAGCGGCGCAGCGCCTTCTCGACCCGGGCATGGAGGTCCGCGCCCTTCGCCATGCCGTTGATCCGCAGACCGTAGGCGACGTTGTCGAAGATCGACTTGGGAAACGGGTTCGACTTCTGAAACACCATGCCGACCCGGCGCCGGAGATCGACGATGTCCATCCCCGCCTTGTAGATGTCCCGGCCGTCGAGGAGGACCTCGCCGTCCACGCGCGTGTCCGGGATGATGTCGTTCATCCGGTTGAGACAGCGCAGGTAGGTCGACTTGCCGCAGCCCGAGGGCCCGATGAACGCCGTGACGGTCTTCTCCGGGATCTTGAGCGAGATCTCCCACAGCGCCTGCTTCTCGCCGTAGCGAAAGTCGAGCTTGCGCGTCTCCATGCGCAGCTTCTGCGCCGCGGGAGTCTGCGGGTCCTTCCCTCCATCCCGCCGCGCGATCGGCGGCGACGCCTTGGGCGGACCGGCGGGACTCTCCACG
Organism: Thermoanaerobaculia bacterium; assembly: GCA_036406835.1. Taxonomy (GTDB): domain Bacteria; phylum Acidobacteriota; class Thermoanaerobaculia; order UBA5066; family Gp7-AA6; genus DAHUXD01. The sequence continues at coordinate 6,245 of DASXAG010000118.1, forward strand.
TCGCTGACCAGTGTATCGCTCATGTGCGATGCATCCTTTCCAAGCGACGCGTCACCACGCGCGCCAGCACCGAGAAGACGAAGATCATCGCGACCAGCACGAGCGCTCCCGCCCAGGCCTGCCGGTGCCAGTCCTCGTAGGGCGAGATCGCGTAGGTGAAGACCTGCACGGTCAGGGACGCGATCGGCTGGTTGAGGGCCGTCGAGAAGAACCGGTTGTTGAAGGAGGTGAAGAGCAGCGGAGCCGTCTCTCCCGCGATGCGCGCGAACGCGACGAGAATCCCCGTCATGATGCCCGGCAGAGCCGCCGGCACCATGACCGAGAACGCCGCCCGTGCCCGCGTCGCCCCGAGCGCCAGCGAGCCCTCGCGCAGCGCGCCGGGTACGAGATTGAGGAGCTCCTCGGTCGTGCGCGTGATGATCGGGATCATCATGAAGCCGAGGGCGAGGCCGCCCGCGAGCGCCGAGAAGTGCTTGACGGGAAGCACCGCGAGGCCGTACGCGAAGATGCCGATGACGATCGACGGCACGCCGTTCAGGACGTCGGCCGTGAAGCGCACGAGCGTCGCGAACTTCGCCCGCCGGTACTCCGACAGGTAGACGCCGGAAACGATTCCGACGGGGATCGCGATCACCGCCGCGATGCCGATGAGAACCAGCGTCCCGACGATCGCGTTAGCCATGCCGCCGCCGGTCTCGCCCACCGGCTTCGGCATCTTCGTGAAGAAGTCCCAGTTGAGCGACGAGAAGCCCTGCTGGATGACGTAGGCGAAGATGAGGATCAGCGGAATGAGCGCCAGAACGACCGAGGCGCCGCAGAAGACCACGACGACGTTGGAGACGGCCTTGCGCCGCGCGGTGAGGTTCATGCGGCCGCCTGAGGGGCCTCCGGCGCGGGCGCCACGGGGGCCGCGACCTTGGCGGGCTTGACCTTGACCTCGCGGCTCACGCTCCAGATCAGCAGCCTCGAGATCGCGTTGATGATCACGGTCAGGATGAAGAGCACGAGGCCGATCTCGATGAGGGCCGAGAGGTAGAGGTCGGTGTCGGCCTCGGTGAACTCGTTCGCGATCACCGCGGCCATCGTGTGCTGCGCCGCATAGAGCGACGGGCTGATCTTCGGGTTGTTGCCGATGACCATCGTCACCGCCATCGTCTCTCCGAGCGCGCGGCCGAAGCCCAGCATGATCGCCCCGACGATTCCGGTGCGGCCGTAGCGCAGCGCGGCCTGGATCGCCTCCCAGCGGGTCGCGCCGAGGGCGTACGCGGCCTCGCGCTGCGTCGCCGGGACGGCCTTGAGCACTTCTCGCGAGACCGAGGAGGCGAACGGAATGATCATCACCGCCAGGATCAGGCCCGCGGCCAGCATGCCGACGCCGAGGGGCGGTCCGGAGAAGAGCGGGACCTTCCTGAGCCACCCGGGTGTGATGACCTCGAGCTTCCGGACGACCGGGACGAGCACGAAGATGCCCCACAGGCCGTAGACGATCGACGGGATCGCCGCCAGCAGCTCCGTCAGGAAGGTCAGCGGCGTGCGCAGCGAGCGGGGCGACAGCTCCGAGAGAAAGATCGCGATCCCCATCGCGACCGGTGTCGAGAGGACCAGGGCCAGGATCGACGAGTAGAGCGTGCCCCAGATGAACGGCAGCGCGCCGAAATTTCCCGCCACCGGGTCCCAGGTGGTCTGACGCCAGAAGTTGAACCCGAACTTCTTGATCGACAGGCCGGAAGTACGGAAAAGCTCGAAGAAGATGCCGCAGACGAGCAGGACCACGAGAAGCGCGAAGAACCCCGTCCCGAGGCGGAAGCCCCGGTCATCGGCGCTCCGTCGCGAAGACGGGGTCTTCATCGGCTGATCCTTCCGTCCGGTCCTAGGTCTTGATCTTCTTGATCGCTTCCAACTCCATGGCGACGACTTCCTGAGGCAGCGGCGCGTAACCGAGGTCGGCCGCGTACTTCTGCCCGTCGGTCAGGGCCCACTTCATGAAGTCCACCATGATCTTCGAGCGCTGCCTGTCGGAGGGGCTCGTGTACAGAAGCATCCACGTGAACGACGAGATCGGGTACACGCCCTTCCCCGGCGCGTTGGTGATGGAGACCCGGAAGTCCGCGGGCATGTTCTTCGCCGCGACCTGGGCGCAGGCCGTGACTCCCTGGAGCGACGCCGACACGAACTCGCCCTCCATGTTCTGCACCGAGCCGTAGCTGATCTTGTTCTGGAGAGCGTAGATCAGCTCGACGTATCCGAACGAGCCCGGCGTCTGCTTGACCAGGCCGGCGACGCCCTCGTTGCCCTTGCCGCCGACGCCCACGGGCCAGTTGACCGCGGTCGCGATGCCGATGGTCTTCTTGAACTCCGGCGAGATCTTCGAGAGATAGTCCACGAAGATGTAGGTCGTCCCGGACCCGTCGGAGCGGTGCGCCACGGTGATGTCCGTCGCGGGCAGCTTGGCGCCGGGGTTCAGCGCCGTGATCGCGTTGTCGTTCCACTTCGTGATCTTGCCCATGATGATGTCGGCGATGACCTTGCCGGTGAACTTCAGCTCGCCGGTGACTCCCTCGATGTTGTAGATCGGCACCACCGCGCCCAGAACGGTCGGCAGGTGCATGACCGGTCCCGGCGCCGCCTGGAGCTGCTCGGTCGTCATGGGTCCGTCCGAAGCGCCGAAGAACACCGTCTGATTCGTCAGCTGCCGGATGCCCCCGCCCGAGCCGATCGACTGGTAGTTGATCGCGACCTCGGGATGCAGCTTGTTGTACTCGGCGAACCACTTCGAATAGATCGGGTAGGGAAACGTCGCGCCCGCCCCGTTGATCTGGACGGTCTGGGCGGCCGCGAAGCCCATCAGCGCCGCGAGCCCCACCGCGGCGAGGGCCAGAATGCGAACCTTCTTCATCGCTTCACCTCGTTTGCGAAGATGAAGTTCACGCGTGAAATCGGCGTGAATCTTCTGTTAACTAGAAGTTGAAGAGCGTGTGGATCGCGTACCGTTCCTCCTTCGGACGGGCCGGCGCGAAGTTCCGGTAACGCACCTGCTCGTAGTCCAGGAGAATGGCGGCCGCGACGTTGCCCTTGACCGGGAACCAGTACGCGGGGCCGGCGATCAGGCGGTCCTTCCGCTGCTCGGTGCCCATCTTCGGCTTGAGGTAGTCGTAGCGAATGAGCGCCTCGAGGCCGAAGTTCGTGCGCGGCGTGACCCAGGCGGACCAGCCCTCCGCGTCGACCTCGGTCACGCTGGCGGAGGAGGCCTGGTCCTTCGTCTTCAGGTACGTCACGCCCGCGTTGACGCAGGGGTTCTCGAACGTCGCCTCGATGACGCCCCGCTCCTTGCGGGCGTCCATCACGTAGTGGTCCCAATCGTAGAAGCCGGTCAGGCGGAGTCCCTTCAGGATCGGGATCATCGGCGCCGGCCGGATGGTGAGACGAGCCTGGATGGCCTTCTGGTCGTTCGCCTCGGGCGTCGTGTAGCCCTCGCCGTTGTAGCCGCCGACGTGGACGTCGCCGAAGTTGCCCGGGAAGACCAGGTGCGCCGACGCGCCCAGGTCCGAGGAGGTCAGGAAGCCCTCGCGGTCGACGAAGATCGTGCCCTGGAAGCGGTAGCGGTAGATGCCTTCCTGGAAGTCGACGTACGGCGTCTGCTGCATGCCGAGCCGAATCCACGAGCCCTTCCACTGCGCGATGCTTCCCATCGAGGTCTGGGCGAGGTCGTCCAGGTTGAACTGGCCGTACGCGTACTTGAGGCGGTAGGTCAGCGTGCCCGAGAGTCCCGGCAGGGTCACCGGCTTGCCGTCGGCGCCGGTGATCGTTCCGACACGCACGACGTCGGGGGTGATGCGGAAGGAGACCAGGTGCGAGATGTTGCCCGTCACGTTGATGTAGGCGCGCGCGAGATTGAACGCGTTGGGATGGATCGTGTTTCCATCCCCGTCCTTTCCCGTCGGCAGGAGCTGGTAGGTGTAATCGGCGAAGATCGTGCCGCCGACCTTGACCGTCGGCGTGTCGTCTGGCGGCGTGTAGCCCTCCGCCGGCGTGACCTGGGCGCGCGCCGCGTCCGTCCCGATGAGCAGCATCGCGGCCGCTGCACACGTCCCCAGAAATAGGCCCAACCTCTGCTTCATTGTCGTAGGTCCTCCTCTTTTGACTCGCGAGTAAAAAATCCCGCGGTCAACGGGAGAGGAAGCCCCTGTAAATTCGGCGTGAAGAGAGACGGTCAGCGGGCGGATTCGAACTGGGAGAGCGCGGCTTCGATCACCGGATCGGCGATCCCCGATTTCTTCCAGTCGAGGATCTCCTCCGCGCTCAGAGCGGCGCCGGGATGCGTGCTCTTGACGTACGCGACGATCACGTCGGTGCCGACGCCCTCGCGCATGAGCACGAGGATCTTCGACTTGAGCTCGGAGGGCGCGACGCCGTGGACGCTGGGCGCGGGAGCCGATGCGGCGGTCGCGGGTGCGGCCGCGGGCGCCGCCGACGTCGACGCCCCGGGCTTCTCCTTGGGCTTTTCTTTGCCGAACGGCCACCACGACGCGACGCCCGTCGCGTTCGGCTGCAGCGACGCGAGCGCCTGGAGCGACGCCGCGTCGCACGCGTAGGACTCGAACATCACCTGGTACCAGTTCTGCGCGCGGCTCTGGCAGTCGGGAGAGGTGTCGCTCGGCGCGCAGTCGGTCTTGTTGAGCCGGCGCAGCATGTCCGAGAGGACCAGCAGCACGTTGCCGCCTTTCGCGGCCGTGTCGTTGCGCTGGGAGCGATAGGGATCGGACATGAGGCGCTCGCTCTCCATCTGGTCGATGGGGCCCGAGTGTCCGACGAGCCGGCAGCCCTCGGGAAGCCTGCGGGCATCCTCCGGCATCTTCAGGTCCGCCTCGTAGACCTTGACCTTCGCGCCTTCCGGCGTCGTCGAGGCGCAGCCGATGGAGAGACCCGCGCCGAGCACGCCGATCCCGATGAGCCGAAGCGATGCGCGCATCCTCAACCTCCTGGTCATCCTGCCCGTGGCCGCGGGCGATTCTAGACACCGATGTGAAATCCGCGCGAAGATCGGAGGGCGAATCGCGCTCCCGGCCGGGTCTAGACGCGAGGGCCGGCGCCGCGGACCCCCCCGTTTCCCGGGATGCGGAAGCGGAACGTCGCGCCGGCGCCGTCGTTGTTCTCGGCGACGATCGAGCCTCCGTGGGCCTCCGCGATCGAGCGGCAGAGCGACAGACCCAGGCCCATGCCCTGCTTCTTCGTCGTGAAGAAGGAGTCGAAGAGCCGCGGCAGCACGTCGGGTTCGAGCCCCGGCCCCACGTCGCGCACGGCGATCTCCACCGCGCCATCCGGATTCCGCGACGTCGCGACCGTGAGGCAGCGCTTCGCGGCCTCGGTGCCGGCCATGGCGTCCATGCCGTTGACGACCAGGTTCAAGAGCGCCTGCTGCACGTGGATCCGGTCGGCGTGCACGACCGCGGGCTCGGGATCGAGCTCCGTGCGCAGCGTGACGCCGCGACGCGAGGCGTCGGCGCCGACCATGTCCACGACGTCCGCCGCCAGCCGGTTGACGTCCACCTCCTGCATCTCGAGGCTCCGGGCGCGCAGCAGGGAGCGGACGCGCCGGATGACCTCGCTGGCGCGCAGGTCGTCCTTGCGGATGTCCTCGAGGATGCGGCGCAGCTCCCCGGGATCGAGCGAGCCCGCGGCGAGGCCCATCTCCGCAGCCTCGGCGTTGAACAGGATCGCCCCGAGCGGCTGGTTGATCTCGTGGGCGATCGACGCCGTGATCTCGCCCACGAGAGCGAGGCGCGAGGCCAGCGCCAGCATCTCGCGGGCCTCCTCGGCGCGCTTGCGGTCGGTGATGTCGCGCCCGATGCCCTGGAGCTCGACGACGCGGCCATCCGGCCCGATCACCGCGTCGTTGATCCACTGCTGCCAGGCCTCGCTCCCGTCGGGCCGCTCGACCCTGTGCTCGACGACCTCGAGCCGCGGATTCGCCGCGAGCTCCGCGATCTCCCGACGCTTGGCTGCCCGCGCGGACTCCGGCAGGAGCTCCAGGAACCGGTGTCCGACGAGCTGCTCGCGAGACCTCCCGAAGTAGCGGCAATAGGCGCCGTTCACGAAGGTCAGCGTCGTGTCGGGCAGGTAACGGCAGACCAGGTCGGTCTGGCTGTCGAGGATCTCCCGATACCGCCGCTCGGCGTCGTGGAGGGATCGCGCGTTGCGGTCCCGCTCCTCCACCATCACGGCGAGGAACAGGACCGACAGTCCGATCACCATGAGGAAGAGCTGGAGCGACAGGATGGACAGCTCGGGATGCTGGCCGAAGTACGGACCGCGGTGGTGCTCGGCGGCCTCGATCGCGAACGACGTGATCACGCAGAGCGCGCCGGAGGCGCCCCGGAGACCGAAGCGGAGGGCGGCCCAGAGGAGGAAGGGCACCGGCGCGTAGAAGAGGACGAGGAGGTCGTAGGGCGTCTGGAGGTGCCCGTCGAAGGCCAGCCATCCGGCTCCGACGAGCCCGAGCGCCAGCACTGCCCCCTCGGCGAGACGCCTCATCCCGACGCGTCTCCACCAGTCTCCGGCGAAGAACCAGGAGAGGATCGCGGGTGTCAGGACCAGGTTCGCCAGGGCGTCGCCCAGGAACCACTGCCGCCACGACGGCCAGAACGGACTGCCGAGCCCCGCCCGGGTCGCGGCGCCGGCGAGGGCCGAGAGGCCGGGCGCGAAGAAGACCGCCGCCGCCACGAACTGGCTCAGGTCCTGCACGCCGTTCAGCCGCCTCGGATTCTTCAGGGCGAGCCGGAGCAGGACCGCGGCGAGGAGCGCCTTGACCGTGTCGTTCGCGTAGGTCGCGAGGAGGAACCAGAGAGGCGTTCCCGGCGCGACCGCCACGAGAAGCCGGATCGGCAGCGGGGCGAGCAGGTACAACGGCCAGCGCCGAGGCCGGTTCAGCAGGAGCGCGCACAGGAGGATCGAGTCCGGGAACCACAGCGGCGCGGCCGCCGCGGACGTGAACGACATCGCGAACGCGTACGCGGCGGTGAACGCGAGCCCGAAGACGAGCAGCGGGAGGAGCGCGCCGGAGACGCTCGGGGACGATTCGCGACTCGCAGGGTTCACGTAGCCGGCCTTTCGGATCCAGGCGGGATTCTCTCCCGAGCCCGAACGCCGCTCAAGGTCCGTCAGGGATTCGACACTAGAAGATCCACTGGATACGGGTCAGGAAGATGTTGGTACGGCCGTCCGAGATGTTGGATCGGTCGAGGTCGGCGTTGCCGTAGCCGAACCCGAATTTCCAGCGCCGGGTCGCGAACCAGTTGATCCCCCCGTACCACTTGTCGAGCCTGCCGCCCCGGACCGCGCCGCCGTCGAGGTCGAGGTGGCCGTAGCGGCCGACGAGCTCGAGCGCGCCCCACCGGTGCTTCGCCACGGGAGGCCGCCGCGCATAGGCGACCTTCTTGTCGTAGGGCCGCGGCTCGCCCGTGAAGACCCAGCTGACGGTGACGTAGTAGCCGGAGAACGAGGGATCTCCGAGCGACGCCGAAGGCACCCACGCGCGGTCGTACTCCGCCAGGACCGAGAAGGGCCCGTTGGCGTAGAGCGCCTCGAGCCCGAGAAGCCACGCGTGGTCGGCGTGCAGATTTCCGGTGTCGACGAAGTAGTCCGCGACGTTGGACTCCGGCTTTCCGCGGAAGCGGAGCGTGTCGTCGTCGCCGCCGTAGTACCGGCCGGCGACGGCCAGGTGGAGGTAGTGCTTGCCGGAGTCGTCGTCGAACGGAAGGAAGGTCACGCGCGCGGCGAGGTCGTTGCCGCTGCCGTGGAAGGACTGGCCCTTGGTCCACCAGTCGTTGAACCAGCCGATCGTCCACGTCGCGTGCTCGCACAGAAACGTGTTCGAGAGCGAGATCCCCGTGTTGCGCGAGACGAAGAACGGCGACATGAGACGCTCGTCCTGGGGCAGGTTCGCGGCGTCTCCCACCATCTCGTAGACGAACGACTCCTTCTGGCGCCCGAGGCGCAGCTGCCCCAGCCACGGGATCCGAGTCTGGATGTACACGTCGCTCGGAGCCCAGTCGGGATCGTCGTCGTTGTGGTCGAAGCCCTTGTACTCGTACGACACCAGGTACTGCCAGTCGATGAAGAGGCGAAACGTCCCGTGAAGAATGACTCGGAACGACCGGAACTCCGCCTTGTTCTCCTGCTCGCCGACCTGCGCGAGGCTCGCCGCGTTCTGCGTGAACCAGGTGTAGTCGCCGAGGACCGCGAGTCCGGGCCTCAGCGTGAAGTACTTGGTATTGAGCTGCAGGGAATCGAGGAATCCTCCCGGAACGTCCGGCACGGCCTTGGGGGCGTCGCCGGGCCGCGGCGTGGCGCCCTCGGGATTCTGGGACTCCGGGGACTGGCCGAGCGCCGCCGTCCCGACGAATAGCCAGACGACGGAGAGCAGAAGGCCGGCGCCTTTCACTGGAAGACAGGCTAAGGGAGAGCGCCGCATCGCCGCGTTGCCCCTTGGGGAAGGGCTCTCAAAAAAAGGGCCCCGATTTCTCGGGGCGGATGGAAGGGCCGTGCGAACCCGTTGCGCCGAGACTGCCGCGGCGCGGTGAAGCCGCGAGTGATTCCGCGTCAAATCGGAGTAAGAGTCGCGACGCGGCGTCGCGACACGGACGGGCGCGACATCCGGGCCGCACACGCGCCGCCGCAAGCGAGAGGGCATTGCAAACATCGGGAAACAGGCGGTTTGGTGACCGACCGGACTCCGACGCCGCCGGTCTTTACATCCGCCGCGGTCCGGGATGGTACCCTTCACGGCTCCTGTTTCGGTTTCCTATGAGCGAAGTTCATTTCATCGGTGGGACCGCGGCTCCGGACGACCGTCTGGAGGACCACGCCTTGTATTTCAACCGCGAAATTTCCTGGCTCGCGTTCAATCGCCGCGTGCTCGAAGAGGCGCTCGATCCGTCCTGGCCGCTGCTCGAGCGGCTGAAGTTCCTCGCGATCTTCCATTCCAATCTCGACGAGTTCTTCATGATCCGCGTCTCGGGCCTGCACGAGCAGCTCGAGGCGTCGGTGACCGAGCGCAGCGCCGACGGCCTCTCCGCCCCCGAGCAGCTCCGGCTGATCCGCGAGATCGTGGAGGTGGACGCGGGCGCCGCCATGCGCGCGCTCCGCGAGGACCTCCAACCCAAGCTGGCCGAGGCGGGCATCCGCGTCCTGCGGTGGAAAGAGATCGAGCCCGAGCGCCGCAAGGAGCTGACGGCCTACTTCGAGAACGTCGTGTATCCCGTGCTGACGCCGCTGGCGTTCGATCCGGCCCACCCGTTCCCGTTCGTCTCGAACCTGTCCCTGTCGCTCGCCGTCGAGCTCACCGAGAAGAAGGAGAAGAAGGCGCAGTTCGCGCGGGTCAAGGTCCCCGCGTCGCTGTCGCGCTTCGTCCCGGTCCCGGGCGGCGAGGGCAAGGGCCTCGACTTCGTGCTGCTGGAGGAGCTCGTCGAGGCGCACCTCGAGAGGCTCTTTCCCGGCATGGAGATCCTGAACGCGTCGGCCTTCCGGGTCACGCGCGACGCCGATTTCGAGATCCGGGAGGACGAGGCGGGAGACCTGCTGCGCAACGTCGTCGAGAACGTGCGGCGACGGCGCTTCGGAGCGGCCATCCGCCTCGAGGTGGAGTCGCGCTGCCCCGATCCGGTTCGGGAGCTCCTGCGCGCGCAGCTCGAGCTGGAGCCCGGCGACGTCTACGCGGTGGACGGGCCGCTCGGGGCGGCCGATTTCCTCGCCGTCCTGAAGTTGGACCTGCCCGCGCTGAAAGACGCGCCGTACCTGCCGGGATCGCGCTCGCTCTTCGAGGCGCCCGCGGACGTCTTCGAGACCATCCGCAAGGGCGACGTGCTCCTCCACCACCCCTACGACACGTTCGCGCCGGTCCTGCGGTTCCTCGAGACGGCGGCCGTCGACAGGGACGTCCTGGCGATCAAGATGACGCTCTACCGAACC
>DASXAG010000119.1:0-18091 GCA_036406835.1 Thermoanaerobaculia bacterium
CGAGGCTCGCGTCCGGGAGTCCAGGTCCGGCGGACGGCGGGCAGGACGCGCGCGTAGCGCCGCACCAGCCGCCATGCCCAGGGCGCCTCGGCGCCGAAACGGGGGACGCCGCCGACGACTAAATCGTAGCGCGGCCCTGAGGCCGCGACATCGAACCGCGAATCCGCGGTCAGGAGGCCTCGACCAGCATCGCCGTGGCCTCGCCGCCGCCGATGCAGATCGCGGCGATGCCGCGCTTCTTGCCTTCCTTGCGCAGCGCGTGGATCAGAGTCGTCAGGATGCGCGCGCCGGATGCGCCGATCGGGTGCCCGAGCGCGACGGCGCCCCCGCGGATGTTGACCTTCGCGGGATCCAGCGAGAGGTCCTTGATCGCGGCCATCGCGACGGCCGCGAAGGCCTCGTTGATCTCCCAGAGGTCGATGTCCGGGACCGACAGGCCCGTCTTCTGGAGCAGCTTCTGGATCGCGCCGACCGGCGCGGTCGTGAACCACTCCGGCGCCTGCGCGACGCCGGCGTAGTCGACGATGCGCGCGATCGGCTTCCAGCCGCCCGCCTTCGCCCGCTCCTCGCTCGCCACGACGAGCGCGGCCGCGCCGTCGTTGATCTTGGACGAGTTCGCCGCGGTGACGGTGCCGTCCTTCTGGAACGAGGGCTTGAGCGTGGGCATCTTCTCGAGCGGCGCCGCGAACGGCTCCTCGTCGGCGTCGATCTTGAGCGGCTCGCCCTTCTTCTGCGGCACCATGACGGGAGCGATCTCCTCGGAGAAGAAGCAGCTCCTGGCCGCGTTCTGCGCCCGCTTGTAGGACTCGAGGCTGAAGGCGTCCTGCTCCTCGCGCGTGAAGTGGTACTTCGAGACGCACTTCTCGGCGCAGGATCCCATGTGCACGTCGCCGTACGGATCCCAGAGGCCGTCCTTGATCATCGAGTCGACGAGCCCGCCGTGCCCCATGCGCAGGCCCGTGCGGCCCTTCTCGAGGAGGTACGGGGCGTTCGACATCGACTCCATGCCGCCGGCCACGGCGATCGCGTACTCCCCCGCCTGGATGGCGTTGCCCACGTCCATGACCGCGCGCATCCCCGAGCCGCACACCTTGTGGACCGTGACGCACGGGACCGTGTCCGGGATCCCGGCGCCGAGCGACGCCTGGCGCGCCGGGGCCTGGCCCTGCCCGGCCTGCAGGACGTTGCCGAACACGACCTGCTCGACCTGGTCGGGCGGGACGCCCGCCCGCTCGAGCGCCGCGCGGATCGCGACGGACCCGAGCGCGGGAGCCGGGAGCGACGAGAGCTTCCCGAGGAACGAGCCGATCGGCGTACGCGCCGCCGAGAGAACGACGAGGTTTTTCATAAGGCGCGGATTCTAACCCCTCCGGGGGAAATACGCCGGAATCCGCGTCCTGAGTTCAGGCGCCTCAGTGCGGCGGCGGGCTGGCGCCCTTCGCGCTCTCGAGCTTCCAGCCCGTCCGGAGCTCCGTCGTCCCGCAGTAGTTCTTCAGGCAGCGGGTGTCGTTCAGGCACTGGAGAATCGACTCGCAGGTCTTCTGCTCGTTCGAGCCCGCGGCGATCGGGGCCGTCTGCGTGCACTTCCCCGAAAAACCCGGGTTGCTGAAGACGCACGTGGCCGTGGACGCGCTCGACGGAGGCGGCGGCGGCGACGTGCGCGCGAGGGCGGCGCCGATTCCGACGAGGAGCAGGACCAGGGACCCGAGGGAGACGGGCCAGGAAACGACTCCGGAGCGCTTTGTCATCGGGGCCTCCTTCCTCCGGGTTAATCTTCTCTCATGCCTCGCATCCTGGCGGTGGATTTCGGCGAGAAGCGCATCGGGCTCGCGACCTCCGACGAGTCCGGCACCGTCGCCACGCCCCGCCGGACCCTTCTCCGCCGCAGCGACGAGGACGCCGTCGACGCGCTCGAACGATTCTGCCGGGACGAGGAGATCGCGCTCGTGCTCTTCGGCATCCCCCGCTCTCCGGACGGCGTCGAGAGCGCCTTCGCCGAGCGGATCCGCTCGTTCGCCGCGAAGCTCACCCGCCGCACCGGCCTGCCCCTCCGCTTCCACGAGGAGACCCTGACCTCCGACGAGGCGGGACGCCGTCTGCACGGCTCCCCGGCGCGGACCGGGCTCGACGCGATGGCGGCCGCCGTGCTGCTCGAGGACTACCTGCAGAGCGTGGAGTCTCGCGCGCGGTGAGCGCCGGTCGGCGGATCCTCCGGCTGGGCCTGCTCCTCGTCGCCCTCGCCCTCGCGGTGGCGGCGTATCTCTACCAGCAGCTGGAGCACCCGCGGCCTCCCGTCCCCGGCACCGAGGTCACCGTGTTCTTTCCGCTCGGCACGCCGACCACGGACATCTTCCGGCACCTCGCCGGCGAGGGCGTGCTCCGGTTCCCGCGGCTCGCCGAGGCGTACTACCGCGTCGCCCGGAGCGCGACGCCGCTCCAGGCGGGTGAGTACCGGTTCGACCGGCCGACGCCGCTTTCCCGGGTGATCGACCGGATGGCCCGCGGCGACGTCGTGCGCCACGTCATCGTCGTGCCGGAGGGCCTGACCGCCGAGGAGACGTTCGCGCTCTTCTGGAGCCGCGGGATCAGCCGGCCCAACGCCTTCCGCAACGCGTTCCGCAATCCGCAGCTCGTCGCGTCGATCGGGGGCAACGCGCCGGACCTCGAGGGCTTCCTCTTCCCCGACACTTACTCGGTGACCCGCTCGACCTCCGCGCGGCAGATCGTCGAGGCGATGCTCGCTAACTTCCGCAGGCACTTCACGGCGGACCTGCGGGAGCGCGCGCACGCGCACGGCCTCTCCCCTCGCGACACGGTGACGCTCGCCTCGATCGTGCAGAAGGAGACCGCGCTGCCCCGCGAGGCGGGGCTCATCGCGGGCATCTACTGGAATCGCCTGCATCGCGGGATGCGCCTGCAGGCCGACCCGACCGTCACGTACGCGCTCCAGCTCTCGGGAAAGTGGAGCGGCACCCTCTATCGGTCCGACTACGGCTTCGAGTCGGACTACAACACCTATCTCCACGCGGGCCTGCCGCCCGGGCCCATCTGCAACCCCGGCTTCCTCGCGCTCAAGGCGGCGAGCGATCCGGCGGCCACGGACTTCCTGTACTTCGTGGCGGACGGATCGGGCGGCCATCGCTTCTCTCGAACGTTCGAGGAGCACCGCGACGCGATCGCGGCGAGCCGCCGCCAGCGGGAGGAGCCGCCGGCCCCCGCTCCCGCGCCGGCGCCGGACGCCGTTCCGGCTTCGACTCCCCCGCCTTCGCGCCGCTCTTCTTGACCGGCCCGGACGGGAGGCCCACAATCGGTCAGCTCCACCAATGACGACGGATACGCTGCCTCGCGCCCTCGGCCGGTACCGGCTGACCGCGGCGCTCGGCGAGGACGCCCTCGGCCACGAGTACCGGGCGGTGCGGCTCGCCGACGGCGGATTCGTCCGCTTTCGCGCGCTCGACGCGGCCGAGCTCGACGCCGACGCGGTGATCGACGCGATCGAGGCGAACGGCGAGGTCCACGAGTTCCTGAAGAACCCGGCCGTCGCGCGGGGCGTCGACATGGATGCCGCCGACGGAATTCCCTACATCGCGTGGAACGAGGTCAATGGCCGCACGCTCAAGAGTCTGCTGCTCAAGTGCCGCAATCCGGCGCGCAAGATTCCGGTCGAGCACGCCCTCCTGATCGCCGAGAAGATCGCGACCGCCCTCGACCACGCCTACAACACGACGATCGACGGCGACCGCACGCTCCACGGGCTCGTCTGGCCGGGATTCGTGGAAATCTCCGACGACGGAGAGATCCGCCTCGTGGGATTCGGCCTGGCGTCCGGCGTCCTGCCCACGCTCGCGCGGCCGAGGCTCACGGGCGAGCTCGCGAACTACGTGGCGCCCGAGGAGCGAAGCGAGCGGCAGATCGGCAAGAACTCCGACGTCTACTCCGTCGGGGTGATCCTGCTCGAGCTCCTCACCGGACAGCCGCCCTCCACCGATCCGATGGCGGTCCTTCGCGGCACGGGAGGCCATCCGCCTCCTCCGATCCTGCCCGAGATCCAGGCCGTGCTCCGCATGACGCTCGGACCGCCCGAGAGCCGCTACGGCTCGAGCGGCGACCTCCGGCGGGAGCTCGGCAAGCTCCTCTTCTCGGGCCCTTACTCGCCGTCGACGTTCAACCTCGCGTACTTCCTGAACGACCTCTTCAAGGACGAGATCGAGGCGGAGACCCGGGCGCGCAAGCGAGAGTCCGTCGCCGGCGTGCTGCCCGCGACGCCGGTCGCTCCGCCGCGTCCTCCCCCGCCGCCGCGACGGCCGCAGGAGGAGGAGGCCCAGGCGGGCGCGGCGGCCCCGGCTCCGGCTCCGGCTCCGGCGAGATCGGGGTCAGGCCGACGGACGGTGCTTCGGGTGGCGCTCGGAGTCGCGGCGGCCGCGCTCGCCGTCGCGTTCGTGCTCCTGAGGCGGCCCGCCCCCGTGGCGAGCCCGAGCTTGACGGCGGCCCCCAAGGGGGAGGCTCCCGCCCCGACTCCCACGTTCCTTCCCGAGTTCCTCGAGACTCCCGCGGCGCCGACGAACGGGATGACGGAGGGGCAGTTCCAGGAAGAGGTGTCGCGGCGGCTCGCCGTCGAGGTGCCGAAGCTCGAGGCGCAGATCCAGGCGCGCGCGGCGGCCGTTCCGCGCGCGAAGAGAGGCGCGGAGGCGGCGGACACTTCGACGCGCCGCGAGCGCACGGGCTCCTCCCCGGCGCCGGCGGCCTCGCTGCCGCTCTCGCCCGTCGCACGCGCCCTCGAGCCGACCGCCGAGCCGACGTCGCCGCCCGCGGCGACGGAGCGAGCCGCCATCGAGCGCGCCGCAGCGCCGACGTCCCCGGTCGTGGTCCCGGCGGCGCCCGCGCCCGCGCCGACCGCCGCCGTCCTGCGCGAGGGATCGCTCATCGCGCTGGAGGACGCCGACTCGCCGCCGCGGATCGTGAAGATCGTGAAACCGTCCTACCCGCCGCTCGCGCTCGGCGCGCGCATCGGCGGGATCGTGGTGTTGCGCGTGCTCGTCTCGGAGCGCGGCGCGCCGCTCACGATCGAGGTGATCAAGGGCGCCGCGGCCGGCCTCACCGAGGCCGCCGTCGACGCCGTGCGCAAGTGGAGCTTCGAGCCCGCCCGTAAGGGCGGCCTCGCGATGCGGACCTGGATGGTGATCCCGATCCCGTTCGAGCCCTGAGCCGCCCTACTGCTTGGGGTAGTCGATCGTCTTGATCGACGCGTCCCGCGTCTTGAGGTAGTCCTCCATGACGGTGTCCTCGATCCAAGTGACCTCGGTGCCGTCGATGAAGTACGTCGGGGTGGACTTCACCCCCAGGCGCTGGCCCTCCTCGATGTCCTTGCGGATGTCGGCGAGGCTCTCGTCCCGCAGGTAGCAGTTGAGGAAGTCCTGCCTCGGGATCCCGGCGGCCTCGGACTCGGTCAGCGCCATCTCGTCGATCGAGGAGACCGTCATCACCGCCTGCTGCGCGTAGACGTGCTTCTTGAAGGCGAACATCGGCGGCGCGCCGGCGAAGCGGAAGAGACAGTCCGCCGCCGACGCGGCCTTCATCGCCCACGCGTGGTTGAACCACAGGACGAAGAACTTGTAGTAGCGCTTGTAGCTCAGCTTGGGGTTCGCGTCGAGGAGCGCGTCCATCTGCAGGCCCCGGAACCGGCAGTAGGGGCACTCCATGTCCGCGTACTCGACCATCGTGATCGCGCCGTCGGGCTTGCCCTGGAAGCGGGGCGTGGAAAGGTCGATCTTCCGCTTGCGCTCCTCGCGCGGGTCCATCGTGAAGTCCCAGAGAACGCCGCCGAGGTAGCGGCTGCCGTCGGGCGAGACGTACCCCGGGATCCGCACCGCGCCGTAGCCCGTCTCGATCGCGATGGCGACCGACTTGTACCCCGCCGCGTCGCGCTCAGGAGTCAGGATGGCCTTGCAGCGGGCGTGGTAGAGCGCGCTGACCTTGCCCTCGAGCCACGCGAGGTCGGCGGCGCTGCGGACCGGCGTCGGCGTCGGGTTCGTCATCGCGTCGCCGTCGAAGTACCACTTGCCGTCGTCGCTGACGTTGACCGTGCGGTCGACCGCGAGCTTCGCGTACTTGCCCGTGCGCTTGATCTTGAAGGCCTGGAAGCCCGGGATCTTGTCCGGCGCCTTCTCGACCGTGACCTTGGACTGCGGGTCGAACGGCAGGAAGTTGTTCAGGTAGCCCGGCAGCCGGGATTCGATCGTTCCACCCGGCTTCGTCGCCTGGGCCTTTTCTGTCGCGCCGAACACGACGGTCGAGAGACCGAGCGCCGCGACGAAACCGAGAACCGATCCGCGAGTCTTCATTCGTCTTCTCCCTTTTCGAACGTCCGGCGCCTCAGTTCGCCCCGGGCGGCGCCTTCTCGATCAAGTGTATGGACTGAACGACCGCCGGCTGATCCGGCCGGATGGACAACGACTTGTGAAACATCGCGAGCGCCTGGTCGCGCCGGCCCAGACAGGTCTGGAAGAGCGCCATGGCGTTGATCGTGTCCGGCGTCTGGCTGGTCGCCTCGAAGCCGGACACGGCGTCCCAGGCGCCCTCGCAATCCTTCGCCTGGAACCGGAGGAGGCCGAGCTCCCGGGCCACGAGCTCGTTCGCGGGGTAGGCCTTCCGCCCCCGCTCGAGCACCTCGAGAGCCGCGCCCTTCTGTCCCTTCTGGCGGTACTCCGTCGCCCAGCGGACGATGGTGCCCTCGGGGTCGGCATGGCCTGCGGCGATCGATCGGAAGAGCCAGTCGACGGCCTTGCGGTCGTCGCCTCTCTGCCGGTACAGCACGGCCAGGTTGAACTGGGGCGACGGATAGTCCGGCCGCAGCGCCAGCGCCTTCTCGAAGGCCGCCTCCGCGCCCTTCATGTCCTTCGTGTTCTCGCGGAGGTACACGCCCAGATTGTTCCATCCGCCTTCGGTCACCCCGGGACGATCCGTCGCCGCGGCGCCTCCCGAGGGCGTGAGCTTCTCGGGCTCGCCGCCCGAGAGGTAGCCCAGCGCGCGCAGGCCCTTCGCGTACTCGCTCGCGTCCTTCTCCGACATGGCATCGGCGGCGACGCGGCGCACCGTCACCGAGGCGGCGAGGTCCTTTCGCGCCGGCGCCGTCGCGTCCGGGAATGCGGCGCGCAGGACCGATCCCGTCTCGCGGGCGTCGATCGGGAGGCCCAGCAACGCGGACACCGTCGGCGCGAGATCGAGGACGGAGGCTTCGCCGCGCGTCGGGCTCGGCTTCACCCGCGCGCCGTAGGCCGCGAGGACGCCGTCGAGCCGGTGCCAGAACGCCGCGGTGTTCGGGTTGAGCGAGGAGCGCTCGCACGGCCGCTCCTCTCCCCACTTGAACCCGTGATCCGAGTTGACGATGAGCGTGGCGCCGTCCTCGTCCGCACGCCGCATCCACTGTCCCAGCATCGCGTCCACGAGCGCGTAGTAGCCGTCGACGACCCGGCGGTACCGCCGGAAGTCGTCGTCGGAGACGCAGCTCATCTTCGGCGGCACGTAGGGCGCGAAGACGTGCCCGACCGCGTCCGTCCCCTCGTAGTAGACCGCCATCAGGTTCGGAAGGTTCTTGTCGTAGAGGTCGCGCGCGATGCGGTGATAGACGCGCGTCGACCCGATGATGCGCGGCAGCGCCACGTAGGGATTGTCGAGCCCCGGGCGGGCGTCGCGGGACGCCTGGATCTCGGATTCCGACGCGTCGAGGAAGCGCGTGAGCTCGGCGTTCGAGACGGCGCCGTCGCGCGCGAGGACCTGCTCGACTCCCGGCGCCAGCGACGACGGGTACGCGACGCCGGCGCGGGGCATGCCCTCGAACATGATCGGCGACGCGCGGTCCGAGATGAAGAATCCCGAGACCTCCTCGGCCGGATGGGTCGCCCACCAGCCGACCACGCCCGTCGTCACGCCCGAGGCGGACGCGACGTTCCAGATCGCCGGCACGGCGCGCGAGCGGCCCGAGATCGGCAGCTTCTGCCCGGACGCCGGATCGACCTCCTGGAAGTCCAGCACGCGATGGACGTCGGGACTGACGCCGGTCGCGATCGTCGTCCAGACGATCGGCGAGAGGATCGGCATCACGCTCTTGAGCTTCGCGGAGTAACCCTCGGAGGTCAGACGCTTCCAGTTCGGCATCCTGCCTTCCGCGGTCAGGCGGTCGAGCAGGTCCCAGTCGAGGCCGTCGAGCCCGAGCCAGATGACCGAGGCGTGCCCCCCGGCGGGACGCTTGTTCCGCGCCGCGGTGTCGTTGGCCTCGACTCCGGCCGCCGGCGGCGCGCTCGACGAGGCCGCCGCGCCCGGAGCCGCCGTCGGGTTCCGCGAAGACGAGGAGCTCGACTCCTGCCGGCAGGCGCCCGCGACGAGGACGGCCGTGACGAGGACGCCCCATCGCGCGCCTCGCCGAAATGCCCTCGCGCTCATTGCCGGCGGAGCCCCGCGATCGAACGGGTGACGGCCGGCTGATCCGGCTTGATGGCCAGCGACCGCTCGAACAACGCGATCGCCTCGTCCCTCTTGCCGAGGCAACCCTGGAAGAGCGCGAGGACGTTCAGGGTGTCCGGGTTCCGGCTGGCCGGCTCGAAGCGCGCCACGGTGTCCCAGGCGCCGCGGCAGTCGCGCGCGCGGTAGCGCTGCAGGCCGATCTCGCGCGCGATCGCCTCGCTCGCGGGATAGGACTTTCCGCCACGCTCCAGCACCTCCCGCGCCGGGGCGTGCTTCCCCTCCGTGTCGTACGCGGCGTACCAGCGCAGGATCGTCCCCTCGGGGTCGGCGTGGCCCGCCTCGAGGGACTGGAACATCCAGTCGATCGCGCGGCGGTCGTCGCCCCGATCGCGGTAGACGCCCGCGAGCGCGATGCGGTCGGCGGCGGAGTTCGGCTGCATTTCCAGAGCCTTCTGGAACGCGGCTTCCGCCGCGCGAAGATCCTTTCGTGTGTCCCGCAGATACAGGCCGAGATTATGCCAGCTCTTGTCGGTCGGGCCGGGCCGGTCCCCGCCGGGAGGCGCCAGGCGGGCCGGCTCGCCTCCGCTCAGGTATCCGAGCGCGCGCAGACGCGCGGCGTACTCTCCGGCCTCCGTCTCCGTCGCCGGCTCCGCCGCGACGCGGCGGACGGCGATGGTGTCGAAGAGATCCCGCCGATCCGGCGGCGCGGTGCCGGGGAAGGCCTCGCGGAGGACGCGCCCCGTCATGCGCCGGTCGATCGGGATCCCCGCGAGCGCGGCCACCGTCGGGGCCAGGTCGAAGACCGACGCGGAGCCGCGGGAGGCATTCCTGCCGTCGTGGACGCCGGCCTTTCGTACCCGCGCGCCGTAGGCCGCGAGGACGCCCTCGAGCCGGTGCCAGTAGGCGGCGCCGCCCGCCCGGAGTCCGGCCGTCTCGCACGGGCGGTCGTCGCCCCAGCGGAACCCGTGGTCCGAGTTGACGATCAGCGTCGCGCCGTCCTCGTCGGCGCGGCGCATCCACTGTCCGATCAACGCGTCCACGAGCGCGTAGTACGCGTCGGCGGCCCGCGAGTACCGTGCGAAGTCCGCCTCCGACACCGAGTCGCACGCGAGGCGAGGCGCCGCGTACGGAGCGAAGACGTGGCCGATCGCGTCGGTTCCCTCGAAGTACACCATCAGGAGGTCCGGCAAGTTGCGGTCGTACAGGTCGCGGCCGACTCGCTGCTGCACCCGCGTCGAGGCGACGATCCGTCCCAGCGCGACGATCGGGTCCTCGAGCCCGGCGGCGCCCGAGCGGACGCGGTGGATCTCGGTCTCCGGCACGTCCACGAACCTCGCGAGCTCCGCGTCGGACACGACGCCGTCGCGCGCGAGGACCTGCTCGAGTCCCGGGGAGAGAGCCGCCGGGTACGCGACGCCCGCGCGCGGGAGTCCGTCGAAGAGGATCGGGCTGGCGCGGTCCGACACGAAGAAGCCGGTGACCTCCTCCGCGGGATGCGTCGCCCACCAGCCCACGACGCCGACCGACGCACCCGCGGCCGAGGCGAGGTTCCAGATCGCCGGGACGGCCCGCGACCGCCCGGAGATCGGCGCCCTCTGACCGGACGCGGGATCGACCTCCTGGAAATCCAGGACGCGGTGGACGTCCGGGCCGACTCCCGTCGCGATGGTCGTCCACACGATGGGCGAGAGCGGCGGGCTGAAGCTCTCGAGCCGGGCCGTGTAGCCCTCGGCGGTGAGCCGCTTCCAGTTCGGCATGCGGCCCTCGGCCACCAGCCGATCGAGGAGCTGCCAGTCGAGACCGTCGAGACCCAGCCACAGGATCGGCGGCCGCGCGCCCGCGGCTCGGTGCGCGCGCTGCGGGACGTCCGCGTCTTCCACGCGCGGCGCGACAGACGAAGCCGGGCGCGAGGGAGCCGCCGGCGGCGGGGTGACCGTCGCCTCGCTCGCGGCGGATCGGTCGGCCGCTCTGCGGCAGGCGAGCCCGCAGGAGAGACAGAGGAGGACGGCCGCCGCCCTCCCCGGTCGGGCCGCTCGCGGCATCAGCGCGGCGAGCCCTGCGCGGAGGTCTTCGCGTTCGGAGTGCCGCCGAGGCGGGGCTGCACGTAGCTCTCCACGAGGTTCGGCTCGGAGGTCAGGAAGACGCCCCGGAAGAAGAAGACCGGCGTTCCGTTCAGGCCGAGCCGCAGCGCGGCCGTCACGTCCGCGACCACGCGGTCGCGCGCGCGGCCGCTGGACAGCTCGCCCTCGTACGCCGCGCGGCTCCCGGCGGCCTCCGCGACGTCGAGCGCGATCTGACGCACCCCCGTCTCGTTCAGGCTCGCCGCACGCGGGAACACCGTCTCCTCGTACTTCGCGTAGAGCTCCGGCGAGATCGCGCCCAGCGCGGCGGCGCTCTCGGCCGCGGCGTACGACCAGTCGTGGATCTTGACGAGCGGCAGGAAGCGGATCGACACGGCGCCGCCCTGCGCATTCACCCACGTCCGGACCTCGGGCTCGCGGACGCGGCACCGCTCGCACTGGAAGTCGATGAAGGCGGTCACGGTGAACTTTTCCTTCGCCGGCGGGACGCCGGACCCCTTCGACACCGCGATGCCCGGCGACTCCGACAGCACCGCGTCGCGCCACTGCTCGGGAGGAGTGCCGAGGGGATGGAACTCGCCGATGAGCACGGCCGCTCCGTCGCGGGAGACGAATCCCGGAATCGAGGGCAGCGCGCCCTCGGCCAGCTTCAGCGTGATCAGGAGCGGGATGAGCGAGCCGCGCGACTCCTTGCCGAGGCGGAGCGCCACCGGAAGACCGTAGGTCTCCTGGAGGCTCGCGCGGATCGCCGGCAGATCGGACATGGGGACGAACGGCCGGTCCTTGCGCGCGCCGTCGAAGAGGACCTGCCCCACGAAGACCTCGTCGCGTTCGGGGTCGACGAGGGCGATCGAGACCTCGTCGCGGTTCTTCGCGCTGCACTCGCGCGCGACGCGGTAGGACTCGAAACCCGGGACGACGATGTCGGGGGCGGGGCGCGCCGAGACCTTGGAGTTGGGACAGACCGAATACCAGCCGCCGAAATACTGCAGGACGCGGTCCCGGTTCGCCGCCTGGGCGCCCAGGGAGGCGGCCCACAGCACGGCCCCGAAGGCGAGCAGGAGGGTCTTGGACATGGACACGGAACCTTAACACGCGCCGAGGCTTACAGATTTCCGGGACCAGGCCGGAGGGCCGCCCCGGCGGGGGTTCTACGGTTCTTCCAGGCGCAGGATCATCCGGGCGAAGTCCATCCGCACCCGGAAGTGCTTGAGGAAGGACGTCCCCACCACCCCGTCCTCGAAGGCCGTGTCCGTCTTCTGCACGATCAGGTCGCGGAAACGGATGCCGTAGCCGTCGACGCCGATCGCGATCTTGCCGATGCGCTCCCACTCGACCTTCGACTTGGCCATGCCGTAGACCTTGCGCGGCGCGAGCGCGTTCGAGCTCTTCAGGTGCGCGCGCGTGAGGCCGACGGAGGTCATCATCGTCGGCTCGCTCCCGGTGTCGAGGAGAAACGGGAAATAGCCGGTCTTGTTGATCGTGGCGCGCACGAAGAGCCGGCCGCGATGCACGAAGAGGTTCTGGTCCGGATCCTGCTTCGGCAGCCGGAAGTCGGCCCGCGTCCACTGGATCTTGCGGTTGCGGTAGTCGATCTGCATCGTGAATTCCTTGAGCAGGTGCAGGCCCAGCACCACCGGCACGGAGAACTGCCCGCGCGAGGTGTCGAAGAGGAGCGCGTCGTCGGGCATCAGCATCACCGGCACGTCGCGCAGCGCGAACCCTCCGAACTGGAGGTGCTCGACGACGCCGAACGTCACGGGGAAGTCCTTGCCGTGGAGTCCGCGGCCCGAGGCCTTCGAGTTCGGGATCTCGCGCACCCCCGCCTGCCGCGCGAAGGACTCCCCCACGATCGAGTAGACCGCGCCCGTGTCGACCAGGCCCTCGGACGCGCTGCCGTTGACCTTGACGGGCACGCGGACGAGCTCGAAGTCGCGCATCTCGAACTCGACGGCGTGGGACTCCCCGGGAGCCGCTCCGGCGTAGACGTCGACGTCTTCGAGCGCGGCGAGGAAGTTCACGAACCCCGGGACGAGACCGTAGCCGTCGTGGATCGCCGCCTGGGCGTAGTCGTGCCCGGAGCGAAAGTCGTTCCAGAAGACGGCGCCCTGCGCGAGCGCCCACTCGATCTCGGCGCGCCGGGAGGTCTTCCCTTCCAGGTCGCGGGCCCGCTCGAGCAGCCTCCACGCGCGGTCGTAGTCGCCTCGGGCGAGCAGCATCTTGCCGTAGAGCGCGAGCTGCGCGGGATTCTTCTCGAGCTCCTCGCGCGGCAGCTCCTCCAGGTATCTCTGAAGCTCCGGGAAGTAGCCCCGCTCCAGGCCCTCCTCCGCGTTGAACAGCAGCTGGGGCAGCCGGACGTCGTCCTCGGGCAGGACGAAGACGTCGGCCCCCGACAGGACTCCCGTGCACGCCGCGGCCGCGAGGAGCAGGGCGGCGGAAACGCCCGCGGCCGCCCACACGGCGATCGGGATCCGCCGCGAAGAGCGGGGAGATGGCCTGCGGACGCGCGCGCTCAACTAGGCCAGACCGTCAGCGCGAACCGTTCGCACGCCGGTAATCGGCGCCGCCTCAGGGCTTCGGAAAGCTGGCCTTCGCCTTCTCCATCGCCTGGAGCGATGGCGGATCGCGCTGAAGGACGCTCTCCCCGTACCCGGGCCGGGTGATGAAGGAGAAGTCCACGAACTCGTAGGGAAGGCGGCCGGGAAGGTCCTTCCGGAAGTAGCGCCAGATCTCCTTCCAGTTCTGCGACGGCTGGTTGATGTTCGTGCCGATGCCGGTGACCGCGTCGATCCGCGCGACCTGGTCGGTGCGGGATCCGCCGGGCGCGGCCGCGATCTGGACCTGGCCGGGCGTGTAGAGGTACAGCGCCGCGGGATCGGCGGTGTCGTCGCCGGTGTGCATCGGCTTCGCGATCGAGTACGCGGGCGGTCCGAGGAGGACGAACACGGTGCCGCGGTCGGTGTAGCTGCCCCGCGTCTCGCCCTGCGCGAAGTACTGGTCGGCGAAGGCGACCCGGCGCTCGAACTCGTCGCGGAACTCGTTCTCCGGAGTCTCGGGCGTACGGTCGCGATCCTTCCAGAACTTGGTGATGAACTCGGAGCGCGTGATCGGATCGGTGATCCGCCGGAACTCCTCGGCCTCGGCGGGGCCCAGCAGGAACCGCGCGGGACCGTCGACCCAGTCCTCGTCGGCGGGAGGGTGCAGGGCGCTGTCGGGTTTCTTGAAGGCCTTGTAGGCGGAGGCGATGCCGCCGTTCCGGGACGGCTCTTCGTTCGCCGCCTGCTCCGGATGCTGGACGGCCTTCTGCGCCGCCTCGAAGGTCGCGATCACCTTCTTCGGATACATCGACGGGTCGAGGCGGGTGTTGGGACTCGCCACGAGGTAGATCCGAAACTCGTCGCGGGCGAGGTCCTCCTCGCCGCGCGCGGCGTGACAGACGCCTCGGTAGAACGAGACCGCCGGCGCGAGGGCCTCGCGATCCTTCTCGAGACCGGGCCGCTGGCTGACGGTGTCGATCTGCTCGAGGGTCGAGAGGGCGGCCTCGTACGAGCCGAGCTTGACCTGCTCCTTGGCCTTGTGGAACAGGTCAGGAAGGGTCATCGCGCCGGGGATCTGCGCGGCGAGCGCAGCGGCGCAGAAGAGGACGGGAACGCTCAAGCGAATCGCATGGCGGGGCATGGGATACCTCCGGGATTCAGGAAGCTCGGAATCCTCCGTTTCGGTTCACCTCACGACTTCGGGACGGCGGCCTTGGCGCGCTCGAGCGCGTCGAGGCAGGCCGGGTCTCTTTGCAGTACGTTCTCTCCGTAGCCGGGTTTCGTGATGAATTGGAAGTCGACCCACTCGTACGGCAGGCTCCGTCCCGGCAGGTCCTTCCGGTAGTACCGCCAGACCTCTTTCCAGTTCTGCGAAGGGGCGTTCATGCTCGACCCGATTCCGGTCGCCTTGTCGGTGTTGACCAGGGTCTGCGTGCGGGTCATTCCCGTCCCCTTGCCTCCGATGGTGGACTCCGCCTGCGTGGCCGGCGTGTAGAGCGACAGCGCCGCCGGGTCCGCCGTGTCGTCGCCGGTCTGCAGCGGCTTCTGGCTCGACCGCGCGGGAAGGCCCAGCAGGACGAAGACCATCCCGCGGTCGGTCAGGCTCCCCCGCTTCTCTCCCTGGACGAAGTACTGGTCCGCGAACGCGACCCTCTTCTCGAACTCGTCGCGGAACTCGTTTTCGGGAGTCTCGGGCTTGGAGTCGCGCGCCTTCCAGAACTTCGTGATGAACTCGGAGCGCGAGACCGGATCCGCGAGGTGCCGATACTCATCGGCCTCGGCGTTCGTCAGCAACATGCGCGCCGGTCCGTCGGCCCAGGTCTCGTCGACGGGAGGCTGCGCGGAGGCGTCGGGCTTCTTGAAGTCGCGATAGGCGGACGAGAGGCCGGGACCGCCGGCCTCCTCCGACTTGGGCGCCGCGCCCTTGCGCACCTCCTCGAAGACCGCGACCACCTTCTTCGGGTACATGGCGGGATCGAGCGACGCGTTGGGCGAGGTCTTGATGTAGTCGGCGAACTCCGAGCGCGCGTCGTCGGTCTTGCCGAGCGCGGCGTGGCACACGCCCTTGTAGAACGAGAGGACCGGAGAGAGCGCGGCCTTGTCCTTCTCGTTGCCGGGCTGGTTCGCCGCCGTCTCGAGCTCGTCGAGCGTCTTGAGCGCCGAGTCGTAGCTGCCGAGCTTGACCTCGTCCTTGGCCTTGCGGAAGAGCTCGGGGAGTGTCGCGGCGGAGACGAGAGGAGGGAGAGCGAAGGCGAGAATCAGAGCCGAGATCCTGGCGATCCGTCCCATGGGATACCTCCCGGGAAGCGCCATCTTACGCCTCCGCGAAGCCACAGGGGTCACCAAAAACAAGAGGGGGGAGGCCGAAGCCTCCCCCCGGAAGAGAGCGGTTTACGTGACGCTTCTCAGAAGCTGACCCGGGCGCCGAACGTGAGCTTGCGAGGCGCGCGACGCGCGTTCGCCTTGTCGAACGAGCCGTAGAACTCGTCGGGCGAGCCCGGGATGTCCTGCGTGAACTCGTTGTCGACCTGGATCACGGTCTGGCGGTTGATCAGGTTGAACGCCTGGAGGAACAGGGTGATGTCCACCGGGGCGATCTTGATCGTGTAGCCCGCCGAGGCGCTGATCTCGTAGTCGGCCGGGAGACGGCCGAAGGAACCGCGCGGGAGGAGCAGGAGCTCGGTCCCGTACTGGCTGTTGAAGTAGCCGACCTTGTCCTTGGGCGCGCCCGAGCGGACGAACCCGGTCAGGCCCAGCGTGAGGCCGAACGGAGCCGTGTACGCCGCGTCGAGGCGGAAGGAGTGCGGACGGTCGAGATAGAGCTTGCCGTCGGCGTTGATGAGGAAGGCCGCGTAGTCGAAGTCGGCGTTGATGCCGGGGTCGGTCTGGCCGATGTTGGCCTGACGCGCCGCACCGTCATAGTTGCCGCGGAGCTGCGACCAGATGTACGAAACCTGGGTCCAGAAGCTGCGTCCGACCTGCTTCTTCGCAACGACCTCAGCCGACCAGTAGTTGCGCTTGGCCGCCGGAACCGCCGAGTTGTAGACGCCGCCCGGGGGCAGCGGCTGCGAGATCGGGGTCAGAGCCTGGCTGTTGCAGGTCGAGCCCGGCGAGCCGGAGTTGTCGAACGGCTCGGAGTCGAAACCGCTGCAGCCGTGGAAGTCGCCCGTCGCGAACGGGGAGTCGGAGCCCGGGTTGAAGATGACGCAGGTGTTGGCGTTGGCCTCGGGGTACGCGGAGTCGAGGTCGCAGCGATCTTCGATCGTGCGGCCCAGGTGCCGGTAGGTCCCCTTGACGCCCACCGCGAAGGTGGGGTCGATGGCCTTGTCGAAGCCGAGGCTGTACTCGTCCTGGTAGATGCCCTTGATGTTGTCCTGGACCGGCTCCGTGAAGGCGCCGCCCTGCCGGTTGAGGTTACGCGGGGCGTCGGCATCCTGGAAGATCGACGTCGGGTCCGGGCTGTAGTTCCACGCCGTGGCCGTCGTCTGGGCGCCGTAGGCGCGGACGTTCAGGTCGGTCGGCATGGCGAAGTAGAAGCGGCCGTACGAAGCGGACAGCTTGCTCGAGCCGTCACCGATGACGTCCCAGGCCAGTCCGATGCGGGGCTGCCACTCGTTCTTCAGCTTGAAGACCGTCGTGCCGGTGTAGTCCTTGATGTCCTCGGTGTCCCACCGGATGCCGGCGGACAGCGTCAGGGACGGGATGATGGTCCACTTGTCCTGCAGGAAGGCGCTGTAGCGGATGCTCTTGGGGTTCGCCACGTTGCCGGCCAGGAGGATCGAGCTCGTCGGATCGTTCGCGTCGCCCGTGTAGAAGTCGTGGCCGTAGTAGACCGGGCCGCCGTTGGGACCGATCGGGGCCGCCGCCGTGCACTGCTTCACGTCCGGGTCCGTCGGGCAGGACTGGATCTGCACGCGGGTGCCGCCCGTGTAGTACGACGTCGTGAACGTCTTGTTGTTCTCGTAGTCGCCGCCGACCTTGATCTCGTGGTTCGCGGCGTAGAACGTGCCGTTCAGCTGGTAGGCGTCGCGCTTCGAGTTGTTGTTGGTGGTGGGTCCGAAGATCGAGCCGAAGCCGTTCGAGACGATCAGCGTTCCCGACGTGAAGTCACGGATCTGGTACGCGTTCGGGTCGAGCGGCGAGAGGAGGAACTTGTCCTGGTGCTTGGCGTACCGCGCCGTGATCAGGGCGGAGCTGCCGAAGAGCTGCGTGAGCGCTCCGGCGTAGTCCACCGCGCCGAGGTCGCGGATGGCCTGGCGGATGACCGGGTTCGGGGAGGTCAGGTTCGCGAGGTTGCCCTCACGCGTCTCGGGGTCGCCGAACACCGTGCCGACGAGGGTCGTGCCCTGGCCGAAGCGGAAGGTCAGCTTGCCCGAGTAGATGTTCGCGGTGGAGTCGAAATCGTTGTCGACGCCGGCCACGTCCGGCCCGTAGATGGGCTCGGAACCCGCGCTGATGACCTGGCTGTTGTTGTAGGTGACGCGGTTGTAGGCGCCGAAGAACCAGATGTGGTCCTTCATGAAGTACCCACCGAGGTCCGCGCCGTAGTCCTGCCGGCTCTGCTGGCTGCGGTCGACCACGTACTCCGCGTCGGTGCCGCTGTTGGTGAAGTTGGACCCGTCGGCGTTGAACTGGATGTCCGCCGCGCCCTTGTAGTCCGCGGTCAGGCCCTTCGTGTCGAAGTAGCCGAACGCGTCGCCGTGGAAGTCGTTACCGCCCGACTTCGTCACGACGTTGATGACGCCGCCCATCGAGCGGCCGTACTCGGCCTCGTAGCCGGAGCTCTTGACCTGGACCTCCTCGATGAACTCCTGCGAGAGCGCCTTGCCCTGGAAGCCCTTGATGACGTTCGTCGTGTTGACGCCGTCGACGAGGTAGGAGTTCTCGACCGAGGTCGCACCGTAGATCGTCCAGCCGCCGCCGGTCGGGTTCGTCGAACCGCCGCGGCCCTGGGTCTCCGACTGGTCCGTCGCGACGCCCGGCTGGATCGCAACGACCGAGGAGTAGTTGCGG
>DASXAG010000120.1:0-101385 GCA_036406835.1 Thermoanaerobaculia bacterium
TCACCGCTCGAACAGGACCGCCATGCCCATGCCGCCCGAGACGCAGAGCGTGGCGAGGCCGCGGCGCGCCTGCCGCCGGCGCATCTCGTGCAACAGGGTCGTGACGATGCGCGCGCCGGTGGCGCCGATCGGGTGGCCCAGCGCGATGGCGCCGCCGTTGACGTTGACCTTCGCGAGGTCGAGCGACAGATCCCGCGCACAGGCGATGACCTGCGCCGCGAACGCCTCGTTGAGCTCGATGAGGTCGATGTCCGAGAGCCGGAGGCCCGTCTTCGCGAGGAGCGCGCGGATCGCCGGCACCGGGCCGATCCCCATGCGGGACGGATCCACGCCCGCGCTCGTCCACGCGGCGATACGAGCGAGCGGCTCGACCTTCCTTTCAAGCGCCTTGCGCGCCTCCTCCTCGGTGGCGAGGACGAGCGCCGCGGCGCCGTCGGTCACGCCCGAGGAGTTGCCCGCGTGCACCGTCCCCTTCGGATCGAAGACCGGCTCGAGCCGCGCGAGCGCCTCCACGGTCGAGTCGGGCCGCGGATGCTCGTCGCGCGAGATCTCGGTCATCCCTTTCCTGCCCTGCACGGTGACCGGCGCGATCTCCTCCGCGAACCGGCCCTCCGCGATCGCGCGCCCCGCCCGACGCTGCGACTCGACCGCGTACGCGTCCTGCTCGGCGCGGAGGATGCCGTACTCGCGGACCAGGTTCTCCGCGGTCTCGCCCATCAGCTGGCCGCACAGCGGGCAGAGGAACCCGTCCTTGTACATGGCGTCCACGACCTCGGCGTGTCCCATTCGCATCCCGAAGCGGGCGCGCGTCAGAAGGTACGGGGTCGCGGACATGCACTCCGTGCCTCCCGCGAGCACGACGTCGTTCTCCCCCGCCGCGATCGTGAGGGCGCCGAGCGTCAACGCCTTGAGGCTGGACGCGCACGCCTTGTTGACCGTGAAGGCCGGGACCGCGTCCGGGACGCCGGCGCGGTGCGACACCTGGCGGGCCGTGTTGGGACCGCCGCCCGCCTGGCGGGCGTGGCCGAAGATCGTCTCGTCGACGGCCGCGGGGGGCAGGCCGGACCGCTCGAGCGCCGCCCTCGCCGCGGCCTCGCCGAGGTCCGCCGGCGAGAGCGAGGCGAAGGAGCCGCCGAACTTGCCGATCGGGGTTCGGGCGGCCGACAGGACGTACACCGGGCGCATGGAGCCGCGGATTATACGCACAGCGCCTTCGCCGTCATCCTGAGGAGCGAAGCGGCGAGCCGACCACCGAAGGTAGACCCTCAGCAGTAGGCAACGCCTCGCGGATGCGAGGCGTTGACGATCCCGTGCGCCACGAGGACGCCGGCGATCGAGGCCGGGGATCCCTCGCTTCGCTCGGGAGGACGCGCGACGGCTTCCCTTCGCGCGTCAGATGACGGGCAGATGCACCGTGAACGTGGAGCCCTTCCCGACCTGGCTCTCGACCGTGACGCGTCCCTTGTGCGCCTCCACGATCCAGCGGACGATCGACAGGCCGAGGCCCGAGCCGCCCGGGTTCGTGGCGCGCGAGCCCTTGCTCCGGAAGAAGCGCTCGAACACGTACGGCAGATCGCGCTCGGGGATGCCGACGCCGGTGTCGGAGACCGAGAGCCGCGCCTCGCCCGGGACCGCCTCGACCCTGACCTCGATCCTGCCGCCCTCCTCCGTGTAGCGCATCGCGTTCTCGAGCAGGTTGTGCATCACCTGCTGGAGGCGGCCCGAGTCGGCGAACACGTAGACGGGCTTCGGCGGCGTCGCGACCGTCAGCTCCAGGCCGCGGTCGGCGGACGCGAGTGAGAGGTCCTTCACCACGTCGGAGGCGAACTTGCCGAGGTCGAGGTTCGCGAAGGACAGCGTCACGCGGCCGCTCTCGCCGCGCGTCAGGAACAGGAGGTTCTGGGAGAGCCGGGTCAGGTGCCGCACCTCCAGCAGCGCGTTGCCGATCGCCTCGCGGTATTCCTCGGGCGGTCGCTCCTCCTCGAGCGCGACCTCGAGCGAGCCCCGCAGGATCGTCAGCGGTGTGCGCAGCTCGTGCGAGACGTCCGCGATGAACTGCTGCTGCTCCTTCTCGGCCGCGGCCAATGCGTCCAGGCGCGCGTTGAGGCCCGCCACGAGCGCACGGATCTCCTCGGGCAGATCGTCCGCCGGGATCCGGAGAAGCGGCCGCGCGAGCGCCTCCTCGAGACGCCTCGTCAGCACCTCGAGGGGCGAGGGCTGCTCGCCGACGGGAGGCGCGGGTCGGAAGAACCGGGAGATCACGTCGCGCAAGAACGAGACCTATGCCGGGTTCTCCGGCTCGCGCACGCGATACCCGACCCCGCGCACGGTCTGGATCAGCTTCTCCCGGTCGCCGCCGTCGATCTTCTTGCGGAGGGCGTTGATGTAGACGTCGATGATGTTGGTCGAGAGGTCGAAGGAATCCTCCCAGATGCGCGCCTGGATCTCGGAGCGCGAGACGACCTTTCCGCGGCGGCGCAGGAGCAGCTCGAAGAGCGCGCCCTCCCGCACGGTCAGGCGCACGGTCTCGTCGCCCCGCACGACCTCGCGGGACTCCGGCTCGTAGCTCAGGTCCTGGAACACCAGGGGGCCCGGCTCGACGATCTCGGTGCGCCGCAGGAGCGCGCGGATGCGCGCGAGCAGCTCGCGAAACGAGAACGGCTTGACGAGGTAGTCGTCGGCGCCGGCGTCGAGACCCTCGATCTTGTTCTGCACGGTGTCGCGCGCCGTCAGCATCAGGATCTTCGAGCGCACGCCCCGGGTCCGGAGCTCGCGGCAGAGCTCGAGCCCGTCGCGGGAACCCGGGATCATCAGGTCGAGGATGACGAGATCCGGCGGCGACGCCGACAGCTGCTCGAGCGCCGCGTCGGCGTTCCCGACGGCGTCCACGACGTAGCCCTTCTCCGCCAGGCCCTTCTTCAGGAACTGGGCGATGCGCTGCTCGTCCTCGACGACGAGTACCTTCATGGCTCGGACCCCGTCCCGGCGGGGCCCCCGGAGGGGCGTCCCTTCATGAACGAGATGACGAAGACCGCCCCCGCGCCGGCCGCGAACCCCGCCGCGAAGGACGAGGTCGGCGGCGCCGTCGCCACCGCGAGCACCGCCCCCACGGCCACCAGGCCGAACAGGAGCGGTCGCGACACCGGGATGGGCTCCACGGCCGGAATCATAGAGGCCCCCAGCGGGTATTATCTCCGCCTTAAGAATAAGGAGGATGCGATGAGGAAACTCGGATTCCTGGCCGGCGCGGTCCTGGCGGGGGGAGCGCTGATCGCCCTGAACGCCGCGGCGGCAACTCCCGATGCCCCCACGGCCAAGGCCACGATCGAGTCGAAGAGCGGGTCCAAGGTCACCGGGAAGGCCGTCTTCACCGAGCTCCCCGCCGGCGGGGTCAAGGCGGAGATCTGGATCGAGAACGCCGCGCCCGGCACCCACGGGCTGCACATCCACGAGAAGGGGGACTGCTCGGCCGCCGACGGGACCTCCGCGGGCGGCCACTTCAACGCCGAGGGCAACCCGCACGCCGCTCCGGCCGACGCGAAGCACCACAACGGGGACTTCGGCAACATCGAGATCGGCGCCGACGGCAAGGGGCATCTCGAGATCACGTCGAAGAACCTGACGGTCAAGCCGGGTCCCGACTCGGTCGTCGGGAAGGCCGTCGTCTTCCACGAGAAGGCCGACGACCTGAAGACCCAGCCGACGGGCAACGCCGGCGGCCGGTTCGGGTGCGGAGTGATCCAGTAGTCTCGCTTTGTCATCCCGAGCGCAACGAGGGACCCCTTTGATGTCACGGTGCACCTTCGAAAGGGGTCCCTCGGCGCTGCGCGCGTCGGGATGACACCAGGATGACGAAACCCACGTTTGACCTTCCCCCGGAAGAGCTGCGCCGTCTCGGCGAGCTGACCGCCGACGCGGTCGCGTCGCATCGCGAGGAGCTCTACTCTCGCCCTGTCTTCGGGAAGGTCGGGCCGCTCGCGCCGCTCTTCGACGAGGCGCTGCCCGAGGAGGGCCGGCCCTTCGAGGAGGTCCTCGCCTTCGTGCGCGAGCACGTCCTGCCCTTCCCCACCGGCAACGCGCACCCGCGCTTCTACGGCTTCATCCAGTCGACCGCGGATCCGGTCGGCATCATGGCCGACTTCCTCGCCGCCGGAACGAACAACAACTGCTGGGGCGGCGACCAGGCCGCGGTCCACGTCGAGCAGGCCGCGCTGCGCTGGCTGGCCGAGATGCTCGGCTTCCCCGCCGCGGCGGAGGGGATCCTCGTCTCGGGCGGCTCGATGGCGAATTTCACGGCGCTCGCGGCGGCGCGCCGCGCGATGACGCCGGGCAACGTCCGGGAGGACGGGCTCGCGGGACCCGACGCGCCGCGGCTCACCGTGTACGCGTCGGACCAGGTCCACGCGTGCGTCGACAAGGCCGTCGACCTTCTCGGCATCGGCACGAAGCAGCTGCGCAAGATCGCGACCGACGAGCGCTTCCGGATCCGCGTGCCCGAGCTCGCCGCCGCCATCGAGGCGGACCGGAAGGCGGGACTCCGACCGGCGATCGTCGTGGGCAACGCCGGCACCGTCAACACGGGCGCGATCGATCCGCTCGACGAGCTCGCGGACCTGTGCCGCCGCGAGTCGCTCTGGTACCACGTCGACGGCGCCTACGGCGCGCTCGCGTCGATCGTCCCCGCGCTGCGGCCCCTCTTCACGGGCATGGAGCGCGCCGACTCGATCGCCGCCGATCCCCACAAGTGGCTCTACGTGCCCTACGAGGCCGGCGCCACGCTCGTGCGGGAGCCGGGCCGGCTCTCCGCCACGTTCCGGAAGTTTCCCGAGTACCTCGCCTCGGATCCCGAGAGCCCGTTCCCCGGGCCCGCCTGGTTCGCGGAGCGCGGCGTCGAGCTCTCGCGCGGCTTCAAGGCGCTGAAGGTCTGGATGGGACTGAAGACGCACGGCCGGCGCGGCTACGAGGCGCAGATCGCGAACGACGTCGCGCTCGCCCGATTCCTCTCCGCCGAGGTCGACCGGAGGAAGGACTTCGAGCGCCTCGCCGAATCGCCGCTGTCGATCGCGAACTTCCGCTACCGTCCGGCGGATCGCAAGCTCTCCGATGAGGGGCTCGACCGGATCAACCGCCGCATCATCAACGCGCTCGTGGGCGGGGGCTCGTTCTTCCTGTCCCCGACGATCCTCAAGGGGCGCACGGCGATGCGCGTGTCCATCACCAACTTCCGCACGCGCGAGGAGGACCTCGTCGCGCTGCTCGACGAGTCGGAGCGCGCGGGGCGCCGCCTCCTCGAGTCGGAGGCCTCCGTCTAGCTAGTGGCCCCGGGCCTTCCAGGCCTCGAGGTTTCGCTCGACCTGGCGCGAGTGCTTCTCGAGGTGCTCGGCGTAGACCTCGAGCCAGCGCTCCGCGGAGAACTTGCCGGACTGGGTGTGCTTGCCCTCGCTCGACCAGACCGATTCGGGCAGCCGCCGGAGGAGCGCCGTCGTGTTCGCGCGGACGGCGTCCACGGTGGCGAGCGCGGGCTCGATCGGCAGCGCGTGATAGTCGAGCCGGCGCGCCCACTCGGCCTCGTCGTAGCCCTGGATCATCGGACTCTCCTCCGTCGCGAGGAAGCGGATGCGCGCGGCGGCGTTGGTCTCCGAGTCGGCGCAGTGGATCGCGACCTCGTGCGCGGACCACTTGTTCTCGCCCGGACGCCACTTCATGGCCTCGGGCGGGACCTTCGCCAGAGCCGCGCGCAGGGTGCGGGGCCCCTCCTCGTAGCGGCGGATGAAATTCTCGCGTTCGGCGGCGTTGTAGCTCATGAGCGGATCCTCACCATAAAGTGCCGTCGAGGGAGACGACGGTCTTCTCGCCCAGTACCGCGGCCGAGTGGCTCGTCCCGGCCGGGACATACAGCCGGTCGCCGGGCCCCAGCTCGAAGGCGGCCTCGCCGACCGTGACGCGCAGGGTGCCGGTCAGGACCCCGTCGCACTTGTCCTGCGCGTGCTGGTGCTCGGGGAACACCGTGCCCGGCCGGTAGGTGTAGACCAGCACGTCGTAGCCTTCGAGCTCGAGCGCGCGCATCATCCGCTTTTCGGTGAGCGGCCCGTCGCCCGCGCTCCAGCGCTCGAGTCGGACGTCGGCCATGCGGGGAGGAGTCTATCGGGGAAACCGAACCGCAAAAAGAAAAGGGGGCCGCAGCCCCCTTTGGAGAATGCCTTGATGTCGGACTTAGTAGCGCCCGCGGCCTCCTCCGCCGCCGCTCTGGGTCTTCGGGCGAGCCTCGTTCACCGTCAAGGCCCGACCGCCGTACTCCTGGCCGGAGAGCGCCGAGATCGCGTTGCGCGCCTCGTCGTCGCTGCCAAACTCGACGAACCCGAATCCCTTCGAGCGGCCGGTGTCGCGATCGGTGATGATCGCCACGGAGTTGACGGCTCCGTACTGGCCAAACAGGGTCCGCAGATCGTCCTCGGTCGTGTTGTAGGGAAGGTTACCAACGTAGAGCTTCATCGAAACAGAGTCCTATCCGGCGTTGCCTTTTCGAATTCCGCCGCGCCGCTCGGAGGAAACCGACTTCCCGTTGGGATCGTCGGAGTCCAAACAGCGCGGATGCGTGCAGGAGGGCCAGCGATACGAGAAGGAGCGCAGTATAGCAACTGACCCCGCCCGCCGCAAATGAGCCCTAAGGAAGGCTTAAGCCGCGGTTTCCCCGGGTGTCCTCGCCAGCTGACGGAGGGCCGCGGCGACCCACTTCTTCGTCATCTCCTTGCGCCAGAGGAAGGAGAAATCCGTGTTGTCCATGGGGCGGGAAGGCCCGGCCGCCGCCTCGGCCGCCGCGGCGATCGCGTCCGGATCGAGCGTCCGGCCCGCCAGGACCCGCTCCGCCTCGGCCGCCCGCACGGGCGCGGAGGAGACGGCGCCGAGGACGATCCTCGCCTCGACGACCCGCCCGCCTTCGCGGCGCACCGCGGCGCCCACCGAGAGGACCGGGAAGTCGAACGCGCCCCGGCGGCGCAGCTTGCGGTAGCTCGCCTCCCAGCCGTTCGGCGCCGGGATCCGGATCTCGGTCAGGAGCTCGTCGGGCTGTTTGTCGAGGTAGCGGATCCCGTCGTTGCGGTAGAGGTCCTCGACCCGGACCTCGCGCGTCTCCTCGGGCGAGGCGAGCACGGCGGTCGCGCCGAGCGCGATGAGGATCGGCACCGAGTCGGCGGACTGGACCGCGAGGCACTTCGGCGAGGCGGGAGCGACCCAGCAGATCTTCCCGTCCTTCTTCATGCAGAAGTCGATGGCCTGGCGCCACTCGTAGTTCTGGTCGTAGTAGTTGCAGCGCGTGTCGAGCAGCAGGTTGCCGCCCAGCGTCCCCATGTTCCGCAGCGGCGGCGTCGAGATCTCCTCGATCGCGTGCGCCAGCCCCGGGTACGTCCGCCGGACGCGCCGGTGATGCTCGATCTCCGAAAGCGGCACGCACGCGCCGATCGCGGTCTCCTCCGCGCCCGCGCGCAGCCGCCGGAGCGCCGCGATGCGCGAGAGGCCGATCACGACGGCGGGCGTCTGCTGCCGGCGCTTCATGTTGGGATAGAGATCGGTGCCCCCCGCGACGAACGCGGCGTCCGCGCCCTCGCCGGACTTGATCCGCAGCGCCTCCTTCACCGTCGTCGGCGCGAAGTAACGGAAGCGCGGGAGGCGCATCATGGGCGCGACTCTCCCCCCTCACCCTGGCCCTCTCCCCCCGGTGGGGGGAGAGGGAAAGCGAAGCTCGATCGACGGACTCGTCTGAAGAACTCCCTCTCCCGGCGGGAGAGGGACGAGGTGAGGGGCGCCCTCACCGCACTCCCCCGGCGCCCGTCACCGCCGCGTCGACGGCGCGCCCGTCGCCGCCCTCGTCCGGCGTCGGGACGTGGATCGGATCCGGATACGGGACGCTCGGAAACTTTTCCGGGCCGACGCGCGCGGCCCTGCCCTGCGCCTTCGCCTTGAGGGCGCGCGCGATCTTCTCGGGCGTCACCGGGATCTCGTCGATCCGCACGCCCACCGCGTCGAACACGGCGTTCGCGACCGCGGGCGGGATCGGCAGCAGCGGCCCCTGGCCGACCTCCTTCGCGCCGAAGGGACCGTTGGGATCGGGGTCCTCGACCAGGAAGCTGAGGACCTCCGACATCTCCTTCGTCGTCGGGCTCTTGTATTCGAGGAGCGACGGGAACTTGTGGACGACGTTCCCGTTGGCGTCCGTCCGGTACGCCATCTCCTCCATCATCGCCTCGCCGAGTCCCATGTAGACGGAGCCCTCGACCTGGCCCATCACGAGCACGGGATTGATGCACTTGCCGACGTCGTGCGCGATCCACACCTTCGGCACCGTGTAGATCCCGGTCTCCGGATCGACCTCGACCTCGACGACCGCAGCGGAGTACGAGTACGCCGGCGACGGGCCGACGCCCGCGCCGCGGTAGCGGCCCGCGGACGGCGGCGGCGCGTACGAGCCGACCGTGCCGAGCGTGCCGAACTTCGACTCCGCCAGGACGACGGCCTCGGCGAAGCGCATCCCGCGCGACGGGTCCTCGGCGTCGAAGACGCGTCCCTCGGCGCACGCGACGCGCTCCTTCGGGATCTCGAGCTTCGCGGCCGCCGCGTCGGCGAGCATCTCGCGGGCGCGCTCGGCCGCCTGGATCGCCGCGTTGCCCGTCATCAGCGTCACCCGCGAGGAGTAGGAGCCCAGATCCACGGGCGTCAGGTCGGTGTCGCCCGTGACGATGCGGATGTCGAACGGGTCGACGCCCAGCACCTCGGCCACGATCGACGCGAGGATCGAGTCGGAGCCCTGGCCGATGTCGGTCGAGCCGCAGAAGACGGTCACGCCGCCGCTCCGATCGAGCTTGAGCTGGACCCCGGACTGCGGCATCGCGTTCCAGTAGATCGGCAGCCCCGCGCCGCAGAGGTACGACGAGCACGCGAGCCCGAGCCCGCGCCCGAAGGAAAGCCGGCCGCGCCGCTTTCTCCAGCCGGAGGCGGCCACGACCCGGTCGATGCACTCCCCGAGGCCGATCGAGCCGACCCGGAGGTAGTTCGCCGTGAGCGAGTTCGCGGGCTGGAGATGGTCGCGGCGGATGTCGGCCGGGTCGATCCCGAGGTCGCACGCGATCTTGTCGAGCTGCGCCTCGAGCGCGAAGCGCGGCTGCGGCGTGCCGTGGCCGCGTTTCGGCCCGCAGGGCGGCTTGTTCGTGAAGACGCGCGCGCCGTCGAAGCGGTACGCCGGGATCCGGTAGGTCACGGTCTGCAGCGCTCCCGTGTAGTACGTCGACGCGACGCCGTAGGAGCCGTAGCCGCCCCCGTCCAGCACCGAGCGGAAGTGCATCGCGGTGATCGCGCCGTCCTTCTTCACGCCGGTCCTGACGTGCATGAGCACCGGGTGCCGCCCGCGGTGGCAGTAGAAAACCTCCTCGCGGGTCAGGCAGATCTTGACGGGCCGGCCCGTGACGCGGGAGAGGTGGGCGACCACGATCTCGTGATTGAACGGGTCCGACTTGCCTCCGAAGCCGCCGCCGTTGGGCGTGGCGATGACGCGGATCCTGGCCGCCGGCATCGCGAGGACCTTCGCGAGCGCGCGGTGGACGTAGTGGGGCGTCTGCGTCGAGGACCAGAGCGTCAGCTTCCCGTCGGGGCCGTAGTCGGCGACCGCGGCGTGCTGCTCGAGCGCGAGGTGCGTGCTGCCCTCGTAGAAGAACAGGTCCTCGTAGACCCGGTCGGCGCGCGCGAAGCCGGCCTCGGTGTCGCCGAACTCCATCGCGACGAGCTTGTGGACGTTGCCGGAGTCCGCGTAGTCGTGGATCGGGACGCCGGCCGGCGGCGCCGCGAGCCCCTCGTCGATCGAGCCGATCGGGAGGAGCGGCTCGTAGCGCACCTCGATCGCGTCGAGGGCGTCGAAGGCGGCATCCTCGTCGAGCGCGGCGACGGCGGCGACCGGGTCGCCGACGAAGCGGACGCGGTCCGTGCACAGCGCGTGCTCGTCCTGCGAGACCGGAAGGATGCCGAACGGGATGGGCAGGTCGGCGCCGGTCGCAATGGCGACGACGCCGGGACGCGCCAGCGCCTTCGTGACGTCGATCGAGACGATCTTCGCGTGCGCAATCTTCGAGCGCAGGAGCTTGCAGTGCAGCATCCGCGGCAGCATCACGTCGTCCGCGAAGCGCGTCTGTCCCGTGACCTTCGCGGGACCGTCGACCTTCGTGTAGGGACGGCCGACGACGCGGGTGCGCTTGCGAGACTGGGTCACGACGCCCCCCTCACCCCAACCCTCTCTCCCCTCCGGGGGGCGAGGGAGATCAAGGGTCCCCTCTCCCGGCGGGAGAGGGACAGGGTGAGGGGCGCCCTCACGACTTCACCACGGGCAGCAGCCCGCTCTCGTCGAAATCGAATCCGTAGAGCGACTCGCGCTTGGGAGCCGCGTCCTCGCCGCGCATCCAGGCCGCGGCGAGCTCGACCGCCTCGAAGATCTTGACGTAGCCCGTGCAGCGGCAGAGATTCCCGGCCAGCGCTTCCCTGATCTGATCCGGGGTCGGATTCGCGTTCTCCTCGAGGAGCGCCTTCGCCGTCAGGAGGAATCCCGGCGTGCAGTAGCCGCACTGCGCCGCGCCCAGGTCCGAGAACGCCTTCTGCAGGGGATGCAGACCGCTCGGTCCCGCCATCCCTTCGACCGTGTCGACGGCGCGCCCCTCGCACTCGAGGCCGAGGACGAGGCACGAGAGCACCGGCTTCCCGTCGAGCAGCACCGCGCACGTCCCGCACTCCCCGAGCTCGCAGCCGTGCTTGGTGCCCGTCAGGCCGAGATCCTCGCGAAGGACCTCGAGGAGCGTCTTGTGCGGCGCGAAGGCGGCCTCTAACGCCTCGCCGTTGACCGTCAGGCGGAGCTGGGCCTTGGAATTCTCAGGCTGGGACTTTTTTCGCTGCTTCGCCACAACTTGGCGACTGTAATCCCTTTGTTATCTTAAGGAAAGAGCCGCTCGCCTGACCATCCGGTCAGTCAGTGCGCCGCTCCGCAACCAACCAGGTCGGCAACTTCAAGAAATGGAGCGGGTTGATGCGGCTCATGCGAGTAGCGCGCCTCAATTCAGCCAGCCCGCGCGGCCGGCGAGGATGACGAACACGACGGCCATCATGGCCGCCATCCATGCATAGCGACAGACCCGGCTCCATCTCCAGATCGAGAGCGCCGGCTCGGACGCGGGCCGCTCGGTTCGGGAAGACGGCCTGAAGGTTCCGACCAGTCCATGACGACGGGTCATCGAGCGGCCGACGACCGCGGCGAGGCAGGAGAGGACCATGGCGGCCGCGAACCAGGCGAAGGTCGCCCTCGTGAGTGCGGGCACATCCCCCTCGAGTCCGAGCAGCGCGTACGTCGCGCCAAACACGAGCGCCGTGACGCCATACACCAGCCTGATCGGGAGAGCGCTCAACTCATTATCCTCCGCCGGATCACGACGGCGCGTTCCACGCCGGCAGCTTCAAGAGATCGAGCGGGTTGGGTCTGATCGGATCGGGTTTTCCTCGCGGTCGACTGAGGCAGTCATGTTTTCTGCGTCCTCCAAAAGGCAACCAGACTGCCAACGAATGCTATGCCCGTCGCGACATAAGTCCCGTAGAGGATCTTCTGTTCGGTTGCATCAACATAGACGATCCTGCCGTAGTCGGCCTCGATCGGGATGGTCCTGCCGGATCTCGTGTCTGGGAACTGCGACCTGTGCCATGTGTAGTGATAGCGAAGCCCCGCCATCAGGACCAGGGCAGCGATGAACAACATTCCGGCGACCGTCGGGCCGCGCGGTGACTTCAACATGTCGCTATCGATCGTGCCTCGGACGATTCTACGACGGAGCAGTCCACGCCGGCAGCTTGAGAAGTCCCAGCGGGTTGACTCGCGCGCCGTTCAACCGCGCGCCCCAGTGCAGGTGCGGGCCGGTCACGCGGCCGGTCGCGCCGACCGCGCCGAGGACGTCGCCGGGCCGGACGCGATCCCCCGGCTTCACGTCGATCCGCGACATGTGGAAGTAGGTCGTGAAGAGGTCTCCGCCGTGGTCGACGATGACCGTCCCGCCCGAGAAGTAGAGGTCCTCGGCGAGCCGCACGGTCCCGGGGGCCGGCGCCTTGATCGGCGTTCCCGCCGCGGCGACGAGATCCGCGCCGGCGTGCCGCGATTGCGTCTTCCCGTTGTAGACGCGGCGGGCCCCGAAGTTCCCGCCCGGCGTCGCCTCGACCGGCAACGCGAAGGCCCGGTCCCAGACCCGCGGCGAGGGCGCCGCCGCCCACACCGCGGCCACCTTCTCGCGATCCTTCGCGATCCGCTCGAGCTCCGAGGCCGGCGGCTCGACGTACGCGGGGTTCACGGAGAGCTTCTGCTGCGGAAAGTTGCCGGAGGCCACGCGGAACTTCCACGACGCCGGATGATCGTCGCCGCAGGCGCCGAAGGCCTCGACCTCCACGCTCTTCGCGCCGACCGCGGCCTCGAAGTCGATGCCCCACAGCGCGCGAAGCACGCGCCCGCCGCTCGCCGGATCGGGCTCCATGGCGGCCCGGTGCTTCCCGTCGGACAGCACGGCCTTCGACAGCGGGACGCTGCTCCGCAGCGTGAGCACCGCGATCCCGCCCTGTCGGGGCGAGCTCGCCGACGATTCGATCTTGAGAACCGGCGCGGGGCAGTCTTCCGCCGCGAGGACGCGGGCGGCGGCGAGCGCAACGGGGATGAAGAGACGAACGCGCAATCCGAGGCAGTGTAACGCCGAGTCTTCTATCTCTCCGGCCGCTTGACGATCTGGCCGCCCTTCATCACGAAGACGGTCTTCTCGGTCGCGTGGACGTCCTTGAGCGGGTCGCCCGGCACCGCGACGACGTCGGCCTCCTTGCCCTTCTCGAGCGTGCCGATGTCGGCCGAGAGGCCGAGGAGCTCGGCCGCCATCGGGCCCGCCGACCGGAGCGCCGCCGCCGGCGCCATCCCGAGGTCGACCATGAGACCGAACTCCTGCGCGTTGATCCCGTGCGGCGAGACGCCCGAGTCCGTGCCGAACGCGATCTTCACGCCGCTCCGGACCGCCCGCCGGAACATCTCGTCGTGCGCGACGAACGCGGCGTGCGCCTTGGCCGCGATGGCCGGCGGAAACCGCTCGAGCCGGCCGCCCGTGTAGACGCCCGCCAGGCAGGTCGGAACGAGGAAGGTGCCCTTCGTCTTCATGAGCGCGAGGGTCTCGTCGGTCAGAAACGAGCCGTGCTCGATCGAGTCGATCCCGGCCCTGACCGCCGCCCGCGCGGCGAGGTCGCCATGGGCGTGGGCCGCGGTCCTGCGCTTGAGGCGGTGCGCCTCGTCGATGATCGCGGCGAGCTCCTCGTCGGTCAGCTGCGGCGCGGCCACGTCGTCGCCGAGCGAGAGGACGCCGCCGGACGCGCACATCTTGATGACGTCGGCGCCGTACTTGACGTTCAGCCGCACGGCCTGACGAGCCTCGTCCGCGCCGTGGACGATTCCGCGCTCGACGCCGGGCTCGCCGCCGCCGAACGTCCCGGGAGGGAATCCGGTCTGGTCGCAGTGCCCTCCCGTCGCGCCGAGCGCGTAGCGCGCCACGAGCATCCGCGGGCCGAGGGCCCATCCGTTGCGGATCGCGTTGCGCAGGCCGACGTCGAGGTCCTTCTCGCTCCCGACGTCGCGGATCGTCGTGAACCCGGCGTCGAGCAGCCTGCGGGCGAAGGTCGTCGAACGGAGCGCCTGCTCCGCGACCGGACGGCGCAGGCCCTCGAAGAAGTCGACGACGAAGCTGTCGCCGCCCTCGTCCGTGACGTGCGTGTGGGAGTCGATGAATCCCGGCAGGAGCGTCGCGTCGCCCAGGTCGATCACGGTCGCGCCCGCGGGGACCGCGAGATTCGCTCCCGCCGCCACGATCTTCGAGCCCTGCACGACGACCACTCCGTTCGGGAGCGCGGCGTCCGAGCGTCCGTCGAAGATCCGCGCGGCCCGGAGCACGGTGATCGGAGGCGGCGCGGGCGAGGGTGTCGGCGTCTGGGCGCTCACGGGAAACGCCGACGCCATCAGGCCGAGCAGCGAAACGACGAGCGCCAGTCGGACTCTCACGACGACTCCTTCTTCGCGGCCTCCCGGACGGCGCCGCCGCGCGACGCGTAGATGATCGCGCCCACGATCAGCGCGACGGCTCCCGCGACGAAATTCTTCGTCTCCGCCGACGAGAGAAACAACAGGCAGATGACGAGAGCCGCGATCGGAATGACGGGTCCGCCCGGCAACCGGATCGTCCTCGGCGACGCCGGCAGCTTGCGCCGCAGGACGGGCACGGCGACGCAGGTTCCGATGTAGGTCGCGAGCCGCGCGATCGTGGACAGGACGGCGAGCTCCTCCGCGACGCCGAACGCACCCGGCCGCACGCTGTGCCACACCGCGTCGATCGCGATCAGGGCGAGCGCGATCCCGCTCTGCGTCAGGATCGCGACGTAGGGCGTGTGGTAGCGCGGGTGGATCCGGGCGAGCGCCCGGGGCAGCCGGCCGTTCTCCGCGAGGGCGTAGAGGTACCGCGGACCGGCCAGCACGGTGTTGTTGTTGGTGCCGATGACGGACAGCACGGCGCCGATCGTCAGGAGGAACCCCCCGAACGGCCCCATCAGGAGACGGCCCGCGTCCGCGAGCGGCGTCTTCGATTCGCCGAGGTTCGGCACGGTGCCGATCGCCACGAGCTGCACGAGCATGTAGATCGCCGTCACGATGACGATCTGCACGATCAGCCCGAAGGGCACGTCGCGTCTGGGATTCTTGAACTCCCCCGCGGGCGCCGGCGTGTTCTCGAAGCCCGCGTAGGCGTAGAGGACCAGCAGCGCCGCCGGAGGGAGGTTGTTCGGGTCCGGCGCGGGCACGGGGAAGATCCGGCTCCACGACACCGCGAAGACCCCGACGACGACCAGCAACGCGAGCGGCAGCGTCTTCCCGATCGAGAGAAACACCGCCGTTCGCGCGCCCGACTTCACGCCGACGACGTTGATCCAGGTGAGGGCCGCGAGCGGCAGCACGATCGTCAGGGCCTGGCCGAGGCCGTGGTTCGCGCCGTCCCAGAGGTAGCCGACGGCCCGGGCGACGAAGACCGAGAGGCTCGCCACGGACGCGATGCGCGCGATCCACGTCATCCAGCCGACCTCGAAGCCGACGAAGTCGCCGAACGCCGCGCGCGTATACACGATCGCGCCGCCCGGCCCGTCGAAGAGGCTCGACGCCTCCGCGAAGCAGAGCACGATCAAGAGGACCGCCACTCCGGCCGCGAGGATCGCCCAGATGCTCGCGGGGCCGAGGAGCGCGGCCGCGGCGACGGGCAGGATGAGGTACACGCCGCTGCCGATCACGTCGTTGACCGCGAGGGCGACGATCTCCCAGCGGGAGACCACGCGCAGGAACCCCGGGGATGGC
Organism: Thermoanaerobaculia bacterium; assembly: GCA_036406835.1. Taxonomy (GTDB): domain Bacteria; phylum Acidobacteriota; class Thermoanaerobaculia; order UBA5066; family Gp7-AA6; genus DAHUXD01. The sequence goes on from DASXAG010000120.1 coordinate 15,428, forward strand.
TCTCTGTCCACGGTCAAGGTGCGCGCATTCTAGTGCAGCTATCCGTCTATACTGCGCGCCTCATGCTCCGCGCCGGAATCGTCGGTCTGCCCAACGTCGGGAAATCCACGCTCTTCAACGCGCTCACGCGCACGCGGAAGGCGGAGGCGGCCAACTATCCCTTCTGCACGATCGAACCCAACGTCGGCGTCGTGACCGTCCCCGATTCCCGGCTCGAGCCGCTCGCGAAGATCTTCTCCTCCGAGAAGATCGTCCCGGCCACGATCGAGTTCGTGGACATCGCCGGGCTCGTGAAGGGCGCGTCGAAGGGCGAGGGGCTCGGGAACAAGTTCCTCCAGCACATTCGCGAGGTCGACGCGATCGTCGAGGTCGTCCGCTGCTTCGAGAGCAAGGACATCGTCCACGTCTCCGGACACCTGGACCCCGTCGCCGACATCGAGACGATCCAGACCGAGCTCGTCCTCGCCGACATCGAGACGGCGACGCGCGCGCGCGACAAGCTCGAGAAGACCGCACGCGGAACCGACAGGGAGGCCAAGGACGCGAAGGCGGGGCTCGAGGCGGTCGACAAGCTCCTGAAGCATTTCGACACCGGCAAGCGCGCCCTCTCCGCTCCCCTCTCCGAGGACGAGAGGGCCGCCGCGGCGCGGCTCTTCCTGTTGACCTCGAAGCCGATCCTCTTCGCCTGCAACGTGGCGGAAGAGGAGCTGGCGCTTCAGGGCGCCGAGACGTCGTCGCCGCACGTCGCCGCCGTCCGGAAGTTCGCGGAGACCCATCTCGGCACCGAGGCCGTGGTCGTTTCCGCCGCGATCGAGGCGGAGCTCGCCGAGCTGCCGGACGCGGAGGCCCGGGAATACCTCGCGCACCTGGGCGTCTCCGACTCCGGGGTCTCGAACCTCATCCGGTCGGCGTACCACCTCCTGGGCCTCCGCACCTACCTGACGGGCGGGGAGAAGGAGGCGCGCGCCTGGACGATCCACGCGGGCGACAAGGCGCCCGCGGCCGCCGGCGTCATTCACTCCGACTTCGAAAAGGGGTTCATCAAGGCCGAGACGGTTGCCTACGGAGACCTCGTGGCCTCGGGGTCCATGGCCGCGGCGCGCGAGAAAGGCCTCGTGCGCCAGGAGGGCAGGGACTACGTGGTCCAGGACGGCGACGTCATGCTCTTCAAGTTCAACGTCTGATCGGTCGATGCCCTTCACGCGCGCGATCGTCCGCCCGCCCGCCGCCAACTTCGCCGACGGGCTGACCACGGTCGACCTGGGAGTCCCCGACGCCGCGCTCGCGCTCGCGCAGCACGAGACCTACTGCCGGGCGCTCGAGCGGCTGGGGCTCGCGCTGACGCGGCTGCCCGCCGACCCGCGCTTTCCCGACTCGACGTTCGTCGAGGACACCGCGGTGATCACGGCGCGCGGCGCGGTCCTGACGCGTCCCGGCGCGCCAAGCCGCGAGGGCGAGGCCGCGGCGATCGAACCGGAGCTCCGGAAGACTTATCCCGCCCTGCGACGCATCCCGCCTCCGGGCACGGTCGACGGCGGCGACGTCTGCGAGGCCGGCGACCACTTCTTCATCGGGGTCTCGCGGCGGACCAACGAGGAGGGCGCGGGCCGGCTCGCGCGCTTCCTCGAGGCCGACGGCTACACGGCGAGCCTCGTCGACATCCGCGGCAACGACGAGATCCTGCACCTCAAGAGCGGGATCGCCTGGCTGGGAAAGAAGACTCTCGTGGTGATCGATTCGCTCGCGTCGGACCCGTCCTTCCGGGACTGGGACCCGATCCACGTCCCGAAGCGCGAGGAGTACGCGGCGAACTGCGTCCTCGTCAACGACGCCGTCCTGGTCGCCGAGGGCTTCCCCGGGTTCGAGAACGAGCTCCGGACGCGCGGCTACCGCCTCGTCGTTCTCCCGCAGTCCGAGTTCCAGAAGATGGACGGCGGGCTCTCCTGCCTTTCTCTGCGCTTCTAAAAGGAAGAGGCCAGGCGGCGAAGCCTGGCCTCTCTTCCGCAAAAAACGAATTCGTCAGGCCTGGCGTCTCAGCACCAGGAAGGCGACCGCGGCCAGCGCGACCGCGAGCAGAGCCAGCACCTCGTTCGAGAGCGTCGGTATCGGCGCGGTCGGCCCCGCCCCGGGTGTGGGGGTCGCGACGATCACCGTGGGCGTCGGCGTCGCTCCGCCGGTTCCGATCTGCGTGAACACGGGAGGGCCCGGAATGGGCGGGATTCCCGTTCCCTCGATCGTGTAGTTCACGTTGGAAACCGTTCCATTGGCGACGTTCACGGTGACCGTGAACTGAACCGTCTGCCCGGTCGTCCCGGCGGGAACGGTGCCGATGTTCCACGTGACGACGCCGCCCGCCATGGTGCCGCCGCCGGTCGCCGAGACGAACGTCGTCCCGGCGGGGACGGGGTCGTGGATCACGACGGCATTCGCGGCGGCTCCCCCCGTGTTGCCGTAGGTGATCGTGTAGGTGATGTTGGAGCCGGTCGTGCCCGTCGGCGGTCCGCTCTTGCTGATCGTGAGACCCGGCGCGAGACCCGGGGGCAGGAAACGCACGGCGCCGGCGCCGCGGCCGCCGGTCACGTTCACCTGGCTGACGGTCGCGCCGACGGTCGTGTAGGGCGCCTGGATGAACGGCACGATGGTGCTCGAGCCGAGGTCGTTTCCGGCCATGATCGCGAGCTGGCCGTCCGCGCTGATCCCGATGTCCTCGAAGGTTCCGGCGGCGATCGGAACGGGGATGCCCTGAGTCGTGGAAGAGGCGTTGAAGGGGGCCGAGATCGCCCACAGGTTGCCTCCCACCCCGGCATCGACGGCGAGGGCCGTCGAGCCGTCGGGCGTGATGGCGATTCCGTCGAGCTGCGAGGCCCCCGTGACGGCGACGGGAACGGGCACCGAGCTCGCCGTGAACGGGGCCGAGAAGACCTCGGCGCTCGCCGTGAAATCCGTCACGATGAGGGTGTTGCCGTCGGGCGAGATGGCGATCGAGCCGCTCGCGCCGTTGCCGAGCGGAATCGTGAAGGCCACGCTCGAGTAGGGCGGATCCAGGACCGAGATGCCGGCGGTGTTCCAGACGAACGCGCGCCCGGCGGCGTTGAAGACGATCGCCTCCGTCTGGTAGCCCGCGATCGTCCCGGGCAGGGAAACCGTCGTGATGCCCGAGCTCGCGGTGAAGGGTGCGGCGATGACGGCGAGCGAAGCGCTGTTTCCGCACGCGAGCGCGGCGTTCAGCCCCGGCGCCACGGCGATGGACCCCGTCCCGTTGTAGCCGGGAGAGGTCGGGATCGTGTCGACCAGCGTCGCCGTCGAGATCTGGACGACGAAGACGCGGCTGTTGCCGAAGTCCGAGACGAGGGCGTTGTCGCTTCCGTAGTAGGCGACGCCATGGGCCGCGGCTCCGGCGGGGAGCCCGGGCACGATGTTCTGAGTCGGGTTCGGCAGGCCGACGCCCGGACTCGGAAAGACGACGGCGTTGTTGCTGGCCCCGGCCGCCCCCAGGATCGCCTGGGCGAGAACGGGACTGGCGAGGACGAGGCAGCCGAGCACAGCGATACCGACGGAAAGAACCAGGGCGGAATTCTTCCGCATGGAAAGCTCCTTCTCCAGGCCCCACAGCCGGGAAGAAAAAAATGCGTGCCCAGAAAAGCGGCGCGCCGAAACAGCAACGGGAAAAGAAAACTGGAGCGGACTCTATCGGCGGACCCGAAGACCTGTCAATTGGTACAGGTGTGCCTGAGGATCCGGGGCGTCAGAAGCCGTACGTCAGCCCCAGACGAACCGAACGGGGCTGGACCGGGTGGAAGTGGACGTCATCGACGCCGCCGGCGGGCTCGCCCGGCAGGCGCGAGGCGTAGAAGTAGTCGACGTCAGAGACCTTTGCGTCGAAGAGGTTCAGGACCTCGACCCGGGCGCGAAGGCCCTTGGCGAGCTCGTAGCCCAGCATCGCGTTGACGGTCGTCGACGCTTTCGAGCGCACGCTGTCGTCCTCGATCAGCGGCCGGGGCCCGAAGTACCGCAGGCGCACGCTCCCGAAGACGTCCCCGAGCCCGTCGACCGCGGCGCCCGCCGCGACGACGTTCTGCACGGCGCCCGGAATGAAGGGGCCCGCGGGGTCGGCGTCGCGGAAGCGCGCCTTCGAGAGCGACAGATCGGCGTCGAGGGTGAGCCACGGAAAAAGGCGGTAGTAGTTGGACCATTCGACGCCATACCGGCGGCTCGGCCGCGAGGGCTCCGTCGTCCCCGCGTCGCCCACGAAGACGAGCTCGGAGTCGATGTCCAGGCCCCAGAACGCGACGGTCGTCTGCCAGCGCGGCAGCGGCAGGCTGCGGACGCCGACCTCCGCCGCCTTCGCCCGGGCCAGCGGGGTGACGCGCTGCGCCGGCCCGCCGGTCGAAGGGTCGACGGTGATCGTCGCGCCGCGCGCGTCGTTGCTGTGGAAGCCCCAACCCGCGTTGGCGTAGATCTCGGTCTGGTTGAACGGTCCGAAAATCATCGAGAGCTTTGGCGAGACGATGCCGCGCGTCAGCGTGCCGCCGTTCTCGGGATCCGAGATCCCGGTCACGTCGAAGTGGTAGAGGTCGCCGCGGACGCCGAGAATCGTCCGGAACTTGCTCGTCCAGGGAACGTCGGTCTGGGCGAAGACCGCCCCGCTCGCCTGCTGCACCCTGTCCAGCCGGGTGGTGGAGAGACGGACCCGGTCCTCCGTGTGAAACAGGCCGATGGAATGGATGTCGTCGAAGCGGCCCTGGAAGCCGACTTCGTTCTCGACGTCCACGCCGAACCACCGCGCGAACCAGCGGTGCGTGATCTTCGCGCCGTAGACGTTGCGGTCGTCGGCCTGCTCGAACTGATCTCCGGTATCGGGATGGTCCAGGAAGTAGGTGAAGTCCGAGAACAGGTTCAGCGTGTAGTCGATCCCGTAGACCGCCGCGCGCGTGACGGAGGTCGCGTCCGAGCGCTGCCACTCCGCGGAGAGGCTGTAGCGGTGCGACTCGCCGCCGTCGGTGGGGTTCAGCGTCCCGAATCGGCCGATGACTCCCTCGTCCAGCGCGCGCTCGGCGATCTGATCGGTGGAGTCCCACTTGCCGTAGTAGCCCATCCCCGTGATCGCGAATCCGTTGCGCGCGTCGCCCACGCTGTAGCGCAGAACGCCGTTGTACTTGCGGTAGTTGTCCCCGTGGGTCCAGGGACCGTCGTCGTAGGTGCCCTCGAGCGCGTAGAGGAGGTTTCCCTCGCCGACTCTCGGGGACCCCGCGAGGAGGCCGCGCGCGTAGTCGAAGGAGCCGCCGTCCACACGCGCGATCGTGCCGTCGAGCACGTTGACGTAGTTGACGTTGGCGGAGCCCGCCGTCGTGAAGTCGCCGTCCTCCACGAAGTAGGGACCCTTCTTGTACTGAATGCCGCTGACGAGCTCCGGGATGACGAAATTCAGATCCGTGTAGCCGTGTCCGTGCGCGTGCGTGGGCATGTTGACGGGCATCCCGGCGAGGGTCGTCGAGAAGTCCGTGCCGTGATCGAGGTTGAAGCCGCGGAGGTAGTACTGGTTGGCCTTGCCCTCGCCCGAATGCTGGCTGACCACGACTCCGGGGATCGTCTCCAGGACGTCGCCGGCCCTCGCGATCGGCCGATTCGCGATCTGCTCCGCCACGACCGCACCCTGGCTGGAGGAGTTCGCGATGCCGACCAGACTCTCGCCCGGCTCGGTCACGTCGGCGAGGTTGCGGAACGTGTTCCTGCCGGTGACGAGCACGTCGGCCGAGACCGACAGGCGCAGCGTGGCGTTCGCCGGCGCGGCCGCTCCGGGGCCGACCGCGACGTCGCTGCGCACGACGCCGACGAAGCCGATCAGGCGGAAGGTGACCTGGTACGTCCCGGCCGGGAGTCCCTCGAAGCGGTATCCGCCGTCCGCCCCCGTTGCCGCGACGCGGGCCGAGGCGAGGGGCGGCCCGGAGAGCTCGACGGTCACACCGGGCAGGGCGCCTCCGGAGCCGTCCACGACCGTGCCCGTGAGAACGCCGGTGGGCGCGTCCTGCGCGGCCGCGGTCCCCGCGAGGAGTCCGAAAAGACAGACGAGGCTCAGAAGCGGACGCATGACGGGCTCGCCGACAGTACGGCGGCCCCCCGCGCCCGGATCTAAGGGGTCAGGCCTGCCGGCCCGAGGCGAAGCGGTCGAAGAGGTCGACCTCGGTCCGGCTCCCGATCGCGAGCGGGATCCGGGCGTGCAGGCTCTCGGGCACGACGTCCAGCACGTCTCCCTCTCCGGTGGACGCGCGGCCGCCCGCCTGCTCCACGACGAACGCCAGCGGGTGGCACTCGTACAGCACGCGCAGCTTGGGCTTGCTCTCTCCGCCCTGCACGTCCGCCGGGTACAGGTAGACCCCGCCCTCGAGCAGGAAGCGGTGGACGTCGCCGACGAGCGAGGCCGAGTAGCGGGTCGCGTACGGCCGCCCCGTCTTCTCGTCGGGCTGCTTCAAGTAGTCGACGAAGGCGCGCACGCCGGGCGCCCAGCCGGTGGCCCGCCCCTCGTTGACCGCGTACCCGCGTCCGCGCGCGGGCATGCGGACGTCCCGGCGCGTCAGCAGGAACTCGCCGATCTCCGGTTCCAGCGTGAAGAGGTGCGTCCCCTCCCCGGAGGTGTAGACGAGCAGGACCGCGGGTCCGAAGAGGACGTACCCCGCCGCCACCTGCTCGCGGCCCGAGCGCAGGAGGTCGCCGACGCCGCCGTCTTTGCGCGGGCGAACCGAGAAGATCACGCCGAGGGTGCCGTTGACGTCGATGTTGGAGGAGCCGTCCATCGGGTCGAAGAGCACCGCGTAGCGGCCGCCCGCGCCCGATCCGTAGAGGTGGGCCTCCTCCATCTCCTCCGACGCGGCCAGCGTGACGAGCCCGCCGTAGTCGAACGTGTCGACCAGGATCTCGTTGGCCACGACGTCCAGCTTCTTCTGCGCCTCGCCCTGCACGTTCTGGTGGCCGGCCGCTCCCCACTGTCCGGTCAGGCCGGCGCGCGCGAGGGCGCTCGCGATGCGCTTGCCGGCGACGCCGAAGCGCATCAGCAGGAGCGACAGCTCGCCGGTCGCGGCCGGAAAGCCCTTCTGTTCTTCCAGGATGAAGCGGTCGAGCGTGACCGGCGGCGCGCTCACGCGGTCATTTCGTCCGATGCATCGACCACTTGCCCGTCGTCACGTTCGCCGGACCCGTCGTCGTGAACGTGCCCTCCATCGAGTCGCCCTTGCGGAGGCCGACGAACGTCGTCTGGACCTCACAGTTGCACTGCGGGTCCATGTACGGGTCCATCGTGCCCTTCACGACGCCGCCCTCCGCGTTGACGAAGCTGATGCTCAAGACCTGCGGCATGGCCGACGACGTCGGCGCCGTCGCGCCCTTCGGCACCATCAGGACGTCGCCCTTCGCCACGTCCTTGCCCGACTTGACGTCGAACACGATCGATCCCGTGCGTCCGGTCGTGTCGCTGCTGTAGGTGCCCTCCCAGTGCCCGGCCATCGCCGAGATGTCCGACTTCGCGCCGCCCATCGGCACCTCGGGAGCCGGGTTCTTCGGCGTCGACGAGCAGGCCGGGATCGCCGCCGTCAGGGCCGCCGTCAGGAGAACCGCCGCGGTGTGTCTCGCGCCGAACATAGGACCTCCGTTTTCCGTCATCTTTTCACACCCGCCGACTCGCGAAGCCATTCCGCCCACGCGGGCTTCGGACGGCCGGAGGCCTCCTGCAGGCCCAGGTTGCGCAGAAGCGCCCGCCGCCGCCGCTCCGCGATGGAGGCTCCGGGTTGGAGCTCCGGCTCCGCCGGAGGCGGATCGCGAAGCCAGAGGTAGCGCGCGAAGAGCAGCCGGCGGCCGTCGGCGCGGTTGAGGAACCGGCGAAAGATCCGGATGAACTCCGCCTGCTTCGCCGGACTCGACCCGTTCTCGGCCGAGGAGGAGTAGCTGACGCGCGGAAACGCGATGGGACGCTCCCCCGCCGCGGCGAGGAGCGCCTCCCAATCCTTCTCCAGGACCTGCGGGTCCCGCTGCGTGAACGGCGCGCCCGCGACCAGGGGGCAGTAGGCGTAGAAGAGGACCGGGCTCCGGCGGTGCAGCTCGGCGGCCACCTCCGGCGAGCGGCTCTCGGTGGGCGCGGCGGTCGTGACGCCGACCAGCAGCCGCGGCAGCTTCTTCTGCAGGAACTGCACGGCGCCGTCGAAGAGGCGCCGGTACGCCCGAAGCTCGTCGGGCTTGTCGGCGAAGTACGTGTCGGCGGCCTCGCCGAGCGAGAGCGTCTGCACGTCGAGGAGAACCGGCGTCAGCGCGTCGAGGAACCGCCCGAGGCGCAGCGACAACTTCGGATCGTCGAACGCCGTGCCGGTCAGGTCGCTCGGCACGTCGCGGGCGCTCTCGCTCACGAGCGGGATCGAAAGGTGCAGCGTCGCGCCCGACTGACGCAGGAGGCGGGCGGAACGCTGGATGTCCTCGAGGCGATACTCGCGCGGTCTCGGCTCGGCGGCCGACCACGAGACCTCCAGCACGAAGAACGAGGCGCCCGTCCGGCGGACCATCTCGAGCGCGGCCTGGCCGGAGTCGGCGCCGCGGTCGGGGACGTTGACGCCGACGCCGAGAGCCGGCGGCGTCGCCGGTTTCTCGACACGAAGCGGAGCGAGGGCGAGGAGGAGCGCGAACGCGAGCATTCGGAGCTTCCGGTTTCCGGCTTCCGGCTGGCGCCTATCCCTGCGCTCCCACCAGAACGATCGGCCCGGTCGGCGCCGGGACGCCGCCGCGGGGCTCGATCGTCACGGCGAAGTTCTGGGCCTCGGCCTCCGGGAAGTCCGTCGACTCGAAGGCCACCCGACCCTCCGCATCGGCGTCGAAGACTCCCGCGGCGACCGGCTTGCCCTGCTGGAAGACCCAGAGCTCGTATTGCCGGTCGGCCGGCAGCGGCGAGAGATTTCCGGCCACGAGCACGCCGCGGCGGGCGCGCGCGCTCCAGAACACGCGGCCCTTCGCATTGGGCTGCGGGCCCTGGCCGCCCAGGATCAGCATGCGCACGTCGTCGCTCTCGAGCACGCGGGCGCGGAGCGTGCGCTGGGCGAGCTCCGTCTCCGCGGATTGGAGCCTTCCCGCGAGCTGCGCCGACTGGCTCCGGAGGTCTTCGCGCTCGCGGCGCAGGCGCGCGTCGTCGACTCCGACGAGCACCGCCGCGAGCGCCGCCGCGGCCGCGAGGATGCGCCACGCGGCCCCCAAGGCCGCCGGCCGGACGGGCGCGACGCGCGCCGGCCCGGTACGGATCGCCGCGAGGATACGGCCTCGGAGCTCCGGCGGCGGCGCGGCCGCGGGCGCCTCGGCGGCGAGAGTGGCCGCGGCCGGCTCGAGGTCCCTCCGGAGCGCCTCGCAGCGGGCGCAGCCCTCGCCCAGGTGCGCCTCGAGCTCGAGGCGCTCGGCGGAGCCGAGCTCCATGCCCGCCGCCAGCGCGGCGACGAGGTCTTCGTGCCGCTCGTTATGAGCCATGCGATCCACTCTCCCAGTACGGCCGCATCCGCTCGCGAAGTTTCATCAAACCGAGCCGTACCCGTGTCTTGACCGTTCCCAGCGGCGTCGACGTCTTCGCCGCGATCTCCTCCTGCGTCAGGCCCTCGAAGTAGGCCAGCTCCAGCGCGCGGCGCTGGTCCTCCGGAAGCTGCCCGATGGCGGTGAGGCACAGGGACCGCCACTGCCGGCCGGCCGAGTCCGCCTCGACGTCGTCGGCGCTCGCCGGACCCTCGCCGAGCTCCTCCAGGCTCTTCACGGCGCCGCTGCCGCTCGCGACGGAGCGGCGCGCGCGGAGCCGGTCGATCGCGCGGCTGCGGGTGACGATCAGGAGCCAGGTCAGGACCGAGCCGCGAACCGGGTCGAAGGAGGCGGCGGCGCGCCACACGTACAGGAAGACTTCCTGGACGATCTCCTCCGCCTCGCCGCCCGCGCCGAGGATCCGCTGCGCGAGACCCAGCAGGCGTCCGGCGTGCTGGTCGTAGAGCTCGCCGAGCGCGTCCGCGTCGCGCGCCTCGATGCGGCGCATCCGATCGCGATCGGGATCCTCGCGTTTCGAGCTCATGCGTTCGGAAGGGAGCGGCTCCGGGCGGTTTATACCACCTCAAAAATCTCTGAGCGTTGAATCCGCCGGAGCGGCCCGCTCCGTACCGGGTCCGAAAGCGTTGGTTTCCGGGCCTGCCGGGCCGGTCGGGAATTCCGGCTCCGGCTCAACGAACCGAAGGAGGAGCTATGAGGGATTCTCGTCTCCGGAGCGTACGGCGAGCCGCGCTGCTCGCCCTGCTGCTCACGTCCGGTCTCGCCGCCGCCGCGCTCGCGTCCAGCCACCGCGAGGCGCCCGGCATCTCGAACGACCCGGTCGCCGACAACACCGACCTGTACTTCTTCCGCGACCCGGCCGATCCGTCCCGTCTCGTCCTGATCTCCAACTGGATCCCGCTCGAGGAGCCGGCGGGCGGACCCAACTTCTTCCACTTCGAGCCCCACATCCGCTACGAGTTCAACGTCGACAGCAACGGCGACGGGATCGAGGACATCGTCTACCGCGTCGAGTTCACGCGCAACGTCCGCACCGGCGCCACGTTCCTCCAGAACACCGGACCCGTCTCGTCCCCGACCGACACGGCGCTCAACGTGTATTACACGTACACCGTCAAGAAGTGCTCGGGCCCCTCTCCCGGCCAGGTGGACTGCACCGTCCTCGGCGCGGACCTCATCGAGGCGCCCAACAACGTCGGGTCGAAGTCCTTCCCGAACGGCTACGGCAAGGGCTCGCAGATCGCCACGACGGTCTACGACATCGACGACGACACGAAGGTGTTCGCCGGCCCCCGCGCCGAGGGCTTCTACGTCGACCTCGGAATGATCTTCGACCTCATCCACTTCCGCCCGAACACCGCGGTCGGGGACCACGGCGGCGGCAAGAACGAGACGGCCGGATTCAACGTCCACACGATCGCCCTGTCGGTGCCGATCCAGAACCTCACGGCGAACCACACCGCGCCGACCGACGCCGCGGACCCGAACGCGATCGTGAGCCTCTGGTCGTCCACGTGGCGCCTCCGCACCTCGACGCTCTCCGACACGGGAGCGCCGCCCGCCGTCTCGGGCGACTGGGTGCAGGTCTCGCGCCTCGGCAACCCGCTGATCAACGAGGTGGTGATCCCGCTCGGCATGAAGGACCTCTTCAACGCCAGCTATCCGGTCAGCGACGCGCAGTTCGGATCGTTCGTCCTGAACCCGGAGGTGCCCGGGATCCTGCACGCCCTCTTCAACGTGGACGTGCCGCCGGCCCCGCGCAACGACCTGCTGGCCCTCGTGGTGGGGCTGGCGGGCCTCAACCAGCGGCCCAACGAGGTCGTCTCGGATCAGCTGCGGCTGAACACGGCGATCTTCCCGACGCCGATTCCGCAGGTGAACCGCCTGGGCGTGCTCGCGGGGGACAACGCGGGCTTCCCCAACGGGAGGCGCGTGTACGACGACGTCGTGGACATCGAGCTGCGGGTCCTCGCCGGCGTTCTCGTGGACGGTTTCAACAAGGCGCCCAACAACCAGCTGGGCGACGGGGTCGACGGTCCGGACACTCCGTACATCGCCGGATTCCCCTACCTGTGGACGCCCCACTCCGGTTACGAGCACAGCCACGACCCGAACAACGTCGGCTCGTTCACGAAGTTCGGCATCCAGCCCACGGAAGAGCGCTAGGCGGATTCGCTCCGCGGCTCGCGGACCCGGCCCGGACGGCGACGGCCTCGAGAAACGTCGCCCCGGGCCGGCCTTTTTTCATACGATACGCAGGCCGATCGTCCGACAAAGGAGGCCGTCATGCACCGTCGGGATTTCTTCCGCAACGCCGCGACCACGGGTCTCGCGCTGGGGCTGGCCGCGGCCGGACGGCCGCTGTTGGCGTTGCCCGAGAAGGCCGACGCTCCCGCGGACGACGTCCTGCTGCTCAACACGGCGCTCGCGCTGGAGCACGAGGCCATCTGGGCGTACGGCCTCGCGGGCAACAGCGGGCTCCTCTCGGCGAAGGCGAAGGAGGTCGGCCTCCTGTTCCAGGGGAGCCACGAGATCCACCGCGACCTGCTGGTCGACGTGATCAAGAGGAAGGGAGGCCAGCCCGTCGACGCCAGGAAGGAGTACGTCTTCACCGTGCCGCTGAAGAAGGAGGAGGACGTCCTCCAGCTCGCGTTCACTCTCGAGGTAGGCGCGGCGCGCGCATACCTCTCGGTCGTCGACAAGTTCCAGGATCGGTCGCTCTCCGCGTCCGCCTCGCGGATCCTCTCCGACGAGGTCCTTCACGCGACGGTGCTGCGGAGCGTCCTCGGGCGGGACGTGGTGCCGACGTTCCGGCTGATCGAGAACTGACACTGGCCGTCGCCGAAGGCGAGGGGCGAGAGTCATCCTGAGGAAGGCGACGAAGTCGCCGACGAAGGATCCCGCGCTTTAGAGCCGGGATCCCTCCACCTCGCTGTGCTCGGTGTCGGGATGACGGCGGGAGAGAACTACCCCTTGCTCGCCGTGTCGGGAATCGCCGCGGGACCGCCCTTCAGGTCTTCCTTGATGATCAGGTCGAGGAAGAGCTCGCGGACCCCCTCGCGGCCGCCGGCCTTGAACGCGCGCTTGACCTCGGAGGGCTTCAGGATCACGCCCGTCATGGTCTTCAGGTACTGGCAGAAGACGTAGGCGCGCGACCGGAACGAAACGATCAATAAGAACAGGAGCAGGACGGCGATGCCCAGAATGGTCCAATCCTTCTGGGTGAGGAGATCGAATGCGCCGGACATGGAATTTCTCTTGTATTCAGGGTAGCAGAATTTGCGCGGAAACGCTCGAAAATCCGCGGATTCAGCGACTTCGAGCGGCCAGGAACTCGCGCGCGACGTCCGCCGGCCGGCGCTTGTCGCGATCGACGGAAGCGTTCATCGCGCGCATCGCGTCGGCCGTGATGGCTCCGGAGAGGCGCCCGAGCGCCCGCTGCACGGCCGCGTTCTTCCACGCGGCGGAGCGCACGACGAACGCCGCCTCGTACGGCGGGAAGTAGCGGCGGTCGTCGTCCAGCACCGTGAGGTGCAGCGCGGCGATCAGGCCGTCGGTCGAATTGCCGGCCACGACGTCGACCTTCTCCTGCGCGAGCGCGGCGTAGAGAAGTCCGAGGTCCATCTCGAGAGGACGCGCCGCGAAGCTCAGGCCGTAGGCGGCCGCGAGCCCCGGGAATCCGTCGGCACGCTCCAGGAACTCGTAGCCGAAGCCGGGACGCAGGCGATCGCCGTCGCGCGCGAGATCCGAGATCTTCGTGATCCCGAGCTCCTTCGCCTGCGCGGAGCGCATCACGAGCGCGAACGTGTTCTCGAACCCGAGCGGCGCGGTCCAGACGAGCCCGAAGCGTCTCTCGTACTCCCGCGCGACGTCCTCGCGGACGCGCGCCGGATCCGAGATCGGCTTCCGGGAGAGGATCGCGGTGAACGCGGTCCCCGTGTACTCCGGATAGAGGTCGAGCTCCCCGGCGAGCAGCGCGCGGTGACACACGAACGTGCCGCCGAGGTCGAGCTTGCGGTCGACCCGGACGCCTTCCGCCTCGAGCGCCTGGGCCGCCATCTCCCCGAGGATGACCTGCTCGGTGAAGTTCTTGGATCCGATCCGGATCGGATGCTCGCCGCGACAGCCGGCGAGCAGGAGGATCGCGGCGAGGCCGGACGCGAACCGCCTCATCGCCCCGGTCCCCAGCGCCGTTCGGCCAGGCCGAGCAACCCGTCGAACGCGAGCGCCAGCACGGCCGCGGGAACCGCGCCCGCGAGGATCAGCCGGTGGTCGACGGTCGCGACGCCCCGGTAGATCAGCACGCCCAGGCCGCCCGCGCCGATCGCCGCCGCGATCGTGGCGAGGCCGATGCCGACGACCACGGCGATGCGGACCCCGGCCAGGACGACCGGCAGCGCCAGCGGGAGCTCGACCCACCGGAGGCGCTGATTCGGGCTCATCCCGAGCCCCGCCGCCGCGTCGACGACGGCCGGGTCCACCGAGGCGATGCCCGCGTGCGTGTTGCGCAGGATCGGCAGCAGCGCGTACACGACGAGCGCGACGATCGCCGTGCGTGCGCCCACGCCGCCCAGAAGCGGCAGCGGGATCAGGAATCCGAACAGCGCGAGGCTCGGGATCGTCTGCACGACGTTGGCGAAGGCCAGCACGGGGCGCGCCAGCTTCGGCCGGCGGATGAGCAGGATCCCCGTCGGCACGCCGATCGCGACCGCGAGGAGCGTCGAGACGAGGACCAGCCCCACGTGCTGGCCCGCGAGCGCCAGGATCTCCGCCCGCCGCTCCCAGAAGAATTGCGCGAGATCCTTCACGTCTCGAACTCCGTCACGAACTCGCGCACGAAGGCGTCCGCCGGATTCCGCGTCAGCTCCTCGCGCGTCCCGATCTGCCGCACGCGGCCCGCCTGCATGACGGCGACCCGATCGGCCAGCCGGAACGCCTCCGCGAGGTCGTGCGTCACGAGCAGCACGGCCCTTCGAGGCGTCAGACGCTCGCGCCACGCGAGGAACTCCCTCTGGAGCGAGCGCCGCGCGATCGGGTCGAGCGCCCCGAACGGCTCGTCCATCAGGACCAGCGCCGGATCGGCCGCGAGCGCGCGAGCCACGCCGACGCGCTGACGCTGGCCGCCCGAGAGCTCCCGAGGACGACGCGCCGCGAAGTCGGCGTGCGGGAGGCCCACGAGCGCGAGCAGCTCGCGCGCGCGCTCGCGGCGCCGCGCGGGTTCCCAGCCGAGCAGGCGAGGAACGGTCTCGACGTTCTGCTCGACGCTCCAGTGCGGGAAGAGCCCGCCCTCCTGGATGACGTATCCGATGCCGCGCCGCAGCGCCACCGGGTCCTGGTCGCGGACGGACGCGCCGAACACGCGGACCTCGCCGCCGTCGGCCTCGAGCAGCCGGTTGGCGAGGCGCAGCGCCGTCGTCTTGCCGCAGCCCGACGGGCCGACGAGCGCGACCGTCTCCTTCGCCGCGACCCGCAGCGTGAGGCCGTCGAGCGCGCGCTTGGAAGAGTCCGGCCCGAAGCTCTTGCGTACGTCGAGGAACTCCAGGGCGGGAACGGCTGAGAGAGTCAGTCTAGAATCCTCTTGCGTGAACCCATCTTACGACGCGATCGTCATCGGGGGCGGACCCGGCGGCTCCACCGTCGCCACGGTTCTCGCGCGGGCAGGCCGCCGCGTGCTCGTCCTCGAGCGCGAGAAGTTTCCGCGCTTCCACGTGGGCGAATCGCTCCTCCCCTTCGCGCTGCCGATCTTCGACCGGATCGGCGTGCACGAGAAGATCCGCGCCGCCGGCTTCCAGAAGAAGTACGGCGCCTTCTTCTGGAACGAGGCGAACGGGACCACGCGCCCGGTCGTCTTCGCCGAGGCCCGCGACCCGAACCATCCCATGGCCTACCAGGTCAAGCGCGCCGAATTCGACGAGCTCCTGCTGCGGCACGCCGCGGCCAGCGGCGCCGAGATCCGCGAGGAGACGGCCGTCGAGGACGTGCTCTTCGAGGGCCAGCGCGCGGTCGGCGTACGCCTCCGCGCCGGAGGCGGTGCCGGCGCCCCCGCCGAGGAGATTCGCGCGCGCATCGTCGTGGACGCGTCGGGACAGGGCGCCTTCCTGTCGCGGAAGCTCGGGCTGCGGAGCTTCGATCCGAAGCTCAAGCGCGCGGCGCTGTTCGCGCACTACGAGGGCATTCGCTGGCCGGCGGAGAGCCCGCCCGGCGACATCCTGCTGCCGATCGACCAGGGCGTCTGGTACTGGATCATCCCCTTCTCGGACGGCGTGTGCAGCGTCGGGGGCGTCTTCGATCCGGCCGACGTCCGCCTGGCGGAGGGCGCCGCGATGGAGACGCGCTTCGAAGAGCTCGTCGGCCGCTCCCCGAGGGTGATGAAGCTGCTCGAGGGGGCGCGGCGCACCTCGAAGGTCCACGGGATCTCGGACTACTCGTCCAGGTCGAGCCGCCTCGCCGGCGACGGCTGGGTGCTCGTGGGCGACGCGGCGACGTTCCTCGACCCGGTCTTCTCGACCGGAGTCTTCCTCGCGATGTCGAGCGGCGAGCGCGCGGGGCAGACCATCGACCGCGCCCTCGCGCGCAAGGGCCGCGTCGAGGAGAGCGACTTCCGCGCGTATTCGCGCGAGTACGAGCGCATGGTCGCGCGCTTCCGCCGGTACGTGTACAACTTCTACGACCCGGTGTTTTTCGAGGCGTTCTGCACGCCCGATCCCCCGGACGTGATCCGCGCGGCGGTCACGACGACTCTCGCCGGCGGCGTCGAGCGGCCCTCGCCGATGATGCGGTTCTGGACCGGGATGATGTTCGTGGGCGTCGCGATCGACCGCTTCACGCGGAGGTTCCGGGGCAAGACCGCGGCCGAGGCGGCGAGCTGACGGCGCGGAGGGGCGAGCCGCCCGCCTAGAACAGCGGGACCGTGATGGTCGACGCGGCCCTCTCCTCTCCGTCGAGGAGGGGCGTGAAGGACAGCGAGCATTCGACGGGCGGCTTTCCGCTCTTCGGCAGAAAGACGAGCAACAGATTCAGCGTCTCTCCCGGCGCGACCTCGCGGGGCAACAGGGTCTTCTCCTCCACGTCGGCCCGCGCGGATTCCCAGTAGCCCTTGTTGCCGCTCAGGGCCATTGCCCGGGCCGCCGCGGCGAGACCCGCGAACCCCAGCTCCGTGATCGCGGTCAGACCGCCGGTCAGGCCGGTTCCCGTGCGGGGGCCCGCGCCGGGCTGGCTCGTCACGGGCAGCGCGGCCGTGCCGAAGTTCGCGGGGGCCGACACGGCGGCCAGGACCTCCTCGGAGCTCAGAGGATAGTAGTCCTCGTCGGCGACGAGGCGGATCTCCCGCCGGTTCACGCCGATCCGGCCGGAGAGAGCGGTCAGCCGCATCTGGACGACGACGGCGCTCGAGGCGAGCGGCCCGCTCTTCTTCCCGAGGACGCGAACGATCTCGCTCTTGCCGAGCCGGCCCACGGTGAGCATGAAGTCGGCGTCCTCCAGCCGGTATTGCTTCTTCGCGAGGAAGTCCGCGAGAGGATCGGCCCGATAGGTCCTCGCCGAGGAACAGCCCAGGCCGAGAGCCGCCGACAGAACGAGCACCCACGCACCGCCGTGAGCCACCCGCCGCCGGGTGTCGAGTCGCCCCATGGGATTCTCAGCCTCCGAGAAGCGCCTTCTTCAGATCCTCTTGCACCGGGTTCGGTCCCAGCCACACGGAGAAGAGCGCGTCCGCGAAGTCGCGTCCCTCGATCGTTCCCCGATCGGTGCCGCGGACGGTGACGTGGACGCCCTTGTCGGGGACGGCGTTGAAGACGATCTCGTCCCCCTCCTTCACGTCCGGAATCATCTGCTCGAGCTTCTTGAGCCGATCCTGGAGCTTCGGCAGCTGGTCCTTCGAGTTGCGCTCGAAACCCTCGGAGATCGCCTCGCCGACCTGCGATCCCTTCAGACTGCGCAGGATCGAGAGCCGCATGCTCTTGACCTCGGAGGAGGAGACGACCGCGGCCCCGTCCTTCGACGGCGTCTCGAGGTAGAGCGCCGCGACGTAGACCTTGAAGAGGAGCTTCTTGCGCAGGCCCGCCCCGTTCAACTTCAGGGTCTTGCCCTCGGCCGTGACGGTCTCGGGAACCTGGACGCCGGCCACGTCGGCGGCGGGCAGCGCCCCGGCGGCCGCGAACAGGAGGACCGCGAGCGCGGTTCGGGCTGCTCTCATCTTCGCCTCAGGCCACAGCATATCGCCCGCGCGCGAGGTCGACGATCTCCGAGATCATCTGCGTGTAGGTCCGCTCGGCCTTCTTCGCGGCCATGAAGAACTCGGCGGCGGAGGAGAGCCAGGGATTCGGGTTCGCCTCGATGACGTAGACCTCGCCGTCCTTCGTGAGGCGGAGGTCGATGCGCCCGTAGTCCCTCAACTTGAGGGCCTGGTACGCCGCGAGGGCGGTGTCGGAGAGGCGCTTCACCGTGTCCTCGTCGAGATCCTCCGCCGGAGCGGACTTGGTGACGCGGTAGATCTCGGTGTCCTTGTCCCACTTCACTTCCTTGCCGGCGATGCGGGGCGTGCCCTCCGGGAGCTTGGAGAGGTCGAGCTCGATCAGCGGCAGGACCTCGGGGCTCTCGTTGCCGATGATCGCCGCGTAGATCTCGCGTCCCTCGATGTACTCCTCGATGAGCGCCGGCGAGTCGAACTCCTCCTGGATGTAATGGATGCGTTCCATCAGCTCCTTGACGCTGCCGACGACCGAGCCCGTGTCGATGCCGATCGAGCCGTCCTCGGAGGTGGGCTTGACGATCAGCGGAAACGCGATGTCGTGGGAGTGGTCGAGCTTGCCCTTGTAGGACGTCGCGAAGAACGGGGTGCGGATCCCGTGAAAGGCGAAGATCTTCTTGGCCAGCGACTTGTCCTGCGCGAGGTAGAGCGCGTGCGGACCCGCCCCCGTGTAGGGCTTCTCGAGCAGATCGAGGTACGCCGCGAGGTTCATGTCCATGGTGTCGTCGCCGGCGTAGGACTCGGTCAGATTGAAGTAGAGGTCCGCGCCGGCGCGCGCGAGAGAGATCAGCGACTGGTCGCGGCCGTCGACCACCTGGTAGCAGGGCTCGTGTCCCAGCTTCTCGAGCGCCTGGAAGATCTCCTCGCGGTCGTGCTTGGGCTTCCGCCGGCGGGGCTTGGGCTTGCGCCGCTTCGCGCCGTTCTTCGGCTTCTCGGGCGGAGGCGGCGGCGGCTCGGGCTCCTCTTCCCAGAGGTCGTAGAGGACCGCGATCTTGAGGGGTTCTCGGCTCATGGCTGAACGAATTTCCCGCGCGTCACGTAGTTCATGGCGAGCGCGGTCGTGTACGTCGCGACTTCGGTCAGGTGCTCCTTCTCCCCCTTCACGCTCGCGCGCAGGTCGAGCTCCCCCACGCGCGTCTCGATCGACTCGACGAGGCGCTTCACCAGGGGACGCTGCACGCCGGTCCAGTACGTGACCTTGTCGATCAGCGACTTGCGGCCCTCGCGCAGCAGATCCGCCGCCGGCCGCGCGCCCGTCTTCTTCCGCTTCGAGAAGGGGAAGATGTCCTTGAGGTCGCTGTCGAGCGCGAGGTCGACCGACTGCGTCTGCTCCTCGAGCGCCTTGCGGTAGTGGTCCTCGACGGTCGTCTCCATCTCCTCCACGGTGATGTCCGTGTGGCCCTGAGGCCGGAGCGGTTCGACGTCGCGATATTTCCTCGCCATCCGGTCCACGTAGCGGAGCTTCGCCATCGCGCCCCAGCCCTTGTAGCGCTTCCGCCATGCCGACCGCGGCGTCAGCCAGACCGCGAAGGTCTCGGCGAAGTCCTCGTCGGGATGCTTCTGCGCGTACCAGCCGGCGATGTGACGGACGAAGCGGCGCGAGAACGGAACGGGACGATAGCTGTCGCGGTAGGGCCGGCGGAACGGGCCGAAGAGGTCGCGCCACTCCGGCGTGCGGTAGAGCTCGTACGCGTAGTTGAACGCGTGGCCCGCCTCGTGGCGCAGGTACATCAGGATCTCGCGGCGATCCTCGAGGTCGTTCATCTCCTTCTCGAGCCGCGCGAGCTTGGGATCGGCCAGGTAGAACGGGATCCCGATGACCGGTTCGCCCGAGGGACAGCCCCACTCGTCGGTGAGGTAGCACAGCGGCCGGAACTTCCGGAGCCCCTTGCGCTCGAGCTCGCGATAGAGCTGCTGCACGAGACGCTCGAGCGGGGATCCTTCGAGCTTGAGACCGAGCTCCTTGATGGGCTTGGTCAGGATTTCCTGGACGTCCGGCGGGGCTTTCTCGAAAGCTCGCAAAGGATTACGTGGATCAGGGTAACACAGAGAACCGCTCCGACGCGCGGCCGGCGCGCCGATGGCGGGCTACAATGAACGTTTCCGAGGAGGAAAAGAATGGCCGATGCGTCGATCAAAGTGATCCCGAACGGTCCGTACCGCGTGACGGGACCGGCGAAGCTCACGGATCCCCAGGGCAACGAGATCGTGATCGAAGACGGGCGCGCCGTTTCTCTGTGTCGTTGCGGCGGCTCGACGAACAAACCCTACTGCGACGGCACGCACAGCCGCATCGGATTCCAGGCCGCCGAAGAGGCGGTTCGCAAGAGCGGCTAACCTTGCTCTCCGCGGCCGCGCTGATCGCCGGCCTCGCGCTGGCGACGCCGGAAACGATGTCGCCGCGGCTCTCCGCGGATCTCGACGGAGACGGAACCGCCGACGTCGTGACCGCATCCGCGACGCACGGCGCGGTGAGCCTCAAGGTGCAGAGCGGGAAGCACGCCGTGACCGCGAAGGCGCCCGCTCCGTCGGAGGACGTCGTCCGCGTGTCGCTGACCGAGGCGCCGCTCGGCGCCGTCGGCTCGCTTCTCGAAGTGGGCGCGTCGACCGACGCGTCCGAGTGTCTCTCCGTATGGCGCTACAAGGACGGCGCGCTCACGCGTCTCCCGATCCGAGGCGCGGGAGGCCGCGAGCTGCCGGACTGCGCGGCCCGCGCCGGCGGCGCGAGCGGCGGCGGCGAGTGGACGCATCGATGGGAGCGGCCCGCGGCCGACGCCCCATCGGTCCTCGTCCGTGAGCAGACGGCGAAGGCCGCGCACGGCACGCTGCGCCGCCGCGAGACCTACGCGTTCGCCGGGTTCTCTCTGGACCTCGATCCCGCGCGTTCCGGTACGGACGTCGACGGGATTCCGATCCCGGCCTGGTACGACGCCCGCTACTACGCGCAGGCGGGACTCAAGCAGCTCTACGAGCGCTTCGACCTGGCATCGTTCCGTGCGATGCCCAGCCTGACGATCGAGGCGGACCGCGACAAGGGGATCTTCAACCTGCGTTTCCGGACCGGGTCGAGCGAGTTGATCGCGCCGGTCGAGTCGTTCTCGTCCGTGCGCGCGCAGGGAACGGCGTCTCTCGTGGCCCGCGCCGGCGAGAAGACCGTCCACGCCGACGTCCGACTCGGAGGGGACGGCAACGTTCCCTACGAGGTGACCGTGGACGGCCTGGGTGCCGAGCTGGATCAGACCTACGGGCCGGCCGGGAGCTGGGAGGGTCGCGCGCGCCGCGTGTTCACGAGCGCCGCCGACGAAATCGCCGCCGAGTATTTCGATGCGGATTGGAACACGCCCTCGGGCGGCAAGGTGACCACGGGGCCCGACGGGTCTCCCCCGTACCGTGTCCGCGTCGAGGAGCGCGTGTTCACGCTCGATCTCGACCATCCTCAAAAAGGAGTGGAGATCGCCCTTCTGCCGACCGACGGCTCCCGCCGCGGCTGGGGAATCACCCTCGCGGGACCGAACGCCATCGTTCGGACGCCGATGAGCTGCGAGTCCGCCGGCGACGGCTCGTCATGCCGCCCGGACGGACCGACGGAGCGTCTGAGGCGGATCGGGGCGCGGATCAACGTCCGCTAGGCGGCCGCCCGAAGCGCGCGAAAACCTGCTAACCTTCGTCAGGATAAACGCTTAGATGGAGCTCTGGCATCCCGGGCTCGGCGTCCAGACAGTGGGCGCCGCCCTTCTTTCCGCGATCTTCCTCTACCTCTCGCGAGGCCGGGGCAACCGCGTGCTGCAGGCGGCCGGCATCGCCTGGTTCTTCCTGTTTCTCTCGGTGCTCTCGCTGCTGCTCCTCGAGCACCTGAAGGAGCCCTGGGGGTGGCGGCTCTTCCAGTACTTCAAGATCCTGTACATCGTCACGATGTGCGTGGCGGCGATCCGGCTGGACCGCGACGTCTCGCTCGCCAAGCCGCTCTCGGTGGCGGCCATCGCCGCGATCCCGTTCTCGCTGATGGCCGTGGGCCAGAACCCGGCCCAGAGCATCTACTTCTTCGACTTCCATCTGGGAGTTCTCGCGGTCGGCTGGCTCGTGCTCGCGGTCTACATCTTCCAGAGCCCGCGCGCCGGGCTCGGCCGCCAGTTCGCGGGACTTCTCGCGCTGGTCACGGCCGGGGCCCATCTCATCTACATCATCGTGGTCAACACGTCGCCGACGAAGGAACCGCTGAAGACGCTGGGTTACACGCAATTCCTGGACGTCCTGCTCGAGATGCTCTTCGGCATCGGCCTGATCATCTGGGCCATGGAGGACACCGAGCGGCGTCTCGCCGCCCTGCACGCACGGACGGTCGACGACACGCGCCGCTCGCAGCGGCGGGCCTGGCTCGATCCGCTGACGGAGACGCACAACCGGTTCTTCCTCGACGAGATTCGGCCGCAGCTCGAGGCGAGCGAGCAGGGCGGCTCGATCGTGCTGATCGACGTCGACGGGTTGAAGCGCATCAACGACGAGGAGGGTCACGAGGAAGGCGACAAGGCGATCTGGACCGTGGCCACCGCCATCAAGAAGCTCGTGCGCGGCAACGACCACGTGATCCGCTGGGGCGGCGACGAGTTCCTCGTGATCCTTCCCGGCATGGAGGAGGAGCTCGCGCGCAAGCGCTTCTACATGATGCCGGCCAAGATGGACGAGGTCAAACAGTCCACCAAGCCCGGCTCCAAGCCCTACACGCGATTCCTGGCGGCGTCGGTCGGCGTGCATCCGTATTCGAAGCGTGCGCCGCTCGACCTCGCCATCTCGCAGGCAGACCGAGTGATGTACGAGCGCAAGCGCGCGCACCGCGAGCTGCGCGGACCGGGAGGAGGAGAAAGGAAACCGTGAACGCGATGGACTCCATGTATGTCTGGACCTTCTGCCCGAAGTGCGAGGGACAGCTGACGATCCAGTTCGCACGCACCGACGCCGGGCTCTCGGGGTCCCTGCGGCGCTGGTCGCGGGACCGGTCGGTCAACGACGGGCGCCGGCTCGAAATCCCCGCGGCCGAGGTCGCCGCGGACGGCGCCTTCCAGACGACGTGCCTGTGCGGGCAGGCGATCCCGGTGGCGGCGGACGCGATCCAGCTGGCGACGTCTGAACGGCCGGCGGTCTAGCGCGGCGGCGGCGTCCCCTTCAGGATCACCACCGTCGCGCCCATGCCTCCCCGCTCGGGCGGCGCGTCGAAGAACGTCTCGACGTCGGCGCGTTTCGCGAGCACCATCCGCACCTCCGCCCGGCGCACGCCGATGCCCTTGCCGTGGATCAGGCGCACCTGGCGGAAGCCCGCGATCGCGGCCTGACCCAGGTACTCGTCGACGACCGAGCGGATGTCCCGCGGACGGAAGGAGTGGAGGTCGAACGAGTCCTCGATGGGGATTATTTGCATGCGCGCCTCGGGGCGACGACTCGCACCCCCGGCTCCCTACGTCTCCTCGATCTCGACCCGGAGCTCCATCGACGCGCGGACGACCTTCGAAAGGATGCAGTACTTCTCGGCCAGCGACAGCGACTTCTCGACGCCGGCGCGGTTTGCGGCGAGCAAGGCGCGCGGAACCGCGGGGCGGATCACGGCGCGCTCGAAGCGGTAGCCGCCCGCCGGATCCTTGCCGAGCTCCCCCGAGACCTGGAGGGAGAGCTCGGGGTGATCGAGGTTCAGTTTCTTCACGAAGATGGCCCACGTGTTGACGAAGCACGCGCCGAGCGCCGCGAGCAGGAGCTCCTCCGGGTTGGCGCCGGTTCCCGCGCCGCCGAGGACGGTCGCGCCCGCGATCGGGACCGACGGGAAGTTCTGCTTCGCGACCGATCCGTGCCCCATCGCGTCGCCGCGCCAGGAGGCGTGAATCGAGAAACGGTGAATCTCTTCGGCGTCCGCCACGGCGCGATTCTAACTTGGCCGCGGCGGTCACTTCGCGACCGGCGGCCGGAAATTGACAATCCGGACCGGCGCCATGAGGTCGTCGGTTCTTCGAGTCGCCTCCGCGCGTTAGCATCGACGACCGCGATGAGACTTTCTCGCCTTTGCATGCTTTTGCTCGCCTTCGGAATCGACGCCTGCGCCGCCGCGCCGAAGCCGACGGCCGAGATGTTGCGCGTCGAAGCCCAGCCGCGAGCGACCGTCGAGGGCCGGGTCACCGACGCGGAGGGCCGGCCCGTCGCCGGCATCTCCGTGCGCGGGATTCCCCGCGGCCGCGACATCCCCTGGCTTCCGTGGACCGTGACGGGCTGCGACGGAAGCTATCGCCTCACGCTCGCCGCTCCCGCCCACTACGCCTTCCAGGTCCTCTGGAGGGGTCGCTCCGTGATCACCGAGGACCCGCGGGATCCGGCGCGGGTGGAGGTCGGGCTCCTGCCGGGGGAGCGCCGGACGGGCGTCGACCTCGTCTTTCTTCCGGCGCTGTGGCGGCCGGTCACGGGAGCGGCGTGGGAGCCGCCGGCGACGGCGTCGGCGTCGGCGTCGAAGGAGCCGCCGTGTCCGTGAGCTCGCGCTCCACGTCCGCCACGGACTCGTCGAGATGCTCGCTCCACGTCCAGCTCCGGAAGGGCGCGAGCCGCGGCATCACGTCTTCGACGAGCGCGGATCCCGTCTTGCCCTGCTGGAGCCCGCGCGCCACCGAGAGTCTCAGCGTCACCAGGAAATCGCGCAGCGCCCGCATGTCGAGCGGGCGCGCGATTCCGCCGTGGCCGGGAACGATCGTCGCGGAGGGGAAGCTTCGGGTGAGCTCGTCGAGGGTCCGCACCCACGCGTCCGTGTTCGCGTCCGACAGGTTCGGCACGGTCCCCTTCTGGAGGAGGTCTCCCCCGAAGAGCACGCCGGCGTCGGGGACGGAGACGAGCGAGTCGCCGTCGGTGTGCCCGGGTTTCGTGAAGACGTCGACGCGCCGGTCGCCCAGCCAGATCGAGAGCGCGTCGCGATAGGTCAGGGACGGCAGCTCGAGACGCCGCGCCTTCTCGTCCGCTCCGCCGTCCCGCTGCAGACGCGCGAGCATCCCCGCGCGCGCGTTCTCGGTGGAGACGACGGTGGCGCCCGCCCTCGCGAACACCGCGTTGCCGCCCCAGTGGTCGCGGTGGCGGTGCGTGTCGACCAGCCAGCGGACGGGCCTCGGCGTCGTCTTGCGGATCCGGGCGAGCAGCGCCTCGGCCGCCTGCCGGGTCGCGAAGGCGTCGACGACCAGCACCGCCTCGGAGCCGACGACGAAGCCGGCGTTGCCGATGGTCGTCTCGTCCCCGGCCTTCGCGATGGCCGCGAAGACGCCCGGTTTCACCTCCGTCAGCGCGAACGCGTCCGGGGGCGGAGCGGGCTCGGCGGCCGAGAGAGCGCCGACGACGGTCATCCAGCCGAGGACGGCGGTTCCGCGCACGGACGCGGATTGTAGCCGCCCGGTCGCCCGTATAATCCGGGCAATGCTGAATGCCGCGAACCCGAAGCACGAGCGGCGCCGCGTGCGCTGCGTCATCAATGGCAAGGAGATCGACGTCTGGGAGGGATACCGTCTCTGGGACGCGGCGTACGAAGCCGACGCGAAGCTGTGGAAGTGGTGCGGCGGGGACGGCCTCTGTGCGACCTGCTGCGTGGTGCCGCTCTCCGGGGGAGAGAATCTTTCGCCGCCGACGAAGCTCGAGAAGTTCTCGCTCGCGCTCTGGTTCCTGAAGCCGCTCGCCCTCGTCCGCAAGCGGTGGAAGGACAAGCCGGTCCGGCTGGCCTGCCAGTCGTACGTGCAGGGACCGGTCGAGGTCGTCGGCGTTCTCGGCCGCGCCGGGAAAGAGACGCTGGAGTAGTTTTCAGTCTTCAGTTCTCAGTTGTCAGTTTCCGGAGTTCCCGACTGAGAACCGATCACTGACGACTGAAGACTTCCCCGTGAAACGCCTCGCTCGCCGCCTCGTCTCGTTCGGCTCCGCGGCCGGCGCCCTCGGCGGTCTCTACGCCGGCGCCTCCGCGCTCGCGGCGCGCGCGCTCGCGGACCGGCTGCTCTCCCCTCGCGGGCTCGGTCCGGTACCCGACCGTTACGCGGAGCTCGCCGAGGGTCTCGCGGCCTCGGCCATTGGGGGCGTCGTCGCCGAGTTCCATCATCCCGGCAGCGTCCGCCTGCCGGTCGAGCTCTCCGCGACCTTCGCGTCGCCCGGCGAGCCGGCCGCGCGGCCCACGATCCTGTTCCTGCACGGCAAGGGAGGGAACGCGAGCGAGTGGACGCCCGAAGCCGTGCGCGCGCTGAAGCTCGGATACAACGTGCTGATCCCCGACCTGCGCGGACACGGGCGCAGCGGCGGCGCCTTCTTCACGCTGGGATACCTCGAGAAGGACGACCTCGGGGAGGCCCTGGAGGCCGTCCACGAGCGCTTCGGCGTCGACGCCGGGCGTCTCGGGATCCACTCGTGCTCCGCCGGCTCCTCGGTGGCGCTCGAGTTCGCCGCCGACCGCGCCGGCATCCGGGCGATCTGGCTGGAGTCTCCGTTCGCGCGGCCCCGCGAGATGGCACGCCACTACCTCTCGCGCATCACGCGCGTCCCCGGACCGTTGCTGTCGCTCGCCTCGCGCTGGGCGGTGCAGCGCGCGATCGCCACGGTGGCGCGCGAGCTCGGCGTCCACGACACGCGCGGCGGGCTCTCGCTGCTCGATCCCGTCCAGGCCGCGGCCCGCGTCACCGCCCCGATCCTCCTCGTCCACGGCGAGGACGACGGGCTCGTCCCGCCGCGCTTCCACGCGCGCCTCGCCGCCGCGCTCCCGCCCCGGAGCGCGGTGTGGAACGTGGCCGGCGCGGGCCACTGCCACCACGCCGACGAGCCCGCCGCCGTGTCGCGCCAGGCCTACGCGCGCCGGTGGGAGGAGTTCTTCAGGACTTACCTGCCGAGTTGATTCTCAGGGCCGCGTTCCGCGCGGCCACATTCGCGCGCGGCGCGGATCCTGGAGCCGGCCCTTCAGCTGCCCGCACGCCGCGCTCGCGTCGGGCCCGCGGCTGCGCCGCACCGTCACGGGCCAGCGCGCGTCGACCAGCGTCTTCACGAAGCGGTCGATGACCGCCTCCGAGGGCCTCTTCCATTCCGGCAGGTAGGTCGGGTCCTCGTTCAGCGGAATCACGTTGACCTTGGCCTCGATGCCGCGCAGCAGGCGCGCGAGGCGCGAGGCGTCGTCCGGGGAATCGTTGACGCCCGCGATCAACACGTATTCGACGAGGATGCGCCGCCGCGGCTCCAGCGGCCACGCCCGCATCGCTGCGATCAGTCCGGGCAGCGGGTAGGTGCGCGTGATCGGCATCAACCGCGTCCGCGTCGCCTCGTCCGCGGCGTTCAGCGAGACCGCGAGGTTCGGGCGGCGCGGCAGCGCGGCGAGCCGCGCGAGCGCCGGCGTGATGCCCGACGTCGACACCGTCACGCGCCGCGGCGGGAGCGTCTCGAAGAGAATCTCGAGCGCGAGCACGACGCCGTCCGGGTTCAGGAGCGGCTCGCCCATCCCCATGAAGACCACGCGCAGCCCCTCGTGCGAGCGGCCCGCGTCGGCGAGGACGGCGTAGAGCTGGCCCAGGATCTCTCCCGCCGTGAGGTTCCGGCCGCCGCCGAGCCGTCCCGTGACGCAGAAGGCGCAGTCCACCGCGCAACCGGTCTGGGAGGAGAGGCAGACGGTGAATTTCTCGGCGGCCGGCGTCGACCCGGCCTCCCGCCGGCCGCCTTCCGCCTCTCGTCCCGCCGCGCGCGCGTCCGTGAACTCGTTGGCGAGCGACGTGCGCGCGTCGCCCGGCATGTACACGGCCTCGATCAGCGCGCCGTCGGCGAGGCGAAGGCCGAACTTGACGCTCCCGTCCGCGGCGCGATCCCGGCGCACGATCTCGGGCCGGCGCGGCGGGAGCTCGGCCGCGAGACGGTCGCGCAGGGCCGCGGGCAGCTCGCGCGCGTCGGCGTAGTCCGGAGAGAGGAGGCGGTGGATTCGGTCGAAGATCTGCCGGCCGCGGTAGCGCGGGAGGCCGTGAGCGACCGCCCATGTCTCGAGGTCAAGGAGCGTCGACCCCAGGGGATCCATGGGGGCAGTCTAGTTTTGATTTTGGATTTTGGGTTTTGGACTTCCGGCTACCGGCTACCGGCCGCCGACCACCGACTTCTTCCGCGTGGCCGCGGCGCGGCGCTTGCGCACCTTGCGGGTCGGATCGATCCCGACGGACCGCAGGAAGCGCAGGTCCTTCAGGTTGATCCGGAAGGCCGCGCGCTCCTCGGACGACGGGGCGTCCTCGGCCTCCACGGGCTCGATCTCCTTCGCCGTTCCGCGGCGGGCCCGCGTCACGCGCACCTCGCGCCGGTTCACGCCGACCTTGGCGTCGAGAACCATGTAGAGGTTGTAGCCCTCGTCGCGGATGCGCTGGATGGAGTCGTGCACGCGGCCCGATCCCGAGATCGACTCGTTGATCGCTTGCCCGAGCTCCTTCAGCATCTCGCGGAGGTGATCGGAGAGTTCCATATGTCCCGCGGCGATTATCGCTTCCGCCTCGCGCCCGAATCAAGGAACTTTCCCGGCGGAAAAAATGCTATCCTGTCGCCGTCACTCGCAAGGCCTCATGCCGGGCGGCGGCGCTCCGTGATCGGTGTTCGAGTGCCCCGCGTTGTCGAATCCTGATACCGTCTCGGCGATGTTCTCCTCCTTCGCGCGCCTGACGTGCACGCGGTGTGCGGCCTCGTATGCGCGCGATCGCCACAGAAAGTTCGGCGTGTGCCCCGCCTCCGGTTGCGGCGGCGCACTCTTCGCGCGCTACGAGCCCGGGCGGATCGAGCGCGACGCCGCGGCGGATCGTCCGCGCTCGATCTGGAAGTGGCACGAGATGATGCCGGTCGAGGATCCCGAGAACATCGTCTCGCTGGGGGAAGGCGGGACGCCGCTCCTGCGCGCGAGCCGCCTCGGCGCGCCGCACGGCTTCGCGAACCTGTGGATCAAGGACGAATCCGGAAACCCGACCGGCTCCTTCAAGGCGCGCGGGCTGTCCGCCGCGATCTCCAAGGCGAAGGAGCTCGGCGTCACGAAGGTCGCGCTTCCGACCGCCGGGAACGCGGGTGGCGCCGCCGCCGCGTACGCCGCGCGCGCGGGAATGGAGTGCCACGTCGCGATGCCCGAGGACACCCCGCGCGTCTTCCGCATCGAGTGCGAGCGCTACGGCGCCCGGGTCACGCTGCTCCCCGGCCTGATCGACGACTGCGGGCGGTTCATCGCGGAGCGGGCGGCGCGGGAGGGGTGGCACGACGTCTCGACGCTCAAGGAGCCCTACCGGGTGGAGGGCAAGAAGACGATGGGCTACGAGCTCGCCGAGGACTTCGGCTGGGACCTTCCCGACGCGGTGCTCTACCCGACCGGGGGCGGGACGGGCCTGATCGGCATGTGGAAGGCGTTCGCCGAGATGGAGGCGCTGGGCTGGATCGGCCCGAAGCGGCCGCGGATGATCGCGGTCCAGGCGGAGGGCTGCGCGCCGATCCCGAAGGCGTTCGCGGAGGGGAAGGACGCCTCCGAGAAGTTCGCGAACGCGCACACCTACGCCTCCGGCCTGCGCGTCCCGAAGGCCTTCGCCGACTACCTCATCCTGCGGGACGTGCGCGAGTCCGGCGGGACCGCGGTCGCGGTCTCCGACGACGCGATGCGGCGGGCCTGCGACGAGCTCGGCGCCGCCGAGGGCCTCTTCGCCTCGCCCGAGGGAGGCGCCGTGTGGGCGGCGGCGAAGGAGCTCGCGGACGCCGGCATCCTGGACCGCGGCGGCCGCGTCGTCCTCTTCAACACGGGATCGGGCTTCAAGTACGTCTGAGCCGGCTCCGGTAGAATCCCCGGTTCCATGAGATACGCCTCGCTGCGCCCGCGACTCGACCCGCTCCTCCCCACGGTGGAGAAGCCCGGCCGCTACGTGGGCCTCGAGCGCAACCTGACGCGCAAGGACCTCTCCCGCGCGCGCGTGACGCTGGCGCTGGCCTTCCCCGACACCTACGAGATCGGGATGAGCCACACCGGCCTCAAGATCCTCTACGAGCTCGTCAACCGCCGGGAGGACTTCGCCTGCGAGCGCGTCTACGCGCCGTGGGTGGACCTCGAGGCGAAGATGCGCGCGGCCGGCATCCCGCTCTTTGCGACGGAGTCCTTCGCTCCGGTTGCCGACTTCGACGTGCTCGGGTTCTCGCTCCAGGCGGAGCTCAACTACTCGAACATCGTCAACATGCTGGACCTGGCGGGACTGCCGGTCTGGCAGCGCGATCGCCGCGAGAGCGACCCGATCGTCCTCGGCGGCGGGCCCTGCACCGCCAACCCCGAGCCGATCGCCGACTTCTTCGATGCGTTCCTGATCGGCGACGCGGAAGAGGCGCTGCTCGCGTTCCTCGACGCGTACGCGGCCGCGCGCGCGGAGGCCCTTCCGCGCCGCGAGATCCTGCGCCGCCTCGCGGCGATCGAGGGCGTCTACGTGCCGTCGTTCTACGACGTCGCGTACCGCGAGGACGGCCGCATCGCCTCGATCGCGCGCAACGACGACCGCGTCCCCGAGCGGGCGAGGCGCACGTGGGTGCCGGCGCTGAAGCCGGAGTACTACCCCGAGCGGCCGGTCGTTCCGTCGGTCGAGATCGTGCAGGACCGGCTCGGGCTCGAGGTCATGCGCGGCTGCACGCAGGGCTGCCGCTTCTGCCAGGCCGGCTACTGGTACCGCCCGGTGCGCGAGCTCGACCCGGACGCGGTCGCGGCGATGACGCAGAAGTTCATCGCCGATTCCGGCTGGAGCGAGGTCGGCCTCCTCTCGCTCTCGACGGCCGACTATTCCCAGATCGAGCCGCTCGTGAAGTGCCTCGCGCCGAAGCTCGCGGACCGCCGGGTCTCGATCTCTCTGCCCTCGCTGCGCGCCGAGGCGTTCTCGGTGGGCCTGGCGGACGCCGTCTCGGAGGTCCGCAAGTCGGGCTTCACGTTCGCGCCGGAAACGGGCTCGGACCGGCTGCGCCGCGTCATCAACAAGACCTTCACCAACGCCGACATGATCCAGGCGGCCGACGTCGCCTTCGCGCGCGGCTGGGACCTCATCAAGGTCTACACGATGATCGGGCTGCCGACCGAGACGCCGTCCGACCTGGACGAGCTCGTCACGCTGGTCGAGGGCATCCTGGCGCAGGGCCGCAAGCACGGGCGCAAGAACGTCAACGTGTCGGTGGGCTCCTTCGTGCCCAAGTCCTGGACGCCGTTTCAGTGGGCGCCCTTCGACGGCGAGGACATCCTCGAGCGCAAGCTCGCATACCTGAAGGACCGCTTCCGCCGGATCCGCGGCGCGAAGATGAAGTGGCACGAGCCCCGGGAAGCCGAGATCGAGTGCGTGCTCTCGCGCGGCGACCGCCGCGTGGCGCGCGTCCTGCACACGGCCTGGAAGTCGGGCGTGCGGTTCGACGGATGGAGCGAGCACTTCCGCCACGACCTGTGGATGGACGCGTTCCGCGCGGAGGGAATCCCGAAGGAGAGCTACCTGCGGGAGTACGCGCTCGACGAGATCCTGCCCTGGGACGTGCTGGACGTCTCGATCACGAAGCGCTGGCTCCAGATCGAGCTGATCAAGGCGAAGAAGGAGATGCGGACCGAGGACTGCAAGTGGGGCCACTGCTACGCGTGCGGCGTGCCGGGTAACGGGGAGGACACGGTGCTGGCAAGCCCGATGCGGGCGGGGGCAAGCCCCGCCCCTACGACCGGGGGGACTCCTCTTCCTGCGGCCTACACGGATCCGGCGAAGGGCGCCGCGTATCGCCAGAAGGCCATGCCCGACCTGCCTTCCGCCTCGCGGCTCGCGTCCCAGGGAAGCCAGGTCTTCCGTCACCGCATCACCTTCTCGAAGACGGGCGACGCGCGCTTCCTCTCGCACCGCAACACGATGGACGTGCTCGAGCGGGCGATCCGCGCGGCGGGCCTGCCGGCGCGCTACTCCGAGGGCTTCAACCCGCACATGCGGCTCTCGATGGGTCCCGCGCTCGCCCTGGGCGTCGAGAGCCGGCACGAGGTGTTCGACGTCGACGGCAACGCGCCGTTCCCGCAGGACGCCGCGCGGCGGATCGCGGACAAGCTGCCGGAGGGCCTCGCGATCCTCGAAGTGCGCGCGCTCGCCGCGGGAGAAGCCTCGCTGGCGAAGGCGGTCAAGGGGGCGCGCTACAGCGTGCGGCTCGCGACCGAGGAGCAGATCGCGCGGGCCGGGGACGCCCTCGCCAGCGGATGGCATGCCGCGATGCCCGCGGTCCGCGCGTTCGCCCTGGACGCCGACCGCGAGGGAACCCGGGTGCGCTTCGAAGTGAACCTCGACCAGTCCGCCGGCGAGACCTCGACGCCCAGGAAGGTCCTCGAGACCCTCCTCGCCATCCCGCCCGCGGAGCAGCTGTCGATGGCCATAACGCGGGAGGCGACGGTCCTCGGCTGACAGCTGTGAGCTGTGAGCCGTGAGCTGTGACCTGATGTACCGCGTCACCGTGACCGTTCGCTTCGAGGCGGCGCACAACCTGATCGACTACGAGGGCGGGCCCGAGCCGCTGCACGGCCACTCCTACCGCGTCGACGCCGTGCTCGAGTCCGAGAAGCTGCAGCGCTATGACGTCGCCGTCGACTTCGTCCCGGCGCGCACCGCCCTCGAGACGATCGCGAAGGAGCTCGACTACTCGTACATCAACCAGCATCCGGCGTTCGCCGGCAGGAACACCTCCGCCGAAAACCTCGCGCGGTTCTTCGCGGAACGCCTCGAGTCCTCCGGGGCGCTGGGATGGTCCCGCGTTTCGGAGGTGACCGTCTGGGAAGGCCCCGAGAACCGCGCGACCTACCGGCCGTGAGCTCCGTCGGAGGCATGGACGTTCGTGAGCTCACGAGCGACGCCGAGATCACGGCCGCGTTCCCGCTCATGCACGAGCTGCGGCAGCGCCTCCGGCCGGAGACCTTCCTCGACGAGCTGCGGCGGCAGCAGGCCGAGGGCTATCACCTCTACGGCCTCTTCGTGGACGGCACGCTCGTCAGCCTCGCCGGCGTCCGTCGCGCGCACACGCTGGCGCGCGGCGAGCACCTCTTCGTGGACGACCTCGTGACCGCGAAGGGTTACCAGCGCAACGGATTCGGCCGCGAGCTCCTCCGTGAGCTCGCGCGCGGCGCCTTGCTGCAGGGAATCCCGCGCATCTACCTCGACAGCCGCGCCACGGCGACGGGCTTCTACGAGAGGGTCGGCTTCACCCTGCACACCTCGATCCCCTGCTGGATCGAGGTCGAGAAGCTCTCCGGCACGATCCCGCAGCCCTGACGGCCCCACCGGCGTATAATCGTCGGCACCACGACAATGCATCGATCTCGTTGGGCGAACGCCGTTCGTCTCGCGGCGCTCCTTCTCCTGGCCGCGGCGGCGCCTCTGCTCGCCCAGAGCGTCGACGAGTTCCCGCTGCCGAGCGGCGGCATCCCGCAGGACCTCACCGCGGGCCCGGACGGCAACCTCTGGTTCACCGAGATCACGCAGAAGATCGGCCGGGTGACGCCCGCGGGCGTCGTGACGGAGTTTCCGGTCGCCGGGGGGCCGCTCGGCATCACGGCGGGTCCCGACGGCGCGCTCTGGTTCGCCGAGAACCAGACGGCCAGGATCGGGCGGATCACGGTCGACGGAGCGACGTACACCGAGTTTCCCCTCACCGCCGGACACTTTCCGAGCTCGATCGTGACGGGTCCCGACGGCGCGCTCTGGTTCACGGAGTTCCAGACCAACAAGATCGGGCGCATCACCACCGCCGGCGTCGTCACCGACGAGTTTCCGATCCCGACCGCCAACGCCGGGCCGCAGAACGTCACCTCGGGGCCCGACGGGAATCTGTGGTTCACCGAGCGCGGCGCGAACAAGATCGGCCGGATCACGACCGCCGGCGTCGTCACCGAGTTTCCCATTCCGACGGCCAACTCCAACCCGGAGGGCATCGCCGCGGGCCCGGACGGGAATCTCTGGTTCAGCGAGAACACGGGCAACAACGTCGGCCGCATCACCACCACGGGGACGATCACCGAGTTCCCGCTGCCCGAGTCCGGCCGCGTGTTCCACATCGCGGGCGGTCCGGACGGCAACGTCTGGTTCACCGAGTTCGACAACAACCGCATCTCGAAGATCACGCCCGCGGGCACCGTGACGCGCGACCTGATCCCGACCTCGGGCTGCGGCGCCTACGGCATCGCCCTCGGCGCGGACGGCAAGCTCTGGTTCACCGAGTTTCACAAGGCGCAGGTCGGGCGGCTCGATCCCGCGGGCGTTCCGCCTCCCCAGATCGACTTCGAGCTGCCGCTCCCCGACGGCTCCCTGCCCGAGGACGCGGCCACCGGATCGGACGGAAACGTGTGGTTCGTCGACGTCGACGAGATCGGCCGGATCACGCCGGCCGGAGTCGTCACGGGGTTCACGATCCCGAGTGCGGGCGCCTTCCCGCAGGGGATCGCGCCGGGACCGGACGGCGCGCTCTGGTTCAGCGAGAACGGCGCGAACAAGATCGGCCGCATCTCGACGGCGGGCGCGTTCACCGAGTTCCCCGTTCCCACCGCGACGAGCGCCCCGCAGGGGATCGGCGCCGGACCCGACGGCGCGCTCTGGTTCACCGAGTTCAACGCCAACAAGATCGGCCGCAGCACCCTCTCCGGCGGCATGACGGAGCACCCGGTTCCCACGGCCGGCAGCGGACCGATGCGGATCGCCGCGGGATCCGACGGCAACGTCTGGTTCACGGAGCGGGGCAAGAACAAGATCGGCCGGCTGACCCCGGGCGGCGCCTTCGACGAGTTCCCGATCCCGACGGCGAACGTCTATCCCGAGGGGATCACCGCCGGCGCCGACGGCAACCTCTGGTTCGCGGAGAACTCGGGGAATGCGATCGGCCGGATCACGACCGCGGGCGTCATCACCGAGTTTCCGCTTCCGGAGGCGACGCGCGTCTTCCACATCGCCGGAGGCCCGGACGGGAACCTCTGGTTCACGGAGTTCGACAACAACAAGATCGGCCGGATCACGACCGCGGGAGCGATCACGCAGTACCTGATCCCGACCGCGGACTCCCGACCCTACGGAATCACGCCGCTCGGGAACCAGCTCTGGTTCTCCGAGTTCAACAAGGCCAGGTTCGGCGTCGTCGGCGTGGGTGCGCCGACGCTGGCGGTCTCCTCCGTGACCCCGACCTCGGGGCCCTCCGCGGGCGCGACGCCGGCGAGCCTCGAGGGCGCGGGGTTCGATCCGGACGTGACGGTCCTCTTCGGGCTCACCGCGGCCGCCGGCGTCTCGGGCGGCGGCGGCGAGGCCACGTGCGCGTCGCCGCCCCTTCCGCCCGGGGCGCTCTACGACGTGGTCGCGACGAACCCCGACGACGGAAGCTTCGGCGTCCTGACGCGGGGCTGGATGGCGGACTTCCTGGACGTGCCGCAGGCGCACGGCTTTCACGCCTACGTCGAGAAGCTGTTCCGCAACGGGATCACGGCCGGGTGCGGCAACGGCGACTTCTGCCCCGACGGCTCGGTGACGCGGGCGCAGATGGCCGTCTTCCTGCTGAAGGCGGAGCATGGCGCCGACTACGTCCCGCCGCCATGCGGCGGCATCTTCCCCGACGTGCCGTGCCCCGCGACGCCGGCGTTCCCGTACTCCGACTGGATCGAGCGGCTCTTCGCCGAGGGGATCACGGTGGGCTGCGGCGCCGGATATTGCCCCGACGACCCCGTGACCCGCGCGCAGATGGCGGTCTTCCTGCTCAAGACCGAGCACGGCTCGGGCTACACGCCGCCCGACTGCACCGGGGTCTTCGCGGACGTTCACTGCCCGGACGATTTCGCCGTCGGCTTCATCGAACGGCTCTACGCCGAGCAGATCACGGGCGGCTGTTTGACGGACCCGCTCCGCTACTGTCCCGACGCGCCCAACGCGCGCGGCGAGATGGCGGTGTTCCTGGTCAAGACTTTTTCTCTGCCATAGCGCCCAGCTTCGCGCTCGCCGCGCGAACGTCCGCCAGGCGCGGATGCGGAGGCGATCGCCTCTCGAGCGTCGCGAGCGAGGCGTCGAGCAGCGTGCGCGCCTCCGCCCGATCCTCGGGCCGCCCGAGCGCGATGAGGTCCGCCGCGACCTGAAACTCCGCCATGGCGACGAAGACATGCCCCTCGCCGTAGACCTTGCGCTGGTGCGCGAGCGTCTTCCGGTGCAGCGGGAGCGCGTCCGCCGCGCGGCCTTCCTTCCGGAGCGTCTCGCCGAGCCGGGCCTCGGCGTCGGCGACCTCGTAGCTGTCGGCGCCGTTGATCTCGACGAGCTTCGCGGCGACCTCGCGCTGGATCTTCTCGGCCTCGACGAGCCGCCCCTGGAGCGCGATCTGTTCGGCGCGATTGCCTCGCGCCTGCCACGAGAACGTGTGCTTCGGCCCGAGAACCTCGTCGAAGAGGACGATGACCTCCCCCAGCGTGGCCTCGGACTCGGCGTAGCGCCCGCGCCGGGAGTCCACGAGCGCGAGGCCGTTGAGACACTTGCCGACCTCGAAGTGCCTGGGCTCGATCGCCCGGAAGAGCGCGAGGGCCTGGCGGTAGTTCGCCTCGGACTCGTCGAGGCGGCCCTGGTTCAGGTAGAAGAGCGCGAGCAGCTGCAGCGTCTGGCCGACGACGCGATGGTCCGGGCCGAGCGCCCTGCGGCGCACGTCGAGCGACCGCCGGAACCACTTCTCGGCCTCCTCGCTCTTGCCCCGCCGATCGAGCAGGACGGCCAGGTTCAGATAGCTCTGGCCCAGGTTCGGGTGCTCGGGGCCGAGACGCTTCTCGAGCACGGCCTGCGAGGCGCGGCTGTCCGCTTCCGCCTCGTCGAGCCGGTCGAGCTCCTCGCGGAGGATCCCCCGGTTGCGCAGGTGGATCGCCGTCTGGACGGCGTCGTCGCCGAGCTCGGCGCGGTACGCCTGGTAGACGCTGTCCTCGAGCCTCTCCGCGTCCGCGACGTCCCCCTTCCAGAAGAGGACCTGCGCATAGTCGCTGCGCACGCGCGCCGCGGCCAGGCTCTTCGGTCCGTCCTTCGTCTCGACGGCCTTCAGCGCCTCGGACAGCTGCTTCTCGGCCTCGCCGAGCTTGCCCCGGTCCATCGTGATGGCGCCGAGCGTCGCGAGGCTCCGGCCGATCGCGCCGTCGCCCGAGGGCAGGATCCGCTGCCGCACGGCGAGCGAGCGCCGCGCGAGGTCCTCGGCCTGGTCGAGGCGGCCGATGCCGCGGTCGATGCGCGCCACGGCCTCGAGGAGGTCGGCCTGGATCTCGGGCTCCGAGGAGAGCTCGGTGTCGAGGCGCTTGCCCGCCTGGTCCAGCAGCGCGCTCGCCGGCAGGGCGCCGCCCGTCTGCTCCGGGTCGGCGACCTCGAACAGGCCGATCAGGAACTCCTTGACCGCGTCGGCCCGGCGCGCGGCGGCCGCGGCGACGCGGGCGTTGGACTCGGCGCGGACGCGCTGGCGCTCCGTGGCGACGAGGCCTCCCACGAGGGAGACCGCGACGAGCGCCGCGGCCGTGACGCCCAGGCGGTGCCGCCGGACGAACTTGCCGGCGCGGTAGGAGAGCGTGTCGGGACGCGCCTTGACGGGGCGGCCCTCGCGATGCCGCCGGAAGTCGCCGGCGAGCGCGGCCACCGACTCGTACCGGCGCTCGGGCTCGCGCCGCATCGCCGTGAGGAGGACGTTGTCGAGATCGCCTCGAAGCTGGCGCTCGAACCGCCGCCGGTCCGCCTCGGACGGCTGCGCCACCGGGATCCGCTCGAGCGGCTCGCCCGCCACGCGCTGGCTCGGCCGCTCGATCGTGTCCGACGCGGCGGCGGCCTCGAGCGCCGCGGGAGAGCGGCTCTCCCGCTTCTGCGGCAGCGTTCCCGTCAGCAGCTCGTACGCGAGCGCGCCGAGGGCCCACACGTCGGTCGCGGCCGTGACGGGGTGCCCCAGGATCTGCTCGGGCGCCGCGTACGCCGGAGTCAGGAGTCGCAGACCCGTGTGCGTCTCGACGTCCTTTTCGGCAGCCTCTCCGGTATCGTCCGGGCCCAGCACCTTCGCGATCCCGAAGTCGAGGAGCTTGACGTCTCCCGCGGCGGTCACGAGGACGTTCGAGGGCTTCAGGTCGCGGTGCACGACGAGGCTCCGGTGCGCGGCGGACACGGCGTCGCACGCGTCCAGCAGCAGCCGCAGCCGCTCGGAGATCGTCGCGCTGCGCGACCGGCAATAGGCGTTGATCGGCTCGCCCTCGACGAGCTCCATCACGAAATAGGGGCGGCCGTCCTCGGTGGCGCCGCCGTCGAGCAGGCGCGCGATGTGCGGGTGCTCGAGCCGGGCGAGGATGCGCCGCTCGCGGGCGAACCGCGCGAGGACGTCGTCCGTCGCCATGCCGCGGCGCAGCAGCTTGATCGCGACGCGCTGCTCGAA
Source organism: Thermoanaerobaculia bacterium (assembly GCA_036406835.1). Taxonomy (GTDB): domain Bacteria; phylum Acidobacteriota; class Thermoanaerobaculia; order UBA5066; family Gp7-AA6; genus DAHUXD01. The sequence goes on from DASXAG010000120.1 coordinate 53,625, forward strand.
GAGGCCGTCCGCCCGCTCGGCGAGCAGGACCTCCCCCATCCCGCCTCGCCCGAGGCGGCGCAGGATGCGGTACGGACCGATCCGTTCGGGGGCGGTCTCGTCCCGGTCGTCGAAGAGGCCGCCGGCGATCCCGAGCGCCCCCGCCGGCGTCTCGAGGAAGCCGCCGGCCGCCGAGTCCGCGTCGAGGAGGTGCCGCACGCGCGCCGCGAGCTCCGCGTCGGAGACGCCCGTCAGCCTCGACTCGCGCTCTCCGGCGGAGAGGTCCACCAGCTCCTCGAAGAGGCCGCGGACCTCCGACCAGCGCGGATCGCCGGTCACGACGGCGCCGCGTCCTCGGCCGACAGCTCCTCGAAGAGGAACGCGCGCGCGGCCTGCCAGTGCCGCTTCAGGGTCCGCTCGGACCGGCCCGACATTTCCGCGATCTCCTCCAGCGACAGGCCGGCGAAGAACCTCCACTCGACGAGCTGCGCGAGCTCGCCGTCGACCTCGCCGAGCCGGGTCAACGCCGCGTCGAGCGCGACGATCTCGGCCGCGCGCTCCTCGACAGGGATCTCGACGTTTTCGAGATCCAGGGGCCGCCGGCCCGAGCCCCGCCGCTGGCGCGTCCGCGATCGCGCCTGGTCGACGAGGATCATCCGCATCGCCCGGCCCGCGAGCGAGAAGAAGTGCGACCGGTCCTTCGCCGTCCAGCCGGCGCCGCGGGAGAGCTTCAGGTACGCCTCGTGGACGAGCGCCGTGGTCGAGAGGGTCTGCTCGGCCGGCGCCCCGCGGAGCTGGCGGCGGGCGATTGCGCGGAGGTCCTCGTAAAGGATTGAGAACACGCGGTCGAGCGCCGCCCGGTCCCCCGCCTCGGCGGACCGCAGGAGTCCCGTCACCTCCTCGGGGGATGGCTCCGGCGATGTCGGGGGCATGGCGTTGTGCCCATTCTAGTCAAGAGCCTGCCTCGAGCGGGCTGGCCCCCTTTTGCCCCGTTCGACGAGCAGACGGGTAACAGGAGGAGTTCCCATGCGCCAGGCCCGAATGCTCGCCATCGCTTCCGTCCTCGCCCTGGCGGCCGCCATCGGGGCCGCCGACACCTACACGGTCACCTCGACCGGCGACACCGGTCCCGGGACGCTGCGTCAGGCGATCATGGACGCCAACGCCCACCCGGGCGCCGACGAGATTCACTTCGCCATCACGGGACCCGGGGTCCACACGATCGCGCCGGCCTCGGCCCTGCCGGGAATCACCGATGCGGTCACGATCGACGGCTACACGCAGTCGGGCTCTTTCGCCAACACGAACCCGACCAGCCAGGGCCTGAACACGGTTCTCAAGATCGAGATCGACGGGACGAACGCAGGATCGACCGCACTGCTGAAGGTAAAGGCGGACGACGTCACCATCCGCGGGCTCGCGGTCAATCGTTGCTCGGGCTCCCTGATCGAGGTCGAGGACCTCGGCACCACCCACCAGAACAACGTCGTCGAAGGGTGCTTCCTCGGGACCACCGCGGACGGCACCCAGGCGCTCAATCCCTTTCTCGTGGGGATCCTCGTCGAGGGCGAGGAGAATACCCGCATCGGCGGCACGACGCCGGCCGACCGCAATCTCATCTCGGGGCTCAACGGCGGCGACCAGATCTCCCTGCAAAACTCCACGGGTACCCTCATCGAAGGCAACCTCATCGGGACCGACGCGAGCGGCCTGCGAAAGCTCACGACTACCCTCGGATCGGTCGCCATCGGAACCGGGACGAACAACGTGATCGGGGGCACGTCGGCGGCCGCGCACAACGTGATCACGGATCAGATCATCCTCGGAGGCACCGGCCTGAACCAGGCCACCGGAAACTTCGTCCAGGGCAACTTCATCGGCACGGACGTCACGGGATCGACCGTGCTCCACTGCAAGGCCGAGTGCATCCGCATCGGCGACTCGAACAACACGATCGGCGGCTCGGCGCCGGGCGCCGGGAACACGATCGGAGGCTCCAACTCGATCGCCGGAATTCAGGTCCAGGGCTCCGGAACGGTCATCCAGGGCAACTTCATCGGGACGGACGCGACCGGGACGTATCGCTTCCCGAACAAGGATGAAGGCATTCGCGTCGTGTACTTGCTCTCGGGAACCGTCCAGAACATCCTGATCGGCGGCACGGGTCCCGGGGAGGGCAACGTCATCGCGTACAACGGTGGCAACGGAGGGATCGTCGTCGAGGGGCACTCCGGCAGCACTCCTCCAACCGGCATCACCATTCGAGGCAACTCGATCTTCGACAATTCCGGCGCCGTCGCGACGAGCGGACTCGGCATCGACCTGATCACCGACAGCTCCCCCGGCGTGACGTTCAACGACGCGGGAGACGCCGACGCGGGACCGAACGGATTCCAGAACTATCCGATCATCGACTCGGTCACCTACGGCGCGTCGACGACGACCGTGACCGGAACGTTCAACAGCGCGGCCTCGTCGTCGTTCGACCTCGACTTCTACGCGAGCTCCATCTGCTCCCCGCGCCCCCAGGACCTGCCCGAGGGGAAGACGTACCTCGGGACCTTCCCGGTCACGACGAACGCGTCGGGCGATGCGACCTTCAACGCCGTGCTGCCCATGGCCGTCGCGAACGGCTCCCCGATTACCGCGACCGCGACCGACTCGACTGGCAACACGTCCGAGTTCTCGCCGCGCTTCGTGATCTCGCTCTCGCCCGCGTCGGGTCCGGGGGTCATTCCCGGCGCCGCGACGATCAAGGGCCTCGCCTTCGAGGACGGCGCGACGGTCACGGTCGGCGGCGTGCCGGCCCCGGCCGTGACGTTCGTGGACGAGAACACGCTGTCCATCTCGACTCCCATCCTGCAACCCGGCACGATCAACGACGTCTTCGTCCAGAACCCGGGAGGCGGGCTCTCGGGCACGCTCCCCAAGGGAAGGATCGCGGACTTCCTCGACGTCCCCGCCGCGAACAACTTCTACACCTACGTGACGAAGCTCGTCGCGAACGCGATCACCGCGGGAGTCGGCGGCGGCAACTACGGCGTCGTCTCGCCCACTCTGCGCGAGCAGATGGCCGTCTTCCTCCTCAAGTCGAAGTACGGCCTCTGCTACACCCCGCCCCCGTGCACCCACAAGTTCACGGACGTCGAGTGTCCGTCGCTCTTCGCCGACTGGATCGAGGAGCTCTCGAACGAGGAGATCACCGCGGGCTGCGACACCGGCAAGTTCTGCCCGGAGGACCCCGTGACCCGCGCGCAGATGGCCGTGTTCCTTCTCAAGACCAAGTACGGATCGGACTACGTCCCGCCCGAGTGCGGCGGCGTCTTCGCGGACGTCGTGTGCCCCGGCGACTTCGCCGTCAACTGGATCGAGCAGCTCTACACGGAGCAGGTCACCGGCGGGTGCCTGAACAACCCGCTGCGTTACTGCCCGGACAACCCGAACTCGCGCGGCGAGATGGCGGTGTTCCTGGTGAAGACGTTCAGCCTGCCGTAGGACCCGGACCCGAGACGAGGGGGCGAAGCGGCCGGCCTACCCGGCCGTTTTCGCTTTCACCTTGCGCATCGAATGGTCCAGCGTGCGCTTGCGGACGCGGATGGCGGCGGGCGCGACCTCGACGAGCTCGTCGTCGTTGATCCACTCGATCGCCTGCTCGATGTTGAGCTCGCGCGCCGGGGTCAGCTTGATCGCCATGTCGGATCCCGAAGCGCGCATGTTCGTCAGGTGCTTCTTCTCGCAGGGCTGAACGACCATGTCGCCGTCCTTGACCTGCTCCCCGACGATCTGGCCGGCGTAGACCTTCTCGCCCGGCTTCACGAAGAAGATGCCGCGGTCGGCGAGGCGGTCGAGGGCGTAGCCGGTGACGTCGCCGCCCTCCTTCGCGATCATCGCGCCCTTCGTGCGGTTGGGCAGCGGTCCGCGGTGCGGGCCGTACTGGTCGAAGAGGTGGTTCATGAGCGCGGTGCCCTTGGTCAGGGTCAGGAACTCGAGGCGGAACCCGAGGAGGCCGCGCGAGGGGATCGTGAACTCGAGCCGCACCCGGTCGCCGTGCTTGCCCATGTGCTTGAGCTCGCCCTTGCGCTCTCCGACCGCGGCGATGACCGCGCCCGTGAACTCCTCCGCGCAGTCGATGACGAGCTCCTCGTAGGGCTCGAGCAGCTCGCCGTTCTCGCCGCGGTGGAAGATGACCTGCGGCCGGCCCAGCGCGAACTCGTAGCTCTCGCGGCGCATCGTCTCGGCCAGGATCGCGAGCGAGAGCTCCCCGCGTCCCAGGACGAGCGTGGAGTCCGGCGAGCCCGTGCTCGAGAGGCGAAGCCCGACGTTCTTCTCGAGCTCCTTCTCGAGCCGCTCCGCGAGGTGGCGGCTCGTGACGTACTTGCCGGACTGCCCGGAGAACGGCGAGTCGTTGACGCGGAACTCCATCGAGAGCGTGGGCTCGTCCACCCGGATGCCGGACAGCGGCGTCGGCTCGGCGAGGTCCAGGATCGTCTGGCCGATCTCGATGTCGGGGAAGCCGGAGAGCACGACGATGTCGCCGGCCGACGCCTCCGCCATCTCGACGCGCGTGATGCCCTCGAACATGTAGATCTTGCCGGCCTTCCCCTTCTCGACGATCGACCCGTCGGGCCGGACCGCGGCGAGCTCGATCGCCTTCGAGACCGTGCCCGAGAAGATCCGGCCGACCGCGAGGCGGCCGAGGTAGTCCGAGTAGTCGATGTTCGCGACGATCATCTTGAACGGCGTGTCGCCCACGACCGGCGCCGGGATGTGCTCCAGGATCGCGTCGAGCAGCGGCCGCAGGTCTCCCGACTTCGCGTCCGGATCGCGCGAGACGTAGCCGAGCCGGCCGGAGCCGTAGAGGACCTCGAACTCGAGATGGTGCTCCTCGGTCGCGAGCGAGAGGAAGAGGTCGTGGATCTCCTCCTCGACCTCCTTCGGCCGTGCGTCGGGGCGGTCGATCTTGTTGATCAGCACGATGGGCCGCTTGCCGCCCTCGAGCGCCTTCTTGAGGACGAAGCGCGTCTGCGGCAGCGGGCCCTCGGCGGCGTCGACGAGAAGGAGGACGCCCTCGACCATCGTCAGGATGCGCTCGACCTCGGAGCCGAAATCGCGGTGGCCGGGCGTGTCCACGATGTTGACGATCACGTCCCGATAGCGCACGGCGGTGTTCTTGGCCAGGATCGTGATGCCGCGCTCCCGCTCGAGCTCGCCCGAGTCCATGACGAGCTCCTCGACGTGCTGACCCGCGCGGAAGGTCCCGCACTGCTTGAGGAGCGCATCCACGAGCGTGGTCTTGCCGTGGTCGACGTGCGCGACGATGGCGATGCCGCGCCGGTCGGCGCGGCGGATGCTCTGGGGAGTCGACGTCGAGCTCTGGGCGGTCATAAGGAGAACGGCGGAGACTACACCGAGTCCGCCCGCTTTGCCAGCGGTTGGGAGAATAATGGCCGGTCGTGGGAGATCGCGGGCGCATCGTCTTTTCGACCGACAAGGGCCGCGTCTGCCCCCAGTGCGGTTGGCCGTCGGCAGATTGCCGCTGCTCCACGACACTCGGGAAGGGTGTCGAATCCGTGCCCGCGAAACCGGTCGCGAAGCTGCGCCTCGAGAATCGCGCGTCCGGCAAGCACGTGACCGTCATCGACGGGCTCCCCGACAACCGCGCGTACGTCGAGGGCCTCTGCCGGGAGCTCAAGAAGGCGTGCGGCACCGGCGGGGCCGCCGGGGAGGGTGTGATCGAATTGCAGGGAGATCAACGCGAGCGGCTGCGGGAGCTCCTCGAGAAGAAGGGGATGCAGGTGAAGGGATGACGGCAACGACCACCCGCGTCTACCTGGTGCGCCACGGCGCGACCGTGCTCACCGCGGAGGACCGCTTCGCGGGCGAGACCGACGTGGCCCTCTCCGACGTCGGCCGCGACCAGCTCCGCAAGCTCGCCCGCCGGCTGAGCGGGGAGCCCATCGCCGCGTTCTACGCGAGCCCGCTCGGGCGCACCATGGAGACCGGACGCATCCTCGCCGAGCCGCACGACAAGCCGGTCACCGCCGTCGAAGGACTGCGGGAGATCTCGCACGGCCGCTGGGAGGGCAAGCGGCGCGCCGAGGTCGAGAAGGAGTACCCCGAGGAATACGCCCGCTGGGAGAGCGATCCCTACTCGTTCGCGCCGACGGGGGGCGAGACCGGCCTCGCGGTCACCGCGCGGGCCCTGCCGGCCATGATCGCGATCGTCTCCGCGCATGCCGGCGCACAGATCGTGGTCGCGTCCCACAAGGCGACGATCCGCCTGCTGATCGGCTCGCTCCTCGGCTTCGACCTCCGGCGCTACCGCGACCACCTGGACCAGAGTCCCGCGTCGCTCAACATTCTCGACTTCAAGGACGTCGCACACGCGCGGCTCTCGCTCTTCAACGACACCTCGCACTACGCCGCGTCGTCGTCGGTGACGCCGGCGATTCCCTCCGGGCGGCTGTCGCGCTGGTGGGATCAGAAAGGTTAGTTGTCAGTTTTCAGTTCTCGGTTTTCGGTTCACATAACTGATAACTGATAACTGATAACTGATAACTGACGACTACTTCGGCGGCGCGAAGACCTGGTTCGAGTAGGGATTCGCCTTCGGCCGGACGATCACGAGGAAGTCGTAGTTGGTCGCCTGGTGGCAGGAGTTGCACCCGTCGGTGACGGTGTCGTAGGCCTTCCGGAACTCCGCCTTGTCCTTCTTCTCGATCGCCTTCGCGAGCTCGGAGAGCGGCTCCTTCACGATGGTGTCGACCGCCTCGTCGATCGGGACCGGCGACTCCTTGTGCGTCTTGTGGAATTGCACGATCTCGTCGAAGCCGTCCTTGAGCTCGCCGAGCTCGTACGCGGCCAGCTTCCAGTTGCCGGCGTCGCCCGCGAACCAGAGCTTGATGTGGCGCATCTGCTGCTGGCCCATCATCGCGCCGAGGTCGGCGACGTAGGGCGTCGCCGCGGGCGCGGACGGCGGCGTCGCCACCGGCGAAGGACGCGGAGTCGCGGCGGGCGGCGCGGGCGCCTGGCCGCACGCGACGGCCAGCAGGATCGCGAGCGGGAGGGCGCGCCTCATGCCCGGATCATAACGGCAGGCGCCGGGCGAGTTGCGTTTCCGTCCGTCTTGTGAGATTCTTCGCGCTCTTCGAACCGCGAACGCAGCCCTGCCGGCAAGGTTTCGTTCCTCCCGAGACAAAGACAGCCGGAATCGACATCCTCGAAGGAGGACCTGTGCCCTTCTCCCAATTCGGACTCCACCCCGATCTCCTGCGCGGCGTGCGCGAGATGGGGTTCACGCGCCCCACGCCCATCCAGTCGGACGCGATCCCGCCCGCTCTCGAGGGCCGCGATGTGCTCGCCTGCGCGATGACCGGCAGCGGCAAGACCGCCGCCTTCCTGCTCCCGATCTTTCACCGCCTCTCCGGAAAGAGCCGCGGCGTCACCCGGGCTCTGATCCTGACCCCGACGCGAGAGCTTGCCGCCCAGATCGACGAGCACGCGCGGCAGCTCGCGGTCCACACGTCCCTGTCCGCGGCCGCGGTCTTCGGCGGCGTGGGCATGGGGCCGCAGGAGCACGCGTTCCGCAAGGGCGTCGACGTCATGATCGCGACGCCGGGCCGCCTCCTCGACCACTTCCGCTTCCCCTACGCGAGGCTCGAGGGCCTCGAGATCCTGGTGCTGGACGAGGCGGACCGCATGCTGGACATGGGCTTCCTCCCCGACATCCGGCGCGTGCTGAAGCACCTGCCCGCCCGTCGCCAGACGCTCTTCTTCTCCGCGACCATGCCCCCGCCGATCGTGCAGCTGACCCGCGAGATGCTGAAGAATCCCTTCACCGTCAACCTCGAGCGCAAGGCCGCTCCGGCCGTCGGCATCACCCAGGCGGTCTACCCGGTGGCGCAGAACCTCAAGGCGCCGCTCCTCCTCGAGCTCCTGAAGCGCGGCGACATCAAGAACGTGCTCGTGTTCACGCGCACCAAGCACAGGGCCAACCGGCTGGCGGAGCAGCTCTCCCGCAAGGGCGTCTCCTGCGAGCGCATCCACGGCAACCGCTCGCAGGCCCAACGGACCCAGGCCCTCGCCGGGTTCAAGGACGGCAAGTACCGCGTGCTCGTCGCGACCGACATCGCGGCGCGCGGCATCGACGTCGAGGCGCTGTCGCACGTCGTCAACTTCGACGTGCCCAACGTGCCCGAGGACTACATCCACCGCGTCGGACGGACGGCGCGCGCCGAGATGACCGGCGATGCGTTCACCTTCGTCTCGCCGGAGGAGCAGACCGATCTCGCCGCGATCGAGCGCGAGATCGGACGGCGTCTGCCCCGGATCACCGTGCCCGGGTTCGACTACACCTCGGCCCCGGCCGAGCGTTTCGAGATCCCGATCGGCGAGCGGATCGCGCAGATCCGCGCCCGCAAGGCCGAGGAGCGGAAGCGGGCCAAGGAGAAAGCCGATCGGCGCGCGTCGCACGAGGCGGCGCAGAAGGCGCGGGAGGCGGAGAAGGCCGCGCGGCGCCCGCACGGCCCGGCGCACCCGCGGCCGCTACACGCGCCGCGGCCCCAGGGTCCCGCGGCGACTCACTCACGCCCGCACGGACCGGCGCCGCACGCGGCCACGCACGGTCACTCCCGCGGTGGAGTGGTCACGCCGTTCGGCCGGCGCAGCCGGTAATCACTTGCCCGCGGCGCCGTAGACCGGCAGGGTGCCGGTGGCGGCCGCGGCGGGTCGGACGGGCGGAGCGGCCGGAGCCGCGGGCAGCGGCGGCGTGACGGGGACCGTCTGGCCGGGAAGGACCGGCAGCGGGACGTGCCGCCCACGCGCGTAGACCTCGTGCCGCCCGTTCGTCTTGTACCACTCGGCGAGCGACGCGGTCTGGAACATCTCCTCGATGATCTTCCGCCACCCCACGCCCGTGTTGTACGCGCAGAAGGAGATCTCCCCCATCTGGGTGGCGTACGGGATGATGCACATCTCGGTCCGGCGGAAGTCGTAGTTGAAGAGATCCTGGAACCACATGCCGCCGATGAAGAAGACCCGCCACGGATAACGCCGCTGCTCGGCGAAGCCCAGCTTCCCGCCGGTGTGACCGTCCATGATCTTCGCGAGCTTCCACGGGGAGAGGCCCGCGGGGATTCCGTCGGGCCGCAGGTTGCGCAGCAGCGCGAGGGCCACCTGGAGCGCCGTCCACGTCTTCTTGCGCGCGGAGTCGGTGATCGAGCGGATGTCCGTGAGCAGACGATCCACGTTCAGGATCTGCGGCACCGTGACCGCCCGGCCCGTCTTCTCCTCGACCAGCATCATCGTGCCGATGCCGCAGTTGGGATGGCATCCGCACTTGAACGAGCCCCACTCCGACTCGAGGCCCCCGAGCAGGTCCTTGAGGTCCGAGAAGGGACCCGAGGCCGAGAGCGGATACCAGTCGCGCATCGGCTCGCCGATCCCCGCCTGCTCCTTCACGTCGTGCGCGAGGTGCGACAGCGTGTAGCGCTGCTTCCGGCGGGTCTCGTCGTCGATGTCCTCGTCGCGACCCGTGAAGGAGACCGGCTGGAACGCGACGGCCGTGACCTTGTCGATGTTCTCGAGGCCGAAGCGGATGATGTCGCCCACCTGGTCGTTGTTGACGCCGTTGACGATCGTCACGACCAGCGTCACGTCCACGCCGTGCTTGTGCAGGTTCTGGATCGCCCGCAGCTTGACGTCGTAGAGGTTGCCGACCTTGCGGTGCTGGTTGTGCTCGTTGCCGACGCCGTCGAACTGGAGATAGGCGAAGCGCAGGCCCGCCTCGCCGGCCTGGCGCGCGAAGTCCTCGTCCTGGGCGAAGCGGATCCCGTTGGTCGCGCACTGCACCGAGAAGTAGCCGAGCTGGCGCGCGTAGCGCACCGCCTCGAGGAAGTGCGGCGAGAGCGTCGGCTCTCCGCCCGAGAACTGCACCGAGAGCTGGCGCCGCGGCTTGATCGACGCGGCGTCGTCCAGGAGCTTCTTGACCTCTTCCCACTCGAGCTCGTGGACGTAACCGACCTGGTTGGCGTCCATGAAGCACGGGTTGCACATCATGTTGCAGCGGTTGGTGAGGTCGATCGTGAGCACCGCGCCCCGCCCGTACTTGATCGACGAGTTGCCGTGCTCGTGGAGGCCGTCCTTGGGAATCACGAAGTCGCGGCCCGGATACATCGACTCGAGCCGCTTGAAGAAGGCGGGGTCCGTGGACATCACGTCCTCGAAGCTCCCGTGCTTCGGGCAGTCCTTCCGCATCAGGATCCGGCCGTCGTCCTCGACGATCGACGCCCGGATCTCGCCGGGGTTGCCCTCGATGAGGACCTTCCAGTCCACCTCGCCGGAGAGAATCTGCGCGCGGACTTCGGAGACGCAGCGCGGGCAGAGCGAATCGGTCTGACGCGGGAACCCGAGCGGCGGGAAGCTCTTCTCGCGTTGCTTCAGGAGCGGCGACGGCGCCCACTTCGGCTGGAAGGAACCCTCGCGGAAGCGGCGATCGACGGCGCGCGTCAGCGACCAGAGGGGCTCCGCCACTCGCTGGATCCCGGCGTAAATTGCTCGTCTCATTTGCTTGCGTCGATTCTACTTGAAATCACGAATAGGCGGCGGAGCCGCCCCGCCCGGCTGGAGTCGCGGACTCGGAGAAACGCGCGATCGAGAAGGCGGAGAGATCGCGCGTCCGGCCTTCGGTCAGCTGGTCCGCCATCACCATCGCCGTGATTGGAGCAAGGAGAATGCCGTTTCGGAAGTGTCCCGTCGCGAGGGCAAGACCCGGGACTCCGGACTCGCCCAGCACCGGGAACCCGTCGGGCGTCCCGGGGCGCAGGCCGGACCAGGCCGAGACGAACTGTGCGGATTTCAGCTCGGGCACGAGCGCGACGGCGCCGGCGATCAGCCGCTCGATCGCCTCCGCGGTCACCGCCTTCCGGAATCCCACGAGCTCGACCGTCGAGCCGACCACTACCGTTCCGTCGGGCCGCGGGACGCAATAGACCTCATCCGAGCACACCATCGTCCTCAAAGGCGGTCCCTCGACCCGCAGCCGCACCATCTGTCCACGGACGGGATGGACCGGAATCGGGACCGGGCCGCTCGGGTCGAACGCCGCCCACGCGCCGGCGCAGTCGACCGTGGCGGCGGCCGTGAAGTCGCCGGCGTCGGTCTCGACCCCGACACAGACGCCCTGCTGGATCCGGAAGCGCCGCGCGCAGACCCCCGCGCGCACGCGCACGCCTCGCCGCTGGGCGGAAAGCCAGGCGGCGCGCGAGAGGACGGGCGGATCGACCGCGGCCTCGTCCGGGAAGAACACGGCGCCGCGCACGTCCCGCGAGAGGCGTCCGTCGAGCTCGCCGGCGAGCGCCGCCGCGGTCCGCTCCTCGACGGAGAGCCCCGCGCGCCGCTGCCAGAGGTAGGAGTCGAAGAGCGCCGCTCCCGCGGCGTCGAAGACGCACCGCAGGAGGCCGTACCGCCGGTAGCCCACGTCGAGACCGGTCTCCTCGAGGAGCGCGGCGGCCCACGCGGGATAGAGCCCGCGGCTCTCGAGCGACAGCGCGAAGAACTCCGAGTCCTGCCGGGCCTCGGCCTGCGGCGACAGCATCCCCGCCGCCGCCGCCGAGGCCTCGCCGCCAGGCTCCCCGCGCTCGAGCACGGTGACGCGCTGTCCGCGCGCGGCCAGCTCGGCGGCCAGCGCGCAACCGATCAGGCCGCCGCCCACGATCACGGTGTCGTCGGGGCTTCCGCTCAAGCGCTCAAGACCTCACCAGGATGGGCGCCGCCGGAGAAACGACCCTCGCGCCGCGAAGACGTCCCGCGCCAGGTTCCCCACGGCCATCGCCATCGCGTAGGCGAGGGCCCCGCCCGCGAGGCCGCCCACGACCGCACGCGCGCCGGGGCGCTGCGACAGCGTCCGGGACAGGAGCGCCACGATGCCCCGGCGCAGCGAGTCGGCCGCGAGGCCGGCGCCGACGCCCGTCGCGATCCCGGCGATCCGGTCCTTGCCGGAGGAGTCGCTGCGGTAGACGGCCGCGAGCGCCAGGATCAAGCGGTTGAGCGTGACGACCTGGAAGCCGAGATCGGGCCCCAGGGGCATCGAGCCGAAGAACGACGCCGGTCCGGACCAGGCGACGGCCGCGGCGCCGCACTGCCACGCGGCGGACCGGATCAAGCGGGAGGCGAGCTCGTCGCGGGAGGCGCGCGGGTGGCGGCGCTTGAGCCGCTCGACCCGCTCCGCCACGGCGGCTCCGTGCCTCTCGTCGAGCACCGCGCGCGCCAGGGCGGCGTACATGGAGGGATGGTATCAACTCCCCGGGCCGCAAACCGGCGTGCTATCGTTCGCGCTTTGCAAACGGTCTCGAAAGGAGTCCAAGTGAGAATGCGAACGATTGCGGCTCTGATGCTGGCCTGCGCGCTTCCCCTCGTGGCGGCGCAGGCGGCGGGAAAGGGGAAGAAAGTGGCCCGCGACTACGCCAATACGATCGCCACCCTGCAGACGGACATGGGCGACATCCAGATCAAGTTCTTCTACGACAAGGCTCCCAAGCACGTGGAGAACTTCGTGGACCTGGCCTCCAAGGGCTTCTACGACGGCACCCTCTTCCACCGCGTCATCCCGGGTTTCATGATCCAGGGCGGCGATCCGAACACGAAGAAGCCCGAGGATCCCATGCACCCCTACGGCACCGGCGGCAGCGAAACCAAGCTCAAGGCCGAGTTCAACGACACGCCCCACAAGCGCGGGATCGTGTCCATGGCGCGCTCGTCGGACCCCAACTCCGCGTCCTCGCAGTTCTTCATCGTGGTCAAGGACTCCAACTTTCTCGACGGGCAGTACACCGCCTTCGGCGAGGTGATCTCGGGCATGGAGAGCGCCGACAAGATCGCCGCGGTGCCGCGCGGCGCGAACGATCGTCCGAACACGCCGGTCCACATCAAGAAGGTCCTCCTCTCGCAGGCGAAGAGCCAGAGCTGACCTGAGGACGCCGCCGTCACGATCCCTCCCGGCCTCGAGGAGCTCGTCGGTCGTTCGGGCCACGCTCCCGCGCGGGTCGAGCCCCTCGCCGGCGACGTGGGCCGGCGGCGTTACTTCCGCATTCGCTTTGCCGACAACCGCTCGGCGGTCGGCGTCGTCTATCCCGCGGAGGAGGATGACTCCCGGCGCCGCTGGATGGCGGCTCACGAGCGGCTTCGGCCGAGCGTGCGCGTGCCGGCGTTGATCGCCGACGACGGCCGGGGAAACCAGATCGTGGAGGACCTCGGCGTCGCCGACCTCGCCTCGAACCTCACGGCGTCGCCGGAGCGGCGCGAGAGCTGGCTCACGCGCGCCGCGGATGCGGCCGCCTCGATCGCGGCGATTCCGGATCCCGGGATCAACCCGGCGTTCGACGCGGCGCTCTTCCGCCGCGAGCTCGAGCTCGCACGCGAGGCTGTCTTCGATCTGTGGCTCGGCTCGCCGCTGACTCCCGCCGAGCGCGCCGCGCACGACGCGTGGGCGGATGCTCTCGTGGCCGAGATCCTCGAGCATCCGGCGGCGCTCTGTCACCGCGACTTTCACGCGAACAATCTCTTCGCGCTTCGCGGCGTCGACGACGTCGCCATCATCGACTTCCAGGACCTGCGCCGCGGTCCCGACGCGTACGACCTCGCCTCGCTCCTCTGGGAGCGGACGACGCTCGCCTGGATGACCGAGGAGACCGCCGGGCGGATCGTCGAGCGCTTCGCGGCGCGGCGCGGCATCGAGGCGGCCGGGCTCTCGGCCCGGCTCCGACGGGTGCTCCTCCAGCGCGCCTGGAAGGTCTGCGGCACCTTCGCCCGGGCCGTGGTCCAGGGGCGGGGGACGGCCTACCTCGGATACCTGCCGCCCGAGCTCGCCCTGGTCCGCCGGCTGCTGTCTAACTCCCCGCCCGACCGCGACTTTGGTGCCGTTCTCACAGCCCGGACCGCCGCGGTCTGCTAAGCTGATCCCTGAGGAATTGGGGGCTCAAGGAGGACTACGATGTTCGGCTCGCTCGGATTACCGGAACTTCTCGTCATCCTGTTGATCGTCCTGATCATCTTCGGGGCGAACAAGCTCCCGCAGCTGGGCAAGGGGCTCGGCCAGGGAATGCGGAACTTCAAGGACTCGATCAAAGACGGTCAGGAGCCGCCGCCGGCGGACAAGCCGAAGCAGTAGTTTTCAGTTTTCAGTCGTCAGCTTTCAGAACTGAGAACTGACGACTGATTACTGATCACTTCTTCTTGGCGATCTCCGGCGCCACGCGCATCTTCTCGCGCGGCAGTCGGATGTTGAGGATGCCGACCTTGTTGCGCAGCGTGTTTCGATGGATGCCGAGCGAGCTCGCCGCGCGCCCGAGGTTTCCGGAAGATCGCTTCACCGCGCCGACGATGTACTTCTTCTCGAATTCCTTCTTGGCGAGGTCGAGCGAGATCCCGTGGGCCAGAAGCTCATCGATGACTTCCTGGAGCTGTCCATCCAGATTCACGTGCCCCTCCCCGAAAATCAACGAATGCGAAGCGAAGAGGCGCGCATCTTAGCAAACGGAGAAGAAGCTGTCAGCTATCCGCTCTCGGCTTTCGACGTCGGACTTTCATCCGGCGGAGAGCGGACAGCGGAAAGCGGAGAGCTCCTGCGTTTTCATGCCAACCGTCGCGATCGCGTCGAGCTGAAAAAAAGAAGAGGCGCCGAGCGCCTCTCCTGATTTTTTCTGGATTGGGATTCGCGTCTACTTGAGCTCGACCTCGTCTCCGACTTCGATCAGGCGGTTGGCGTCGGTGACCCGCGCGGTCGCCCAGCGGTCGCCGACCGAGAGGATCGCGAGCTCGCCGAGGTAGGTCCGCGGGATCTGGACGCCCTCGGGCGGCGGGAGGTTGACCCAGTAGGTTCCCTGCGGCTTGATGCCGTACTCGAACCCGTAGTTGTAGCGGTAGATCGTCAGGAAGTCTCCGGGCTGGAGGCCCTCCGCGAGACCCATGTCGACCAGAACGTCGGTGTCCGTCCCGATCTGGTACACGCCGTCGCGGGTGTAGACGATGCGTCCCTGGGCCTTTCCGCTCGGCGGATCGCAGGCCACCGCCGGCGCGGACTTGCGGCCCAGGGGAATCGGGATCGGCTCATAGGCCTTGAGGTACGAGCCCATCGGGATGTCCGTGCAGGCGTGGGTCACCCGGACCGTCGCCGTGTGGGCCTCGACGCACAGGACGACCGCCCGGCCGCGGTAGTCGTAGAAGCGGCCGAGGTCCTTGCCCGAGGCCGGGTGGAGAACCTCGTCGCCCGGTGTCACGAGCCAGAACTCGTCGCCGGGCTTCAGGCCCCGGTCCGCGCCCGCGTCCAGATAGAGCAGGTTGTTCGTGGTGAAGTCGGTCTGCTCGGAGACTTCCTGCGCTCCGATGACCGTCGCCGAGAAGGGCTCGCTGCTGGCCCCCAGATAGCCGAAGCAGGCGACCTCGGCCTCGGACCCCAGGGGCTGAGGCGCGGCCTCCGTCGTCTGGGGAGCGGTCGCCTCGATCCGAGTGATCGTCTCCTGCGACTGGGCGGTGACCTGTCCTCCCGCCAGCTCCGGCTGCTGAGCGAGGGCGATCGGGGCCGCAGCGATTGCGGCGATCAAGGACAACTCTGCGGCAAAGCGAGCGGGGAGACGCATGGCGACTCCTTAAAAGTTACGGCTTACGTGGATTCTAGCCTAAAACTTACTGGCTTTGCGGCTTCGTGTCAACAGTTACGGCTGTTTCCGGGGGTTTTTCCCCTTCTTTTGCCGCCGGCGGGAGCTTCACCTTCCGGGCGTAGTCGCTCTTGGGAAACTCCTGAACGAGCTTGCCATAGTAGGTCTGCGCCTCGTCGTTGCGGCCGAGCCGCTGGAGCGCCTTGGCGTGGTAGTAGTAGAGCTTGTCCTTCGACCCGTAATCCGGGTAGCGCTGCTCGAGCGTGGTAAAGCGCCCGAGGGCCGACGCGGTCGCCCCCTTGCGGTAGTAGAAGTAGCCGACGCCGAAGTCGTGCTCCGCCAGGAGGTCCGTCAGCTGGCGGATCCGCTCACGGCCGGCGCCCGCGTACCCGGAGTCGGGGAACTCGCGGATGAGGTTGCGATACTGGTCGATCGCCTCGCGCGTCGCCGTCTGGTCCCGATCCGGCTTCTCGTGCTCCATGTCGTAGCAGAGGGCGAACTGGTAGCGGGCGTAGTCGCGCTTGGGCGCCCCGGGATAGCGGTTGAGATAGTCCCGGTAGCGGTACCGCGCCTCGGTGAAGTTCTTCGTGCTCTTCTGTTTCAGGTACGAGTCCGCGACCATGAGGAGGGCCTCGCGGCCCATCGTCTCGTTCGGGTAGGTCTCGAAGACGTGATTCAAATACTTCCGCCCGTCCTCGTACTTCCCCTTCGCGATCAGGGCCTTCCCCTTCTCGAAGAGGACCTCCTTGGGCTCGGACAGCAGCTCCGTCGTCAGCTTGTCCGGTTTCTTGGACCCCTTGGAGGACGCGCAGGCCGCCGCAAGGAGCACGACCAGACCGATCGCCGCCCGGAGAGGGGTCCCGGCTCGAAACCTCATGCAGCTCACGCGCGAACGCTAACGCTGGCCGCTTCCCGCAGCTTCCCTATTGCGGCGGCTGGATCGGCCGTGCCGTAGACCGAGGTTCCGGCCACCAGGATGCCGGCCCCGGCCGCGCCGAGATGACCCGCGTTTTCGACGGTGACGCCCCCGTCGACCTCGATGGCGAGGCGCGAGCCCGCCGCCAGAGCCTCGTCGTGGAGCCGGCGGACCTTCGCGACCGAGGAGGGGATGAAGGGCTGCCCGCCCCAGCCGGGATTGACCGACATCACGACGGCGTAGTCCAGATTCCCCCAGGCCTCCGACAGCGCCAGGGTCGGGGTGGCGGGGTTGATGGCCGCGCCTGCCCGCGCCCCTCCCCTGCGGATCGCGTCCAGGCAGCGGTGGAGGTGATGGGTCGCCTCGACGTGGACCGAGACCCATTGCGCGCCCGTATCGAGGTACTCGGCCAGCGTCCTCTCGGGCTGCTCGATCATGAGGTGCAGATCGAGGGGCAGCCGCGTCGCGCGGCGCAGCGCCCGGACCACCGGAGGGCCGATCGTCAGGGTCGGGACGAAGTGGCCGTCCATCACGTCGACGTGAACGAGGTCCGCGCCTCCCGCCTCGGCGACGGCGAGCGCGTCCGCGAGGCGCGCGAAGTCCGCGGCCAGCAGGGACGGCGCGATGCGCACGCTCACGAGTGCGGAGCCCCGGCCGCGTCGGGCGGTCGAGAGACCGTCAGCGAGACGACCTCCTTATTGGACAGCGGGTAGCCGGCCGGCGGGAATTGCTTCAGGATCGTGTCCGGCGCGACTCCGTCGTAGGCCTCGACCCGCGCGCTGCCCACCCGAAAGCCGAACTTCTCGAGGTGCGCCTTGACCGCCTGCGCGTTCTTGCCGACGAAATCGGGCATCAGGATCCGCAGGTCCGCCGGTCCGCGGCTCATGAGGACGCGCACCGCCCCGCCGCGGTTCGCCGGGACGTCGGGCTCGGGGTCCTGCGCGAGGATGCCCGGCGGCGCGGAGGGGTCCCGGTACCAGGACACCGTGCCGAGCTGCAGCGATTCCCGGGCGAGCTTGAGCGCCGCCGCGCGCGGCGCGAGACCGTTCAGGTCGGGAACGCGCAGCTCCCGCGGTCCGAGGGAGAGGACGACGCGGATCGCCTGCGCCGGCTTCGCGAGGGAACCCGCCTCGGGCTGCTGCAAGAGCACCCGCCCGCGGGGAACCTTCTCGTCGTAGCGCGCCCGGGACTCCTGCTGCTCGATCTGGAGGCCGGCGTCGAGCGCGGCGCGCAGGGCCTCGTCGGGCGTCTTCCCCGTCAGATCGGGGACGTTCACGGAGCGGCCCACGATCGAACGGCGAAACCCGAACCACACGGCGCCCAGGAAAACAGCCACCAGGAGCGCCCCGTAGAGGATCCTGAAGACGACGCGGATCACAGCGGGACGTTAACACGGGATGGTACCCTCGAAGGGTCAGAGGGGGTTCGACCCGGTGTCTTCGCGAAGGGAAATCGAGCCGGAACAGCCGAGCTGGTTCGCCGATCAGCGATTCAAGAAGGCGGACCTGCATTGCCATTCCGTCTTCTCGACGTTCAAGTACTTCCGCATCGCCAACACCCGCGATTCCTACAACCGGCCCGAGGAGGTCTATCGGCTGGCCAAGGAGCGCGGGATGGACTTCGTGACGATCACCGACCACGACTCCATCGACGGCTGCCTCTCGCTGCTCAACCGCAATCCGGACCTGCCGGACTTCTTCATCTCGGAGGAGGTCGAGACGTGGTTTCCGGAGACGCGGCAGCGCATCCACGTCAACGTCTTCGACATCGACGAGAAGCAGCACGAGGAGATCTCCCGGCTGCGGATGAACATCTACGACCTCCACGAGTACATCCGGCAGGAGAACATCATCGCGTCGGCCAACCACATGTTCCAGAACTACCGCATGCGCAACTCCCCCCGGCGCTACTTCGAGGAGATGCTGCGCATGTTCGACATCTTCGAGGTCAAGAACGGCGCCATGACCGCGCACCACAACCGGCTCGTCGAGGACCTCATGGCCGTCGTCCGCGAGAAGCGCGGCGCCGTGTCGCTCGTCGCGGGTTCCGACGCCCACACCCTCGCGCCGCTCGCCCGGGTCTACACGGTCGCCGAGGCCAAGACGGTGTCGGAGTTCCTGTCCAAGATCCGCACGGGCGCGTGCTTCGTGTGGGGCAACGAGATGGGATTCCGCATGCTCCTCTCGGACGTCTACCGGATGGTCTTCCGCTACTACGGCAGCGTCCTCGACTGGAAGAACCCGGAGTTCACCGGCGCCGAGAAGGCCCGGCATCTCGCGCTGGCCGCGTTCGGCGCGCCGTTCTCGGCCGCGGGAGTGCCGCTCGCGATCACCACGCTCAACTACCTCAAGCAGATCTTCGTGACCAAGACCGTGGGGCAGGAGCTCCTCGAGCACTGGGGAAGCGAGGAGAAGCCATCCTGAGGAGAAGCGGTCCTCGGTAGCCCGTAGTCGGTAGAATCCCCGCAAGTTGTCGCATCGCGCGTCGATTCCTCTCGTCGGCTCCGCGATCCTCGCGGCGTGCGCCGTCGCGAGCCTGCCCTTCACCCGCATCGCGTCGAACGGCTGGCGGCTGCCGAGAACGCCCTTCGACGCGAGCGCCTCCGGCAACGACGTCGCCTCCGGCTATTTCCTGCTGCGGCGCGCCGAGGCGCTCCTCCCGAGAGGCGCCTCGGTGTCGATCCGGACCGAGCCGCCGGACCCGACGCGGAACGCCTACCTCCAACGCTTCGGCGTCGCGCTCCTGCCCGACGCGCGCATCGTGCCCGCCGAGACCGCGGCGCCCGAGTTCGTCGTCGTCGTCGGGGCGAGGCCGGACCCGGCGCCGGGCGAGCTTCTCCTCGAGCTGCCGGAGGGCAGCGTCTGGCGGAGGCGCCCTTGAGGACCGCCGGCCTCGTCTGGCTCGCGAGCACGCTCCTCCTCGCGCTGCCCGGGGCGCCGCTTCTCGCGCACCGCGCGTTCGGGCGGATCCCCGCGGCCGGACGCGCGCTCCTGGCCGGAGCCGCCGGCGCGGCTCTGACCTCGTTCACGATGACGGCGTTCGCGCTGTGCGGCGTCCCGTGGAGCGTTCCGGGAGTCCTCGGGACGGCGATCCTCCTGGGATTTCTCCTTCGCCCGGCTCTTCGCGCCGGCGGCGGCGATCTCCCCGTTTCCCTCACACCCGGTCCCCGGAACCGGATCGCCGCGGCGGCGGGCTTCGTGGCCGCGATCGCGGTCGTCGCGGCGCTCCTCGCCACCGCCGCGGGCGCCGCCTCCTCGCCCGACCTGGTGTTCTTCTGGGGACCCAAGGCGCAGCGGTTCGCGCTCGCGCGCACCGTGGACGCCGTCTACCTCGCCGATCCCGCGCTCCGCTACATGCACGCGTACTATCCGCCCCTCGTCACCAACCTCTACGCGCTCGCGTCGATGGCGGCGGGCCGCATGGCGTGGACCGCGGCGACGCTCCTCTTTCCGGCGCTGCTCGCGGCGCTGGGGATCGGGCTGCCGGGGATCCTGCGGACGCTTGCCGGGGCGCGGCCCGCCGCCGCGGCCTCGGCGTCGGCGCTCGCGATCGCCGCCCTCGCGTACGTCGGGATGGAGGCCGACGTCGGCGGCAACGCCGAGATGCCGCTCCTCGTGTTCGAGACGCTCGCGATCGCCGTGCTGCTCTCGCCGCTCTCGCTCGCGCCCGCGGGTCAGCTGCTCTCCGGGATCCTCCTCGCGGGCGCCGTGACCGCCAAGGTCGAGGGACTCCCGTTCGCGCTGACCGCGATCGCGGTGTTCCCGTGGGCCCGCCGGCGGGAGATCCGCCCCGCGTCCGTCCTCCTGCGCCTCGCCGGGCCTCCCGCCGTCTCGCTCCTCGCGTGGTTCGCGTTCGGGGAGAAGACGCATCTTTTTCGGGGCTACTCCGGCGAGGGGCCGCTTCTCGCGCTCCATCCCGAGCACCTCGGCGCCGTCGCGCGCGCCATGGCGTCCGCCCTCGCCGCGACCGGCCACGCGCTCCCCTGGCTGGTCCCGTTCGCCTGCCTCCTCGCGGTCGCCGGGCGCCTGGGGCGGGACGCGGCGCTGCCGCTCGTCACGGCGGCGGGCCTCGCGGCGTTCCTTCTCTTCACGTACCTCGACCGGCCGGGGGATCCGTCCCAGTGGATCGCGTGGTCGGCGCCCCGTGTCTTCTCGCCGCTGCCGATGCTCTTCGCGCTCGCCGCGCTGACGGCGCGCGACCGCGTCTCAGACGGCTGACGCGCGCGGTCTTCGCCGGAGCAGCGCGACGGCGGCGAGCAGCGTCGCGCCGGAGATCCAGAGGCCCAGGCGCACCGAGTCGGGGAAGTACCGCAGCGCGACGCGGTGCCTCCCCGCGGGGACGCGCACGCCGAGGAAGGCGTGGTTGAAGCCGACGAGCGGGACCGCGCGGCCGTCGAGCGCCGCCTTCCAGCCCGGCCACGCCGGGATGGACGTCCCGACGAGCAGGCCGTCGCGCGCCTCCACGTCGAGCGCGATCGACTGAGCCCCGTAGGAGGCGATGCGGAGGTCGCCCTCGCCGTTCGCGCGCCAGGTCTCCTCGGCGGCCGCGGGCGCGGGCTCGTCGACGACGCCGTCGTCGCCGAAGTCGGCGATCGCGCGCAGCAGCGCGAGCCGCTTCCCGGGGTCCGCCTCGGCGCGTATCCGGCGCGGGACGAACGCGCGCGGCAGCGCACGGGGGTTCTCGAGCAGCCGCAGCCCGTCTCCCTCGCCGCGCACCGGCCAGCCGGGCGGCGGCGCGTGCGCGAGCGGGGCGAGCACCCAGCGGACGTTCAGGAAGGCGAGGAACGGGAGCGTGGGGTCGTCGATGCGGTTGAACCAGACGGGTTGGGGAACGCACCACAGCGGGAACGTGTCGACGAGGTCGTGCAGCGTCATCGCCTCGTAGCCGCGGGCGTCCTCGATCCCGTAGTACGCGGCTTCGTTGGGGATGAGGTTGTAGGAGAGACCGACGGTCCTGTACGGCTCGCCGCGCGGGATCCGCGAGAGAACGGAGAGCGGCGGGTAGAAGGCGCGGGACGGCAGCGTCGGATACACGTCCGCCGCCTCGAGAGTCCGCTCGGCCGCGAAGAGCGCGACGAGGGCGACGAGGCCGCCTCGCGCGAGCCGACGCCGCGGAAGCGCGGCGACGAGCAACCCCCCGAGCGCCAGCGGAACGATCTGCAGGTTGAAGCGCAGCCGCCGGTACTCGGCGGTCATCCCGAGGATCTCCATCGAACGCCGGTAGTGCACGTGGAGGCCCCACACCAGGAGCATGGACAGCGCGGCCCCCGCGAGGAACGCCGGCGCGCCCTCGCCGTCGTGCAGGCGGTTCGCGCCCAGCGCCGCGAGCGTGCAGGCGGCCAGGCTGGCCCAGAAGACGATCCGGTCGTTGAGCGCGATGTCGAAGAGCGGGAGCCACGCGATCGCCTGCGCCAGGAACGTGCGCGTGGTGATGGCGAGGCCCGCGAGAAAGAGCAACACGAAGAACCCGCGCTCCCGTCCACGGGCGAAGAGTCCGGTCACGACGAAGGGAAACAGGAGCGCCCCGGCGTACGCGCTCGCCTCGGGGTAGCGGGGCCGCATGTTCCCGTGGCCGACGACGCCCACCGCGTAGGGCGCCGCGTGCGGCACGAGGCGTTCGACGCTCTCGGCCACCGGCGCGGCGCGCGGCTGTTTGGCGTACCAGGCCTTCCGCGCGGGGTGCTCGGCGCTGTGCGGGAGCGCCTCCATCAGCGGCAGCAGCTGGAGCGCCGAGAGGCCGGCCGCGAAGACTCCGGCCGCCGCCGCCGCGCCGAGGGCCCGCACGCGCGTCCCGCGGCGCGCGCCCGCGAGCTCGAAGAGGAAGTACGCGCCGGCGGGCGCCACCGCGTGCAGGAGCGTCTCGGGATGCCCCGCCGTCGCGAGGGCGAGGAATCCGACGACGGCGATCGTCGCCGACCGGCGGCCCGGCGCCCGGGCGAGACGCCGCACGCCCAGCAGGAGAAGCGGAAACGGCGCGGCCGTCGTCCCCTGCGGATAGCCGAGGAAGAAGACGAGGTAATCGCAGAAGCCCCATCCCAGGCCGCCCAGGAGCGCCGCCGGCGCCGCGCACCCGAGATCCCGGAAGAAGAGGTACGCGGCGAGGATCGCGAGCAGGATCTTGAACGACATCTCGAACGTCCACGCCTGCGGCGACGGCAGGAGGAGACCGATCCACGTCGCGGGATGCAGGATCGCCGCCTGCTGGACCGCGTGGAGCGGCTCGCCGCCCAGCACCGACGGGTTCCAGAGCGGCAGCCGGCCCTCGAGGATCGCGCGCCGCGCGGCCTCGCGCCACGGGATCTCCAGGTAGACGACGTCGACCAGCGCCGGCATGTGGTCGGGCGGGATGCCGAGCTCGGACCGGTGAGGCGTGAACGGCGCGGCGTCGTAGAGGATGTCGATCGGCCCGTAGACCGCGCCCGTCAGGGTCGCGCGGCCGGTGAAGAGCCAGGGCGCGAGCGCGATCGCGGCCGCCACCCGGCGGGGAATCGGCGTAACGAACCGGTTCGCGGCGAGCAGGAGCAGCGCGGCCGCGCCCCCGTACACGGCGACCGAACGCAGGATCAGGAGCACTGGATGACCTACGGAGCCCGGCGTCTTCGCGTCGCCGCGGACGCAACGACGACCGCCGCCATGATCCCCGCCGCGAACGCCCCGAGGCCCAGCCGCCACGAGCGCGGCCGGTACGCGAGGCGAACGGTGTGGTCGCCGGACGGAACCCGCACGCCGACGAAGGCGTGGTTGACGGTGACGGTCGGCAGCGACTGCCCCGCCTCCGAGGCGGTCCAGCCCGGCCAGTCCGGGATCGAGGTGGCGATCAGCGTCGGGCCCGAGGCGCGCGCCCGGAGCACGAGATCGGGCCCGACCGATCGCACGATCAGCGTCGCCTCGCCGTTCGCCTCCTCCGAGACGCCCGGCTCGGAGAGCCAGACGGTCCGCGCGAAGTCCGTCGCCTTCGCGAGCTCGGCGAGCCGTTCGCCCGGATCGGCGACGCGCCGCAGGAGTCTCGGCACGAACGCGCGGGGCAGGGCCGCGGGATTGTCGAAGATCGCCATGTCGGCGCCGCGCGCCTGCTCGCGCCAGCCGGCGGGCACGGGATCGTCCGGCGCGGCGATCGCGTAGCACGCGTTCAGGAACGAGAGGAACGGGCGCGTGAGGTCCGCGACGCGGTTGAAGGACGCGGGCTGCGGCTGCGACCACAGCGGATAGGTGTCGGTGAAGCGGTCGAGCACGAGAGACTCGTAGCCCCGCACGTCCTCCAGCCGGTAGAGCGTCGAGCCGTTCGGACGCAGAGTGTCGCCCGCCGCGACGACGCGGCAGGGCTCGCCCGGGGTCGCGAGCGGCGCCGCCGCGAGCGTGGGCAGCGGCGGCGCGAGGCTCGAGGCGGGAAGCGCCGGATAGACGCCGCCCATCTCGGCGACGCGCTGCGCGACGAGCAGGGTCAACGCGGCGGCGGCGAGCCCGTGGCCGCTCCACCGGATCGCGAGGAGCAGAAGGACGAGCACGGGCACGAGCTCGAACGCGAGCTCCGTCCACACGAACGGCTCCGCCAGACCGCGGTCGCGGAAGACCCCGCGCGAGAGCGCGAAGGCGGCCGCGATCAGGAGCGTCCAGCCCGCGCAGGCGAAGCCGAGTGCCCGCGACGCCTTCTCGTCGAGCAGCCGCTGGACGCCGAGCGCGGCGAGGCCGGCGAGCCCGAGCCCGGCGAGGAAGACGAGACGGTAGTTCAGCGCGAGCGCGAATCCCGGCAGCCTCGAGGTCACGTCGATCAGGCCGGGGACGCTCGCGCCGTAGAGGAGGCCGGCGACGGTCGCGGCGAGGAAGAACGCGCGCTCCCACCGCAGCCTCCGCGAGCCGCGAAGGGCGAGTCCCGCGAGAGGAAACAGCAGGGCGCCGGCGTACCCGAGCGGCATCCCGGAGCCGTCGCCGCGCTCCCCCTGGACCGGGCTCCTTCCGTAGATGCCATGCGCGAAGGGAAGGAGGTCGGGCAGGAGACGCGGAAGCGCCGCCGGCAGCGGGACGGACTGGCGGCGCGCGTCCGCGGCGGCGGCGTCGGCGTGCCGCGCCCGGTATTCGGCGGAGTGCGGAATCGCCTCGAGCAGCGGAAAGAGCTGGGGGCCGGCGAGCAGCAGCGCGAGCGCCGACGCCGCGGCCGCCCCGCCGAGCGCTCGCCTCACGCGCGCTCCTCCGCCGAGCAGGAAGAGCTCGCCCAGGAACCAGACGCCGCCGACGGCCGCGCCGTGGAACGCGCTCTCGGGATGTCCGCCGAAGACCGACAGCGCGAGCGCGACCGCGGTCAGGAGGATCGCCGCCCCTCCGGGATCGCGTGCGAGCCGGCGCAGCCCGAGGAGCAGGAGCGGGAGGCTCGCGGTCGACGGCCCGACGCTCCAGCCGTCCCAGAACACGACGTAGGTCGAGAACGCCCACGCCGCCGCGCCGAGGAGCGCCGGGACGACGCCGAGCGCGAGGTCGCGGAAGAACAGGAACGCGCACAGGAGCGCGAGGAAGAGCGTGAACGTGCACGAGAAGGTCCAGGAGAGCGGCAGCGGCAGGGCGAGCGAGAGGAGCGTCGAGGGGTGGAGGATCCCGGCCTGCGCCGCCGGCAGGAGCGGCGTCCCCGCCAGCACGAAGCGGTTCCAGAGGGGCGCGCGTCCGTTCGCCACGGCCTCGCGGACGGCGGCGCGCCACGGAAGGTTCGCGAAGGCGAGGTCCGAGAGGATGGCGTTCCGCGGCGGTCCGATCTCCGCCGCCGCCGGCAGGCGCCTCCAGGGATCGGAGGCGAAAGAGAGGTCGGAGGGTCCGTAGAGCCGGCCGAGCAGCATCGCCTTGCCGGTGAGCACGAGCGGCAGGAGCGCGAGCGCGAGGCCCGCGCGGCGCGGAACGTCGCCGACGAGACGGCCCGCGAGCCACAGGACGAACGAGGCCGAGGCCGCGTACGTCAGCCAGAGAGCGACCGTCTCGATTCGCAGCGAATCCTCGGGGGAATCTTACTAAGATCCTTCCGTGCCTTACGCCTGGGAGCACCTGACGCCCGCGGAGAAGACCGCGATCCTCCGCTCGATCGCCGACGGCGGCGCGCCCCCGCCGCCCCCGCGCGTCGTCGAGCTCTCCTGGCAGGACCGCTGCAACATCGACTGCTTCTTCTGCTCGACCGCCGAGATCCGCGCCGGCAACTTCGAGCTCTCGCGCGAGCGGCTGGAGGCCCTCTTCGCGGAGATGGCGGCGCTCGGGGTGCGGGGCGTGCGGCTCATGGGCGGCGGGGAGCCGCTCTTCCGCAAAGACGCGGAGCCGCTGATCCGGAGCCTCGGCGCGCACGGCCTGCGGATCGCCGACGTCACGACGAACGGCGTGCTGCTGACCGAGCCCGTCGTGCGTGCGCTCTACGCCGCCGGCTGCGACGAGATCTGCATCTCGCTCAACACCGCCGATCCCGAGTCCTACGGCGCGATGATGCAGACGACGCCGAAGAACTACGGCCGCGTCCTCGACAACGTCCGTCGCGCGGCCGCGATCAAGCGCGAGGTCGGCGCCGCCTGCCGCATCCGGCTGCAGTTCCTGATCTACCAGGACAACTACCGGCAGCTCCCCCGGATGGCGGAGGTCTTCCGCGAGAGCGGCGCCGACGCCTACTGGCTGAACGGCCTCTACCCGGTCCGCCCGATGCCGACGATGTCCGAAGACGCGATCGCCGAGATGCTTCGCCTCTACGAGGGCGTGCTCGCCGGCGACTACTTCGAGCACCTCGAGCGGTTCTCGTTCTGGGAGCAGTCGATCGCGGACCGCATCGACGCCTCGACCCGCGCCGTCTTCGCGCGTGCGCCGCTCGCGCGGCGCGCCCGGACCAGGCTGCGTCACATCGCGGCCGGCGGCGCACGGCGCGCGGCCGAGTCCGCGCGACTCCACGAGTTCTGCCTGGTCGGCTGGTACTCGATGACCGTGAACGCGAACGGCGACGCCGTCACGTGCTGCATCCTCCAGGACCACGGAACCGCGGTGCTCGGCAGCATCCACGGCTCGAGCCTCGGCGAGATCTGGAACGGAGCCGCGTACGCGCGTTTCCGCGGCGAGCTCCGCGAGATCATGGCGCGTCGCGGCGCCGTCGAGGGCGGCGACTTCGCCCGCTCGTGCTCCGTCGAGCCCCTCTGCGCGCAGAAAGACGCCTGCCCGAACCGCTCCTACTACTGGGCCGGCGACCTCCCGTTCCGGCGGGAGTTCCACGCCGTGGTCGAGGCGCTGCCGCGTCCGGAGGGCGACGCGTTCGCCGGGCTGACGGGCGGGCGGCCGCGCTCGGCGCCCACGCGTCTGCCTGCTCTCCCGGTACGCTAGCCGACCACCGGCGACCGACTCACCTGAACGGCCAGATCCCGGCGGGCAGGTTCTTCGAGAGGTCGTTGTAGAGGACGACGGCGAGGAGCGCCAGGATCATCACGAACCCGACCTGGAGGATCCGCTCCTTCACGCGCAGCGAGAAGTCGCGCCGCGCCGCCCCTTCCACCGCGAGCAGGAAGAGGTGGCCGCCGTCGAGAACCGGGATCGGCAGCAGGTTGAAGATGCCGAGCTGGAGCGAGATCGCCGCCATGAGCGCGACCAGCGGCACGGCGCCCGTGCGCGCCGCTTCGCCCGAGAACTTGGCGATGTCGAGCGGTCCCGACATCGACTTCATGCTCGCGGCGCCGCGCAGGAGCCGGCCCAGGATCGACATCGTCAGGCGCACCTCCGTGCGCACCTGGCGCCAGCCCTCGACGACGGCCTGGCCGAGCGGGAAGCGCTCGAGGACCTCGGGGACGTCGGGACCGATCTGCGCGCCGACGCGCCATATGTCGCCCTCCTTGCGAGGCTGGACGGTGGCGACGACCGGCTGTCCGTCCCGCTCGACGCCGATCTTGATCGGCTTGCCCTGCGCGGCCTGGACGGCGGCGATGAAGCGGTCCTGCATCTCGGTCGGTCCGCCGCGGATGTCGGTGCCGTCCACGGAGAGGATGACGTCGCCGTCCTTGAGGCCCGCCGCGGCCGCCGGGCTCCCTCCGACGACGGTCCCGATCCGCCCGCGCACGCTGCGTCCGACGTCCGGGAAGACGCCGATGTCGCCGTAGTCGTACTTGCCGACGCCGCGCGGCGTCAGCTTGACGATGCGGCGCACCCCGCTCCGCTCGAGCTCGACGTCGAGGGGCGAGCGCGCGTTGACCGCGATCATGTACTGCGCGTCGCGCCACCGGGGCGTCTCCGTGTGGTTGATGGAGACGATCCGATCGCCCGGCGCCACGCCCTTCTGGGCGGCCGGCGAGTCGTCCGCGACCACGCCGACGACGGCGGGCGCCAGCTCGTACGCCGGCACCTTCACGCCGACCGAGAAGACCACCGTGTGGAGCACGATCGCGAGGACCAGGTTCATGGTGGGTCCCGCCAGCAGGATCAGGGCCCTCTGCCAGCGCTTGCCGACGGGCTGCGCCTCCTGCGACGAGCCTTCCGCGATCGTCGACTCGTCCGGGCCGAGCCCGATCACGCGCACGTAACCGCCGAGCGGGATCGCGGAGACCCGATAGTCGGTGCCCCGCCACTTGCGGCCGAAGAGGCGCTTGCCGAATCCCACCGAGAAGACCTCGACGGGAAAGCCGAACGCCTTCGCGACGGCGAAGTGCCCGAACTCGTGCACGACGACCAGAACCGACAGGACGACGATCAGCGCCAGGGTATTGCTGAGGATCTGCAAGAGGTCTCCTCCGATCGCGAGTCTACGTGGCCACCGGGTGGACCCGCCGCCGGAGGAAGGCCGAGGCCTCCTCGCGGGCCCTCGCGTCGACCCGCTCGGCCTCCTCGAGGCTCTGCGGGGCGGACGTAGGACCGACGGCGTTCATGGCTTCGAGAACCACGGTAACGATGTCCGGAAACGAAATCTTCCCCTCGAGGAAGGCCGCCACGGCCACTTCGTTGGCCGCGTTGAGGACCGCCGGCATGCCCCCGCCGGACCGGAGGGCCTCGCGGGCGAGGCCGAGCGCCGGGTAGCGGCGCGGCTCGATCGGGACGAAGTCGAGACGCGCCAGCGCGACGAGGTCGAGGCGGCCGAAGTCGTTCGGGAGCCGCTCCGGATACGACAGCGCGTAGACGATGGGGAACTTCATGTCGTTGCGGGCGAGCTGCGCGACGAGCGAGCCGTCCACGAACTCGACGAGGGAATGGATCAGGGACTGCGGGTGGATCACGACCTCGATCCGCTCCTCCGGCAATCCGAAGAGGAAGTGCGCCTCGATGACTTCGAGGCCCTTGTTCATCATCGTGGCCGAGTCGATCGTGATCTTCGGGCCCATCTTCCAGGTCGGGTGCGCGAGCGCGTCGGCGACCGTGATCGCGTCGAAGGTGTCGAGCCGCCGCTCGCGGAAGGGCCCGCCCGACGCGGTCAGCACGATGCGGTGCGCCTCCTCGCTGCGGCCCGCGCGCATCGCCTGGTGGATCGCGCTGTGCTCGGAGTCGACCGGCACGATCTCCGCCTTCGTCCGCGCCGCCTCGGCCAGGATCAGCGGACCCGCGACGACGAGCGGCTCCTTGTTGGCGAGCGCGAGCCGCTTTCCGGCGCGGATCGCCTCGAGCGCGGAGCGCAGCCCGAGCGCGCCGACGAGACCGCCCACGACCGTGTCCGCGTCGGGATGGGTCGCGGCCTCCGCGAGCCCCTCGGGACCGGCGACGATCCGGCAGGAGAGCCCGGCGGGCAGGAGGCGCTCGAGGCGCGACACGTCGTCGGCCGAGTCGATCGAGACGAGCCCCGGGCGGAAGCGCGCGACCTGCTCGGCCAGCCGCTCGAGCGAGCGGCCCGCGGCGAGGGCCACGACCCGGAACCGGTCCGGAAACGCCTCGACGACGTCGAGCGACGAGCGCCCGATCGAGCCCGTGGAGCCCAGAATGGACAGGGACCGCATCCTGAAGCGGGATTATAGGGGCCGCGAGACGGACGGTCGGGACGGATCCGGGATCAGAGGCCGAGCAGGAAGGCGGCCATCACCGGCCCGGCGAACAGGAGGGAGTCGATCCGGTCGTAGAACCCCCCGTGGCCGGGAAGGAACCGGCCCGAGTCCTTGACTCCCGCTCCCCTCTTCCAGAGCGATTCGACGAGGTCGCCGACCTGGCCCGCCGAGGACGCCAGGGCGCCCGCGAGCGCTCCCCGCGCGGGCCCGAGCTGCGGGAGGAACCACCACGTGCCGGCCGCGGCGCCGAACAGCGTCGCGCCGATCAGGCCTCCGATCGTCCCCTCCCAGGTCTTCTTGGGGGACACGACCGGCGCGAGCGGCGTCTTTCCGATGCGGCGCCCGACGTAGTACGCGCAGGAGTCGCAGACCCAGACGATCAGGAGGAGAAGCAGGACGGCGCGCGGCGAGTGGGCGCGCAGAAAGCAGAGCGAGGTGGCCGGCAGCGCGACCGCGCCGACCCCGAAGACCGTCGCGGCGGCGCACGAAAGCGCCGCGGCGGGATCGAGCCGCCCGAGGAGCGGCGCGATCGAGGCCGCGAACACGAACGCCACCGCCGCGCCGTACCACCACACGGGCGAGGTGCGTCCCACGACCTCGACGACGTCGCCGGAGGTCTCGAAGTGGATGGGACTCCAGCGCAGCGCCGCCGCCCCGAGCACGAGGCCGGCCGCGGCGAGGCCGAGCGTCTTGGCGACGCGGTGACCGGACTTCTCGGCCATCCGGTAGAACTCCCAGAGGGCGCAGAGCGCGACGACCGCGACGAGCAGGTTGAAGAGGAGCGGCGGCCCGACGAACAGGATCGCCAGGACGATCGGGATCGCCACCGCCCCCGAGAGCTCGCGCCTCATGAAGCGTGAACGGCTACCGCCGGCCGCCTTCCGCCTCGGCCTCGCCTTCGGTCAGCCGGCGCTCGTCGATGACGCCGCCGTAGCGACGCTCGCGCTTCTGGAAATCGAGGATGGCCTCGAAGAGATGGCGCTTGCGGAAGTCCGGCCAGAGCGTCGGCGTGACCCAGATCTCGCTGTAGGCGATCTGCCAGAGCAGGAAGTTGGACACGCGCATCTCCCCGCTCGTGCGGATGAGGAGGTCGGGATCCGGCGAGCCCGCCGTGCCCATGCGCGAGCCCAGCGTCTCCTCGTCGATCTGCTCCGGCGTCAGCCGGCCCGAGACGACGTCGTTCGCCAGCGAGCGGCACGCGTCGACGATCTCGGTGCGGCCGCCGTAGTTCAGGCAGATGTTGAAGGTCATCCCGCGGCAGGAGGACGTCGCCGCGAGCCCCTGGGCCAGCGCCTTCTGCACCGACGGGTCGAGCTCGTTCATGCGGCCGACGACGCGAAAACGGATGTCGTTCTTGAGCAGGTTCGCGAGCTCCCTCGCGAGGTACTCCTTGAGGAGCGACATCAGGGTGACGATCTCGAAGCGCGGGCGCTTCCAGTTCTCGACCGAGAACGCGTACAGCGTCAGCGCGTCGAGCTCGAGGCGCGCGCAGGTCTCGACGGTCTCGCGGACGGAGGCGATGCCCGCGCGGTGACCCTCGACGCGCGGCGAGCCGCGCTGGCGGGCCCAGCGGCCGTTGCCGTCCATGATGATCGCGATGTGACGCGGCAGGCGGGCGAGGTCGATCTCGTCCAGGAGCTGGCGCTCGAGGCTCCCGGGCGCCGCCAGCGATTCCGCGTCGATCATCCGGACAGTTTACTCTCCGTAGGAGACCCTCACCAGCGTCAGACCCTTCGCCGGAGCCTTCGGCGAGAGCAGCCGGCGATCGCCGGTCGCGAGCAGCTCGCCGGCGCGCTCGGTGGGCGCCTTGCCGCGCGCGGCGTCGGCCAGCACGCCGCTGATCGAGCGCACCATGCCGCGGAGGAATCCGTCGCCGCGGAACAGCGCGCGCAGGTCCGCGCCGTCCTCCTCGACCGTGAGGGCGTGAAGCGTGCGCTCGGTCGTCTCGCCCGGCGCCAGCCGCACGGCGAAGACGCCGAAGTCGCGCGTGCCGGGAACGAGCGCGGCGCACGCGCGCATCCGCGCGAGGCTCGCGCCCGGAGAGATCGGCGCCACGTACGGCGCGTCGCGGGGGTCGATGACCTCGGCGCGCGACCAGCGGTAGACGTATTCCTTCCAGGCCGCGTCGTGGCGGGCGTGGAAGCCCGGCGCGGCGGCGGCGACCTCGAGGAGCCGCACGTCGTCGGGGAGACGGTGGTTGACCGCGTCGCGGATCACCTCCGGCGCCCGCCGCGAGGGCAGGTCGAAGTGGATCACCTGCCCCTCGGCGTGAACGCCGGCATCGGTCCGGCTGGCGCCCTCCACGCGGACGCTCGAACCCGCCAGGCTCGAGAGAGCGTGGGACAGCACGGCCTGCACCGTGCGCGCCGCGTTCTTCTGCACCTGCCAGCCGTGGAAGTTCGTGCCGACGTAGGACACGCGCGCGCGATAACGCTCGGAGACCATCGGGCGAGAGTCTACGCGCGCGATACGCTAACGTCCCATGGCATCCGGCCGGAGCACGCCTCCATCCCTTCCTGTCATCCCGAGGGCAGCGGCCCGAGGGACTCCTTTGAAGCCACCGCGAGACTCGAATGGGGTCCCTCCCCCTCGCGCCGCTCGCCGTCGGGATGACAATTCCGACGCGCTCACCCTCTCTCTCGAGGGCATGCACTGCGCCGCCTGTGTGAACACGATCGAAGGCGCGCTCGCCGCCGTGCCGGGCGTGGAGGAGGCCTCGGTCAACCTCGGCACCGCGCAGGCCCACGTCCGCGGCCGCGGCCTCGACCCGGAGCGCCTCGTCGCCGCCGTGCGCGAGAGCGGCTACGGCGCCTCTCCCCTCGACGCCGCCACGCCGGGCGAGCAGGAGGCGGCGGCGCGGCGGCAGACGCGGGAGATGCTCCGCCGGACCGTGATCGCCGCGGCGCTCACGGTCCCGGTGGTCGTTTTCTCGATGGCCGACGTCATGTTCCGCGGGCGCAACCTCCTGCTGCTCGTCCTGACGCTGCCGGTCTACCTCTGGGCGGGTTCCCCGTTCCTCAAGGGCGCGCTCCAGACGCTTCGCCACCGGACCGCGAACATGGACACGCTGATCGCGACGGGCACGACCGCCGCGCTCCTGCTCTCGATCGCCGCGACGTTCTTTCCGCGAGTCGCCGCGGCGGCGCCGGGTGCGGCTGCGTCTTCGGGGAGCCGCGGCATGAGCCCGGTCTACTACGAGGCCGTCGGCGTGATCCTGACCCTGATCCTCTTCGGGCGCTACCTCGAGACGCGCGCACGGGGACGGACGTCGGCCGCGATCCGCAAGCTCCTGGAGCTCGCGCCGCGGCGGGCGCGGCTCGTCTCGCACGACGGAGCCGGCGAGATCGAGGTCCCCCTCGCCGACGTGCGCGTCGGCGCGCGGCTCCGCGTCAAGCCCGGCGACTCGGTGCCGGTCGACGGAGTCGTCCGCTCCGGCCGCTCCGCGGTCGACGAGTCGATGGTGACCGGCGAGTCGATCCCCGTCGCGAAGGAGCCGGGAAACCGCGTGCTCGCCGGAACGCTCAACGGAGACGGCGTCTTCGAGATGGAGGCGACGGCGGTCGGCGGCCAGACGGCGCTGTCGCAGATCGTGCGGCTCGTGCAGCAGGCGCAGGCCTCGAAGCCGCCGATCCAGCGGCTCGCGGACAGGGTCGCGGGCGTCTTCGTGCCGGTCGTGCTCGGCATCGGGATCGTGACGTGGGTCGCCTGGTACGTCCTGGGCCCGGAGCCCCGGGCGCTCCTCGCGACGGTGGCCCTCGCCTCGGTCCTCATCATCGCCTGCCCCTGCGCGCTCGGCCTGGCGACGCCGACGGCGATCCTGGCGGGAACGGGCCGCGGCGCGCGCCACGGCATCCTCTTCCGCAACGCCGATGCCCTCGAGGGCGCGCGGAAGATCACGCTCGTCCTGTTCGACAAGACCGGCACGCTGACCGAGGGGCGGCCGCGCCTGACCGACCGCGTGCAGCTCGCCGGAGTCGCCGAGGAGCGGCTCCTCGGCACCGCGGCGGCGCTCGAGCTCGCGTCCGCCCACCCCCTCGCGCGCGCGATCGTGGACGCGGCGCGGGAGCGCGGGATCGCGCCGCCGAAGGTCGAGGCGTTCGCGTCGCGGACGGGCCTCGGCGTCGTCGGGCGGATCGGCGGGGCGCCTTCGGTCGTGGGGAACGCGCGCCTCCTCGAGGAGGAGGGCATCGACGCGTCCGCCGTGCGCGAGGAGCTCGTCCGTTTCGCCGCCGAGGGGAAGACGCCGCTGCTCGTGGCGGCGGACGGCAGGCTCCTCGGCGTCCTCGCGGTCGCGGACCGCGAGAAGCCGTCGGCCGCGCCCGCGATCGCGCGCCTGCGCGCCCAGGGGCTCGAGGTCGCGATGCTGACCGGAGACCGCGAGGACACCGCGCGCGCCGTCGCCGGCCGCCTCGGGATCGACGAGGTCTTCGCGGGCGTCCTCGCCGCCGACAAGGAGTCCCACGTCGCCGCGCTCCAGAATCGCGGCGAGCGCGTCGCCATGGTCGGCGACGGCGTCAACGACGCGCCGGCGCTGGCGCGGGCCGACGTCGGCATCGCCATCGGCGCCGGATCGGACATCGCCGTCGAGGCCTCGGACGTGACGCTCGTCGGGGAGAGCCTCGACAACGTGCCCGCGGCGATCGCGCTGTCGCGCGCGACGCTCGCGACGATCCGCCAGAACCTCTGGTTCGCGTTTCTCTACAACGCGCTGGGCATCCCCATCGCCGCGGGCGCGCTCTATCCCCTGACCGGATGGACGCTCTCGCCGATGATCGCCTCCGCCGCCATGGCGGCGAGCTCCGTCTCCGTCGTCGCGAACAGCCTGCGGCTCGCCCGCCGGAGATTGCCGTGAGCCCGGATCGGA
Source organism: Thermoanaerobaculia bacterium (assembly GCA_036406835.1). Lineage (GTDB taxonomy): Bacteria > Acidobacteriota > Thermoanaerobaculia > UBA5066 > Gp7-AA6 > DAHUXD01. The sequence continues at coordinate 87,989 of DASXAG010000120.1, forward strand.
TCGCCGCGATCGCCGCGGGTGTCTTCCTTCTCGTCGCGCTCTCCGTCTTCTTCTTCGGAAAGAAGCGGGCGGCCCCGACGGAGGCCGTCGCCGCGGGCGATTCCGCCGAGGTCACGGTCGTCGTCGAGGGAGGCTACTCGCCCGACGTCATCCGCGCCCACGTGGGACGGCCCCTGCGCCTCGTCTTCGACCGGCGGGACGCGAGCCCGTGCACCGACGAGGTCGTCTTCCCGGACTTCGGGGTCCGGCGGGCGCTCGCGGCCCACGCGAAGACGGTGGTCGAGATCCGCCCCGAGCGTCCGGGCGAGTTCACCTTCTCGTGCGGGATGAACATGCTGCACGGGCGCATCCAGGTGTCGCCGTGAAGACACGGCGCAGAACAGAGTTGCCGTGAGCGGCCGCGAGACGATCCGGGTCACGGAGATCTTCCGCTCTCTCCAGGGCGAGTCCACGCGCGCCGGCTTCCCGTGCGCGTTCGTCCGCCTCACCGGCTGCTCGCTGCGCTGCGTCTGGTGCGACAGCGCGTACGCGTTCCACGGCGGTTCGGAGATGACCGTCGAGGACGCCGCCCGCGAGGTGCTCGCGCTCGGGACGGATCTCGTCGAGGTGACCGGCGGCGAGCCGCTCGAGCAGGAGGGCGTCTATCCGCTGATCGACCGCCTCCTGGCCGCCGACCGCACCGTGATGGTCGAGACCGGAGGGCACGTCGGGCTCGAGCGCGTGGACCCGCGCGTCGTCAAGATCGTGGACGTCAAGGCTCCCGGCAGCGGGATGCAGCACGCCAACCTCGCGGAGAACCTGGACCGGCTGACCGGGAAGGACGAGCTCAAGTTCGTCCTCGCCGACCGCCGGGACTTCGACTGGTCCCTCGCGCTCGTGGCGGCGCGGGAGCTCGACCGCCGCCACACGGTGACCTTCTCGCCCGTCTGGGAATCCCTCCCGGCGATCGAGCTCGCCTCCTGGATCCGCGATTCGGGACGGAGGATCCGTCTGGGGCTGCAGCTCCACAAGCTCCTCTGGGGAGACGTCCCGGGCCGATGAACGCCGGAAGGGCGGTCATTCTCCTTTCCGGCGGTCTCGATTCTTCGACGTGTCTTCTGATCGCCCGCTCCGAAGGGTTCGAGACCTACGCGCTCTCCTTCGACTACGGACAGCGGCACCGCGTCGAGATCGACGCCGCCCGCGCCGTCGCCGGGCGCTACGGCGCGCGCGAACACCGCGTCGTGCGTGTCGACCTTCCGGGAGCCGCGGCCTCGGCGCTGACGAACCCCTCCCTCGCGGTGCCCAAGAACGGCCTGGGCCGCGAGCCGATCCCGGTGACCTACGTTCCGGCGCGCAACGCGCTCTTCCTCGCCCACGCCATCTCGTGGGCGGAGACGCTCGGCGCCGCCGACGTGTTCATCGGCGCGAACGCGCTCGACTACTCGGGGTATCCGGATTGCCGGCCGGAGTTCCTGGAGGCCTTCGAGCGGATGGCCAACCTCGGGACCAGGGCGGGGTCGGAGGGGCGCCTCGCGTTCCGAATCCGGGCCCCCCTGCTCCGGCTCAGCAAGGCCGAGATCGTGGCCCTGGGAGCCCGCCTCGGCCTCGATTTCGGCCTCACAACTTCGTGCTACGACCCCGGTCCGGACGGCTCGCCCTGCGGGGTCTGTGACTCTTGCCTCTTACGTATCAAAGGTTTCCGTGAGGCCGGCATGAACGATCCCAGAGCCCAAAGAATCTGAGCATCCGATTGTCAACTTGCGACGTATTTCAAGTTGACTATATAACACTCATGCAGTCGCGGCCGGCCGGAGAGGCCTGCCGCTGGAAGGAAAAATGCGTTTCGATCAACTGACCATCAAGGCCCAGGAAGCCGTTCAGGAGGCCCAGCGCGACGCGCGCGCCCGCGGCAACGCGGAGCTCACGAGCGATCACCTTCTGCTGGCCCTTCTCAAGCAGGACGACGGCGTGGTCGTGCCGGTGCTCCAGAAGCTCGGCGTCAACCCGGAGACGCTCTCCTCGGAGATCGCCGCGAGCCTCGCGCGAATCCCGTCCGTCTCGGGCGCCTCGGCCGACGCCGCCGTGTCGCGGGACCTCACGCGCGTCTTCGACCGCTCCTTCGAGATCGCCAAGGAGTTCGGCGACGAGTACGTCTCGACCGAGCACTTCCTGCTGGCGCTCGCCGAGTCCGGAGGCGAGGCCGCGTCCCAGCTTCGGAAGGCGGGGGTCCAGAAGGATGCCCTGCTCAAGGCGCTCAAGGAGGTCCGCGGCTCGACGCGCATTACGGACCCGAACCCCGAGGACAAGTACCAGGCGCTCAAGCGTTACACGCGCGACCTCACCGATCTCGCGCGGCGCGGCAAGATCGACCCGGTCATCGGCCGCGACGAGGAGATCCGCCGCGTCATCCAGGTCCTGTCGCGCCGGACCAAGAACAACCCGGTCCTCATCGGCGAGCCCGGAGTCGGCAAGACGGCGATCGTCGAGGGCCTCGCCCGCCGGATCCACATGGGCGACGTCCCCGAGGGCCTGAAGAACAAGCGCGTGGTCTCGCTGGACCTCGGCGCCATGATTGCCGGCGCCAAGTACCGCGGCGAGTTCGAGGATCGCCTCAAGGCCGTCCTCAAGGAGATCGAGGAGGCGCAGGGGACGATCGTCCTCTTCATCGACGAGCTGCACACGCTCGTCGGCGCGGGGGCCGCCGAGGGCGCGATGGACGCGTCGAACATGCTCAAGCCCGCGCTGGCCCGCGGCGAGCTGCGCGCGATCGGCGCCACGACGCTGAACGAGTACCAGAAGCACATCGAGAAGGACGCCGCTCTCGAGCGGCGATTCCAGCCGGTCTACGTCGAGGAGCCCACGGTCGACGACACGATCGCGATCCTCCGCGGGCTCCAGGAGCGCTACGAGATCCACCACGGCGTCCGCATCACCGACGGCGCTCTCGTCGCCGCGGCCCGGCTCTCGCAGCGGTACATCACCGACCGTTTCCTCCCGGACAAGGCCATCGACCTGGTCGACGAGGCCGCGGCCCGGCTGCGCACCGAGATCGACTCGCTGCCGACGGAGATCGACGCGATCGAGCGCCGCATCGTCTCGCTCGAGATCGAGAAGCGCGCGCTCGCCAAGGAGAAGACCAAGGAGTCCAAGGCGCGGCTCCAGGAGATCGAGAAGATCCTCGCGGAGGCGCGCGAGGAGTCCACGCGCCTGCGCGCGAAATGGTCCGCCGAGAAGGAAGTCATCCAGAAGAGCGGGCAGATCAAGGAATCGATCGAGCGGGTCAAGCTGGAGGCCGTCGAAGCCGAGCGGCAGGGCGAGCTGCAGCGGGTCGCGGAGCTGCGCTACGGGCGGCTTCCGGCGCTCGAGAAGGAGCTCGCCGCCGAGAACGCGCGCCTCCAGGAGCTCCAGAAGGGTCAGCGGATGCTGCGCGAGGAGGTCACCGAGGAGGACATCGCCGCGGTGGTCTCGAAGTGGACCGGCGTGCCGGTCAGCCGGATGATCGAGAGCGAGACGCAGAAGCTCCTCAAGATGGAGGACAGGCTCCACGCGCGCGTCATCGGCCAGGACGAGGCCGTCGAGGCGGTCGCGGACGCGGTGCGCCGCTCCCGCGCGGGTCTCTCCGACCCGAAGAGGCCGCTCGGCTCGTTCCTCTTCGTCGGACCGACGGGCGTCGGCAAGACGGAGCTCGCCCGCGCCCTCGCCGAGTTCCTGTTCGACGACGAGCACGCCATGGTCCGGCTCGACATGTCCGAGTACATGGAGAAGCACGCCGTCGCGCGGATGATCGGCGCGCCTCCGGGCTACGTCGGCTACGAGGAGGGCGGCCGGCTGACCGAGGCCGTGCGCCGGCGGCCCTACTCCGTCATCCTGTTCGACGAGATCGAGAAGGCGCACCCCGACGTCTTCAACGTCCTGCTCCAGGTCCTCGACGACGGCCGGCTGACCGACGGCAAGGGCCGCGTGGTCTCGTTCAAGAACACCGTGATCATCATGACCTCGAACCTCGGATCCGAGTGGATCGCGGAGGAGGCGACGCGCAGCGAGGAAGAGATCAAGGCGAAGATCGAGGAGGCGCTCCGCCGCCACTTCCGTCCCGAGTTCTTCAACCGGATCGACGACATCATCGTCTTCCACCGCCTGACGCGGGAGGAGATCGAGAAGATCGTGCAGATCCAGCTCACGGGGCTCGCGAAGACGCTCCTCGACCGCGGCATCCAGCTGACGTGGACGCCGGAGGCGAAGAAGTTCCTGGCGGGCCGGGGCTACGACCCGACCTTCGGCGCGCGGCCGCTGAAGCGGCTGATCCAGAAGCAGGTCGCGGACCAGCTGGCCGAGAGCCTGCTCGCGGGGAGAATCGGCGAGGGCGACGCCGCCGAGCTGACCGTCGCGCCCGACAAGGAATCGCTCAAGATCGTGAAGAAGTCCGTACCCGTAGCGGTGTAACCGATTTTTCCATGGAGGTTTCTATGAATCTGATGCGTTGGGATCCCTATCGTGAAGTCTCGAGCCTGCAGGACAGGCTCAACCGCGTCTTCGGCGGCTACGCTTACGGACGTCGCGAGCGCGACGACGACGAGATGCAGCTGTCGGCCTGGGCGCCCCCGGTCGACATCGCCGAGGAGAAGGATCGGATCCTCATCACCGCGGAGCTTCCCGGCTTCAAGGAGAACGAGATCGAGATCCAGAGCGAGAACGGCATGCTGAGCCTGCGCGGCGAGCGCAAGTTCGAGAAGGAGACGGAGGGCAAGAGCTATCACCGCGTGGAGCGATCCTACGGCCAGTTCGTCCGCAGCTTCTCGCTGCCCAACAACGTCGACCGCGAGAAGATCAAGGCCACGTTCAAGGACGGCCTGCTCCAGGTCGAGCTGCCCAAGCGCGAGGACGCCAAGCCTCGGACGATCCGGATCACTCCGGGCGCCGAGAAGCCGGAGACGATCGAGGTGAAGAGCCGGTAAGGCCAGTCCTCTTTTTCGAGTATCCTTCGGCCCCGCCGCGAGGCGGGGCCTTTTCTTGCACGGAATGCGTGATCGGGGCGGGAGGTTGTGCCAGCCGTGAGACACCGGGTCGAAGCGAGTCTGATCATCCTGACCGTCGCCGTCGCGGCAGGCCTCGTCGCCGCACCCCTCAACAACCGCAAGACCGAGATCGTGCAGGTCGTCGAGAAGGTCGCGCCGGCCGTCGTGAACATCTCGGCCGAGACGACGCTGCGCCGCCGGCCTTCGATCTTCGACGACTTCTTCTTCGGCACGGACCCGCGCCGCGAGCGCAGCAGCCAGTCCCTGGGATCGGGATCCATCATCGACCCGAAGGGCATCATCCTGACCAACGAGCACGTCGTCTCGGGCGCCTCGAAGATCACCGCCATGACCAAGTCCGGCATGGAGCTCGAGTGCGAGGTCGTGGGATCCGACACCGACAACGACCTCGCCGTCCTGCGCGTGCGGCGGCCGGGCGCCGCGCTCCCCGCGCTCAAGATGGGCTCCTCCTCCGACCTGATGATCGGCGAGACGATCGTGGCCATCGGCAATCCCTTCGGGCTCTCGCACACGGTCACGGCCGGCGTCGTGTCGGCGACCGGACGCACGATCAAGGCGGAGAACAACCAGACCTACACCGACTTCATCCAGACCGACGCCTCGATCAATCCCGGCAACTCGGGAGGGCCGCTCGTCAACCTCGACGGCGAGATGATCGGCGTCGCGACCGCCATCATCGGCGGCGCGCAGGGCATCGGTTTCGCGATCCCCGTCGACCGCGCGCATCGCATCGTGGACGACCTGCTGCGGTACGGCGAGGTGCGCGGGGTGTGGGTCGGCCTCCGCGGAAAGACCCTCGTCTCCGGCGAGGAGAACCGGCCGAGGGGATTCCGCGTGCGTCTCGTCTATCCGGGCTCACCCGCCGCCCGCGCCGGCGTGCGCGTCGGAGACCAGGTCGTCTCGGTCGACGGCACGCCGATCGACTCGCAGGAGGCCTTCGAGACCGCCCTCTCCACCCGCGGGCCCGGCCGCCCGCTCAAGCTGGCGCTGCGCGGCAAAGACGGCGAGCGCACGATCACGCTCCAGGGCGAGACGCCGCCGGCGGGCCTGGGGACGCGCATCCTGCGCGAGGAGCTGGGCCTCGGCGTCCGCTCGACCTCCGAGGGGCTGCGCGTCTCGGTCACGGACCGCGACTCCGCGTCCGCGCAGGCGGGCCTGAAGTCGGGCGACTTCCTGATCGGGCTGAACGGCACGCGCGTGCGCACGGCCGAGGACGTCGACCACGTGATGCAGCGGGACTTCAACAAGAACAACGTCCTCATCGAGATCGGGCGCGGCCGCTTCTCCTACTCGGTCAGCCTGCCGCTCGACTAGGCGGAACTGCGCTAGGATCGCCGCCGATGTCGGATTCGGCCTCTTTGTCGACGGCGTCGTCGCCGTCTCCCCGCGTTCGCTTCGCGCCTTCGCCGACCGGCTCCCTGCACGTCGGCGGCGCGCGCACCGCGCTCTACAACCTGCTCTTCGCGCGGCGGGAGAAGGGAACCTTCATTCTCCGCATCGAGGACACGGACGTCGAGCGCTCGCGCGAGGAGCTGACCGGCCAGATCCTCTCGGCGATGGAGTGGCTCGGCCTGGACTACGACGAGGGCCCCTTCTACCAGTCGCGGCGCTACGACCTCTACCGCGCGGCCGCGGAGCGCCTTCTGCGCGAGGGAAAGGCCTATCGGGCGTTCGAGACGCCCGAGGAGCTCGATGCCGAGCGCAGGGCCGCCGAGGCGGCCGGCAAGGCCTACCGCTATTCCGGCGCGGGCCGCCGCATTTCCTCCGAGGAGAGCGAGCGTCGGGCGCGCGCCGGCGAGCGCTTCGTCGTACGGCTCGCGATGCCGGCCGAGACCATCGTGGTCGAGGACCTGATCCGCGGACGCGTCGAGTTCCCGGCAGACGCCCTCGACGACTTCGTGCTGGTCCGCTCGGACGGCCACCCGCTGTACCACTTTTCGGTCTGCGTCGACGACGTCGACATGCGGATCACCGACATCATCCGGGGCGACGACCACCTCGCCAACACGCCCAAGCACGTCGCGCTCTTCCGCGCCCTGGGCGCGCCGATTCCCCGCTTCGCGCACCTGGGGATGATTCTCGGCACTGACCGCAAGAAGCTGTCGAAGCGGCACGGGGCGGCGGCGGTGGAGGAGTGGCGCGATGCCGGCATCCTGCCCGAGGCGCTCTTCAATTTCCTCGCACTGCTCGGATGGGCGCCGGGCGGAGACCGCGAGATCCTGACGCGCGAGGAGATGGAGCGCGAGTTCTCGCTCGAGCGCGTCGGCGCCTCCCCCTCCGTGTTCGACCCCGAGAAGCTTCTCTGGATGAACGCGCAGTACATCGCCAAGATGCCGGCCGAGGAGTTGCTCGCGCGATCGGTGCCCTTCGCCGCCGGCGGCGGCCCCCCGAAGGACGTGGCGCTCCGCGCGATCGAGCTCCACCGCCCGCGCGTGCGCACGCCGATCGAGATGGGCCGCGCCCTGGCGTCCTACGCCGCCGATCCCTCCGCGTACGAGGCGGACGGGCTCAAGAAACACGTCAAGCCGGACACCGCGGGACAACTGGAGGCGCTCGAGCGGCGGCTGGAGGGACTCTCCGAAGCGGAGTGGACCGCCGCTTCGACCGAGGCCGTGCTGCGGGAGACGGCCGAGGCCGCCGGCGTCTCGGCGGGCAAGCTCATCCACCCGACGCGGCTGGCGCTGACCGGCGTCACGGTGGGCGCCCCACTGTTCGACGTGGTCGCGCTCCTGGGCAAGGAGACGAGCCTGCGGAGACTGCGGACGTTTCGGCAGCGAACCGGACCCTGAGCTAGATCCTGGGTTCCTTGTTCACCCGGTAGTCGTCGCGGAGCTTCCGGAGCTCCTTCAGCGCGCCGCGGAGCACGCCGATGACCCGCACGACCTCGCGCCCGTAGAACTTCATCTCCGCGTCGCAATCGGTGAGGTTGTAGACGGCCTCGTCCTTCTCGAGCCGGTCCTTCTCGAAGGTCAGCCGCTCGATCATCTCGTCGAGCTCGGTCCGCAGCACGAAGGCGACGTCGCGCACGCCGAGGTAGCGGCTGCACTGCGGGCAGTGGACGTCCTCACTGCCGTCGTCGGGGACGCTGTCGATCACGAACTGCCGCTCGCAGCGGGGGCACTCGAAGACTTCCGGGATCATGGCTCGATGCCGTGAGTGTACTCCGCGCCGCTTTGCGGGGAAGTCGTTTTTTCCGCTGTGCGCGGGCGCACCAAGCCCGTACAATGCGGGCAGGTTCGCCGGCGGCGCGACGCGTCCGTAGCCGAAGGCTGCCGATCGTGCGCACTCGGTGCGCGCCGCGAGTCGAACACGAACCTCATGAAGCTGCTCGTCGTCGTCGGTACGCGACCCGAGGCCATCAAGATGGCCCCGGTCATCCGCCGCCTCGCGAGCGAGCGGGAGTGTGAGGTGCGCGTCTGCGCGACGGCCCAGCACCGCCAGATGCTCGACCAGGCGTTCGCGCTCTTCGGCATCACCCCCGACATCGATCTCGACCTGATGCGGCCCGATCAGACCCCGAACGAGCTGGCGTCGCGCGTGTTCGCCGCGCTCGACGCGACGCTCGCGAAGGAGTCTCCGGATTGGCTGCTGGTCCAGGGCGATACGACGACCGCGATGTGCGCCTCCGTGGCCGCGTTCCATCGACGGGTCCGCGTGGGCCACGTCGAGGCGGGGCTGCGGACCGGCGACTTCCAGCACCCGTTTCCGGAGGAGATGAACCGCCGCGTCGCGGACCTGGTCGCCGACGTGCACTTCGTGCCGACCCGCCGCGCCGCGCAGGCCCTCGAGCTCGAGCACGTTCCGGGAGGCCGGATCTTCCTGACCGGGAACACCGTCGTCGACGCGCTGCTCGAGATCGCCCACCGGGAGAGCGACGTCGCGGAGGAGAACCTCGTCCTCATCACGGCGCACCGTCGCGAGAGCTTCGGCGAGCCGCTCGAGCGCGTCGTCCGCGCGATCGGGCGCCTCGCCCGGCAGTTTCCGGACGCGCGCTTCGTTCACGTGACCCATCCCAATCCCAACGTCGCCCGCGTCGTCCGTCGCAACGAGGGCCTTCCCAACGTGACGCTGGTGGACCCGGTCGACTACCTGGAGCTCGTGAGGCTGATGCGGCGGGCGCGGCTGATCCTGACGGACTCCGGCGGAATCCAGGAGGAGGCCCCGACCTTCGGCAAGCCCGTGCTGGTGCTCCGCGAGAAGACCGAGCGGCCCGAGGGCGTCGAGGCGGGCCTCGCCCGGCTGGTCGGGACCGACGAGGAGAGGATCGTCGCGGAGGCGGGGACGCTGCTCGCCGACGGCGCGGCGCGCCGCCGGATGGCGGGCCGCGCCAACCCCTACGGCGACGGCCTCGCCTCGGAGCGCATCGCGTCGATCCTGCTGCAGCGGCCGTTCGCGCCGTTCGTGCCTCCCGCATGAGGCCTCGCTGGGAGTCGGGGTGGCGCGGGAGGATTTATTCGCTGGGCCGGCGCGCGGTTCCGCTGCCGCTGCGCCGCGCCCTGCGCCGCCGCGTCGCGGCCGAGCGGCTGCTGGGCCTGCGCAAGCCGGCCTCCGAGCTGAAGCTGCTCCCACTCGATCCCGGCCGTCCGACCCCGGGACGCGGCGACGTCGTGATCCTGCCGGTGATTCCCTGGAGCTATCGCCGCCAGCGCCCCCAGCAGCTCGCGGAGGCGCTCGCGCGTCTGAACCGGCGCGTCTTCTACGGGTCCCTCGAGGGGTCGGGCGAGCCCGCCGAGCCCGCCGGCGTGGCCCCGGGGGTCACGCTGCTCCCGATCGCCGGGGTCCGCCGCGAGGACCCCTGGGACCGCCGCCTGGCGGGACGGGCGCTCGCGCGCGCGTCCGCCTCGCTGGCCGGCGCCCGGGACCGCTTCGCGATCGGCGAGGCGGTGCTTCTCGAGCAGAGCCCCTTCTGGGGACCGCTCGGCGAGACTCTGCGGGAGAGCCTCGGCTGGCGCATCGCGTACGACTGCATCGACGCGCACGAGGAGTTCCCGACGACCCGCACCCGGGCCGACCTCCTCGACGACGCGGAGGCCAGACTCGCCGCGTCGGCCGATCTCGTGGTCGCGACCTCCGAGTCGCTGCGCCGCCGACTGGCGTCGCGCGCGCGCGGCCAGGAGGTACGGCTCCTCCCCAACGCCTGCGACTTCGACCTCTTCGGGAGCCTCCCTCTGCCGACTCCTCACCCCGACACCGATCCGGACCGGCTCACGGTGGGATACGTCGGAGCCGTGGACTCGTGGTTCGACCTCGAGTTGCTGGACCGCCTGGCGGAACGCGAGCCGGGCTGGCGCTTCGAGATCGTGGGAGGGATCGAGGACGTCGCCGCGCGGCTGCCACGGCGCGCGAACGTCGTCTTCCATGGCGAGCGGCCCCATCGCGAGATGCCCGAGTTCCGCCGGCGGTTCGACGTCGAGATCATCCCCTTCCGGCTCTCGGAGCTGACCCACGCGACGGACCCCGTGAAGCTCTACGAGGCCGCGGCCGCCGGACGCGCCGTCGTGGCGACGCCGATGCGCTCCCTCGAGCCGCTCGCCCGGCTGAGCCTCGGCCTCGTCCGCCTCGCCGCGACGGCCGAGGAATTCGCGCGCGAGATCCGCGCGGCGGCGGCCGAAGCGGCGAAGGGACCCGAGGCCGCGCTGCGGCGGCGCGCCTTCGCCCGCGAGAACACCTGGGACACGCGCGCGCGGGCGCTGGACGGCTGGCTCTCGGCGCTCTCGGGCGACCGAGCCCCGGTTCCGCGAAGGGGTGCGACGCATGACTGACTCCACCAACGCCGCCGAGGTCAGACTCGGAACCTCCTCCGCCCCCTCCCTCTACGACTCCGCGCACCGCCCGCCGCGCTGGATCGAGGAGGCCGTCCAGCTCTGGAGATACCGCGGCCTGGTCCACGAGCTCGTCATCCGGGACATCAAGGTCCGCTACAAGCGCTCGGTCCTCGGGATCCTCTGGACCATGCTCGCGCCGCTGCTCAACATGGTCGCCCTGACGCTCGTCTTCTCGTCGATCCTGAAGACCGCGATCCAGAACTACCCCGTGTACTTCATGACGGGCTCGATCTTCTGGGCCTTCTTCTCGCAGACCACGTCGACCGCGGCCCTCCAGACGACGTCGTCCAACGAGCTCGCCAAGCGGATGTTCGTGCCGCGCTCGGTCTTCATCGCCTCGGCGGTCGGGGGCGGGCTGGTCAATCTGGTTCTCTCCCTGGTCCCGTTGATCCTGATCATCGCGGTCACGGGTTATCCCTTCCACGCGACGTGGGCGTTTCTCCCGGTCTCGATCTTCGTGATCGCGCTCTTCACGGCCGGCATCTCGTTCCTCCTCTTCACGGTGACGTCCCGATTCGCCGACGTGCGCGAGATGTACACGGTGCTCGTCCAGACCTGGTTCTTCCTGACGCCGATCGTGTACGAGCCCTCGATCGTCCCCTTCCGCTACCGCGTCCTCCTCTCGCTGAACCCGATGTACCACCTGATCCAGGTCTTCCGGAAACCGATCTACGACGGCGTCCTTCCGTCCCCGACCCTGCTCGCGGGATCGCTGGCGCTGTCGGTCGCGATCCTCGTCACGGGCTGGGTGTACTTCTGCCACCGCGCCGACCGCATGGCGTACTGGAGCTGAGGGAGCGGCGCGGCCGATGAGCGCGATGAGCGAAGTCATTCGACTCGAGAACGTCACGATGCGCTACCGCGTGCCGCGGGAACGGATCCATTCCCTCAAGGAGTACACGATCCGGAGTCTCCAGCGCCGCATCGTCTACGACGACTTCGTCGCGCTGCGGAACCTCGACCTGACGGTGTCCGCCGGCGAGCGCATCGGGGTCATCGGGCGCAACGGCGCCGGCAAGAGCACGCTCTTCCGGGTCATCTCGCGCGTCCTGATGCCCACGGAGGGGCGCGTCGTCGTCGCCGGCCGCATCGCGCCGATCCTGGAGCTGGGCCTCGGGTTCCACGGCGAGCTCACGGGACGCGAGAACGTCATGATCCAGGGCGCGCTGCTCGGATTCTCCCGCAAGCAGACGCGCGCCCGGCTCGACCGCATCGTCGAGTGGGCGGAGCTGCAGGACTTCATCGACGCCCCGATCCGGACCTTCTCGACCGGCATGGCGGCGCGTCTCGCGTTCGCGGTGGCGACCGACGTCGATCCGGACATCCTCCTGGTCGACGAGGCCCTGGCCGTGGGCGACGAGAAGTTCCAGCGCAAGTGCCACGACCGCATGGCGGGGATCACCGCGCGGGGCCGGACGTTCATGCTCGTCTCGCATTCGCTCGAGCAGATCCGCAACAATTGCTCGCGGGTCATCTGGCTGCATCACGGCGCCGTCGTGCGCGACGGGGACACCGAGAGCGTGGCCGACGCGTACCACGAGTGGTCGCTCGGCGAGACGGACGTGGTCCCACCCGCGCCCGCGCCCGCGTCCCGTCCCTAGTCCGTCCCGGCGCCGCACCGCCCGCCGGCTCCCAGCCCCGATTCCGGCACAAAAAAAAGGGCGCGGCCGAAGCCGCGCCCGAAACGTGGGAGAACCGTGTTTACCGTTAGTCGCTAGGGCAGTACGACCGGGAACCCGAAGGCCTTCACGATGAAGACGGCCATCTGCTCGTTGGGAATGGGCTGCAGCGGGCAGAACATGGCCGGGCTGACCTGGCAACCGGCCGTGATGCCGTCGTTGAACAGCAGCTCGACCCAGTCGCCGTACGGATCGCTCGGAGTCGGCGGGCACGAGACGTCACCGAAGATGCCCGCGCAGGGCGGCGGAACGTAATCCGAGCCCCGCTTACCCTTCTCGATGAAGACCGCCATCTGGCCTCTCGGGATGCTCTGGTCCGGGCAGTACAGCAGCGGGTCCGCCTGGCAGCCCGCCGTGATCCCGTCGTCATACACGCCCTGGATGTAATCCGCGTTGTAGTCCCCGAAGAACACGTCCCCGAAGATCCCCGTGTAGACCGGCGGAGGCGTGAACGGTCCGTGCACCGACCGGAAGATGTACCCGGCCATGTCGGCGCGCGTCACCTGGGCGCTCGGGCAGAAGTTGAAGAACGAGCAGCCGTGCATGATGTTCGCCCCGGCCGCCGCGTAGATGTAGGGCTCGAAGGTGTCCGTCCCCGGCGGGTTGTCCTCCAGGACGTCCAGGAACCGGACCGTGAAGTTGAGGCCCACGCCCGCCATCGGGTACGGCGTGTCCGTCTTGAACCCGAGGTGCGCCTGACGCAGACCCGGGAACAGACCGGCCGAGTCGAAGGTCACCGCCACCGGGAAGGGGTTGGATCCGCCGCCGCCGGCCACGTGCCTCGCGCCGCCAGCCGCCGGAACCGTGCCCTCCGTCGGATCCTCGCTGACCCACGGGATGTCCGAGCTGCAGCTGCCGCTCTCGCCCGAAGCCAC
>DASXAG010000121.1:0-9473 GCA_036406835.1 Thermoanaerobaculia bacterium
GCGACTGCGGCGCGTCGAAGACCTCGGTGACGGCGCGCTCGAGCCGGGCGAGGTCCCAGAGGACCGCGCGGCGGCGAAGCCACTTCGCGTCGCGGATGAACTCGGGAAACTTCCCGCCGAAGCGGTTGAACGTGTAGCTCCGGGAGGGGTGGGCCTTCGCATAGCGCTCGACGAGCTCCGCGAAGCCGTCGGACCCGAGATAGTGGGCGACCGCGGGATAGTCGCCCTCCAGCGCCTCGATCATCCGCAGCAGGTACATCCCCTGGTAGACGCCGACGCGCTCGACCGAAGAGAGCGTCTTCGAGGGCAGGATCACTCCCTCGATCGTCTCGGGGTCGAGCTCCGTGCGTGCCGCCGGCGACCGCACCGCCTCCTCCGCCGTCCCCGGGTGCTCGATGACCGCCTGCATCCAGCGCTGGACGTGGTCCAGCGGCAGGTCAAGAGGCTGCGGCTTCAAGCGACTTCTCCTCCCGGCGGAACGCGCGCGCCTTGAGGGCCTCCGCGTGGACGACGTCGAACGCGGGGATGTCGGCGTCCCACTCGAGCAGCGTCGAGACGTTGCCGGTCCGCGCCACCGAGTGGCGATAGAGCTCCCAGACCGCGTCGATCACGTGGTCGTTGTGGGTGTCGACGATGTGGGTGCCCTTGTTGGTGTGCCCGGCGAGGTGGTACTGCGTCACGCGCTCCGGCGGGATCGCGTCCAGGTACGCCTTCGGGTCGAAGCCGTGGTTGTAGGAGCTGACGTAGACGTTGTTGACGTCGAGCAGCATCCCGCAATCCGCGTCCTCCATGAGCCGGGCGAAGAACTCCCACTCCGGCATCGACGAGGCCGTGAACTCCGCGTAGGTCGAGGCGTTCTCCAGGATCAGCGGCCGCTCGAGGAAGTCCGAGACCATCCGGACGCGGCCGACGACGTGGGACAGCGCCTCCTCCGTGAGGGGCATCGGAAGCAGGTCGTGCGTGTTGCGGCCCGACACTCCGGTCCAGCAGAGATGGTCCGAGACCCAGAGCGCCTTCGTGCGGTCGGCCAGCGCCTTCAGCTTCGTCAGGTGCTCGCGGTCCAGCGGATCCGTGCTCCCGATCGACAGCGACACCCCGTGGAGCACCACCGGATACGCCTCCGCGACCTGGTCGAGGACCCACGCCGGACGTCCGCCCGTGTCCATGTAGTTCTCGGAGAGGATCTCGAAGAAGTCGACGGCGGGGCGCTTCTCGAGGATGTGCGGATAGTGAACCGTGCGGAGCCCCACCCCGATGCCGAGATCCGGAAAGCCCCAGCGGTTGCGGGGAGAGGGCCTGGGAGCGTCGGGTTTCATGGGAGGTCGAAAAATACCGTGAAAAAAGCTTGGGGGCCACGGCGACGAAATCGTGCCGTGACCCCCAGGCCAATCGACAGAACTAGGCCGCCTTCTTCGCCGGAACCGCGCAGCCGCCCTTGCCCTTGCAAGAGTTCTTGCCAGCGCAACCCGCGTCGCCGGTCTTGCAGCCGCCCTGGCCCTTGCAGGAGTTCATGCCCTTGCAAGAGTGCTTCACGTCGGCCGAGGCGCAGCCGCCCTTGCCCTTGCAAGAGTTCTTGCCAGCGCAACCACCGTCGCCGGCCTTACAGCCACCCTTGCCCTTGCACGCGTTCTGACCCTTGCAGACGTGCTTGTCCGAGGAAGCGGCCTTGTCCTTGGCCTTCTCCTCGCCCGAGGTCACCGGCTTCTTGTCGGCCGGCTTGGCGTTCGCGTCCTGCCTGGCGAGAGCCAGGCCGGAACCGGCGAGCACGCCGGCGATCGCGAGGCCGAGAACGTTCGTGGTCAGATCACCCTTCTTCATCAACGTCTCCTTTCCTTTCCTTCCCCGCTTCCGGGGATCCCCAAGCCCGATGAGCCGACATGGCTACACCGAGTTACTCGTTCGATCCAGGTTGCGGCCCGCGCTCGTCGCTGGGGCCGCCGGCGGTTTTGCGAAATCTTATCCCCAGCCGGTCGATCCGGTGTCAACCTTTGCGCGCGAATCGCCCGCGAGGACGACCCTGCGACCGACTCCCCCTCATTCGATGCTTGATACGAAAAAGAGGTTTCCCCGGATCTGCCAATCTCGCTCGTTCATCTTCGGTTCATGTTCGGTCGGAGAGTGCGCCTGCACCGCGAAATCGTCGTCCGCCGATTTCGCTGACAGGCAAAGGATTAGAGGACTAAGCCTTCGGAAGCTCCGCCGCGGCCGCGCGGTCCACGAGCCAGAGGAGCTCGCCGTCGCGCGGACGGATCCGCTGGCAGGGGAACGTATCCGCCGGAGAGCCCGGGTCGAGCACGGCGCGCAGCGTCGGCGCCTTGTCCGCTCCCGCCACCAGGAAGTGCACGGCCGCGGCCGCGTCGAAGACGGGATACGTGAGCGTGATCCGAAACGCCGCGAACTTCGCGACCCACGTCGCGGCCGCGGTGCGGTCACGCACGCCGAGCGCGTCGGAGCCCGGAAAGAGCGACGCCGTGTGCCCGTCGGGACCCATGCCGAGCAGCATCAGGTCGAAGCGCGGCCACTCGCCGGGCGCGAGCGCGAAGACGCGCTCGATCTCGCGCGCGTAGAGCGCGGCCGCCTCGTTCGCGTCCGCAAGCTCGGCCTCGACGCGGTGGACGTTTCCGGGCGGCAGCGGAACGCGCGAGAGCAGCGTCTCGTTCGCCATGCGGTAGTTGCTCTGCGGATCGACGGGCGACACGTGCCGTTCGTCGCCGAAGAAGACCTGGGTCGCCGCCCACGGAATCGCCGCGCGGAACGGCGCCGACGAATCCGCGAGGAGCGCGTAGAGCCGCTTCGGCGTCGAGCCGCCCGACAGCGCGAGCATGAAGCGGCCGGACGCGGCGACCGCGCGCTGCGCGATCCGCGTCAGCTCCGCCGCGGCCTCGCGGGCGAGCGCATCCGCGTCGTCGACGACGACGAGACGGCCGCGGTCCTCCCCCATCGCGATCAGCCCTTCGGCGCGGGACCCTTGCCGCTCTCGACGTCGTGCAGGAAGTCGATCAGGCCCTTGAAGTACGCCTGCTGGTCGTCCCACATCGCGAGATGGCTGCCGTTCTCGCAGATCAGCGTGCGCGAACGCGGAATCAGGCGGCCCTCGCGCCGGATGTCCTCCGGGTCCATCTCGTCGTAGGTCGCGCCGATGACGAGCGTCGGCACCTTGATCTTCGGCAGATCCGCCCAGCGGTCCCAGTCCTTGAACGTGCCCGTGACGACGAACTCGTTGTTGCCCTGCATCGTGTTGTAGACCTGGTTGTTGACGTGCTTGAAGGCGCGCTCGACGGGATCGGGCCAGGGATCGAGCCGGCAGACGTGCCGCTTGTAGAGCTCGTCCATGATGACCTTCTGGTACTCGGGCGCGTCGTAGGAGTTGGTCGCCTCGTACTTCTCGAGCGTCGCGACGGCGTCCTTCGGCAGAGCCGCCTTCAGCTTGGCCGTGTAGGCCATGTAGGACGGGATCGACGCGGTCATGCTGGAGAGGACCAGCCCCTTCAGGTGCTGCTGGTACTTCAGCGCGTACTCGATCGCGAGCATGCTGCCCCACGACTGGCCGTAGAGGTAGAAGTTGTCGAGCCCGAGCGCCGCGCGCACCTGCTCGACCTCCTCCCGAAACCGTTCGATCCGCCACAGGCTCGGGTCGTCGGGCTGATCCGAATAGGAGGAGCCGAGCTGGTCGTAGTAGTAGAACTCGACGCCCGCCTGAGGCAGGAAGTCCTCGAAGCACTCGAAGTACTCGTGGCCGAAACCGGGGCCGCCGTGGAGGGTCAGCATCTTGATCGGCCCCGATCCCACCTTCTTGGTCCAGACCTTGTACTTCCCGTCGACCGGGATCATGCGGATCCCGGCGGTCTTGACCTCGGAAGAGCCGGGCGGCGCCGGGAACGCGAAGGCGTTCCGAGCCCGGCCGTGGAGCAGCGCGGCGGCACCGAGGGTCATGAGGGACCGGCGATCGATCGTCATGCGCCGGATGATAGTCCCGGGGACCGGGCGGCCCGGACGCCGGCTTTCACGGCGCCCACGACGGGGCTGGCGTCCGGCCGTTTTTTTGACATAATCCGCCCCACTTTATGGAGTTGACGAGCCGCGAGGACGGCGACATCACCATACTGACGGTCAACGGCGACCTCGTCATCGGGGAGCCGGAGACCACCTTCAAGAAGACGGTCACGCAGCTTCTGGAAGAGGGACGGGTCAACCTGCTCGTCGACCTCTCCAACGTCGGCTTCCTCGACAGCTCGGGTCTGGGCGCGCTCGTCCGCGCGCTGACGCAGTCGCAGAAGGAAGGCGGCCAGACCAAGCTCCTCAACGCGGGTCCTCAGGTCCGCAAGCTGCTCCAGATGACCAAGCTGGATTCGGTCTTCGAGCTTCACAGCGACCTCGAGGCCGCGGTCTCGAGCTTCTAACATCCGATCCCTCGGCCCGCCGTAACCGAGAGGAGACCGCCCGATGGCGGACGAACCCGAACAGCCGGACGACGAATCCGTCGCGACGGAAGACGAGACCCCCGAAGAGCAGGACGACGGCGCCGCGACGCGCGCGGCCCCCGACGACACGGAGGCGTCCGTGCTCGCGGAGCTGGCGCTCTGCGAGAACCTCTCCCAGACGTCGGGGTGGGCCGCGCGGTGGAGCGCCTCGATGGCGGGCGCGGACGGCGTGCTGCTCTGGGCCCCCGACACGGTCCATCCGCTCTTCCTCTGCATCGGCGCGCACGGCAGCGGGCTCGAGAGGTTCCTGCGCCGCTCGGTCCCTCGCGACGAGGGGCTCGCCCACGATCTCGTCCGCGACCGCGCCGCGATTGCGCTCGACCACGACGAGATCGCGGCCTCGCAGGATCCCTTCCTGCGCGGCGCGCCTCCTTCGTTCCAGGCGTGCCTGGCGCTGCCGCTCCAGGCGGAGGGCATCGTCGTCGGCCTCCTCGCCCTCTTCTTCGAGCACACGACCGACGCCGACGAGACGCTCGAACGCATCGACGGCTTCCTCCACCACGCCGCACCGGCGCTCGGCCGGGCGCTGCGCTCCGAGCGCAAGACCGTGGGGATGCTCCA
The DNA here is from genome assembly GCA_036406835.1 of Thermoanaerobaculia bacterium. Lineage (GTDB taxonomy): Bacteria > Acidobacteriota > Thermoanaerobaculia > UBA5066 > Gp7-AA6 > DAHUXD01. The sequence continues at coordinate 5,043 of DASXAG010000121.1, forward strand.
CGCGATCGAGAGGCTGACCAACCTCTACGACCTCTCCAAGGCGTTCGGCTCGACCATTGACGTCGGCGAGCTCTCCGGGCTGATCGTGCGCAAGGCCGCCGACTTCGTGACCGCCGAGGCCGCGTCGCTCTGGCTGCTCGAGCGCGACGGCGGCGAGGTCACGCTGGGCGGCACGGGCGTCAACGAGAACTACGACGTGCACCCTCCCGCGGCGGTCGGAATGACGGTCATCGGCGACGTCATCGCCGACCAGTCCACGCTCCGCCGTAACCGCATCCCGGAAGACGATCCCCTCGCCGGCGAGAGTGAGGAATACGCGATCCATTCGTGCCTCGCGGTGCCGCTGACCGAGGACGAGGCCATCGTCGGCGCGCTGATCCTCGTCAACAAGCGCGGACGCCATCCCGAGTTCACCGCCGAGGACGAGGAGCTCCTCCAGGACCTCTGCCGGCAGGCGGTCCGCGCGCTGCGCACCGCGCGCCAGCACGAGGCGGAGAAGAAGGTCGAGGAGCTCGACGCGCTGCTCGCGGTGAGCCGCGAGATCACCTCCACGCTCGACCTCGACAAGGTCATGCACTCGGTCGTCAACGCGAGCTCCGCGCTGATCGCCTACGACCGCTGCGCGATCGCGATCCAGGAGAAGGGCCGCCTGCGGCTGGGCGCGCTGTCGGGGGCGGCCGAGATCGACCGCAAGAATCCGGACACGAAGCGGATGGACGAGCTCCTCCAGTGGGTCTTCCTCTCCGGGAGCGACGCCGCGGTCAGCCAGGACGAGGACGGCACGATCACGGCCGACCGCCCCGAGACCGAGGAGAAGTTCCGCGCGGTCTTCCAGGAGACGGGACTGCGCTCCTTCTTCGGCGTGGTCCTCAGGGACGAGGAGGGAAAGCTCGGCGCGCTCGCCTTCGAGAGCCGGCAGCCGTTCTCCTTCGACGAGGAGACGAAGGACCTCCTGTCGATCCTGGTCAACCAGGCGACCGTGGCGGTGCGCAACGCGCAGCTCTACCAGCAGGTGCCGCTCGCCGGGTTCCTCAAGCCCCTTCTCGAGAAACGGCGCAAGGTGGCGGCGGTCCCGATGCGACGTAAGCGCAACCTGGCGATCGGAGCGCTCGTCGCCGCGGTCGTGCTCTTCGTCGTGCCCTGGCCCCTGCGGGTGGCGGGGCCGGCGCGCGTCCTGCCGGGCCGCCGGGCCGCGGTGACGTCGCTCGTCGACGGCGTGATCGCGGAGGTGTACCGGCGCGAGGGGGATCGCGTGCAGGCGGGCGAGGTCATCGCGGCGCTCAAGCCGGAGCCGTTCGAGGCGGCGCTGGCCCAGGCCCGATCCTCCCTCGCGCTCGCGGAGAGCGACGTCGCGAAGGCGCGCGAGAGCGCCGACGCGGCGGCGGTCTTCGACGGCGAGTCCCGCAAGCGCGAGGCCGCGGCGCAGATCGCGCTCGCGAGCGACCGCCTGGCCCGCACGCAGCTCGCCGCGCCGACCGCCGGGATCATCGTCACGCCGCGGATCGAGGAGCGCGTCGGCCAGCACCTCGCCCGGGGCGCCGAGCTCTGCGTCGTCGCGGACCTGCAGTCGGTGACCGCGGAGGTCGCCGTGCCGGAGTCGGACGTCGCGCTCGTGCGATCCGGGGAGAAGGCGGCGCTGAAGTTCAACCCGTACCCGGGCCGCCTGTTCCGGGGCTCGGTCGACCGCGTCGGCGCGCGCCTGCGGCAGGAGGGCGAGGACCGGTTCCTGATCGCCGAGGTCTCGATCCCGAACGCCGACGGCGCCCTCAAGACCGGCATGCTCGGCACGGGCAAGGTCTCCGTCGGCACCCGCAGCGTCTTCACCGCGCTCTTCCGCCGGCCCGCGCGCTACCTCTGGAACAAGATCTGGCCGATCCTGCCGTAGCCGCCGCGGGCCCACTCCCCAAGGGCCGACTCATCGCCGCCGCGCGGCTCGAGGAGACCGCCGCCGCGCTCGCCGCCCGCCACGGGACCGCCGGCCTGAGGCCCGCGCTTCGCAAGGACCTGGTTATTCGCCGTCTCGTGCAGATGGGCGAGGTTAAGTGGGTCGTGAAGGACCCCGTCCCGATGTCCTATTACACCTTCGACGAAGGCCAGTGGGGGCTGATCCAGCTCTTCGACGGCACACGGACGGCGGCCGAGATCCACCGGGACTATCAGGCGCAATTTCCCAATGAGGCGCTCGAGGCCACGCTCGTCCCGGAGTACGAGGAGATGCTGCGCACCCTCAATTTCATCGAGAAAACGGCCGCGGAGAAGAACCTCGCGTTGCTCGCGGGCTCGCGGACGGCGCGCAAGCGAGCCGCCGAGGAGAAGGCCGAGGGCTTCAACCCCTTCTTCATCCTGTTTCACGTCCTGGACCCGCATGTGTTTCTCGACCGGACGCTGAAATACGTGCGGTGGCTGTGGTCGCCCGCCGTGGTGGCGGGCGCGTGCGTGTTCTTCGCCTGGACGCTCGGCGTCATCCTCGTTCACTGGAGCGAGGTGTGGGGCGGCACGAAGGTCGTCTACGCACTGGGGCAGAAGCCGTTCCTCGAGATCATCCAGTTCATCCTGATCATCACCTTCATCGGCGCGTTTCACGAGTCCGCTCACGGTTACGTCACGCACCTCTACGGCGGCGAGGTCCGCGACATCGGCATCGCCCTCGTGTACGCGACGCCCGCGTTCTACTGCAACACGACCGATTCGCTCCTCTTCACGAATCGCTGGCACGAGCTGTGGGTCACGCTGGCGGGCATCTACATCGAGGCCTGGATGTGCGCGATCGCCACGGTGTTCTGGGTCGTGTCCTACCCGGATACCCTTCTCCACGACTTCGCGTTCAAGACGATGCTGTACACCGGCGTCTCGACGATCTTCCTGAACATCAACCCGCTCATCAAGATCGACGGCTACTACGCCCTGTCCACGCTCGTCGAGATTCCTTCCCTGCGGGAGGAGTCGTTCGGCTACGTCGGGGCGGCGTTCCAGAAGTACGTGCTGCGGCTGCCGGTCGAGGTCCCGTTGGTCTCTCGCCGCAAGCGACGCATCTACTGGATCTACGGCGTGCTCGCGCTGTCGTGGGTCGTCGTCATCATGCGGTTCATCGGCGGCATCTTCTACAACCTCTACAACCACTACTTCCCGAACTGGGCCGTCATTCTCCTGATCGCCACGCTCTACTTCATCTTCCGCAAGCGGGTGCGCCTGCTGACGCGAACGCTCCGGCTCCTGTATCTGGACAAGAAGGAGTTCATCATGTCCGCCAAGTTCCGCAGGCCGCTCCTCGCCGCCGGCGTCGTGCTCGCGGTCCTCCTGTTCGCGCCGTGGAGCCGGCGGAAGCTCGACGCACCCGCGACGCTCCGGCCCGTGCGGGCCGTGAGGCTCGAGGCGCCGGAGGACGCGGTCGTAGCGCGCGTCCTCGCGAAGGAGGGCGAGCGCGTCGAGGCGGGCCAGCCCGTCCTGCAGCTGACCAGCCCCGAGAGCGCCGAGGAGCGCGTGCGCCTGGCGTCGGAGCGCGAGCGGATGCGCGCCGAGCTCGCGCGGGGGCGCGAGGAGGCGGAGGCGAGCCGGGTCTTCCAGTCCGAGGCGCGCGGCGCGTCGATCGACGCGGCGCTGCGGAGCGGACGCGCGCGCGAGGAGCGGCTGATCGTGCGGAGCCCGATCGCCGGGCGCGTGCTGACGCCTCGGCTCGGCGACCTCGAGGGCCGCGCGGTTCTCGACGGGACGCTTCTGGCGGAGGTGGGCGCGGACCGCACGCTCGCCGCCGATCTCGCCGTGTCCGAGCGCCTCTTCGACGACCTCGAGCCGAACGCGCCGGTCTCGGCGCTCTTCCGCGGCCACCCCGCGCCGGTCCGCGGCCGGATCGTCTCGCTCGCGCCCGCGGCATTGACGCAGCCCGCGACCGCGTCGACCTCCGCCGACCCGGCCGCCCCGCACGAGCGCCCGGAGCAGTTCGCCGCGGTCGCCGTGTTCGACAACGCCGACGGGAGCCTCGTCGTGGGAATGACCGGCAACGCGAAGATCCTGGGACGGCGAGCGTCCTACGCCGCGCGAGCCTGGCGCATCCTGAAACGCTGGGCCCAGTCCACGATCTGGTAGGACCCCGACGATGACGCTCACCCCAAAACAAAGCGCCCCGCCGGAGCGGGGCGCTCGGGAATCGGGATCGAGTCGGGCTAGAAGCTGGCCTTGAACGAGGCCTTCGCGCCGGCCTTGGTCGGAACCTTCGCGCCGGCCTTGGTCGGAACCTTGGCGCCCGCCTTGGTCGGGACCTTGGCGCCGGCCTTGGTCGGAACCTTGGCGCCCGCCTTGGTCGGAACCTTCGCGCCCGCCTTGGTCGGAACCTTCGCTCCCGCGCGAGTCGGAGCCTTCGTGGAAACCCGAGCGCTCGAAACGGGCGTCGAAACCGCAGGCGAACCACCGAAAGACTCGACCCGGATCTCCGGC
>DASXAG010000122.1:0-24413 GCA_036406835.1 Thermoanaerobaculia bacterium
TCGGCCTCTTCCAGCTCGTTGCGCACACCCAGCCGCTGGCACGCCGCGTCGTACATCTGCCGGGCCGCCTTCTGAGCGTTCTGGAGCTCGGCCAGACGGTCCTTGACCTTCGCGAGCTCTTCCTGGATCTCGCCCTCGAGCTCCTGAATCTCACGCTTGGTCACCGTGAGCGTGTTCTCGTAGAACTTCTTCTGATCTCCTGAAAGGGCCATCCCGCTGACCTCCTCCTCGCTTTACTTAAGGCTTCACTTCGACGACGACCGGGCGCCACATTTTGACAGGGATGCCGTTTTTCGTGGCCGGTTCGAATTTGGCATTCCGCACGGCGGCGAGGACGGCGTTGTTGACCGGTTCCTGCCCCGCGAGGCCTTGCTGGACGCGCGCCTCGGTGACCTTGCCCGTCTCATCGACCTGGACGAGCACGACGACCTTGCCGGCGATCCGGCGCTCCTTGGCCAGCGGCGGATAGACGACGCGAGGCACGGAGACGAGAACCGGCTCGATCACGCCGGGCCCGGGCCCGACGAGGTCGCCGCGCTGCGTCACGTGTTCCGGCGGCGGCGGCGGGATCGCGGGCGGAGGCTCCGTCGGCACGGGGCTCGGCTCGGGCCGGGGCGTGGGCACGGGCGTGGGCGGAGCCTCGGTCGGCGCGGGCGGGCTCGTCGGCTCGGGCGCCGTTTGGGCGGGAGCCTCCTCGGCAGCGGCGGCCTTCTTCGCGGGCGCCGCCGCGGCCGGCGCCGCCGCCTTCTCGAGCTCCTTGCGCTTCGCGGCCAGCTGCCGCTGGACCTCCGCCTCGACGGCCTTCGGGTCGATCGCGGGGGCGGTCGGCGCGGCGGCCGGCGCGGGGATCTCCGTGGCCACGACCACCGCGGCCGGCGCCTTGGTGGGAACGACCGCGGGGGCGGGAGCCGGCTGCGTCTTCGTCATCTTCCAGATCGCGAAGCCCGCGAGCGCGGCGGCGGCGAATCCGATCGCGACGAAGAGAGGCGTCCGCCGGCCGCCCTCCGCCTGCGCGCGCGCGGTCGAGCCGAAGATGTCGGGAGACGAGACGGCCGCGGGCTCCGGCGCGGGTGCGGGCTTCGCGGGCCTCGCCGGAGGAGGCGGCGGTGGCGGCGGCGGCTCGACGGGTTTCGGCGCGGGGCCCGTGCGACGGACGGGGACCGACTTGGACTTGCGGCGGCGCGCGGTCTCGTCGGCAGCCGCCGCGGGCGCCGGTGCCTGCGCCTGCGCCGCCTCGCGCGCCCGGGCCTCGGCGACCGCGCCCTCCTCCGCCTGGAGGCGGTGGAGGTAGATCGCGACGTCCGCGCTGCCGGGCGCCGGCGTGTACGAATAAAGCACCGAGTCGAGGTCGCGGAGCAGGTCCGACGCGTTCGAATAGCGCTCCTCGGGATCCTTCGCCAGGCAGCGGAGGACCACCGCGTCGAGGTTCTTCGGCACCTCGGGGTTCACGCGGGACGGCGGCGCGACGTCGGCGGAGCGGACCTTCTCGAGCATCTGGATGTCGGTGTCGCCCGAGAAGAGCCGGTCGCCGGTCAGCAGCTCGTGGAGGACGACGCCCAGCGAGAAGAGGTCGCTGCGCCGGTCGATCGGCTTCGCCCACGCCTGCTCGGGTGACATGTACTGGAGCTTTCCCTTGAGCGCGCCCGACTGGGTCTGCGAGGCCTTGGAGGTCGCCTTGGCGATGCCGAAGTCGCAGAGCTTGATGTCCCCCTCGTACGAGATGAGGATGTTCTGCGGCGACACGTCGCGGTGGACGATGTTCAGGTCGTGCCCTTCGGCGTCGCGGCGCCGGTGCGCGTAGTCGAGCGCCGATGCGACCTTCGAGGCGATGTAGACCGCGAGCGGCACCGGGAGCGGGACGCCGAGCTCGCGCGCCGACTTCTGGATCGAGCGCAGGTCCCGGCCGTCGACGTACTCCATCGCGATGAAGTAGCCGCCGGCCTGGATCTTCCCGAGGTCGTAGATGTGGATGATGTTCGGGTGGTTGAGCTGGGCCGCGAGCTTGGCCTCGTCGGCGAACATCGTGATGAATTCCTCGTCGTCGGCGAGGTGCGGGAGGATCTTCTTGATCGCGACGATCTTCTGGAAGCCCTCGACGCCGGTGCGCTTCGCCTTGTAGAGCTCGGCCATGCCGCCGCTCGCGATGCGCTCCAGGATCTCGTACTGGCCGAAGTGGTCCGGTCCGCTCGACGGCACGGCGGCGGCGGGCTCCTCGCGGCGGCGCGGCGGAACCGCCGGCACCGACGTCCCCGCGGGCGGCGGCGTCAGCCCGGTCTGCGTCCTCGGCCTGGGGAGCGTGATCCCCGAGAGCGAGTCCGAGAGGATCTTGTCGACGTCGGTGTCGCTCGAGAGCTTGGGTTTGGGCGGCGCGGCGGCCGGCGCGGGAGGGGCGGCCGCGGCCGGAGCCGGCGGTGGGGCGGCCGGGGGCGGGCTCGGGGGCGCCGCGGCCGGACGCGGCGCCGCGGGCTTCGCCGCGATGTTGAGGCCCGAGAGCGTGTCCCGAAGCCGCTTCTCGATGTCGTCCGCCTGAGAGGACGCGGGCCTGGGCGTTGAGGCGACGTTCGGCGCCGCCGTCGAGGGCGCGGGGGACGCCGCGGGTGGAATCGGCGTCGGCGGCATCGGGGTCGGGCGCTTCGGTTTCGCGTCGCCCACGAGCTCGTCGAGCACGTCCGAGAAGATGTCGGAGGAGGTCAGGGGAGACGCCGAGGCGGCGAGCTGGGCCGTGTCGATCCGCATCGTCTTGGCGCCGATGTCGGTCAGCTCGAGCGCGTCCCTCACCGTGCTCAGGAAGTCCTCGTCGTTGAAGGGGCGGGCGAGGATGTCGAAGGCGCCCACCTTCTGGGCGTCGGCCTTGCGGTTGTCCCCGCGGTAGCCGCTCATCATCAGGATGATCGGCGGCGCGGTCGCCCCGCCCTTCTTGCGGATCTCCCGGATGACCTCGGCGCTCGGAAGCCGCGGAAGCATGCCCGAGAGCAGGACCAGATCGAACTTGGAGGCCCCGAACGCGGCCAGGCCGGCCTCGCCGTCGTGGGACTCGGTGACGGTGTGCTGGAGCGGCCCCAGCAGACTACGAACTCGCTCCACGTAGCGCGGCTCGTATTCGATCAAAAGAACCTTCTTGGGCATGAACTGGCGCTATTGTCGCCGGAAACGGTTGAAAATTCAAAGCTTTCGGCGAGATCCGCGGGCTCACGGCTCACAGCTCACCGCTTTCGGCCACACGACCCTGTCGGGAGTCCGTCTCGACGGATGACCCACATTTTTCCGGCTGTTAGCTGTGAGCTGAAAGCTGATAGCTTCCTCCCATGTCGGGTCATAGCAAGTGGGCGACGATCAAGCACAAGAAGGGCGCCGCCGACGCGAAGCGCGGCCGCCTCTTCACGAAGCTGATCAAGGAGATCGCGCAGGCGGCGCGGCTCGGCGGCGGGGACCCCGCGGCCAATCCGCGGCTGCGCAAGGCGATCGACGACGCGAAGGCCGTGAACATGCCCGCGGACAACATCAAGCGAGCCGTCCAGCGCGGCACGGGCGAGATCCCCGGGGCGGCCTACGAGGAGGTGACTTACGAGGGCTACGGCCCCGGAGGCACCGCCATCCTCATCGAGGCGATGACCGACAACAAGAACCGGACCCTTCCGGAGATCCGCACCATCTTCTCCAAGCACGGCGGCAACCTGGGCGAGTCCGGCTCCGTCAAGTTCCTGTTCCAGAAGATGGGCTACATCGCGATCGAGAAGGACAAGGCGACCGAGGACGCCGTCATGGAAGCGGCGATCGAGGCCGGCGCCGACGACGTCGCGACGACCGAGCAGTACCACGAGATCAAGACGTCGCCGGAGAGCTTCGACTCGGTCAAGGGCCAGCTCGAGAAGAAGGGCCTGCCGCTCGCCGTCGCCGAGGTCTCGATGATCCCGACCACCGAGGTCTCGCTGGACGCGCGCAAGGCCGAGCAGATGGTCAAGCTCATGGAGGCCATCGAGGAGCACGAGGACGTGCAGAACGTCTGGGCGAACTTCGACTTCGAGGAATCGGCGGCGGAAAAGTAGACGGTCCTCTCGCCGGGGCGCGGCCTTACGATGTCGGCATGCGCATCCTCGGTCTCGACCCCGGCACCACGGCCACCGGCTTCGGGATCGTCGTTTTCGACCAGGGACGCCTCGCACTCGAGCACTGCGGCGTCTGGCGCCCCGCCGCGCGCCTGACGCTCCCCGAGAAGCTCGACTTCCTCTTCTCCGCGGTCGTGGAGCTGCTCGGACGGACGCCGGCGGACGCCGTCTCGGTCGAAACCGTCTTCGCCGCGAAGAACGTCGCCTCCGCCCTGAAGCTCTCGCACGCCCGCGGCGTCCTGCTGGCCGCGGCCTCCCGCTGCGCGGTGCCCGTGTTCGAGTACGAGCCCCGGCTCGTCAAGAAGGCGCTGGTCGGCTACGGGCAGGCCGAGAAGCACCAGGTCCGGGCGATGGTGCTCTCCCTCCTGGCCCGCCAGAGGGCGCGCGTCCCGCTCGACGCGACCGACGCCCTCGCCGTCGCGATCTGCCACATCCACGCCGCCCCGAGGGCATCTGGCGCAACCTGCTAGCATCTTGAGCTAGCCATGTCCTTTCAGGGTTCCATACAGGAGCTCCCTGTTCCCGACATCATTCAGCTGGTTTCGGTCTCGGGAAAGACGGGGATGTTCATGCTCGCCAGGGGCTCCGAGCGGGGATACATCTTCCTGCGGAGCGGGAGGATCGTGCACGCCGAGCTCGGCGGGCTGACGGGCGAGGAGGCGGTCTACGCGCTGGCGATCTGGTCGACCGGCGACTTCCAGTTCACTCCCGGCAAGGAAGTCGACACCGTCAGCATCGACAAGACCAACACCTCGCTGCTGATGGAGGCCGCCCGCCGCCTCGACGAATGGAAGGTGCTCGCCCGCAAGATCCCGGGCGTGGACTACGTGCCGGTGCTCAAGAACCGCGAGGTCGGCGAGCCCGTGACGCTCTCGCCGCCCGAGTGGAACCTGATCACGCGAATCGACGGCATCCGGACCGTGGAGGAGCTGGCGCGTGCGAGCGGCTCGAACTCCTTCGACACCGCGAAGGTCCTCTACGGCCTGGTCACCTCGGACCTGATCGCGATGCGCCCGCGGGACGCCACGCCGAGGGCCCTGCACGCGGTCGCGACCGCCGCTCCGGGACCCGGGGCGGCCGCGGCGGCGCCGCCGAGACCCTCCGCCGCGGCGGGCTCGCCCTCGCCGTCGGGCGCGTCGTCCTCCGCGGGTCCGGGTCATGCGCCGCCCTCTCCCCCCGCGCTCGGGGACGAGAAGAAGATCCTGATGATCCTCTGCACGCGGGTCAAACAGGAGGCCGAGACGGCGATCGGCGAGTCCAACCTGCCCGGCATCGACCGGCCCTACAAGCAGGCGCTCGCCGAGATCGACCGGGGGCGCGGCGTCGAGGCCGTCCGCGACCTGATCCGCCAGACCGAGAAGGCCATCGCGTCGATCCGCGGACCCGCGATCATGAAGGCGTTCCAGGACAAGATGTCGCTGGTCATGCAGCCAAAGGTCTAAGGCCTCTCTCCCACCCTGTCCGAACGGACGGCTACCCTGCCCGAACAGAAGATGTTTGGCAATTTCACAAATTTGCCTTATCCTATTCGGCAGCTACGTTCCCCGGCCGAGTCTGAAAGGAGACATTTTCATGATGGCGAAGCGTGCCGCGCTCCTCGGGATGCTCATCTGCCTGACCGGCGTCGCCGCGTACGGGCAGGTCGGTGTCGCCGTCGTCGCCCCGAATAACCAGGGGGACATCGGACTGCTCACGATGCCCACGGCGGACAATCCCCGAGCGGGGCAGTTCACCTTCGGCCTCTATGGCTGGATCGATCAGCGAGTCGCGGGGCCCCTCGTGCCCGGCGATCCGGACCAGATTCGCAACTTCACCCACAGCGCCGGCGCGGTCAGCTTCGGCCTGGGCCTGACGCGCTGGTGGTCGGTCTTCGCCGACGCCGGCATCGACGACCGGCGCAGCCACGGCGGCTGGGAGCGGGGCGTGGTCAACGGGATCCCGCTGGTCGGCCCCTTCTCGATCTCCGAGGGCCGCAAGATCCGCCTCGGAACCAAGTTCAACTTCGTCTCGGAGGCGGATCCCGACTTCCGCATCGCCGGCTGGCTCGCCGGGCACGTCCCCGTCAGCAACGCGACGATCACGATCGACGAGAACGGCACCGTCACCGACCACCTCAACTCGCGCCGCGCGGATTGGGAGTGGGGCGGCGCCGTGACCAAGGGCATCTTCACCGGAATGGTGTCGTACCTCATGGCGGGCAAGCACGACGAGGACATCCGGCCGCCCAACGACCTGCGCTTCGGCGTCGGCGTCGAGGTCCCCGTGATGCCCATCTTCCACGTCATCGTCGAGGCGGACCGCCACATCATGGACGGCGGCGACCGGCCCGAGCCCGACTACTCCATGCTGACCCTCGGCGGCCGCTTCTGGATCGCCCAGACCGGCTGGGCCGTCTCCGGCGGCGTCAACATGAACATGGACATGCTGGTGCGGCACGGCAACAACCCGACCCCCTTCGGCGGCGTCCTGGGCGTGACCTACGCGGCCTGGCCGCCGGCTCCCCCGCCGCCGGTCGTGGTGCCGCAGGCCGAGCCCATCGTCGAGCAGCCGGCGCCCGTCGTGGCCGCTCCGGCCCCGGCTCCGCCTCCGCCGCCGCGCCCGGCTCCGAAGTCGACCACCGATGAGATCTTCTTCGACGGCAAGAGCGCGCGTCTGACCAACATCGCGAAGGCCGTCCTGGACGGCGTCGCGCTGCGCATGAAGAACGACCTGAACGCGACCGCCGTCGTCACCGGCTACACCGACAACACCGGCACCGACAAGGCGAACCTGGAGCTGGGCCAGAAGCGCGCCGACGCCGCCAAGGAGTACCTGGTGACGCGGCACGGCATCGATCCGAGCCGGATCTCGACCGCGTCGAAGGGCTCGGCCGAGCCCGGGTACGACAATTCCACGGCGGAGGGAAAGACCAAGAACCGCCGGGCTCAGATCGTGGTTACACTCGTCTCCGGAACGTGATCGGGGGGGCCTCCGCGCGATACTCCGAACCCCCTCTTCACGAGGGGGTTTTTTGATGCCCGGAGTTCTGGAGGCCGCCGAGGAGCCGCGCCGCAACAGCCCGCCGCCGCGCGTCGTCGGCCTCACGATCATCTCGATCGGATCCGCGGTCGCCCTGCTCTACTACGGGCAGCCGATCCTCGTCCCCCTCGCGTTCGCGCTCTTCCTGGCCTTCGCGCTGCGCCCGTTCACCTCGCTGCTCGAACGCGCCGGCGTGCCGCGCATCCTGGCGATCCTGCTGATCCTGTTCGTCATCATCGGCGGCGTGGCGCTGCTGATCATCAACGTCACGGCCCAGCTCAACCAGTTCTTCGCGCAGTTGCCGCGCTACCAGACGCGCATCCGCGACCTGGTGTCGCACACCATGGACTTCGTGAACAGGGTGCGGGAGCGCATGGGCAGCATCCTGCCCGAGGACACGCGCGGCATCCGCGAGGTCAAGATCACCGAGTCGTCCCTCGAGACGACCCGCGCGTTTTTCGCGCGGCTCGGCGCGACGATCGGGATCCTTCTCTACACGGCCGCGATCCCGTTCCTGACGTTCTTCATGCTCAAGGACCGCGAGAAGTTCGGCCGGGTCCTCGCCGGGATCCTGACCCGCAACGAACGGCTCGGGGAGGCGGACGTGACGGGAGCGATCTCCCGCACGATGACCGCGTACGCGCTGGGCCTCTCGTTCGTCATGCTGATCATGGCGGGGGCGACCACGCTCGGTCTCATGATCCTGCGGATCGACTACTACTACGTGCTCGGACCGATCGCCGGGGTCGCGATCCTGCTGCCCTACGTCGGGGTCATCCTCTCGACCGTGCCGGCCGTCGCGGTGGCGTACATCCAGTACGACGGCGAGAAGGCGCTGCTCGTGCTGCTGGTCTACAGCCTCCTGCAGTTCCTGGAGGGCAACGTCCTCACGCCGTACATCGTGGGCGGCAAGGTCCGCCTCTTCCCGCTGACGGTGATGATCGCGTTCCTCTTCTGGGGAACGCTCTGGGGAGTGCCGGGAGCCGTCCTCGCCGTGCCGCTGACCTCGGCGATCAAGGTCGTCTGCGAGCACGTGCGCGGCTGGGAGGGGCTCGCCCGGCTTCTCGGGGAGCCGGACCTCCCCCACTACCGCAACAAGGGACGCAAGCCGGCCGCGGAGGCGGCGGCCAACACCTAGCCGCCCGCCGGAATCAGGCGATCCGCGTCACGCGACGCGTGTGCCGCCGGCCCAGCGAGAGCAGGCTTCCCGTCAGCCCCGCCGCGGCGCCCACGGCCGGGAGGAGCAACGCGGCGGGGACGCTCAGGAAACCCACCCAGAAGACGGAGAGGATCGGGTGCGGGTCCCGCGCCAGCCAGTGCGCCGCGAACCGGTACGTGCCGTAGAGGAGCCCGAGCGCGATGGCGCCGCCGAGGAGGCCCTCGGCGGTGGCGCACAGCCAGAACGGAGCGCGGATCGCGCTCTCGGTCGCGCCCATGAGGCGCATGATGCCGACCTCCTCCCGGTGCAGGTCGAGCGCGAGCCGGACCGCCGAGGCGACGGTGAGGATCGCGGCCAGCGTCAGCAGGACGCCCAGGAAGATGCCGGCGTTGCGCATCAGCGCGACCGCGTCCCGGAAGCGCCGCTCGAAGTCCTCGCCCGATTCGGCGCTCTCGACGCCGGGCCAGAGACGCGCGGAGGCCGCGATCTCGGAGGCCGACTTCGACGGCGCGTTCGGCCGCAGCATGACCTCGAGCGACGGCGGAAAGGGAGCCTCCTTGAGCTCGGCGAGCGCGGCGCCCAGGTCGGGATAGGCGCGGCGGAAGCGCTCCAGCGCGGCCACGCTGCCGACGATACGCACCTGCCGCACGCGCGGGTCCTGCGCCAGCCTCTGCGCCAGCGCGTGGGGATCGGCCGACTCCTGCAGCGTCACGACGACCGCGATCGGCTGCGCCTCGGCCGTCGAGAGGCGGCTGAGGTTCCGCGAGAGGAGCGCCAGCAGTCCGGGCACGTAGAGCGCCAGCGCGATCAGCGTGATCGCGGCGACCGTCTGCCGCGGGCTGCTGCGCGCGATGGACCACGCCTCCGCGACGACGTAACGGGGGCGGACCATCAGGAAGTTCTCAGTTCAAAGTTCACAGTTTTCAGTCCCGCGTGCGTCTCGACTGATGACTGAAAACTGACAACGGAAAACTCTCCCTCCTACGCCTGGGGCAAGAACGGCGCCTCGCGGACGATCGGCGCGACCTCGCGGAGCCGGTCCGGGTCGTGCAGCCGGCCGCGCTCGAGGACGAGCGTGCGCTTCCCCATGCGGCGGATCATCTCGAGGTCGTGCGTCGCGACGACGACGGTGGTGCCGCGGATGTTGAACTCGACGAAGAGGCGCATGATCTCCTCGGCGAGGACCGGGTCCAGGTTTCCGGTGGGCTCGTCCGCCAGGAGCACGGTGGGCTCGTTGACGATGGCGCGCGCGATCGCCACGCGCTGCTGCTCGCCGCCCGAGAGCTCGTCGGGATACGCGTTCATCTGGTGGTGCAGGCCCACGCGCTTCAGGACGTGGTACGCGCGCCGTTTCTGCTCCGCGCGCGGCAGGCCCAGCACGTTCTGGACGAACGAGATGTTCTCGAAGACGGTCTTGCGCGCGATCAGCTTGAAGTCCTGGAAGACGACTCCCATCGTCCGCCGCAGGTACGGCACCTGCGAGTGCGGGAGCACGCCGATGTTGCGGCCGTTGACGAGGATCTGGCCCGACGTGGGCGCCTCCTCGAGGAAGAGCAGCCGGAGGAGCGTCGACTTCCCGGCGCCCGACGGCCCCGTCAGGAACACGAACTCGCCCGGCGCGACCCGGAACGTGACGTCGACCAGCGCCTCGCGGAAGGCGCCGTATTTCTTGGAGACCGAGAAGAGCTGGATCATGCGGTGAGCGCGCGCGTCAGCGCCTCCTTCACGGCGGCGGGATCGGCGCGGCCTCCGGTCTTCTTCATCACCTGTCCGAAGAACCAGCCGTAGGTCTGCGTCTTGCCGGACTTGTAGAGGGCGACCTGCGACGGGTTGGCCTCGAGGACCTCCGCGATCGCCGCCTCCACGGCGCCCGAGTCGCGCAGGCTTCCGAGCCCCTTCGCCTCGACGATCGCCTCGGGCGAGTCCGGCGAGTCCATCATCGCCGCCAGGACCTCCTTCGCCGAGGCCGTCGAGACCGCGCCGGACTCGACCAGCCGGAGGAGCGCGGCGAGGCGGTCGGGCGAGACCGGGAAGGACAGCGCCTCCTCGATCGAGACCTTCCGCTCCTTCATCCAGCGGAGGACCTCGCCGGTGACCCAGTTGGCCGCGAGCTTCGGAGGGACTCCACTCAGGGTCCGCTCGAAGTAGTCCGCGAGCTCCCGCGCGCCGACCAGCGTCTCCGCGTCCTGTTGGGAGAGACCGAATTCCGACTGGAGCCGATGACGCCGCGCCCGCGGCAGCTCCGGCATCGCGCTCGTCGCCTCGGCCAGCCATGCCTCGTCGACCGCGAGGAGTCCCAGGTCCGGCTCCGGGAAGTAGCGGTAGTCGTGCGCCTCTTCCTTGCTCCGCATCGACACGGTCCGGCCGGCCTTCTCGTCCCAGAGGCGCGTCTCCTGGACGACCCTGCCGCCCGACGCGACGACCTCCGCCTGCCGCTCGATCTCGTGCTCGATGGCCTTCGCCACGAAGCGGATCGAGTTGAGGTTCTTGATCTCGACGCGCGTCGCGAAGGGCGCGGTCTCGCTCTCGCGGATCGAGACGTTCGCGTCGCAGCGCAGGTTGCCCTTCTCCATGTCGCCGTCGGAGACGCCCGTGTAGCGCAGGAGCCGCCGCAGCTCGGTCAGGTACGACGCCGCCTCCTCGGGCGAGCGCAGGTCCGGCTCGCTGACGATCTCGACGAGCGGCACGCCGGCGCGGTTCCAGTCGACCAGCGAGACGTCGGCGGGGACGTCCGCGTAGGGCGTGTCGTGCAGCGACTTGCCGGCATCCTCCTCGAGGTGGATGCGGACGAGGCGGACGCGCTTCTCCCCCTGCGGCGTGTCGACCGTGACGCCGCCGCCGGTCGAGAACGGCCGGTCGTACTGCGAGATCTGATAGCCCTTCGGCAGGTCCGGGTAGAAGTAGTTCTTGCGGGCGAACTGGGACTCGCGATGGAGAGTCGCCCCGACGGCCGTCGCCAGCCGCAGCCCGAGGGTGACCGCGTGGCGATTGAGGACGGGAAGGGTCCCGGGAAAGCCCAGGCACACGGGGCAGGTCGCGGTGTTCGCCGGCTCGCCCACCGTCACCGGGCAGGCGCAGAACATCTTGGACCGTGTCTGGAGCTGGGCGTGGACCTCGAGCCCGATGACCGGAAAAACCCCGATTTTAGCGGGCGTTTCGAGTGCCGACACTGGAGGATTTTAGCACTCTCGACACCGTGTCATCCCGAGCGGAGCGAGGGACCCCTTTGAAGTCTCGGTGCAGCAGAAAAGGGGTCCCTCGTACGCCTCCCCCTCGCAGAGCTCGGAGTCGACGTCCTCGGGATGACGGGGTTACTACAATGCGCGCGTGACCTGGAACGAAGAGGAGCGCGACGGTCTCCTGGTGATCCGCCCGGCCGCGCCGCCGGACGGCGTCACCGTCGCCTTCTCCGGCCGCGCGCGCGCACCCGAGGGCGAGCCCGCGCCCACCGCCTATCTCGCGCGCCGCCTCGCGAATGCCGTCGGGCTCGACGCGGCGCCGATCTCGTGGGCGCGTCAGGTGCACGGCGTGGATGCGGCCACGCTGAGCACGTCGCTTCCCGCCGCGTCGGCGTTCTGCGCCGGAGAGTACGACGCGCTCGTCACGGATCAGCCCGGCGCCGCGATCGTCGTCCAGACGGCCGACTGCGTCCCGATCCTGCTCTCGGGCCCGGCGGCCGCCGGCGAGGCGGCGGGCGTCGTCGGCGCCGCCCACGCCGGCTGGCGGGGCTCCGCCCGGAACGTCGCGGGCGCGGCCGTCGCCGCGCTCCGGAGGCTCGGCGCCTCCCCGTCCTCGCTGGCCGCGTGGATCGGGCCGTCGATCGGGCCGTGCTGCTACGAGGTCGGCGGCGAGGTCGCGGCGCAGTTCGCCGGCGACTTCGTTCGCGCGGGCTGCGGCGGCGCCGGCAAGTACCGCCTCGATTTGCGCGCGGTCAACGTCGCGCAGTTGACCGCGGCCGGCGTGCAACGCTCGTCCATCGCCGTCCACCCGGCGTGCACCCTCTGCGGCGGCGCGAAGTTCGCGAGCTGGCGGCGCGACGGGGCGAACGCCGGGCGGATGATCGCGCTCATCGCCCGGCGCTGATCGCCCGGCCTAGTCCGCGCCCGCCACGACGTTCACGACCAGCGGCTCCGAATCGCTGGCGAGGAACTCCGCGCCGCCCGGGTAATGCGCGCGGACGGAGTAGGTCCCCACGCTCGGGAACGTCAGGGCGCAGGCTCCGACGCCGGTGCGGATCAGGCTCGCCTGGCACGCGTTCCCCGCCGGATCGATGATGCTGACCGACCCGGAGGCGGCCTCGCGGGCCTCCTGCCGCGCCCCGACGCCGACCGGAAACTCGACCGGTACGCCCGGCGCGACGCGGATCGGCCCCTCCTCGAGAAAGCGCGTGATCGTTCGGAAGGGAGGCGGCGGAGGCGGACCGACGGCTGTCACGAGCACGCACTGGGAGAACTCCGACGTGTTCCCGGCCGGGTCGGTGGCCGTCGCCGTCACGAACTGCCCGGGAGGAATCCTCGGGAAGACCTGGTCGTGGATCGCCGCGCTCCCCTTCGCATTCGTCGTGACGAAGAGCTCGTCGACCAGCGTCTCGCCCTCGCCGTAGCCCGTCGAGTCGCAGTCCGAGTTCGAAAAGAGCTGGATCCGGTACGTCGTCTTGGCGGCGCTGTTCAGGCTGCCGGCGACGTGCGTCTGCGGACCCGGACCCGAGGCGCTCGTCAGAACGGGAAAGTTCTGGAGCCGGTTGGGACCCGTGTCGCCGTCGCCCGGGTCGTTGGGAGTGACGAAGTCGTTGTTGAGGTCGATGCCGAGATCGAAGTTGGAAAAGAGGGAGTTGGAGAGGACGGCGTTGTTCATGCCGGATTGGACGTAGATCCCGGCCCCGATGATCGTGTTCGCGATCTCGTTGCCGTCGAAGAGCGCGCCGAGGATCGGGTTCGTGCTGTTCGCGCTGCCGACGACGTTGCCGGAGCCCTCGAGGACCACCCCGAAGAACCTGTTCGCGAGAAGCGCGGTCCCGGTCGCATCCGTCCCGATCCGATTGCCGGAGATCGCGTTGCCATTGGACCTCACTCTGATGCCGCCATCGTTGTCCGAGATCACGTTGCCGATGACCTGGTTTGAATCCGCGTCGATCCGCACGCCGTTCTTGGCGGCAAAGAGGCCGCCGGTTCCGGCGGCGTCGATTCCGATGTAGTTCCCCTGGACCAGGTTCGCGGAGCCGAGGAGCTCGACGATCGCGAGATCGCCGCCCGGCCCGAGCACGTTTCGATCGGCGGGAGAGGCTCCCCCGATGAGGTTGTGAGAAGAGTCGACCTCGACGGCGCCGTAGGCCGCCTCACCGGCCGACTGGTCGAACCCGATGAAATTGCCCGTGACCGCGTTGCAGCAGGACTCGAGGGTGACCGCGGTCTGCGGAAGCTCGGGTTCGATGCCGTTGTCGAGGATGTCGAGCGAGAGCCCGCGGACGACGCTCCCGTCTCCCCCGGAGACGACCAGGAGCCGCGTCAGGGTGCGGCCGCCGCGCACGGTGACCTCGATCACCGCATCGCTCCCGACGGCCTGGGTGTTCGGGCTCGCCCCGGGCTGGGTGTAGCCGTCCACGAGGGTCGCGGCCGTGATCGGCGGCAGTGGTGTCTGAACGAGGATCAGCTGTGCGCCGCCGCCCGGGATGTCGAAGGCGATCAGGTTCTGCGCCGGCGAAATCGGCGGATTGGCGTCGCTGAAGAGGATCGCGTCCCGCAGCGTGCAGCCGTCGGTTCCGGGCTGGGTCGTACCGGTCGTCGCGCAACCGGTCACGAGGTCGGCCGTGCTGGTCACGACGACGTTGACCGCGAGAGCCTTCGACGCCGCCGCGAACGCAAGGCCCACGGTGAACATCCGGGTGAGAAAACGGTTCATGACGACCTCCTTCGAGTAACGAGTCATGGCCACTGCAGCCCGAGCGCCTTCGCCACGAACACCGCCATCTCCCCGCGCGTGATCGCGCGGTCGGGGCAGTAGTCCCCGTTGCCGCAGCCCGCCGTGATGCTCGAGGCGACGAGAGCCTCGATGAACTGGAAGTAGGGATGGTCCGTCGGCACGTCGTTGAAGTCCGCGAAGAGCGGCGGCGGGCTCACCTGCAGTTTGTAGCCGAGGATCACGCCGGCGAAGCGGGTGTCGAAGTTTCCCGATCGGGTGGCGACGACGACGGTGACCTGGTTGCGATAGTTGTCGATCTGGATGCCGGACCCCGAGACATCGGCCGAGGTGTACCCGCACGGAATCGCGTTGTCGCTGGACTTGAGGGCGGTGGGCGAGCCGCAGTTGCCCAGATCGTCGCAGGCGTAGAGGTACGCCTCGACGTCGAGGTTGGGATCCTGATCGCACGAGTCGAGCTCGAAGTAGGTCAGAAGCGCCCCCGAGGGCAGGTGCGGGGAGGCAACGAACCCCGAGATGTTGCTGGTGGAATATCGCTGGAAAACTCCGAAGACCGGATCCGAAGCGTCTTCGTAGACGATGCTCGAAGTGAGCGGCGTGAACTCCGCCGCGGCGATCCGGTAGTAACTGATCGGGTCCACCCCGTAGGTCTTCGGCTTCGGCAACGGCTTGCGCGTTTCCGCCGTCTGCCCCAGGACCGAACCGCCCCAGAGCGCGAGCGCGAGACCCAGCGAAACGCGAATGGATGTTTTCATGGGTTCTTCCTTTCCGGCCGTCACGGCCATTGCAGCCCCAACGCCTTCGCGAGAAACACCGCCATCTCTCCGCGCGTAATCGGCCGGTCCGGGCAGTAGTCGCCGTTGCCGCATCCGGCGGTGATTCCGGAGCCGGAGAGTGCCTCGATGAACTGGAAGTAGGGATGGTCGGTCGGCACGTCGCCGAAGTCCGCCGTCAACGGCGCCGGGCTGACCTGCAGCCGGTAGTAGAGGTTCACGCCGGCGATGGCCTGGCTCCCGTCCATGTCCGCGATGTACGCCCGGAGGTAGAGCTGGTTGTCGAAGTAGTTGACCTGGTAGTTGAGCGAGGTCAGATCGGCGGAGACGAACTCGCCGCAGCCATTGGAGGTGGCGCTGTAGACCGCCGCGCCCAGAAACTGGTCATCCGTGCCGTCGTAGATCGTCTTGTAGAGCTGGATCCCGAGGAGGTGGTTGTGGTCCGGATTCGTGTTGCAGAAGTACGCCTCGATGCCGGTGAGCAGCGCGCCGTTGGGAAGCCGCGGAATCGCGTAGAGGCAAGTGTTGGAGCAGTTCGAGGTATAGCGCGAAAGAGTATTGGCGAAGGCGTCGTCTTTCGTGATCCAACTTCCCTCGCGCGGAATGAAGTCCGTGATCGGGACGTGGTAGATCGAGTCCTGGCTGGTGCCGTACGCCTTCGGCCGGGGCCGCGCGTCCTGCGCCGACGCCGACAACGAGAAAACCACGACCCCCGCGAGTCCGAGCCATGCCGTCCGTCTCTTCATGCGTTCTTCCTTTCGTTGCGCAGGTTTTCGATCCGGTTCGAGCTCTCGATTCCCGAAGTCTTCCGAGTGAGGGAGGACCGACCGCCGGCGGCGCGGGAGCGCGCGACGCACGTTCCGGCCGCCGCGAGCGCCGCGAGGATCCCGGCGATCGCGATGCCCCTTCGGAGCCGACCCCGGCCGTCCACCGCGCGCCCGCAATTGCTGCAGTAGCTTTCGTTGCCCGCGAGGGGGCAGCCGCAACGGCGGCACGCGGAGAGGGGCGACTCGGCGGCGGTCATGCGAAGAGGCTGCGCCCATGACCCCCGGCCGGTCTTGAACCGTTTCGTCGTTTGTCTCTGGACGTCTTTTCCGCGACAATTCCGTGGACCCCAAACCCTTGCGCGAACGAGAGATCTACGAGTTCGGCCCGTTTCGGCTGGACGTCGCCGAGCACTCGCTCCACGACGGACGCCGCCCGATCGCCCTCAAACCCAAGGTCTTCGAGACGCTCGTGCTCCTCGTCCGCAACGCCGGGCACCTGCTCTCGAAGCAGGAGCTGATGTCCCGGCTGTGGCCGGACGCCGTCGTCGACGAGACGAACCTCAACAAGAACATCTGGCTGATCCGACGCGCGCTCGGCGAGACCGCCGACTCGTCCGAATACGTCGAGACGGTGCCGCGGGTCGGCTATCGGTTCATCGGCGCGGTGCGGCGGGTCGAACCGGAGCCGCCGCCGGCGGTCGAAGCGGCTCCGGTCCCGACGCCGGCGCCCGAGCCGGCCCGGGCGGCAGCGGCGGACTCCGCGCGGCCGCGCCGCCTCCCCTCCCGCGCGACCATCTTCGGCGTTCTGGTGGCCGCGACCGCGATCGGCCTCGTCGTCGCCCTCCGCCTGAGCCACCCGGCCGGGCTCTCCGCGACGGGATCCTCCCGGCGAACGATCACCGTGCTCGGGTTCCGCAATCTTTCGAATCGTCCGGAGCTCGACTGGATCGCGACCGCGCTCTCGGAGATGGTCCAGGCGGAGCTCGCGCCCGGCTCGTCGTACCGATTGATGCCCGTCGAGTCGGCGGAGCGACTCCGGCGGGAGCTCGGCCTCGCGCTTCCGGGAAGCCTCTCGCCCGAGTCGCTGTCCCGGCTGCGGCGGGCCGCCGCGGTGGACGACGTCGTCGGCGGCTCGTACGTCTCCTCGGGATCGAATCCGGAGGATTCCCGGATCCGGATCGACGTCCTCGTCCAGGACGCGCGAACCGGCGACACGATCGCCGCGGTCAGCGAGAGCGGCGAGTCGTCACGCCTGCTCGATCTCGTGTCCTCGATCGGCCAGCGGCTGCGCCTCGCGCTGCGCGAGCCCGAGCGGGCCGGGGCCGCCGAGCTCTCGGCGAGCTCGCTCCCGAAGGAACCGGAGGCCCTGCGCCTCTACGCGGAGGGACTCCAGAAGCTGCGCGCCTCCGACGCCCTGGCCGCCCGGGACCTCCTCTCGAAGGCCGTGGCGGCCGAGCCCGGCTCGCCCATGGCTCACTTCGCGCTCGGCCGGGCCTACGCGACCCTCGGCTACGAGGAGAACGCGCGCCTCGAGCTCCAGCAGGCGCTGGCGAACGCCCGTGGGTTGCCGCGAAGGGATCAGCTGGACATCGAGTCGGCCTACCGCGCCGCGAACAAGGAGTGGGACCGCGCGATCGAGCTCTGCCGCGAGCTTCAGCGCCTCGCGCCCGACGACCTCGAGAACGGCCTCCGGCTCGCGGGCCTTCAGCTCAACGCCTCGAGCGTCGCGGACGGGCTCGCCACCATCCGGGGGCTGCGCGCCCTCCCCGCCCCCGCCGGCAACGATCCACGGATCGATCTGCTCGAGTCCCGTTTGCTGATGCGGACCGATCCAAGGGGCGCCCTTCGCGCGGCCGAAACCGCACTCGCGGAGGCCCGCTCGCGGCAGGAGCGCTCGATCGAGGCCAACGCGCTCCTCGATCGCTCCGTCGCCGCGCAGACGCTCGGCAAGTCCGACAAGGCGCCCGTCGAGGAAGCGATGCGGATCTTCTCGGAGATCGGAGATCCCGGCGGTGAGGCGCGGGCCGCGCACAAACTCGGGGACATCCAGTTCGACGAGGGCGACGCGAACGGTGCGAGCGCGTCGTTTCAGCACGCGGTCGACGTCTCGGACCGGATCGGCTACGTCCAGGAGAAGGCGGCCGCGATCGCGAGCCTGTCCCGCGTGGCGTCGCTCCGGGGCAATTCGGCGGACGCGGAGCGGCTCATTGCCGAAGCGAATTCGATCTGGCGAGCCGTTCCGGACCGGCGCCAGCTCCCGTGGGGCCTGAACGCCCTCGGCTCGATCCGGCTCGGCCAGGGAAAGCTGGACGAGGCCATCGCGCTCCATCGCGAAGCGATGAAAATCTCGAGGGAGAACGGCAGCTACCTCCACGACAGCTACAGCGGCCTGATCGCCGCGCTCGCGGCCCAGGGGAAACTCGAGGAAGCGTCGTCGCTCGCCGAGGAGGCCCTGAAGACCAGCCGGGACAGAGCCGAGACGAGCTGGATCGCGCAGCACGCGGTCGATCTCGGGTCGCTCGAGCTCGAGCGCGGACGCCTGCCGGAGGCTGGGCGCCTTCTGGGTGAGTCGCTCGAGATCCGCCGGAAGCTGCGGGAGTACACGGTCCCGGAGAGCGAGCTGCAGGTGGCGCGCCTGCGCGCCGAGGAGGGGAACTGGGACGAGGCGGCCCGGATCGCGCAGGCCGCGTCCGCCGAGTTCGCGGCGGCCGGCCGAAAGACCGACCAGGCTGGCGCCGAGGCCCTTCGGGCCGAGGCGATGCTGGGCGGTGGACAGAAGGCCGAGGCGGCGAAGGCGGCCGCCGCTGCGACGGCGCTACTCGACGACACCGCGACCGCCGACGCCCGCGTGCCGGTGCTGCTCGCCCACGGGCGCGTCGAAAACGCGACGGGGCGAGCGCGCGAGGCGCGCGCCGACGTCGACGCGGCGGCGCGGCTGGCGGAGAAGCTCGCGTGGAAGGACCTGATCCTGGAGACGCGGCTCGTGGAGGCCGAGATGGACGCGGGGTCGCCGTCCGGCGCGGCGAGGGAGGCGAGCGTGCTCTCCTCGGAGGCGCGGGCGATGGGTTTCGAGCGGATCGCGCGGCGCGCGGATCGCCTCGCGCGCCGGAAGTCCTGAGCCCGCTCCTTCTTCAGGCCGGCGTCAGGTCCGCGTAGCGCGCGACGAACTTCTTCTTGCCGGCGCGGTCGAAGTACACCGTCAGCCGGGTCTCCTCCCCCGAGCCCTCCTCGGTCAGGATGACGCCGTAGCCGTACCGCGGATGCCGCACGCGCTTGCCCCGCCGCAGCGGGCGGTTCGAGTCGCCCTCCGGCTCCGCCGGGTGAGAGCGCGCGAAGATCGTGGGGGCCGCGGGCGAGGAGCGCCCGAAGAACTGCTCCTCGAGCGCCCCCTTCGGGACCTCGTCCAGGAAGCGCGAGGGCCGCCGGCTCTCGATCCGGCCGTACACGAGCCTCCGGTCGGCGAGCGACAGCGCGAGCGAGTCCCGCGCGCGCGTCATGCCGACGTAGAGGAGCCGGCGCTCCTCCTCGAGCTCGTCCTCGTCCTCCGCGGACTGGCCGTGCGGCAGGTATCCCTCCTCGAGCCCCACGACGAAGACCTGCGCGAACTCGAGGCCCTTGGCCGCGTGGAGCGTCGAGAGCGTCACGGCGCCGCCGCCCGGCGCCGCGTCGGCGTCGGTCGCGAGCGCGACCGTGTCGAGATACTCGGCGATGGTCGCGCCCTCGGCGTTGCGCCGCTCGAACTCGCGCGCCGAGGAAAGCAGCTCCTGGATGTTCTCGCGCCGCGCCACGTCCTCGCGGTCCTCGGAGCCCTCGTAGAGCGCCGCGTAGCCGGTGACGCCGAGCAGGTGCTCGAGCAGGGCCGAGGGCGTCCACGTGGGTGCCTTGGCGGCGAGGTCCTCGACGATCGCGCGGAACCGCGCGAGCGAGGTGCGGGCGCGGTCGGCGACGCCGGCCGGCGGGTCCGCGGAGACCTCCCACCACGAGCGGCCGGTCTCCCGCGCGGCCTGCGCCAGCCGGTCGAGGGACGCGGAGCCGATCCCCCGCGCCGGCACGTTGACGACGCGCCGGAAGGCGAGGTCGTCGTCGGGCCGCGCGGCGAGGCGCAGGTACGCGAGCACGTCCTTGACCTCGGCGCGCTCGTAGAACTTCATGCCGCCGACCACGATGTACGGAATCCGGCGGCGCACGAGCTCTTCCTCGAAGGGCCGCGACTGCGCGTTCGTGCGGTAGAGGACGGCGATCTCGCCGGGCGGATGCGGCGACGCGGCGATCTCGCGCGAGACCGCCTCGACCTCGGCGCGATCCTCGTCGAAGCGCCAGACCCGGACCGCGGCGCCCGCGCCGCGATCCGCGAGCAGCCGCTTCTCGCGGCGGCGGCGGTTGTGCGAGACGAGCCCGGAGGCCGCGGCCAGGATCTTCGCGGTCGAGCGGTAGTTGCGCTCGAGCGGGATCACGCGCGCGCCCGGGAAGTCGGTCTCGAAGCGGAGGATGTGCTCGACCTCCGCGCCGCGCCAGCGGTAGATGGCCTGGTCCTCGTCGCCCACGGCGCAGAGCGACGCCGCGCCCTCGCCGAGCCGCTTGACCAGCGAATCCTGCGCGGAGTTGGTGTCCTGGTACTCGTCGATGAGGAGATGCCGCACCCACTTCCGCTCCTGCTCGGCGACCGCCGGCGATTGCGCGAGCAGCCCCACCGCGCGCCCGATCAGGTCGTCGAAGTCGAGGGCGCCCGTCGCCGCGAGCTTCTTCTGGTAGAGCCGGTAGACCTGCGCGATCCGCTCGCCGGCGAAGTCGGTCTGGGTCTGCTCGAAGCGCTCGACCGAGACGAGGGCGTTCTTGGCCTGCGAGATCCGGGCGCGCACCGCCCCGGGCGGGAGGAGCTGCTCCGAGAGCGAGAGCTCGGCCATGGACTCCTTGATCAGCGCGAGCTGGTCGGAGGAGTCGGCGATCGCGAAGCGCGGCGGCAGGTTCGCCTCCTTCGCGCGCCGGCGGAGCATCCGGAGGCACCACGAGTGGAACGTGCCGACGAAGGAGGCCAGGCGCTCGACGCCGAGGAGTCCCTGCACGCGCTCGCGCATCTCCTGCGCGGCCTTGTTGGTGAAGGTCACGGCCGCGATCGTGCGCGGGTCGGCGCCGCCCGCGACCAGGTGCGCCAGGCGGTGCGTGATGACGCGCGTCTTGCCGGACCCCGCGCCCGCGATGACGAGGAGGGGCCCCTGGCCGTGGAGGACGGCCTCCTTCTGCTCCGGATTGAGGCCGTTCAGGAAGGGAGAGTCGGGCACGGAGGGAAGTTATCAGTTCTCAGTTCTCCGTTGTCAGTTCGGGAAACTGAAAACTGAAGACTGTGAACTGACAACTACTCCACGGTCACCGACTTCGCGAGGTTGCGCGGCTGGTCGACGTCGCAGCCCAGCCGCACGGCCACGTGATACGCGAACATCTGGAGCGGGACGACCGACAGGATGGGCTGGAGCTCGGCGATCGTCTCGGGCACGAGGATGACGTGGTCCGCGACCGACGCGACCTCCTCGTCCGGACGCGTCCCGAGCACGATCGCGATGCCGTCGCGCGACTTGACCTCGCGCAGGTTCGAGAGCGTCTTCTCGCGCCACGCGTCGTGCGGCGCGAGCACGAACACGGGAAGCTTCTCGTCGACGAGCGCGATGGGGCCGTGCTTCATCTCGCCGGCGGGATATCCCTCGGCGTGGATGTAGGAGATCTCCTTGAGCTTGAGCGCGCCCTCGAGCGCCACGGGGTAATGGAGGCCGCGCCCGAGGAAGAGGAAGTCCTTCGCATGCTGGTAGCGCCGCGCGAGCTCCTCGATCTCGGGCTCGAGGGCGAGGGCCGCGCCGAGGGCCTTGGGCAGGTGCGACAGGGCCAGGCGCTCCTCCTCGGACAGCACCTTCGCCAGCCCTCGCGAGGCCCGCAGCTTCGCCGCCAGCAGGTAGAGCACGGCCAGCTGCGTCGTGAAGGCCTTCGTCGACGCGACCCCGATCTCGGGACCGGCGTGCGTCGAGAAGACCGCGTCGGCCATCCGCGCGATCTGGCTGCCCGGGACGTTCACGATCGCGCCGATCGGCGCGCCCGCCCGGCGCGCCTCGTTGAGGGCCGCGACGGTGTCCGCCGTCTCGCCCGACTGCGAGATGCCGATCGTCAGCGTCTTCGGGCCGACGACGGGGCGCCGGTAGCGGAACTCGCTGCCGTAGTCGACCTCGACGGGGATCCGCGCCATGCCCTCGATCAGGAACTTGCCGACCAGCGCGGAGTGCCACGAGGTCCCGCAGGCGAGGAGGAGCACGCGGTCGAATCCGGCCACGCGCTCCGGGGAGAGGAGCGGCGAGTCGAGGTACAGCTCGCCCGTCTCGAGCGAGACCTTGCCGCCCAGCGTCTCGGCCACCGCGGTCGGCTGCTCGTGGATCTCCTTGGCCATGTAGTGGCGGTATCCGCCCTTCTCCGCGGCCACGGCATCCCACAGGATGCGATGGACCTCGCGGTTCAGGCTCTTTCCCGCGATGTCGACGATGCGCACGCCCGCCGCGTCGACGCGGGCGACGTCCCCGTCCTCCAGGAAGATGACGTCGCGCGTCCACGGCACGAGCGCGACCGGATCCGACGCCACGAAGTTCTCGCCCTCCCCGAGCCCCAGGGCGATCGGCGGTCCCGAGCGCGCGGTCACGAGGACGCCGGGCTCGCGGCTCGAGGCCACGAGGACGGCGTAGGCGCCGGTGAGCCGCGAGACCGCCGCGCGCACCGCGGCGAGCAGGTCGCCCTGGAAAGCCGCCTCGATCTCGTGCGCGAAGACCTCGGTGTCGGTCTCGCTCCGGAAACGGTGGCCCGCCGCCTTGAGGGCGGCCTTGCGCTCCGCGAAATTCTCGAAGATGCCGTTGTGGACGACCACGATCTGGCCGGTGCAGTCGGTCTGCGGGTGGGCGTTGATCTCGGTGGGGCGCCCGTGCGTCGCCCAGCGGGTGTGCCCGATGCCCGTGGCGCCGGCGGCCGGCTCCTGCGCGAGCTTCTCGACCAGGTTGCCCAGCTTCCCCGGCGATCGGTAGACCCGGAAACCGCCGTTCGCGAGCGTCGCGATGCCGGCCGAGTCGTAGCCCCGATACTCGAGACGGCGGAGGCCCTCGAGCAGGAGGGGACTCGCCTCCTGGGGACCGGTGTAGCCGACGATTCCGCACATGGCGCTACTCCGAAAGAGGGAAAGGGAGAGACGGGATCCGGCGCGGGCACTGGATTGTCATGGGACGGGCTATTTTACCCGGATTTCTTTCCCTTCTTGCGGGCGACCCAGCCGTCCTTGTTGGTCTGCGGCGCGCGGCTCAGCGCCAGGGCCCCCGCCGGCACGTCCTCCGTGACGGTGGTGCCCGAGCCCACGTAGGCGCCGTCGCCGACGCGGACGGGAGCCACGAGCTGCGTGTCGCTCCCGATGAAGGCCCTCTCGCCGATCTCCGTGCGGTGCTTGTTCTCGCCGTCGTAGTTGCACGTGATGACGCCGGCGCCGACATTCGTACCGGCGCCGACCTCGGCGTCGCCGAGGTACGCGAGGTGCTGGGCCTTGACGCCCTTGCGAAGCACCGTGTTCTTGGTCTCGACGAAGTTGCCGACGCGCACGTCCTCCTCGTAGACGGAGCCGGGACGCGCGCGCGAGAACGGCCCCACCCGCGCCCTCGCGCCGACGGACGCCTTCTCGAGCTCGCAGTGCGGGCCCACGACGGCGCCCTCGGCGACGAGCGTGTCCACGAGGCGCGTGAACGGCAGGATCTCCGCGCCCTCCCCGATCCGCGTCTCTCCCTCGAGCGAGACGAACGGGTGCAGGACGGCGTCCGGCGACACCGCGACGTTCGGTCCGATGCGGACCGTCGAGGGATCCAGGAGCGTCGCGCCCGCGTCGAGCGCGCGCTCGAGGGAGCGGCGGCGCTCGAGCTCCTCGGCGGCGGCGAGGTCGCGCCGCGTGTTGACGCCCCACGCCTCGCGCCAGTCGTCGGCCTCGACGGCCTCGATGCGCCCGCCCGAAGCGGCCAGGATGCCGACCGCGTCGGTCAGGTAGAACTCGCCCGACGTCCGGTCGCGCTGCAGCCGCGCCAGCGCGCGCTCGAGCGACTCCGGCGCGAAGCAGTACACGCCGGCGTTGACCTCCGCGATCCGCGCCTCCTTCGGCGTCGCGTTCTTCGCCTCGACGATGCGCTTCACCGCTCCGCGGCTGTCGCGCACGATGCGCCCGAAGTCGCCGGGCTCCGGCGGCCGGAAGGTCAGGATCGCCGCGTCCAGGCGCCGGTCCCGCCGGAGCGCGACGAGCGCCCGCAGGGTCTCGGGCCGCAGGAGCGGCGTGTCGCCCGCGAGGATCAGGACCGGGCCGCTTCCGTCTCCGAGGACCTGGGCGGCCCGGCGCGCGGCGTCCCCCGTTCCGAGCGGCGGGTCCTGTTCGACGAACGTCACGCTGTGCCCGGAGAGCGACTCGGCGACGCGCTCCCGGCCGGCGCCCACGACGATCACGACGCGCGACGGGGAGACCGCCTCGGCGGCCGCGAGCACCGCCTCGATCAGCGTGCGCCCGCCGACCCTGTGGAGCACCTTGGGAAGCGTCGACCGCATGCGCGTGCCCGCGCCGGCCGCGAGGATCACGGCGCGCGGCGGGGCCTCCGCCGGCGGCGCGGCCGCCCGCGCGCGGGCGCGG
>DASXAG010000123.1:0-16665 GCA_036406835.1 Thermoanaerobaculia bacterium
GATCTTGCGGAGCAGGCCCACGATCAACTTGAGCTTCGCCGCCACGATCAGGTGGGCGATGAGCTCGGGCCGCGACGCGAAGCTCTCGCCGATCCGCCACATCGCCTCGGCCGCCTGGAGCGCCTCCTGCGACTCGCGGGCCCGAGCCTGCATCAGCGCGCGCGCCGCCAGCACCCGGTCGACGTACAACAGGCCCAGGTAGTTCGGAATCGGCGCCTCGAGGCCCGCCTTCACGTCGAGGTCCCACTCGAGCGGCCCCGGCTTCGTCGCGACCGCGACGATCGAGTCGATCGTGGTGGCGTTTTCCTCGAGGTACTTCGAGACGGCTTCGGGAGGAGCGCCGACGCGATCCGACGGTTCGGAGAGCTGCTCGTGGACCCACTTGCTCGTGGCCGACAAGACGGATTGGTTTCGCTTCGCGAGCTCGGGGTCCGGCCGCTCGCGGCCGTCGTCGGGAATCTCGATTCGCAAGACGCGGTCTTCGTTATCCGGGTCCGCGACGGCCCGGCCCTTCGGCGCCGAGTCGATCCCGAGCCGGGCCGACAGGCGCTCGATCTCGAGAACCCCGGCCGAGACGGTCCGCTTCGGATATGCCGCCTCGAACTCCGTGAGGCTCATCGCGACCCGGGGAGGCTGCCACTCGGCGCCCGTCATTCCCGTCGCCGTCGCCAGGATCAGGACGGTGGCCGCGAGCCTCCTCATCGCGGAGTCGGCGTCGAAGTGGTCTTCGCCTTCGCCTTTCCGGCGCGGAACGAGAGCGGAAGGACGAGGGTCGCCTCGGGCTCGGCAACCGACCCTGCGAACCGGATCTCCATACCGTCGGGGCTCGAGGAATAGGCGTACGACGCCTCCGGACAGACGCTGGAGGTCGGATTCACGAGCCTCGCGGGCCACGCCTTGTCGCGCGACGCCGCCCGATCCATCCGAAGCTCGAGGATCCTGAGCGTCAGCTCACGGTCGACCGCGGAACGGGCCGCACGTCGCAATGCCGAGGTCAGCATCGGCAGGGCGTCGTCCTTGAAGTAGAAACGTTGATCTCCTGACGTTTCCTCACCCGTGGGAGTCGGCTCGCCCGGCGGCCGCTCCCCGCTGGTACGCACTCCGGGATGCGAATCCATCTCGATGACGCTCGAGGCCTCCCGCCAGATCTCTTCGTCGGACTGGCGGCTGGCCTCGCAAGCAGAGAGTTTACGGAGACGGTCGACCACCGCGCCAAACAAGCGGTGCTGCGCGCTCGCGAACGCGTCGAGCGTCGCCTCGCCGACCGACCTCATCGTTTCGCGGTCGAACGCGTCCAGCATGCCTCCCCACGTCCGGTCCTCGCTCAGCCGATTCATCCAGGAGATCGGCGGCTCGGAGATCTTGCGCAGGACGCCGAGTTGGAGCTTCTCGATGGCGACCGTCATCAACTTGTCCATGAGACTGGCGCGCTCCGACAGGGGGCGCCCGAGCGACCACGAAGCCTCCGTCAGCCGGCCCGCGTCGATCGGCTCTCCTTCGCGCTGCGCCCTCAGCGCGGCGGCCAGAAGCACCTTTTCGAGCCGCACCGTCGGGAGGAGAGGCCGCAGGCGTTCCGTGGAGTCCGCCTCGTCATCGCCCCAATCGGGGGACCCTTTCTCGAGGATCCCGACGAGCTCCCACAGGGCGGAGCCGTGCGAGTCGAGATACTCACGAACGGCGGATGGGACCTCGCCGACCGACTCGTCCGGCTGCGTCACCTCGTCGCTCAGCCACCGGCTCAGTCCCGACTGGCTGAACTCTTTCGTCGCGGCGCCGGCGGGAGGCGGCTCGCCCTCGTGGCGCGTGAAGTCCGCCCCAAAGACCGGCCCGAGGCGCTGCACCTGATCGGCCGTGGAGTTCTGTTTGGAAACGGAGAGCGGAGTCCCGGCGAGAAAGAAGACGAGGGCCGCGATGGCCACGATCCTATTTTACTTCCGCTTCCACCTGGTGCCCTGCGGCCCGTCCTCCAGCAGGATGCCCTTCGCGGCGAGGGCGTCGCGGATGCGATCCGACTCGGCGAAGTCGCGGCGCGCGCGGGCGGCGTTGCGGGCCGCGATCGCCGTCTCGACCTCGGCGGACACGCCGTCGTCGCTCTGGAGCGCCGGCAGGATTCCGAGCACGGCGTCCGCACCGCGGATCGCGGCGGCCGCAGCCGACGCACCCGCCGCGTCGATCGAGCCGTCGGCGAGCGCCGCGTTCACGTCGCGCAGGAACGTGAAGAGCACGCCGAGCGCCTCGGCGGTGTTGAGGTCGTCGTCGAGCGCGGCGCCGAACTCCTTCGTGAACTGCGCCCCGCGCTCCGCGCCGGGGAAGGCTCCCGCCTTCGACGATCCCGTCCCGGCGACCTCGTCCATCCGGCTGACCGCCTGCCGGATCCGTTCGACGGCGCTCGCCGCGCCCGCCAGCGCGTCGAAGGAGAAGTTGAGCTTCTTGCGGTAGGGCACCGAGAGGAGGAGATAGCGCACGGCGATCGGGTCGTCGCGTTTCGCGAGCACGTCGTCGAGCGTGTAGAAGTTGCCCTTCGACTTCGCCATCTTCTCGCCGTCCACGATGAGGTGCTCCGCGTGGATCCACGTGTCCACGAAGGGCAGCCCCGTGGCGGCCTCGCTCTGCGCGATCTCGTTCTCGTGGTGCGGGAAGATGTTGTCGACCGCGCCGGTGTGGATCTCGAAGTGCGGGCCGAAGTACTTCATGCTCATGGCCGAGCACTCGATGTGCCAGCCCGGCCGGCCCTTGCCCCACGGCGAATCCCACGACGGCTCCCCCGGCTTCTCCGCCTTCCAGAGGACGAAGTCCTTGACGTCCTCCTTCTCGTACTCGTCGTCGGCGACGCGGTCGCCCCGGCGCGCCTGCGTCAGGTCGATCCCGGAGAGCTTGCCGTAGTCCGGGAACGTCGCGATGCGGAAGTAGACCGAGCCCTCCGATTCGTACGCGTACTTCTTCTCGAGAAGCTTCGCCGTGATCTCCTGCATCTCCGCGATGTGGTCCGTGGCGCGCGGGTAGTGCTCGGCGCGCTGGAGGCCCAGCTTGTCGATGTCGCGGAAGAAGAGCTCCGAGTACTTCTCGGTGAACGCGCGCAGCGGCAGGTTGGCCGCGGCGGCGCCGCGGATCGTCTTATCGTCCACGTCCGTGAGGTTCATCACCTGGGTCACCCGGCCGTAGCGCGCCTTCAGGTGCCGGCGCAGAACGTCCTCCCAGAGGAAGGTCCGGAGGTTGCCGATGTGCACGACGTTGTAGACGGTGGGTCCGCACGTGTACATGCGGACGTGCCCGGCCTCGATCGGCTGGATCTCGACGATGCGCCGCCCGAGCGTGTTGAAGACCCTGACGCTCACCAGATCCCCTTCTCTTTTTGCCGGTGGATCTTGCGCCACGTCAACTCGCGCTTCAAGCCCCGGAGGCGGTCCACGAAGAGCGTGCGGTTGAGATGGTCGGTCTCGTGGCAGAGGGCGCGCGCGAGGAGGCCCGTCCCCTCGATCTCGCGCGACACGCCCGCGGCGTCCTCGGCCCGCACCCGCACCCGCGCCGGCCGCAGCACCTTCTCGGCGCAGTCCGGGATGGAGAGGCAGCCCTCCTCCTCCTTCTGCTCCCCGAACGACTCCAGGATCACCGGGTTGACGAGGACGACCACCGCCCGCGGATCCGCGCCGACGGAGAGGTCGATGACGGCGACGCGCCGGTTCACCCCGATCTGGGGCGCCGCGAGGCCGACGCCGGGAGCCGCGTGGCACGTCTCGATCATGTCGCCGATGAGCTCCGCGAGGCCGTCCCGGGAGGTGACGGGCTCGTTCTCGGCGAGGAGCCTCGGATCGCCGTAGCGGAGGATGGAGCGAATCGCCAGGCGGCTACCCCGTATCCTCTAGGCTCGAGCGGCCGGAACGGCTGTCCTCGGTCCTCCAACGGGTGTCTCCTCGACGGGACAGGGCTCCGGAGGGCCGCCGCGGCGCATCTTCATAAGTCCTTCATTTAGAGCACATTCTTGCTCACAGGGCAAGGCGCCGTACTGGCATGCGGATCGCTCTATTCGCGGGTGGAGATGATGCCCATGAGTCCCAGAAAGTTCCTCGTGATGGCGGCGGCGATGGCGCTGGTCCTGGCCCCGAGGATGCTCGCACAGTCCGCACCGCCCTCATCCGACGCGCGCAGCGCGTACACCTACGTCCGCGAGGTCGACGGCTCCGTCGCCGTCGTCTCCGAGGCCAACGGCTCCGTCGACGCCCGCCGCAACCTGCCCATTTCCGTCGGCGACATGCTCTCGACGGAGGACCCGGCCCGCGCCGAGATCGCGATGGCCGACGGGAACCTGCTCCAGGTCGGCGGCGGCACGCAGATCAAGTTCCTCTCCCTGTCCGGCCAGCAGGGCTCGGACGATCAGGTCTCCGCGATCGACCTGACGGAAGGCTCGGTGATCCTCTCGGTCATCGGCAGCGACGACCGCGCGGTTCCCCGCATCGACACCGACGACGCCACCGTCTACGCGAGCCTCGGGTCTCGGGTGCGCGTCAACGCGGATCCGCGGCACGGCTCGTCCGTCATCGTGCGCGCCGGGTCCGTCGAGGTCCGCTCCCGCACCGGCTCCTACACGGTCCGCGCCGGCAACTACCTCACGGTGAACGGCGACGAGGAGCCCGAGATCGCGCGCGGCGATTTCTCGCGCGACCGCTTCGACGGGTGGGCGGCGGACCGGATGGAGTCCTACTCGGAGTCGAGCCGCACCGCGTCGAGCAAGTACGTCGGCGAGGACTACGCCGGCGACGTGCAGGCGCTCGACGGCTACGGCGACTGGCAGTACAACGACGACTACGGCTCCGAGGTCTGGCGGCCCAACGTGGCCGTCGGCTGGTCGCCCTACTCGAACGGCAGCTGGTACTACACGCCGATCGGGCTGACCTGGTGGTCGTGGGATCCGTGGGGATGGTTTCCCTTCCACTACGGCAACTGGTTCTGGGACGTCGGCTGGAACAGCTGGTGCTGGTCGCCCGGCTATGTCTACTCGCCCGCGTGGTGCTACTACGGTTACTCGGGCGGTTACTTCGGCTGGTGCCCGACCGGATGGTACGGCGGGTACTCGCCCTGGTGGAACAGCTACTACAAGAACTGGGGCTACCCGCGGGCCGGCGTCCAGTTCGCGATCAACGGCCGCTTCGCGACGCGCAACGTCGCGCTCCGCGGCTGGAACTTCACCAACACGAACAACGTCGGCAGCCGTGGGCGCCTCGACGTCGTGAACGGCACGCGCGCCGTGGATCGGCTGGGCTCGGACTTCTCGATCTCGTCCCGCCCGATCGTGGTGCAGGCTCGCGGCACCGGGAACGTCCGCGACGCCGTCCGCGAGCAGATCCGCGAGGCCCCGCGCACGATCGAGCGGACCGCGGGCGACTCGTCGCGGCTCGCCCCCGTCGTCGCGCGCGACGCGAAGCTCCCGGCCGCGAGCGTCGACGCGCTCCGCGAGCGCGCCGTGGTCGCCGACCGCGGCCGTCTCTCCGGACCGGGCGCTCGAGACATCGCTCCCCGCGGAGCGACCATCGTCGAAAGAGGCGACTCGCGCGGACTCGAGTCCTCGCGCACCGACGCGGTGCGCCGCGACGACCGCGGGGGAAGAAACCTGATCACCAACCGCGGCACGGGCGCGTCCCCGGCGGCGCCCGACCGGTCGGAACGCCCCGAGATCTCGCGGCAGCCGTCGCGGCCGGACTCCGCGGAGTCCTGGCGCAGCCGGCCGGAGGCGCCGCGCTCGGCCGACGCCGGCCGCGGCACCGTGCAGCGCTCCCCGGAGCCGCGCGAGAACCGCCCGACGAATCCCTCCAACCAGGAGCGCGCCGACGCGTGGCGCCAGAGCAACCGTCCGGCGCCGAACGGCAACGGCACCCGGTCGGCCACGCCGAGGGAGGGGCCGGTCCAGCGCGGCACGCAGAGCTGGCGCTCGCGCTCCGACGTTCCGCCCGCGCGCCGCGTGATCGAGGGCGCGGTGCCGAACCGGCGGACCACGGAATCCCCACGGCACTCGGACGCGTGGCGGCAGGCCCCGCCGCCGTCTCGCGACTCCGGCTCGGGCTCTCGCAACCGCGAGGTCGCGCCGCCGCGCCGGAGCTTCGACGATCCGCGCGCCTACACGCCGCGCTCGCGCCCGGAGGCGCCGCCTCAGTACCGCTCCGCGCCGCCGTCGCGCGACTTCTCCCCGTCCTCGCCGCCCTCGCGCGACTTCGCGCCGCGACCCGCACCCGCTCCGCCGTCGCGCTCCTTCGACCGCGCGCCCTCGGCGCCCTCGGCCCCGCCGCGCTCGGCGCCGAGCTTCTCGAGCCCTCGTTCCTCGCCGCCCTCACACGGTAACGGCCGGCCCGGCCGGAACTGACTTCTGAGGTTTCCTCCTCCTTGCACCGCGCCTTCGGGCGCGGTTTTTTTTGCGTCTAGAATTCGCCGGGTGCGCCGCCTTCTCGGGTTTCTCGGCAACGCCCTCTTCGTCTTCTATTGCACGGCCGTCGGCGTGTACCTGTTCCTCCGTCCCTGGACGGGACGGACGCCCTTCATGGGCTTCTTCGGCTCGGGCTTCTTTCGCGGATTCGTCTCCGGCGTCGGGCTCGTGCACCTCGCCGCCGGCGTCGCCGATCTTCGGGTCCTGTCGCGCTCGCTGAACGGCGAGGCGCCGGCCCCGACGTCCCCAAAGGGGCCGTGAACGCGCTCTACGTGACCCACCGCGCCGCGGTCGGGGACGCGCGCTTCCGGGAGATCCTGGGAGCGCTCTCCGGTGCGCCGGGGCTGTCGGTCGAGCTGCGCGAGAAGGAGCCCGAGTCGACCGACCGCGAACGCCTCTCGTGGGCGGTCACCGCCCGCGAGATCCTGGGCCCCGGGGTGCCCGTGCTCGTGAACCGCCGCTTCGACATCGCCCTCGCCGCCGGCGCGGCCGGCGTCCACCTGCCCGCGGACGGGCTGCCGCCGGCGGAGGTCCGCGCGCACACCCCGCGCGGGTTCCGCGTCGGGGTCTCGACGCATTCCCCGGAGGAGGCCGCCGCGGCGCTCGGGGACGGCGCCGACCTCGTCGTCATCGGTCCGATCTTCGACACGCCGTCGAAGAGACGCTTCGGGCCTCCGATCGGGGCGGAGGCGCTCGGGCGGCTCCCCCTGCGCTCCGCGCACCGCGGCGAGGTGTTCGCCATCGGCGGCATCGACGAGGCCGCGCTCGACCGGCTCGAGCCCTACCGCGACCGCATCAGCGGCGTCGCCGCGATCCGGCTGTTCCAGGACTCGGCGGACCCGAGGGCGGCGCTCGAGAGGATCGCCGCGAGGGGACGCGGCGTGAACGAAGAGGCCTCCCGATGACCGATCGGCCGGCGGGCCTCCTCGACGCGGCGCGCCGTCTCGTCTCGCCGATCCTCGTCCTGCTCTTCGCGGCCGGCCTCGTCGTCGTCCTCGCGCGGTTCCACGTCTCGCTCGTCGGCGCGACGGGCAAGAACTACGGACAGTTCGTGATCGGCATCGCGGCGGCCCTCGTGGTCGCGCGGGTTCTCGACTTTCTGATCTTCGAGCTCGGCTTCCGGCTGCGCGAGCGCCCGCCCGCGCCCGCGCTCCTGCGCCAGCTCGTCGCGCTGCTCGTCTTCGGCCTCCTCCTGCTCGGGCTCTCACAGGTCGTCCTGTCGGCCAACCTCACGCTCCTCCTGACCTCGTCGGCCATCATCACGGCCGTCATCGGCCTCTCCCTCCAGGAGTCGCTCGCCAACCTGTTCGCGGGCCTCGCGCTCACGCTCGAGCGGACGGTCCAGGTCGGCGACCTGGTCCGATCCGGCGAGACGATCGGCCTCGTCGAGCAGCTCACGTGGCGCGCCATCAAGATCCGCACGATGGAAGGCAGCTCCATCCTGATTCCCAACAGCGTCGCCAGCAAGGACCGGCTGGAGGTGTTCCGGCGGAGCGGCGTGCCCATCGCCCGCATCCTCCACGTTGGCCTGGAATACGAGACGCCTCCGGCGCGCGCGAGGGCCGCGCTCCAGGACGCTCTCCGCGACCTGCCGGGCCTCGCACAACACCCGGCTCCCACCGCCGGGATCCGGAGCTTCGATCCGTCCGCGATCAACTACGAGATGCGCTACTGGCTCGAGGACTACGCCCGCTTCCTCGAGATGGACGCGAAGGTCCGCGAGCGGATCTGGTACCGGCTGAATCGGGAGAAGATCCGCATCGCCTACCCCGTCATCCGCCAGCACCAGTACGCCGCGGGCCCGCTGCCCAAGCCGCCGGAGTCGGCGGTGGTTCCCGACGTCATCGATGCAACGGACCTCTTCGCCCCCCTCTCCCCGGACGAACGCGAGCGCCTGGCGAAGGGCGCGCGGTCGCACCGCTACGCGGAGGGCGAGATCGTCGTGCGGCAGGGCGACACGACCTCGTCGATGTTCCTGGTCGTCTCGGGCCGGTGCGTGGTCTCGGCCCATGGCGACGGCCGATCCAGCCGGCGCGTCGCTGTCCTCGAGGAAGGCTCGGCGTTCGGAGAG
Organism: Thermoanaerobaculia bacterium; assembly: GCA_036406835.1. Taxonomy (GTDB): domain Bacteria; phylum Acidobacteriota; class Thermoanaerobaculia; order UBA5066; family Gp7-AA6; genus DAHUXD01. The sequence goes on from DASXAG010000123.1 coordinate 8,484, forward strand.
ATCAGCCTCCTGACCGGCGAGCCGCGCATCGCGTCGGTGCGCGCGCTGACCGAGGCCACGCTCGTCGAGATCGACAAGGCGACGCTCGCGCCCATCCTCGAGGCGAGCCCGTCGCTGGCCGAGAAGCTCGAGACGATCATCCTCGAGCGCCGGCGCGCGACCGCGGACCGGCTCGAGACCGCCCCGGGCGCGGATCCCCTCATGGAGCCGACGACGCTGCGCACCCGCATCAAGCGGTTCTTCGGGCTCGCGACCTGAGCACCGGACGATGACGAACCCGCCGGGCCTGCTCCTGGGTCTCGACCTGACCGAGGTCGGCCGCGTCGCCGGAGTCCTCGAGCGCCACGCCGAGCGCTTCCTCGCGCGCGTGTTCCGGGAGGGCGAGATCCGCCGCGCGCGCCGCCATCCGCGCGCGTTCGCGGAGCACGTCGCCGGACGCTTCGCGGCCAAGGAGGCGGCGATGAAGGCGCTCGGGACGGGCTGGCGCGGCGTCGCGTTCCGCGACATCGAGATCGGCCGCGATCCGAGCGGCAAGCCGCGCCTCGCGTTCCACGGCCGCGCGCTCGAGAGGGCCCGTCAACTGCGCGTCCTCAGCGCCGAGGTCTCCATCACGCACGCGCGGGACCTCGCCGCGGCGGTCGTCGCGCTCGTGACCGAGCCGGAGACAGCCCTACGCTAAACTCCCCCCGATGACCGACGGGCCCGACTACAAGAGCACGCTCAACCTCCCCCGCACGGACTTCCCCATGAAGGCGGACCTGGCGCGGCGGGAGCCCGAGCGTCTCGCCGTCTGGGACGGCATGGACCTCGAGGCGCGGATCCGCGCGGCGCGGGCCGGCAGTCCCCGGTTCATCTTCCACGACGGGCCGCCGTACGCCAACGGGCACATCCATCTCGGCACCGCGATGAACAAGATCCTCAAGGACGGCGTCGTCCGCAGCCGCACCATGCTCGGCTTCGACGCGCCGTACGTCCCGGGCTGGGACTGCCACGGGCTGCCGATCGAGCAGAAGGTGGACAAGCAGCTCGGCTCGAAGAAGCGGGACATGGACGCCGTCGCGATCCGGAAGGCGTGCCGCGAATACGCCCAGGGCTTCATCGACATCCAGCGCGAGGAGTTCCGGCGGCTGGGCGTCGGCGGTAACTGGAAGCGCCCGTACACGACGATGGCCTACTCGTACGAGGCCGACATCGCCCGCGCGTTCGGCGAGTTCTACGCGAAGGACCTCCTCTTCCGCGACCTGAAGTCCGTGCGCTGGTGCTTCACCGACCGCACGGCGCTCGCCGAGGCGGAGCTCGAGTACGAGGAGCGCGAGGATCCCGCGATCACCGTCGCGTTCCCGGCGGAGGGAACGCCGTTTCCCGACGCTCGCCTGCTGATCTGGACGACGACGCCGTGGACGATCCCGTCGAACCTCGCCATCGCGGTCCATCCCGACGAGACCTACGTCTGGGTCGAGGCGGACGGGCGGCACTCCCTCGTGGCCGAGCGTCTCGCCGGGACCGTCGCGAAGGCGGCGGGCTGGACGTCCTGGAAACCGGTCGTCTCGCTCCCCGGCCGTTCGCTCGAGGGCATCCGCTACCGCCATCCGCTCCCGCCCGAGTCGCGCGGCGAGCTGACCGCCGACGAGCAGTCCCGCTCGTACCGCGTCGTTCTGGGCGAGCACGTCACGATGGACGCGGGCACGGGCCTCGTCCATACCGCGCCCGGGCACGGCGAGGACGACTTCCAGACCGGCAAGCGGGAGGGCCTGCCGATCCTCTCCCCGGTCGACGACGCCGGCCGCTACACGACGGTCGCGAAGTACAAGGGCCAGAAGGTCCTCGACGCGAACGCCGGGATCGTCGAGGACCTGCGCGCCGCGGGCGCGCTCGTCGGTTTCGACCCGAAGTTCCGCCACGAGTACCCGCACTGCTGGCGATGCAAGAACCCCGTCATCTTCCGCGCGACGGTTCAGTGGTTCGTGCGCCTCGACGACCCGAGGACCGACGTGCGCGCGGAGGCGCTCGCGGCGATCCGCAGGGTCCGGTGGATCCCGCCCTGGGGAGAGAACCGCATCGCCGGGATGGTCGAGAACCGCCGCGAGTGGGTCGTCTCCCGGCAGCGGCGCTGGGGCTCGCCGATCACGGTCCTCTACGCGCTGCGCGACGGAGAGCGCGCCGAGGTCTACCCGTGGAAGGATTCGCCCGCCGAGCAGAAGAAGTTCTTCACGCGGCTCGCGGAGTTCTTCCGCAAGGAGGGCGGCGACGCCTGGTACGCGCGCCCGGCGGAGGACTTCCTGCCGCCCGACGCCGACCGGCGTGGATTCACCGCCTTCGAGAAGGAGACCGACATCCTCGACGTCTGGTTCGACTCGGGGGTGTCCCACCTCGCCGTGCTGCGCTCCGGCGAATGGCCCGAGCTGACCCGCGGCGGGGACGGGCCGCCCGCGGACGTCTACCTCGAGGGCCACGACCAGCACCGCGGCTGGTTCCAGTCGTCGCTCCTGACCTCGGTCGCGCTCTTCGGCGACGCGCCGTACCGGACGGTCATCACCCACGGCTTCTTCCAGGACGTCTCGGGACGCAAGATGTCGAAGTCGCTCGGCAACGTCGTCGAGCCCCAGGAGCTCATCCGCCGTTTCGGGGCGGACATCCTCCGTTTGTGGGTCTTCTCCCTCGACTACCGGGACGACACGCCCATCTCGGAGGAGATCCTGGCGCGCTGCGCGGAGGCGTACCGGAAGATCCGCAACACTGCCCGCTACCTCATCTCGAACCTCTACGACTTCGACCCGGCGGAGCACGCGGTGCCGGCCGAGTCGCTCGCCCCGCTCGACCGCTGGGTCCTCGCCCTGGCCGCCGAGCTCGCCGGCCGGATCGTCAGGGCCTACGAGGCCTACGAGTTTCACCTCGTCTACCATCACGTCGTGAACTTCTGCGCCACGACCCTGTCGGCGTTCTACCTGGACATCATCAAGGACCGGCTCTACGCCTCCCGGGCAGACTCTCCGGCGAGGCGGGCGGCCCAGACCGCCATGAACCGGATCGGCCGGGTCCTCGCGACCCTCCTCGCGCCCGTGCTCCCGTTCACCTCGGACGAGATCTGGCTGGCGCTGCCGGGAAAAAAGGAAGAATCGGTCCACTTCGCGCGTTTCGAGACGCTGGACGACTTGCCGGAGATTTCCACCCCCCGGGATTCCTGGGAAAGACTCACGAGACTTCGCGAGGAAGTGGCGCTGATGCTGGAAGATGCCCGCCGGGACAAGCAGATCGGCTCCTCGCTCGAGGCGGCGGTCGCGCTGACCGGAACACCGGCCCTTCGTGAGGATCGCGAGCGGACGGGCCTGAGCGGCGCCGAGCTCGCGGACTTCTTCATCGTGTCGGAGGTCGTCGAGGACGGCCCCGCGGACTCCGGGACCTGGCGCGACTCCGAGGCCTATCCCGGCGCGCGGCTGCAGTTCCGCAAGGCACGCGGCCGCCGCTGCGACCGGTGCTGGAAGGTGACGCCCGAGGCGGAGGCGAGCGGGCTCTGTGACCGCTGCCGCGGCGTCCTCGAGAACGAAGAGGTGGTGGCGTGAGCCGCGTGGCGAACCTGCGCGAGTCGACGCTCTACCGGAGCGCCTACCTGATCGTGTCCCTCGGCGTCCTGTTCCTCGACCAGTGGACCAAGGGGATCGTCACCCGGACGATGGAGGTCCACCAGTCGCGGTCCGTCGTCCCCGACTTCTTCGACCTGACCTACGTGCGCAACTCCGGCGCGGCGTTCGGGCTGTTCGCGTCGGTCGACTCGTCGATCAAGGCGATTCTCCTGAACAGCGTCGCGGTGGTCGTCTTCCTGATCGTCTCCGCCTACGCCCTGCGCTCCTCGCACCGCAGCGTGCGGCTGCAGGTCGGGCTCGCGCTGATCCTGGGCGGCGCCGTGGGCAACCTGCTCGACCGCGTCCGGTTCGGCTACGTGGTCGACTTCCTCGACTTCGCGATCTCGGGCCACCACTGGCCGGCGTTCAACTTCGCGGACTCCGCCATCTGCATCGGGGTCGGGCTCCTCTTCCTCGACATGCTCCGCAACGAGGAATCCCATGAGCCGCGGCCCGATCCGGCGCCGGGGGGTTAGCTCATTTTTCCGCGGCTCGTCCACATCGGGAGCTTCTACCTCCCCACCTACGGCGTCGTCCTCGCGATCGCGTACCTGACCGGAATCTGGCTGCTCCGGCGCAAGGCGCTCGCCGACGGGCTGCCCGACCAGAAGGTCCTGGATCTCTCGCTCTACATCCTCGCCTCCGCGATCCTCGGCGCGAAGCTCCTCCTGATCCTGGTCGAGTGGCGGCGCTACGCCGCGAATCCGCGCGACCTGATCGAGGTGCTCCGCTCGGGCGGCGTGTTCTACGGCGGGCTCATCGCGGCGACGACCGTCGCGATCTGGTACATGCGCAGGAACGCCCTGCCGGCCTGGCGGATCGCGGACATGGGAGCGCCCTCCATCGCCCTCGGCGAGGCGATCGGCCGCTGGGGCTGCTTCGCGGCGGGTTGCTGCTACGGGCGCCCGACCGACGGTCCCTTCGGCGTCACCTTCACCGATCCGTTCGCGAACGAGGCCGTCGGGACCCCGCTGAACGTGCCGCTGCACCCGACGCAGATCTACCTGTCGCTCAACGCCTTCCTGATCTTCCTGATCCTGCAGTGGGCGTACCGGCGCAAGACCTTCGACGGCGAGGTCTTCTGGCTGTACGTTCTCCTCTACGCCGTGACGCGCGGCATCCTCGAGATCTGGCGAGGCGACATCGTGCGCGGGTTCGTCGTCGGCAACTGGCTCTCGACCTCGCAGTTCATCGGTCTCCTCGGCGCGCTGCTCGCCGGCGGCATGCTCTTCTTCCTCGCGCGCCGCCAGCGCGCTGCGGATTAGTCGAAGAGTCGACGAGTCTTCGCTCCGACATGCTGCGCCGCTTCCAGGTCGGGGCTCCGGCGTCCGGAACCCGGCTCGACCTCTTCCTCGCGGCGGCCTGCTCGGACCTCTCGCGCTCGCGCATCCAGAAGCTGATCGAAGAGGGCGCCGTGCGCGTCGACGGCGCCGCGGCCAAGCGCTCCCACGCGGTCCGCGCCGGCGAGTCGGTGACCGTGGAGGTCCCGGAGCCCCGCGCCGCGGAGGTGATCGCGGAGGACATTCCGCTGTCGATCCTCTACGAGGACGACCAGCTGCTCGCGATCGACAAGCCCCCGGGCCTCGTCGTGCATCCGGCGCCCGGGCACCCGTCCGGGACGCTCGTCAACGCGCTGCTGCACCACGTCAAGGACCTCGCCGGCGTCGGCGGAGAGCTGCGGCCGGGCATCGTCCACCGGCTCGACCGCGACACCTCCGGCGTGCTGCTGGTCGCCAAGACCGACCGCGCGCACCAGATGCTGTCCCGGCAGATGCGGCGCCGCTCGCTCCGCAAGGAGTACCTGGCGCTCGTCGCCGGCGTGCCGCGCGTGCGCAAGGGAGAGGTCACCTTCGCGATCGGCCGAGATCCGAACGACCGAAAGCGCATGAAGGCGATCCGGCCGAAGGCCGAAGAGGAGCTCCCCGCCGGCGCGCGAGAGGCGAAGACGCTCTACGAGATCGAGCGGGAGTGGTTCCCGCTGGGGCTGACGCTGCTGCGGTGCCGGCTCGTCACCGGCCGCACGCACCAGATCCGCGTGCATCTCGCGGCGACGGGCCTGCCCATCGTCGGCGACCCGCTCTACGGCCGCGCGCGCTATCCGCGCGCCGGCGCGGCGCTCAAGGCGAGCCTGCAGGCGTTCCCGCGCCAGGCCCTCCACGCGGAGCGCATCGCGTTCCACCATCCCGTCACGCAGGAGCTCGTGGAGGTGGTCTCGCCCCTGCCGCAGGATCTCGCGCACCTGCTCCGTGAAATCGAGGAGGCCGAATGACGAATCCCACGGTGATCTTCCAGGGCCGGCATCTCAAGTTCCTCGACCGCGACGGCTGGGAGTACGTCGAGCACTGCACGGCGCCCGAGGCCGCGATGGTCGTCGCCCTGACCGACCGCGGCGAGATCGTGCTGACCGAGGAGTTCCGGCCCGCGGTCGACGGGTTCGTGATCGCGCTCCCGTCGGGCCTCGTCGGCGACGAGGGACCGGAGGAGGCGGTCGCCGCGGCCCGGCGCGAGCTCGCGGAGGAGACGGCCCACGCCGCGCGGCGCTTTCGAATGCTCGCCCGCGGGCCGGGCTCGGCCGGCCAGAGCTCGGAGCGGATCACGTTCTTCCTGGCGGAGGGCGCGCATCCGAAAGGCGAGCAGGCCGCGCACGACCGGGGCAAGATCCGCGTGCACGTCGTGCCCGTCGCGAGACTGCGGCGCTGGGCGAAGGCCCGCGAGCGCGCGGGAGCGATCGTCGATCCGAAGATCTACGCCGGCCTCTGGCTGGCTACTTCACCGTCAGCACGAGCGTCGCGCCGTCCTTCTCGAGCACGACGCGGTCCGTCTCGATCTTCGAAACCGAGTAGCCCGAGACGTACCCGCCGACGCCCACGATCCGGTCGTTGAGGAGCGCGCGGGGCTCCTCCTCCGACCACGCGATGCCGCCGAGCTCGATCTTCTCGCCCCCCGGAAGCGTCACGCTGCCCGCATAGCTCCGGCTCGCCGCAGGCCGCGGCGGATGCGGCGCGGGAGGCGCGACCGACGGCTCCTCGTTCGGGGCGGAGCCCGAGGTGCCGGCCACGGGAGCCGGAGCCTCCGCCGGCGCAGCCGCGCGGCGGATCCGCGGAGGCGTCGGAACCACGACGACCGGTAGCGGGAGCGCGGTCGGAGCCTCGATGACGGGCGCGGCGGGTATCCCGGTGGGAACGGGCGGAGCGGCGGCCTGCTTCTCGGGAGCCGGCGACCACGAGCCGCGGAGCAGCAGATACGCCGCTGCGGCCGCGGCAAGGGCGAGGCAGAGGATGCCGGCGAGGCGCCGCATCCGTCGCGCGCGCGCGATTCCCGGATCGGGCATCGGCGTGGGGACCCAGGGACGCCCGACGGCCCGCGCGTCGCTCGTCGCGGCCTCCTGCGCGCGCTTGAGCGCGTCGTCGATGAGGCTCAGGCGACCTCCCCTTCGAGCTCGCGCACCGCCTGCTTCACGGCGCGCCCGGTCAGCTCGTAGGTGCCGTTGACGTAGCCGTAGAGGAGCGCCTTGTCGCAGACCGCGTTGACGAGCCGCGGCACGCCGTGCGAGTAGCGATGGACGCGCCGCATCGCCCAGGGCGTGAACGTCGGCCGGCCGTCGGCGCCGGCGACCCGGAGCCGGTGCGTGACGTAGCGCTCCGTCTCGAAGCGGTCGAGCGGACGCAGGTGGTACCGCACGGTGATGCGCTGCCGCAGCTGCCGCAGCCCCTTCTGGTTGAGCTTCTCGCGCAGCTCCGGCTGGCCGATCAGGACGATCTGGAGGAGCTTGCGCTGGTCGGTCTCGAGGTTGGACAGCAGACGCACCTGCTCGAGCAGCTCCGGCTCGAGGTCCTGCGCCTCGTCGATCAGCAGCACGACGTCGTTGCCCGCCGACGCCTGCTCGAGAAGGAAGTGGTTGAGGAGGTCGAGGTGGGAGGTGCGGTCCTGCTTGCGCGGCTTGAGCCCGAGCTCGGTGACGACCGCGCGCATCAGCTGCGTCCCCGTCATCATCGGGTTGAGGATCAGCGCCGTCTTGAACGTCGGGCCGAGCTCGGCGAGGATCGCGCGGCAGACGGTCGTCTTGCCCGCGCCGACCTCCCCGGTGATCTGGATGAAGCCCTTGCGCTCCCGGATGCCGAAGAGGACGTGGTTGAAGGCCTCGCGATGCTTGTCGGAGAAGAAGAGGAATCGCGGATCCGGCGTGATGTTGAACGGCGACTCGCGGAAGCCGTAGAACTCGTTGTACATGGAGCCGGCGGCTATCCTAGCAGTCCCCTCCGACATGGTCGCCGGCGGCGGCGGAGGCGGCAGAAACGGTGGGCTGGTCTCCAGTACGGAGACGAGCGCTTCTTCCGAGGACAAGAAAAACCCTCCCGTCCTTCTACGGACGAGAGGGCCTTTCCGTCGGGCCGGCTCTCCTGCGGAGCTCAGCTGGCCTTCGCCAGCGGCGGCCGGCAGTCCTTGCACGGGTGGAAGCCGGCCGCGGCGGCATCCCGCTCGTCGCGGAAGGGGACATGGTTCGACAGGATCAGCGTCGAGATCCCGCCGCACGTCGGGTAGCAGTAGTGCTTCCCCTTCGC
>DASXAG010000124.1:0-6824 GCA_036406835.1 Thermoanaerobaculia bacterium
GCGGAAGACGGGGGCGAGCGCCGCGAGGAGCGCCGCCGCGACGCCGGGGTCCAGCAGCCACTGGCCGGTCGCGAACGGGGTCGGGCGATCCGAGAGGGGCAGCGTCGCCGCGTCGGCGAGGCGCCGGGCGAGCGCCTCCGGATCCGATCCCGGCGGAGGCGGAGCGTCCCAGCGGAACGGCAGGCGCGACTCGCTGGCGCGTGCGCCGCGGCGGGCGCGGGCCGTGGCGAGCCCGTCCGTGAACGTCTGCGCGAACGCGACGTCGAGGCCGGCGGCGTTCCAGATCCGCTCCTCGACGCGGCCGCGGCGCACCGAGAGGGCGGCGAGGCTCGCCTCCGCGCGCGAGGCGGCGGCGAGCGCGCGGGCGAGCGCGTCGAAGAGGTCCGGTGGCTCGTCCGGAGAAGCGTCCCCCGGCCCGGCGCCGTGAAATGTCCGGCGAGGCCAGTCCGGAGGCTCCTCGGGCGCCGCCGGAATCGCCGCGGCCTGATCCAGCGCGCGCCGGAGCTCGGGAGCGCTGCTCGCGGCGGCGAACCGCAGGCTGCCCCTCTCCGGCCACCGCGCGGCCCATCCCTCCTCGTGCCGGATCGAACGCCGCCGCAGCCGCGGCGTCGCGTCCAGCTCGCGGGACCGCGCGGACTTTCGGTACAGCTCCCATGCGCCGGGCGCCCGGCGCGCGAGCTCGCCGCGAAGGTCCTCGAGCCCGTCGTCGACGCCGACGCCTTCCACTCTCTCGGCCGTCACAGCCCGTCCCGGACCGCGACCCGGCGGATCAGCACGTCGGGCGCCTCTCCCTGGACCGGCACGACCTGTCCCTCGCGCGCGCACCAGCCGAGGGCGCGGCAGGCGCGTACGCGGCGGGAGACGACGGGCTCTACACGCCGCAGCGTGTCGACGATCGCGCCCTCGATCCGGCCCGGCCCGAGCTCGTCCGCGAGCGCGCCCCTCCGGATGCGCCGCGCGCGGGGGAAGTGGAGGCGGAAGCTGCCCGCGGCGAGATCGACGGAGCCTCCGCGGAACTCCTCGATCCAGAGGCCGCCGTGGAGGCGGCGCGCCAGCTCGTCGCCCTCCGCCGAGCCCGCGGCGACCACGACGTTCGATCCGCGCGCGAGAGGCGGCTCGGAGGCGGAGGCGCGGCGGCCGTGCCCGGTGGAGCCCGCGGCGCCGCCCTGCGCGCGATCCGTCAGGCGGCCCGAGAGCACGCCGGCGTGGACGAGGCGCACCGCGCGCGGAGACGTTCCCTCGTCGTCGAACTCGTATCCGCCGAACAGGTCGAGACGGCGCGGGTCGTCGGAGACGTCGAGCTCCGCGGCGGCCACGCGGGCGCCGGCGAGCGCATCGAGCGGCGTGACCTCCCCGCCGGCCTCGAGCGGGTGCGACAGGATCTCGTGGAAGAGGACGGCGGCGCAGCCCTCCGCGAGGATCACGTCGTGCTCGCCCTCGGGCGCCGCCGCGGGGCGATCGCGGGGCGCGGCCGCGGCGGACAACGCGGCGCGCAGCTCGTCGGCGGTCGTCTCCGAGTCGGGCGCATGGAACGAAAAATGGCGCTCCTCGTCGCCCAGGCGCGAGGCCGCCGTGAACGTGCCCTCCACGGAGACCAGGCGGCGCAGCGCCGCGGTCGCGGCGCGGCCGGGCGAGACGACGCGGCGCTCGGTCGTGCGGAGCCGGAACCGGAAGCGGTGGCGGGGCGCGTGCCGCGAGAACGTGCCGAGCAGCCGCCGGACCCAGCGGTCCGCGTCGGAGCCGGGCGTCTCCTCGCCGTCTTCTCCGCGCCGCGAGGCCCGGATCGGCAGGGCGGCTCGCCCCGCGGCGTCGCGCAGGGCGCGCACGGCCTCTCGGACCGACGCCTCGTCGAGCCCCGGCGCGAACGCGAAGCGCTCCTCGGAACCCGACCGCCACCGCGCGCCCACGCCGTCCTCGCGCCGCACGACCGCGTCCCGGATCTCCCCGTCGCGCCATGCGAGCGTCGTCTCCCGGACGGACTCGCCGAAGACCTCGGCCAGCTCGCCGGGACGCGAGGCGAGCGGCTCGAGCCAGCGGGAGATCGCGGATTCGTCCCAGTGCACGCGGATGCAGTGTAATAACATCCGCACCGACCATGAGTCTCGCGGACACGAGGAAGGACTTTGTCGCCGGGAAGACGGCGCGGGGCCTCGCCTCGCGCAAGCTGTTCGCCGAGAAGGCGCCGGGCGCCCTGCGGGCGGCCGTTCTCGCGACGCTCGAGGCGGAGTCCGAGAAGGAGCGCACGCTCGACGAGGAGGCCCGCCGCATGATGGACGGCGCGCGGCAGGAGATCGCCGCGGGCCGCGTGGACGGGCACGAGCTGTTCCGGCGCATTCGGCGCAAGCTGGCGGAGCAACGGGGGATCGTGCTGTGAGCGAACGTCTCACGGCTGCCCTCCGCAAGTGACTCTCGAAAAGCGGATCGCCGACCTCGAGGCCCTGCGGGAGAAGCGTCTCGAGGGAGGCGGACCGGAGCGCGTCGAGCGCCAGCACGCCGAGGGCAAGCTCACCGCGCACGAGCGCATCGAGCTCCTGCTCGACCCCGGATCCTTCCTGGAGCTCGATCCCTTCGTCGTGCACCGCTGCCGGGACTTCGGCATGGAGAAGATCTCGATTCCGGGAGACGGCGTCGTCTGCGGATCGGGCACGATCGCCGGCCGGGCGGTCTACGTCTTCGCGCAGGACTTCACGGTCTTCGGCGGGTCGCTCTCCGAGTCCAACGCCGACAAGATCTGCAAGGTCATGGACCTCGCGGTCCAGGACGGCGCGCCGATCATCGGGCTCAACGACTCGGGCGGGGCGCGCATCCAGGAGGGCGTGGTCTCGCTCGCCGGTTACTCGAAAGTCTTCCTCCGCAACACCCGCGCCTCCGGGGTCGTGCCGCAGATCTCGGCGATCCTGGGGCCGTGCGCCGGCGGCGCGGTCTACTCGCCCGCGATCACCGACTTCGTCTTCATGACCGAGAAGACCTCCTATCTGTTCGTGACGGGACCCGACGTGATCAAGACCGTGACGCACGAGGAGGTCACCAAGGAGGAGCTGGGCGGCGCGCGGACGCACTCCGCGGTGTCCGGCGTGGCGCACTTCGTGCGCCCCAACGACGCGGCGGTGCTCGCCGGAATTCGCGATCTCCTCTCGTACCTGCCGTCGAACAACCTCGACGACCCGCCGCGCCGGGAGCCCCGGGAGCCGCTCCGGAACGGCTCGGACCTCAACGGCTTCATCCCGGAGGAGGCGAACCGCCCCTACGACATGGGCGAGCTCGTCCGGCGCGTGGCCGACGAGGGCGTGTTCTTCGAGGTCCACGCCGACTTCGCCCGCAACATTCTCGTGGGCTTCATCCGGCTGGCGGGCCAGGTCGTGGGCGTCGTCGCGAACCAGCCGATGCACCTCGCCGGGGTCCTCGACATCGACGCGTCGGTCAAGGGCGCGCGGTTCGTGCGCTTCTGCGACGCGTTCTCGATTCCGCTGCTCGTCTTCGAGGACGTGCCCGGGTTCCTTCCGGGGACGCAGCAGGAGTACGGGGGCATCATCCGCCACGGCGCGAAGCTCCTCTTCGCGTTCGCGGAGGCGACGGTGCCGAAGGTCTCGGTGATCACCCGCAAGGCCTACGGCGGCGCGTACTGCGTGATGCTCTCGAAGGACATCGCGACGGACTTCAACTTCGCCTATCCCACGGCGGAGATCGCCGTCATGGGGCCGGAGGGCGCCGTCAACATCCTGTATCGGCGGGAGCTGGCCGACGCGCCCCCCGAGGCCCGCGCGCAGAAGGTGGACGAGTACGTCCGCAACTTCGCGACCCCCTACATCGCGGCGCGCCGCGGCTACGTCGACGACATCATCGAGCCCTCCGAGACGCGCGAGCGGCTCATCGCGGCGTTCGCGAGGCTGCGCGGCAAGCGGGCGAGCCTGCCGAAGAAGAAGCACGGGAACATACCGCTCTAGAACCATGCGCCTCCTCGTCGCCAACCGGGGCGAGATCGCGGTCCGGATCTTCCGAGCGTGCCGCGACCTCGGGATCGAGACCGTGGCGGTCTTCTCCGACGCGGACCGCGAGGCGCCGCACGTCACGCAGGCGGACTTCGCGGTGCGACTCGGCCCGGCGCCGGCGCGCGAGAGCTACCTCTCGATTCCCGCGATCCTCGACGCCGCGAAGACGACGGACGCGCGTTTGATCCACCCGGGATACGGATTCCTGGCGGAGAACGCCGGCTTCGCGAGGGCCGTCGCCGACGCCGGGAGGACCTTCGTGGGCCCGTCCCCCGAGGCGATCGCCGCGATGGGATCGAAGACGGGCAGCCGGCAGCTCATGGAAAAGGCGGGCGTGCCGGTCGTCCCGGGCATGGTCAGGCCGGCGGGGGGGGCAGACGAGCTCCGGGAGTTCGCGTCCCGCGCCGGGTACCCGATCCTCCTCAAGGCGTCGGCGGGCGGCGGCGGGAAGGGCATGCGCACGGTCGAGCGCGCCGAGGACCTGGAGGCGGCCTTCGGGCGCGCGGGCGCCGAGGCGCAGTCGGCGTTCGGCGACGGCGCGGTCTATGCGGAGAAGCTCATCGAGCGGCCGCGCCACATCGAGGTCCAGGTCATCGGGCATCCGCGCGACGGGGTCTTCGCGGTCGGCGAGCGCGAGTGCAGCATCCAGCGCAGACACCAGAAGGTGGTCGAGGAGTGCCCCTCTCCGGTCGTGGACGAGGGACTCCGCGCGCGACTGTTCGACGCCGCGGTGGCGGCCGCGCGCGCCGTCGGCTACACCTCGTGCGGCACCGTCGAGTTCCTGCTCGCGCCCGACGGCTCCTTCTACTTCCTCGAGATGAACACGCGGCTCCAGGTCGAGCACCCGGTGACGGAGGAGGTCTGGGGCGTCGACCTCGCCGCCGCCATGATCCGCATCGCGCTCGGCGAGCCGCTTCCCTTCGATCCCCGGCGTCTCGCGGCGCGCGGCCACGCGATCGAGTGCCGCGTCTACGCGGAGGACGCGCGGCGCGGATTCGCGCCCTCGCCCGGACGCATCGCGGCGCTGCGGCTCCCGGAGGGGCCCGGCGTGCGCAACGACGTCGGCGTCGAGACGGGCTCCGTGGTTCCCATCGACTACGACCCGATGCTCGGCAAGCTGGTGGTGCACGGATCGGACCGCGCCGCCGCGCTCTCCCGTCTCCGCCGCGCGCTCTCCGACTACGAGATCGCCGGCGTCGACACGACGCTGCCGCTCTTCCGCGCGCTGTGCGCCGACCCGGACTTCGCGAGCGCGCGTTTCGACGTGCAGTGGCTGGATCGGCGCCTGGCCGAGGGCCTTCTCGGACGCGACCCCGAAACCCCCGGCGAGGTCCGGCTGGCGGCGGCGGGGCTGGCGCTCGCGGAGACCGCCGGGATGCACGACGGTTCTCGCGACGGCTCCGAGCCGTCGGCGTGGCGGCAGACCGCCCGGTACGAGGCGCTGAGGGACTGATGCGGCGCTTCCGGTTCATTCACCGCGGAAGCGACGGAGCGGAGGAGCTGCTCCTCGAGCTCGACGGCTCGCGCTGCCGCTTCGTGAATCCGGACGGCGGAGGGACGGAGAGCGCCGAGGTGTCGCGGCTCGCCGACGGAAGGCTCTCGCTCCTGTTCGACGACGGGCGGCAGCTCTGTGGCCGCGTGCGTACCCTCTCGGCGGCCGCCGGGCCGGAAGTCGAGGTCGTCACCGGGTCGGCGCGGCGGAAGATCGCCCTGGCCGATCCCCTGCGCGACCGGATCGCGCACGCCCGGGAGAGCGGAGCGGGGGAGGACTCGGACGAGGAGATTCGGGCCCTCATGCCGGGCCGGGTCGTCGAGGTCCAGGCCTCCGAGGGCCAGCGCGTGGCCGCGGGAGCGCTCATCCTGGTCCTCGAGGCCATGAAGATGCAGAACGAGATCCGCTGTACGAGCGGCGGAACCGTCCTCCGGATCGGCGCCCGGAGGGGCGCGGCCGTCGACGGAGGGGCGCTGCTCGCCGTCATCCGCTCCGACAGGGCCGGGCTCGAGCAGAATCCGTAGTCCTTGCCCGGATAACTGACTGACCGGTCGGTTATCCAATAATCCGAACTTCAATCCAAGCCACCGGTACTTCCGAAGAATGATTCCGTCCCTCTTTTTCTGCTTTCCCCAGGCAGGCCAATTAGTTAGAGTTCGGCAAAACTTCGGCGAATCTTGGCAGTGACATTGCTCTCGGTATCGGATCGACGTGAGAACACTCATAGCTCATCGAACGAGTTTCCAACATAAGGAGGAAGGGATGAAGTCAGTTTTCCGATTTAGCCTCGTGCTATCGGTCTGCCTTCTCCTGATCGCTCCGGTCGCGTTTGCTCAGACGACCGGCGAGATCATGGGGACGGTAATGGGGACCGATGGCCGCCCCTTGCCCGGCGTCACGGTCGAGGCAACGAGCCCCTCGCTGCAGGGCACGCGCGTGAGCGTGACCGGCAACGACGGCACGTTCCGCTTCATTTCGCTGCCCCCGGGGTCTTACAAGATCAAGGGCAGCCTGTCCGGATTCACGACGGTCGAGAAGCTCGCCACCGTGAAGCTGGACTCGGCGATCAACGTCGCGATGCAGCTGCAGGTCTCCGCGAAGGAGGAGCTGGTCGTCACGGGTGAGGCGCCGGTGGTCGACACGACGTCGGCCGAGTCGGGCACCAACGTCCGTCAGGAAGTCGCGCAGAAGCTCCCGGTCGGCCGCAACTACTCCTCGGTCGTTGCGATCCAGCCGGGCGTCGCGACGGACCAGTCGGAGACCCAGGGCCGCGGCGGTTCGACGAACCCGACCGGCGGCGGCTGGACGATCTACGGTGCGACCTCGGTCGAGAACTCCTACCT
>DASXAG010000125.1:0-30378 GCA_036406835.1 Thermoanaerobaculia bacterium
AGCGGATCGCGCAGGGACTGGAAGGTGATCGTTGCGGTCCCGGCGATCTCCTCCTTCGCCATGTCGAACCGCAGGTCCGCCACGTACTTCTCGATGTGGAACGACCGGTCCCGAACCGGCCGGTCCGGCCCCTCGGGCAGCCGGTGGCCGGGAAGGACCTGCCCCGCGGCGGAAAACGCGCACACCGCGAACGTCAGGACGCCGAGAATCCGCTTCATGCTTCCTCCGGATTGAGCGCCGCGATTCTATCGTCGCGGCCGCTTGGGTAAGATCCTCGCGCAAACGCATGCTTCGCCCGCTTCCCGGACGTCTTCTCGCCGCGGCCTGGCTGCTGCTTCCGGCGGCGCTGCCCGCCGCCGAGTACGCGATCGACCTGGACCATTCGAACGTCCAGTTCTCGGTGCCGGTCCTCGGCGTCTCGAAGATCACGGGCAAGTTCATGCGCTACGACGTGAAGATCGCCGCCGGCAAGACGCGCGATCTCTCGCAGGCGACCGCGACCGCCGTCATCGAGATCGCGAGCGTCGACACGGGAAGCGACTCCTGGGACGCGAAGCTGCGAACGCCCGCGTTCTTCGACGCGCAGAATTACCCGGAGATCAGGTTCCAGAGCCGCAGGGTCAGGAAGGCCGGCGGGAAGTGGGAGGCCATCGGGCCGCTGACCCTGCACGGCGTCACGAAGGACATCACGCTCCCCTTCACGATCCAGGGAAAGTTCGACGGCGCCAGGCCGGACGACGTCCTCGGCATCCATGCCACGTTCACGTTCGACCGCCGCGAGTTCGGGATGGCGTGGGAGAAGAACCCCGAGGCGAAGGTCGTCGGAAACAAGGTCACCGTCGACATCAGCCTCGCGGCGAAGCGGGTCGCTACCGGATCGTCAGCACCGCGCCGCTCGAGTACGCGTTGAACTCGGGCGCGTACATCGACTGGACCGTCGCCGGGCCGACGCGGTAGGTCCCGGCCATGTTCGCGCGGACGCGGTACCTGAAGGTGTACTCGCCTGCCGGCAGCTGTTCGAAGAAGAAGTTGGAGCCGGAGTCGCGGGTCTCTTCGTACCAGACGATGCCGAGGTCGTACTTGTAGCGCGAGAGCACGTTCTCCGGCTCCGTGCCGGCGGCGCGCGGATCGCGCAGGTGGACGTACTCGGCGGCGTGCTTCGCGCGCAGCGAGAGCTGGACCTCGATCTCGTCGCCCGCCGCGACCGGGGCGCCCTCCGACAGCGGCTTCAAGACGAATCCGCCGGCCGTGGCCTCGCGCCGGAAGTACTTCCGCGAGACGGAGAAGAAGTCGCCGCGCTCCTCCACGGGCAGCTTCTCGGTCGAGAAGTGCCACGTCGCGGACGCGAAGGCGAGGCCCTTGCCGGCCTTCGCCACGGAGACCGAGGCGTCCCGCTTCGGGTCCAGCTTCTCTCCCGGCACGACGACCTGGTTGTGCCCGCCGGTGTAGCGGTCCGGCTCGAACGTGAACGTCGTCCTCTGGCCTCCGGCCTCGACGGTCGCCTCCTCGCGCACCGAGAGCGCGCCCTCGTGCCGCAGGTACCAGATCAACGAGTAGATGACCTCCGCGGTCGCCCGCGTGGACTTCCACTGGTTGAGCTTCTTGTTGAGGAAGAGCCACTGCACGAGCCCGTGACGGCGCGCGTCGTCCGGCGAGAGCTCCATGAGCGTGCGCAGCGCGAACGCCTGCGTCTCGATCGTGTCGTTGTACCAGAGCCACGCGCGATCCTCGGGCGCCCAGTAGGTGCCGCGGTCGGGATCCGTCTTCGCGGAATCCATCACGCTCGCCCAGACGAGATCCGCGTCCGACGGGCGGCCCGAGCGCTTGAGCGTCAGCGCGAGATACCCCTTGAGATACGGCGTGTGCTCCTTCCAGTGCTTGAAGCAGAACGCGAGGATGGCCTTCCGCTCCTCGGGCTTCAGGGCGTCGTTCATCCAGGAGGGGTCGGGGTAGCAGGTCGCGACGTAGTTGAGAAAGGTCAGGAACTCCCAGCAGCAGTCCTCCTTGACCATCTTCGTCGCGTAGTCCTCGCGGAAGTGCCGCGCGAGGTACTGCCAGCCCCGCTGGACTATGTCCTTCGGGACGTCGACGCCGAACTCGGACGCCTTGGCCAGGCCGTAGAGGATGTAGAGCGTCATATAGGGCGACGGCGGCCCGCCCGGCCACCACGGGAAGGCGCCGATCGACGTCTGCGCCTTGCGCAGCCGCGCGAGCGCGGACTCGCGCTCGGCCTGCGCCACGCGGGGATCCAGGACGTTCACGTATCCCGCCCCGGCTCCCGTCTTGTCGCCGCCGCGCGAGAGCACGAGCCAGGGCGTCTCCTCGAGCGTCATCTTCCTGTTGGGATCCACGGCCGCCCACGTCTCGAGCGGCGTCTCCCGCTTCGAGAGCTCCTGGGCCATGCGGGCGACCGCGGGGTAGTCGCGGAACAGGCTCGAGACGATCCCGGTCGACACGAAGCGGTTGAGCGTCTGCTCGGTGCACTCGTAGGGATAATTCACGAGATAAGGCAGCGCGTTGAGCACCGAATAGAACAGCTGCGCGTCGACGGTCACGACGAGCTGCTCGTCGACGCGGCTGGGATCGTCGCCGCGCGTCATGTCGGCGAACGTCAGCGTCTTGCGGTCGCCCTCGCGGAGCGCGGTGAAGCGCGACTGCGCGAGCTGCATCCGCCCCGGCAGCACGGGCACGGGCCGGAGCTCGCCGTCCGAATAGGCGCCGGAGACCGCCGTCGCGCGGATCGCGTAGGAGCCGACCCGCTTCGGCGCGGCGAGCGCGAAGGCGACGTCCGCCCCGGCGCCGGCCTTCGCCGAGAAGGGGCGCCGCGCCTGCTCGGGCGTCAGGCCGAAGCGGTCGAGGACGCTCGCGTTGGTCTCCGTGTCGAGGATGTCGAGCGTCACCTCGCCCGCCAGCGGCTGCGAGGACGCGTTGTTCACGACCACCTTCAGCTGCGCCGCGTCGCCCTCCCGGAGGAACCGCGGCACGTAGGGGCGCACCATCAGGTCCTTGACGCTCTGCGTCTCCCTGTGGATCGAGCCCCCCTTCAGATCGCGCGTCACGGCGTGGACCCACACGTTCCACGACGTGACCGAGTCGGGGACCTCGAACTCGATGACCGCGGAGCCGTCGGGGCCCGTCAGCAGCTGCGGCCTCCAGAAGGCGGTCTCGGCGAAGTTGCTGCGCAGCGGGACGCCGGCCGCCTCGCTTCCGGCGGCGGCCTTGTCCCCTTCCTTCTTCTCGAGGGCGTCCTGCCGCTGCGGGACGCCGCCCAGGAGCCCGCCCGCCTGTCCCTCCTCGCGCGCGTTGGCCGGCGCGGAGGCGGGGTAAGGCGCCGCGGCGTTTTCCGCGACCGCGGCCGACTTCATCGCCATCCGCGAGCGCACGCCCGGGCCGCCGATGCCGTAGGCGTCGAAGAACTTGAGCGCGTCGCCGTAGAGCGTCTCGGCCTGCGTCGAGACGGAGAGGCCGTTGACGACCCACTGCGTGCTGGCCTGCGAGAGGCTCGCCCGAAGCTCTCCCGGCGCCGTGTGGTTCGGGTAAACCGAGAGCACGCCCGGGGGCGAGTGCGGGACGAACGCGTCGAGCGAGCGGTCGTACATGTAGGCGAGCAGCTCGGCGGTCCGACTCTCGTCGCCCGATCCCTCGGGCGCCTTCACCGTCACCCTCCAGGTCTCCTTCGCACCCGGGCGGATCTTGTCCCTGAACGTCGCGAAGGCGACGTCGAGCTCCTTGTCGCTCCAGGGAACGAAGACGCTCTGCGTGATCTCGATGAACTGGTGGTCGCGCACGAGCGACAGGCGGACCGAGAAACCGCCGCGGCTCTCCTCCGTCACCGGGATCTCGAGGACGCCGGAGGACTCCGCGCCGTTGCGCGCGATCACTTTCCCGTCGCGCAGCGTCTCGACGAAGAGGGTCTGCCCGGTCAGGCCCGAGCCCAGCAGGAACCGGGCCGTCTCCCCCACCGGCACGGAAGCGCGCTCGGCGATCAGGACACCCGGCAGGCGCGCCGGCATCGTTTTCCCCGCGACGAGGAAATCGCGCGTCGTCTCGTACTTCGCGCCGAAGGCGTCGGTCGTCTCGTAGTGGAGGCGCCAGGCGCCGGCGGGCAGCTCGGGAAGCTCGAGCCGGGCCTTTCCCTTCTCGTCGTGCGCGAGCTCTCCGTGGGCGCGCTCGCGGCCCTCCGGCCAGCCGTGAAGGATGGCTTCCCGCTGGAACGCGGTGCTCCAGCGCGGGCGCAGCCGGTCGCCGGGCGTCAGGAGGCGTTCGCCGGGCGCGGGCTCGACCGGCAGGTCCGCCGGAAGCGGCGTTTCCTTCGGCTGGACGATCTCGGTCAGCCGCCAGGTCGCCCGTCCCGCGCGCGGGACTCCGTCGAGGTCCGAGCGAGTGATCGTCATCGCGCCGCGGCTCGACTCGCGGAAGAACTCCGTGTCGGGTTGGATCGCGGCCTCGACCGC
The DNA here is from genome assembly GCA_036406835.1 of Thermoanaerobaculia bacterium. Taxonomy (GTDB): domain Bacteria; phylum Acidobacteriota; class Thermoanaerobaculia; order UBA5066; family Gp7-AA6; genus DAHUXD01. The sequence continues at coordinate 4,455 of DASXAG010000125.1, forward strand.
GGTGAATCCCAGCCGGAAGCCCCGAGTGTCCGAGCGGGTCTCGCCGCCCTCGTCGGTGGCGTCCGCGACGGCCTCGTAGCGGTACGTGACCGCGGAGGCGTCCTTCCCGAGCCGCTCGTCCGCCTCGGGCGTGAAGCGGATGCGGAACGTGCCGTCGGCGTCGAGAGCGGACTGTCCCTGCGCGACGATCTGTCCCTGCCCTCCGCCCGACGACCCTCCCCGCGCGAGGTACCCGCCTGACGATCCGTACCACCACCACCACCAGGGATACTCCGGGGTGCGCGTCACGCGCCAGGACACGCTGCCGCCCGCGACCGGCAGTCCGAAGTAATAGCGCGCCGTCCCGGTCAGCTCCGCGGGACGGTTGAGGCGCAGCGCCGTCTCCGGGTCCTTCCACTTCACCTCGAAGGTCGGCCGCTTGTACTCCTCGATCTGCACGAACGCGCTGCCCGGGATCGAGCTCTCGAGGCGCCAGCGGCCGAGCGCGCGGCCCGCCGGAATCGTGAACTCCCCCGCGGCCGACCCGTAGGCGTTCGTCGTCGCCGTCTTCGACTCGATGGCCTGGTTGTTGGCGTCGCGGAGCGTCAGCGTGACCGACGCGTTGGCGAACGTCCGGAGCCGGCCGAGGTCGACGCGGCCGCGGTACGCGACGACCTTCCACAGGACCTTCTGCTGCGGGCGGTAGATGCTGCGGTCGGTGTAGACGAGCGCCGCCGTCTCCTCGCCGTTCTCGCGCGGGACTCCGAGCGAGAGGTAGCTCGGGTCGAGGGCGTAGTCCTTCCCGCGGCGCGCCACCAGGAAGAAGGACTGTTCCGTGCGCCCCGCCGTGTACGCGAAGCGCGCGAGTCCCGACGCGTCCGAGCGCTTGCCCTCGACGCGGTGGTGCCGCCGCCCCTGGCCCCAGTCGTACGCGTAGAGCCACACGTCCGCGCCCTCGACGGGTCTCCCGTCGCCCGTGACGACGCGCGCCTCGACGGCGGAGCTCTCGGGCCGCGTCAGGAGAACGAGGTCGCCGACGACCATCGTGACCGAGTTCAGGCGGTTGCGCGTCTCCGCGAAGTCCTCGCGGAACGACGCGATCACGACGTAGACGCCGGGTGCGGCGAGCGGCGGCGTGACGAAGGTCCGGTGCATCAGGAAGTCCGGCGTCGCCGGAAGCGCCGCCGTCCACGCCGCGGCCGGGCGGGCGGACCGAACGAGCGCGAGCACCTCGTTCCCCGCCGGGAGGAGGTTGTAGTCGGTCGCCGTCCCGAGACGGTTCTCGAGGTCGAGCGCGTAGGCGCGGAAGTGCACGGCGGCGAGGTTCTTGTGCGTCAGCTCGATCGAGCGGCGGTCGGGGCCGTCGGCCGACATCGACGCGAGCTGGAAGTCGGGCGCCTCGATCGCGGCGACGCGGTCGGCGCACCGGCGGCCGCCGACCGACTGCGGGTACGCACGCTGTCCCTCCTGCGCGGCCGCGCGCGCGCGAACGAGCCGGTCCGGCGCCTCCTCCGCCTCGCGGAACTCCGCGAGCTCCGCCATCCCCATCGCCCACCACGCGAAGGCGCGGAAGGACGGGAGCCGCTTCTCCAGATCCGCGCGGATCGCGGCACGGTCGGCGGAGCCGGTGAAGACCGCATGCAGCCGCCGCAGCCGCTCGAGCCGGGCCTCGAGCGCGGCCTCCCGCTGCCCCGCGGAGAAGTGCCAGCTCTCGAGATCGCCCAGGATCTCGGCGATCTGCTCGGCGGGATGCGCCTGCGGGTCGGCCAGCCGAACGTCGGCGTCGCGGCCGTCGGTCTCGAGGAGGCGCGCGAGGGAGAGCTGGTAGGCGCCGTGGCTCTGCTCGGGCGACCAGAGGGACGCGTCCGCGAGGAGCTCGACGAAGAGATACGAGACCGCGTCGCGCAGCGTGCCGCGGATGTCCCTCGGATAGTTGTTGGGCCGCACGTACTCGGAGAGCCGGTCGACCGGAAGCGCCGAGAGCTCCGTGCGCCGCTTCCACACCGCGAGGTAGGACCGCCGCGCCTCGGCCAGGATCTGATCCCGGGTCCACGCCTTCAGGTCGACGGGAGCGTTCGGTTTCGAGGAGTCCGGCGACTCCACGCGCTCGCGCTTCGCGATCTCCCACGAATAGGCCTGCGCGTACGCGGTCAGCGCGTGCGCGTAGAAGAGCTCGAGCGTCGTGCGCCCGAGGAGCCCGTCGGGCCACGGCTGCTCCCGGAGGAAACGAACGGCGGTCTCGTAGCCGTGGAGGCCGGTCCGGAGCTGCACCGACCGGACGAGCGCGCGCGTCCACTCCGCCTCGTCCTTCGCCGCAATCGCGCGGCGCAGGATGGCGTCGGCCTTCTCCGACGCCTCCGCCAGCTTCTGCTCTTCGATCAAGCGGTCGATCTCCTTCCAGGTAGGCGCGACGCCACGCATCGTCGCCGGAGTCGGCGCGGGCGTGGCCTTCGGCGCGACGCCGGCGCCCCTCGCCCGCTGGGACCCCGGCGGCGCCCACGCCACGGCGAGGGCCACGGCGGCCGCGGCCCAGAGGCATGCCAGGACCGGCAGGGGACGTCTTGTTGGTAAAGCCATCGCTTCTCTTAGGAAACCGGAACGGAGCAAGAGTTCCCGAAAGGCCCAGGGAAGAATTTTGGATTTTAGACTTTAGATTTTAGATTGAGGCCCGGTCGAGTCTGCAAATCTAAAACCTAAAATCTAAAATCTCCGGTCCTATCGCTGGAACGCGTAGGACACCTTCACGAACACCTGCCGGTCGGCCCGAGCGAGGCTCGCGTTTTCCTGGACCGTCCGATTGTCGCCGTAGCCGGCGTAGACCACGGTCTGCCAGTTCAGCTTGTAGCTGACGAGAATCGACCCGGAGAAGTCGCCATCGCGCTTCGCGACCGTCGGATCGATCCACAGCGAGAGATCCCGCCGCGTTTCCGTGTACTGACCGATGAGGCGCACGAGGAACCGGGAGTTGAACACGTAGGTCGCCTTGGCGCGGGCCACGTCCGCCGTGAAGAGCCGCCCCGAGACTCCGTCGACGGTCTCGTCGATCCAGCGACGCTCGGCCAGCAGGTCGAGCCCGAGGTGCGGGGTGGGGCGGAGCAGCGTCGCGATCCGCACGGTGGCGCCGGTTCCGACGCGGACGTTGTCCACGTCGGCCTGCTGCCCGAAGTCGGCGTACAGGGTGATCGCCGGCAGGAGCCGCGTCGGCGAGGCATAGACCTGCGCCGTCGCGTGCCGGAAATCGAGCTCCTTCCCGTCGATGACGACCGCGTCCAGGTTATAGAGGAAGCTCGCGCGCATTCCCCAGAGCGCCTGGAACGAGACGCCCGGCGAGTACGTGCGCGCGAGAAGCGACCAGTCGCGCTCCGTCTCGTAGGAGACGTTGAAGAGCGGCCGCACGCGCGTGAAGAAGCCCGTCGTGATGAAACGGTACGAGACGCTCCCGAGCTCCTCCCGGTAGCCGACCTGGGGCACGAACCCCTCGTCGTCGCGGAAGCCCGTCGCGAAATCCGTGTGCGAGGCCGACCAGCTCCAGGTCTGTGTCGAGTGGCTCCACTGGCCGGTCCAACCGAAGCCCGAGGACTTCTGTCCGAGCCACGTCGGGTAGAGGTCCGGGCGATTCGGGTTCTCGGTGAAGCTGTACAGGTACTGTCCCGTCACGAAATCCGCGTCGTTCGGCCGCCACAGGAAGTCGCCGCCGACGAGGGCGTTGTAGCCTCCGCCCTCGATCGCGCGGCCGGCCGCCAGGAGTCCCGCGAAGGACGCGCCGAGGTCCTGTCGCGCGCGCGCGACGCCCACGAACGACTCAAAGTCCTGGTTCGCGGTGTCCGAGAAGACGGGGCCCGGGATCACGACCGTCCCGCCGCCCCGGTCCTCGCCCGCGAGCACGGTGAAGTTCGTCCCGCCGAGCTTGCTCGTGAGCCGCGCGCCCCAGAGCGGCGACGTGATCGTTCTCGTGTACACCGCCTGGATCGGCGTCTGGAGGAGGTCGACGTGCTCCAGGAAGAACGGGCGGCGCTCCGGGTAGAAGAGCGCGAAGCGCTCGTTCGCCGAGATCTGCGCGACGTCCGACTCGACCTGGGAAAAGTCGGGGTTGATCGTCGCGTCGACGATGGTCGCGGCGCTCGGCAGCCACTTGGCGTCGAGGCCCACCTTGCCCTTGGTCACGAGCCCGTCGCCGGAGTACGTGTCGGAGCCCGGATAGCTCCGCGTCTGAGAGGCCGCCGCGTAGGGCGCGAAGACGGCGTGCGACGCCCTCGGAAGACCCGTGATGCCCTCGACCGTCGCCGACTGGCACAGGAAGCACGCGAAGGACTGGGGGACCTTGACGCTGTAGAGCTGGTGGTTGAAGTCGCGCGGATAGATCCGATACAACATCAGGGCCCAGTCCTGCGGGTCCTTCTTCGGGTACCGCAGCGAGGAGAGCGGGATCGCGACCTCCGCGGTCCACCCGTCCGGGCCGATCTTCGCGGCGGACTCCCAGAAGTAGTTGGGGCCGAAGTCCTCGTTGAAGGAACCCTCGTTGAAGACCGAGTCGGCCTGGATCCCGGTCGGCCCGATCCAGAAGTCGATCGCGGCGTGGCGCTGGTTCTCGACGTCGAGGAGGATCCCCACGTAGTCCTGGTCGTCGCTGATCCCGTCGCGGTCGACGAACGGCGCGCGGATCTTGCGGACGTCGGGATCCGCGCACGAGAACGCCACGTAGAAGAAGCGCTCGTCGTAGCCGATCCGCGCGACCGTCTTCACGGGCGGCGGAATGTTGTCGCCGGGGTTGATCTCGTACCAGGTGTCGACGACCGTGGCCTCCTGCCAGCCCGGGTCGGACAGGTCGCCGTCCACCGTGATCGGAGACGTGATGCGGTTGAGGTGCAGGGTCGGCGGCGCCTCCTCGGCGGTCGCGGCGCGCGCGCACACCACGGCCAGAAGAAGGAAACCGGCGCGCTTCATTGTGAAGATGTTACGTGAGGTCCGCGGGAAGGTTTGAGGCTTCCCTTCAGGCGTCAGGCTGGCTCGGGTCTTCCCGGGTCTCGGAAGAGAGCCCGGATCCCCCGGATGATCCAGTGGATCAGGATGGCGCCCGCGAGCAGCACGGCGAGCGCGGCGCCGAGCGCGATCGCGGGATGAAAGAGGATCAGCCAGACGCAGAACGCGAAGAACGCATCCTCGGAGAACGACGCCGCCCAGTTCGTCAGCGGCTCCGGGCTCGCATTGAGCGCGAGACGCGTACCCGCCTTGAGCCCGTGCGCGGACAGCGCGATCGTGCCGCAGAGCAGCGCCGCGCCCGTCCGCCACGGCTCGGCCACGTCCGAGAGCGCGGCGAAGCCGAGCAGCGCGGCCGCGGGCACCCGCACGAACGTGTGCACCGCGTCCCAGATCGTGTCCACGACGGGGATCTTGTCGGCCAGGAATTCGACGACGAAGAGCGCCGTCGTCAGCACCAGGATGGGCGTCTTCGAGAGCACCTCCGCCGACGGCGGCAGGTGAAGGACGCCGATCCGATGGAAGAAGCCGAGCGCCGCGAGCGTGCCGTAGAGACGGAACCCGGAGGTCAGCGCCGCCCCCGCGGCGAGGCCGATCTGTCCGAGGAGATCCGGGGTCATGCTGGCCGCGAGTGTACCGGCTCGGCGTCCTCCCGGCTCTCAGCGAAAGTCGTGGCTCGGCATCCGCTCGAACTCCGGGATGGTCCAGAACCGTTCGGCGCGGACGGAAAGCGCGCCGTCCTGCCGCTGGAGCCGGCCCTGCACGACCAGCGCGCCGGATCCCACCACCACGGCGCGCTCGTCGCGGAAGAGGTCGGGCCGCACGATCGCCTGAAGCATCCCGGTCTCGTCTTCGAGCGTCAGGAACACGAAGCCCTTGGCGGTCCCCGGGCGCTGGCGCACGATGACGGCGCCCGCCGTGGTCACGCGGTCCCCGTCCGCGCGCCGCCGGAGCTCGCGGGCCGACAGGACTCCCCGCTCGCTCAGCGAACGGCGCAGGTGGGCGAGCATGTGGGGGCCGGTGGTGATCTCGGTCGCCACGTAGTCCGCCCGCGTCTCCTCGATCGGCGTCATCTCCGGCAGCGGCGAGGGGTCGTCGGTCGCCTCGCCTTCGAAGAGAGCGCCGGCCTTGCGTGCGACCTTCGCGACCTGCCAGAGCGCCTCGCGCCGCGTCCGGCCGAATCCGCCGAGCGCGCCGGCGTATGCCAGCTTGTCGAGCTCGTCGGGCCGGAGCGCCGCCCGCGCGCCGAGGTCGTCCACGCTCGCGAACGGCGCCGCGGCCTGCTCGCGCTCGATGCGCTCGCCCGTCTCCTGCCGCAGCCCCTTGATGAACCGCATGCCCAGGCGGACGGCCCCTCCCTCCCACCGGCACTTCCAGCCCGAGCGCGCCACGTCCACGGGCAGGACGCGCGTGCCGTGATGCTGCGCGTCCTTGACCAGCGTCGCGGGGTGGTAGAAGCCCATCGGCCACGCGTTCAGGAGCGACGCGAGGAACGCCGCGGGATGGCGCGCCTTCAGGTACGCGCTCGCGTAGGCGATCAGCGCGAAGCTCGCGGCATGCGACTCGGGAAAGCCGTAGAGCGCGAACGAGGTGATCGACTTGACGATCTGCTCCTGCGCCGCGGGCCCGATGCCGTTCTCCGCCATCCCCTGGCGCAGCCGCGCCTCGATCGACTCCATCCGCTCGACCGAGCGCTTGAAGCCCATCGCGCGCCGCAGCTCCTCGGCCTCGCCTCCCGTGAATCCCGCCGCGACCATCGCCATGCGCAGGATCTGCTCCTGGAAGAGCGGGACGCCCAGAGTGCGCTTCAGGATCGGCTCGAGGCAGGGATGCGGATACTCGACGGGGAGCCGCCCCTGCCGCCGCTCGAAGAACGGACGCACCATGCCGCCGACGATCGGGCCGGGCCGGATGATCGCGACCTGCACGACGAGGTCGTAGAAGCACCTCGGCGCATTGCGCGGCAGCGAGGCCATCTGCGCGCGGCTCTCGACCTGGAAGAGGCCGACGGTGTCCGCGGCGTTCAGCATCGCGTACACCTTCGGGTCGTTCGCGGGAAGGTGCGCGAGGTCCACCTCCACCTTCTCGTGCGTGCGGATCATCGGGATCGCCTCCTCGAGCGCGGCGAGCATCCCGAGGCCGAGCAGGTCGACCTTCACGATCCCGAGGTCGGCGCAGTCGTCCTTGTCCCACTGGACCACGACGCGGCCGGGCATCGACGCGGGCTCGAGCGGCACGACGTCGTCCAGGCGGCCGGCGGCCACGACGATGCCGCCCGAGTGCTGTCCGAGGTGGCGCGGCAGGTTCTGGATCTGCAGGAAGAGGCGCAGGAAGTGGCGCGCGCGCGTCTCCTCCGGGTCGAGCCCGGCTCCCGCGATCTCGCCGCGCAACTCCTCCGGCGGGTCCCGGATCTCGCCGAAGTTCCAGCCGCCCAGCCGCTTCGACAGCGCGTCGACCTGCGCCGCCGAGTAGCCCAGCGCCTTCGCGACCTCGCGCGCCGAGGATCGGTCGCGGTAGGTGATCACGTTCGCCGTCATCCCCGCGCCGTGCGGCCCGTACTTCGCGTAGACGTGCTGGATGACGCGCTCGCGCTGGTCGCCGGAAGGCAGGTCGAGGTCGATGTCGGGCCACTCCCCGCGCTCCTCCGAGAGGAAGCGCTCGAAGAGCAGCTCCATCCTGACCGGGTCCACCGCGGTGATCGAGAGCGCGTAGCAGACCGCGCTGTTGGCGGCGGAGCCGCGGCCCTGCACGAGGATCCGGTTCTCGAGGCAGAAGCGCACGACATCCCACACGATCAGGAAGTAGCCGGCGAGGTCGAGCTTCTCGATCATCGCGAGCTCCTTCGTGATCTGCGCCTGCGCCTTGGAGGTCAGCGGCCGGAAGCGCGCGCGGGCGCCGTTCCAGGTGATCCGGCGCAGGTACGACGACGGCGTCTCGCCCGGCGGCAGCGGATAGGCGGGAAAGCGGTAGCCGAGGTCGGCGAGGGTGTAATCGAGGCGCTCGGCGAGCTCGTACGAGGCCGCGACGGCCTCGGGCAGGTCCGCGAATCGCCGCTCCATCGCGGCGGCGGTCCGGAAGTGGCGATCCCGCTGGGCGGCGAGCAGAGTCCCCGCCTTGTCGAGGGTGGTGTGGTGGCGGATGCAGGTGAGGACGTCGTGGAGCTCCTTGTCGCGAGCCCGCGCGTAGCGGACGCCGTTGGTCGCGAGCAGCGGCAGGCGCCGGGCTCGCGCGAGATCGACGAGCGCGCGGTTGCGATGCTCCTGCGCGGCGAGGCGGTGACGCTGCAGCTCGACGTGGAGGCGGCCGGGGAAGGTCTCCGCGAGACGATCGAGAAGCCCGCCCGCGGCGTCGAGACCCTCCTCGACGAGCGCTTGCGCGAGAGGGCCCTCCTCCCCGCCGGTCAGGCAGTGAAGGCCCGCCGCGTGCGCGGCCACCTGCTCGAGGGTGACGCTCGTCTCGCCCTTCCTGGGGGCCCGGGGGACCGCAAGGTCCCCCGCTGGCTTCGACCCGAGCGCTCCCTCGGTGATGAGGCGGCAGAGGTTCCTGTAGCCGGTGGGGTTCTCGACGAGGAGGGTGAGACGGGGTTGCTGTGTCATCCCGAGCGGAGCGAGGGACCCCTTTCGAGTCGTGGTGCGGCTAGGAAAGGGGTCCCTCGTCCCCCTCGCATTCGCTCGGGGTCCTCGGGATGACAGAAGATCGATCGTCACCTCCGCTCCCACGAGCGCCTTGATCCCCGCCGCCTTCGCCGCCTTGTAGAAGCGGGGTGCGCCGTAGACGCCGTTGCGGTCCACGAGCGCGACCGCCGGAATCCCGCAGCGCGCGGCCTGCTCGACCAGGTCCTCGGGCAGCGACGCTCCGTCGAGGAACGAGAAGGCCGACGCGACACGCAACTCGGCGTAGCGCAGCTTCGAAGGCGACGAACTCCGGGGAAACTCCCGCTCGCGGAGCTTTTCCTTGCGCGCTCCCGACGCGACGATCAGCTTGAGGGGATCGCCTCGATCGGCTTCGTCGTGGCGCCCGCCGCAGCTCGCGTTTCCCACGCCCAGGTTTCGCGAGGGCGGCATCTCGGGTGCGTTTCCGGACGGCCGGGTGCGCTTGTCGCGCCTGTCCATGTCCGGACTCTAGGCGTAAAAAAGGCGTAACTCAAGCGCGGCCGAAATCCTTCGAAAGACGCGGCTTCGGGAGGCGCTAGGCCTTCGTCGCGCGCACGAAACGTTCGTCCATCGACCTCAAACGTTCCGTCAGGACCCGCATGACGTGAAGCGAGAAGTTGGGGGTCTGCTGGACCAGGAAGAGGAAGCGGCGCTCGTCCACGACGGCGAGCTTCACGTCGGTCTTCGCGATCGCCGTGGCCGTGCGGCTCTCCCCGACGATCAACGCCATCTCCCCGAAGATTCCGCCCTTCCCCACGGTCTCCACCAGCTTGCCGTTGACGAGAATGTCGACTTCCCCTTCGAGAACGGCGTACATCGCATCGCGCGGATCCCCGGTGTTGAAGATCGTGGTCCCGGCGGGGACGACCTTCGCGTTGTCCGAGTGTTCGAACAGCTTCGTGGTCGGTAGCATCGGCACTCCTCTCCCGTCCCGCGGAAACGCGGGGGTGCGAGCGAATCCTCCCGGCTCCCCTTTAAGCCCGCGTGAAGTTCGATCGATGCGCGATCGAGGAGGAGGGGCCTAGGTGCCGACCCGCTCGCTCCGGCGCTCGAGCAGCGCCACGTCCCGCCAGCGGCCGGCGAGGCGCCCGAGCCGCCGCCGCACCCCGACCACGCGGAAGCCCGACTTCTCGTGGATGGCGATCGACGCCGCGTTCTCCGGGAAGATCCCGGCCTGGAGGGTCCAGATCCCGGCGTCCTCGGAGTCCCGGATCAGCCGCTCGAGGAGCCGCCGGCCCAGGCCCGATCCGCGCGCCCTTGCGGCGACGTACACGCTGACCTCCGCCACCCCTCCGTACACGCAGCGCTCCGAGACCTTCGAGAGCGCCGCGAAGCCGAGGACCTCGCCCGCGTCCGCGAGCGCGACGAGGCGGCAATCGGCGCGGTGCGCCCGATCCCAGGACTCCCACGGCGGCGCCTCGGTCTCGAAAGTCGCAAGGCCGGTCGCGATCCCCTCGAGGTAGACGCGCCGCACGCCGTCCCAGTGCGCCGGGGTCATCGCCTCGATGACGATTCCGTGAACCCCCGGCCGCGGCGCCGCCACGCTAGACCTCGGAGTACTCCGGCACGTAGCCCTCCATGAGCGCGCCCTTCCCGAGGATCGCCTGGCCCGGCGCGATGCCGGTGTCGCCGGTCTTGACCCAGTGCCAGCCGTGAAGGATCTGGTCGGCCGGGTAGTAGCGCGTCTCGGCCTGGATCAACACGGTCCCCGCGAGGATCTGCGCCTTGACGCTCTCCCATTTTCCGGCGCCGACCACCGCGACCCGCTCGATGTGCTCGGCCCAGCGGCTGAGGAACCGGATCTCCTCCCAGCGCGCCTTCCAGTCCACGGAGCCGAGCGCGGAGAGGTCCACGAGAACGCCGATCGTCTTCTTGCCGCGCCGGAGGATCGCCTGCTCGAGCTGCGGCGTGAAGGCGTCGACCTCCTCCGCCGTCACGGTCCCGGCGACCCGGAACCCGAACGCCTTCTCGTCGCTTTCCTTCAATCTCTCGATCATGCTGTCTTCCTTTCCGACTCCTCGAAGCGGCACGCCTGGAGCTCGAATGTGTTGCCCGCGTAGACGGAGCGCCCGCGCAGAAGTGCGAGGGCGCTCGACAGAAGGTAGAGCGGAAGGAAGAGGACTCCCCAGCGCTCGTATTGCCGGACGTGGACGCGCTCGTGCGCCCGCGTTTCCGCGAGCGCGTCGGCTCCCGCGGCCAGCACCACGTGGCCGAACGTGATCGCGCCGATCGCGAAGCCGGGGATCCCACGCGAGAGGACCGGACCGAGGACGCCGCCCTGCGCCTCGAGCACGCCTTCGTGGAGGCGCAGGCGCCCGCCCGTCGCGGCGCCCAGCAGCGCCGCCGGCAGCGCGGCGAGCGAGACCGGAGCGGCCCACACATAGGCGAGGCCGCGCCGGAGCCGGCGCGTCACGGCGCCGTTCCCATCTCCGCCTCACCGCCCTCCGGGCCGTAGAACATGACCCACACGACGAGATCGTCGGAGAAGCTCTCGAAGCGGTGCTCCTCGTGCGCGGGAACGAAGAGGACGTCGCCGGGCGCGAAGCGGGTGCGGGTCTCGCCCATGAGGAACTCTCCGCGGCCGCTGACCACGACGTACACCTCGTCGCGCGTGTGCGGCTTCTGCGGATCGGTGCCCCGCGGCGCGTAGATCTCGATCTCGAGCGTTCCGTGCTCGAGCAGGACCGCCCAGCGCTCGCCGTTCGGCCCGGGAAGCTTCTCGAGCGCCTCGCGAACGCCGACCTTCCGTTTGGACAGAATCACTTCGCCTCTCCCCCGCCGGTCCCGTCCAGGAACAACAGCGCCAGCTCCCGCGTCTTCCCGGTGAACGAGTGGTCGCTGTTGACGAGCATCGCCATCACGAGGCGCTCCTCCGGGTAGATCAGCAGGTACGCGGTCCCGCCCTGCGCGCCGCCCGAGTGCGCGATGCGCCGGCGGCCCTTCTCGTCCACTCCCGTGTCCCAGCCCATCCCGTATCCGGTCTCCTTGCCGTCGTTCGTCTTCTGCGACGTCCACAGGAGGCGCACCGTCTCCGGCTTGAGCAGACGTCCCCCGAGCATCGCGTTGCCGAAGGTGACGAGATCCTCGGTCGTCGAGAGAAAGCCGCCCCCCGCCCACTTGTAGCTGTTGTCCACGTAGCCCGCGTTCACGACCACGCCCGTGTCCTCCGCGCGCGTGTAGAACCGCCCGCGGTCCGGGACGATGCGGTCGGGCTCGTCCGGCGAGGTGTGCGCCATGCCGGCCGGGTCGAAGACGCGCGCCTGCATCATCGGGAGGAAGCGCTCGTGCGCGGCGCCCTCGAGGACCGCGGAGATCAGGTTCCAGCCGTACGACGAGTAGGAGAACTTCGTCCCCGGCTCGAAGAGCAGCGGGTCGTTCTCGAAGATCGCGAGGCCCGCGCGCACGGTGTCGTAGTGGTCGCGGATCTCGAACTCGTCCCCCTTGTAGTGGCGCACGCCCGCGAGGTGGCCGGCGAGCTGGCGCGTCGTGATGGGCCACGCCTTCTTCGGGAAGTCGGGAACGTAGGTCTGGACGGGCGCGTCGAGGTCGAGCCGGCCCTCCTGCACGAGGAGCCCGAGCAGCGCGGCGGTCAGCGGCTTCGACACGCTGCCGACGCGGAAGCGGGTGATCGGCGTGACCGGGACCTGCTGCTCGAGATCGGCGCAGCCGATGCCCTCGCTCCAGACGATCCGGCCGCCGCGCGACACCGCCACCGAGACCCCCGGCGCCTGGGTGCTCGCCATCCACGCGAAGATGCGCCGGCGCGCCTCGGCAATCGACGCGACGTCGTCGCGATCCTGAGCCCGCGCGGCGTTCGATGCCGCGACCTGGGCCCGCGCGAAAGGCGCCAGGGCGAGCAGCAGGATCGCGGACGCCGCCAATCGCTTTCGGAGTTGCATCAGACCATCCTCGAGGTCGCGACCCAGTAGACCCACAGCGCGGTGCAGATCCCGATGGTGATCGCGGGATGAAGGAAGGCGCCCGCGGTCGCGACGAGGTACAGAGGGACGCCGACGCGGTAGCTGCGCGTCATCTTGTCGATCCGCTCCTCCGAGACGTCGGACCGCAGGAGGTGCCGCCCCGCGATGGCGCTGCGCCAGAGCACGTTGTACGCGGCGGCGCCGGCGACGAACGTCCCGCCGTAGACCGCCGCGGCGAGCGGCGCGGCCGGGCGGTCGAGGTACTCGGCGAGCAGGGCCGTCGGAAACGGCACGATGGTCACGACGAACAGGAGGAACCCGTTCGCGTAGAGGAAGGGTGCGTTCACCCTCCGGATCATGTTGAACATCGCGTGGTGATTGGCCCACATGATGAGGATCGCGAAGAAGCTCGTCACGAGGGCGAGGTACGACGGCCATTCGGCGAGGAGCGCGGCGCCGAGCGCCGGCGCGGGCGCCCCCGCCGGAAGGTGCGGCACCTTGAGCTCGAGCACGAGGAGCGTGATCGCGATCGCGAAGACGCCGTCGCTGAACGCCTCGACGCGGCCGGTCTCCTTCTCCTGGACGGCGGCGGCCGGCGATATCGGCGTCACGCCCCGCGGGCTCCTCTTACGGCTTGGCCGGGGCCGGCGGCGGAGGCGTGGCCGAGGCGTGGTCCGCGACGAGGAGCCACTTCCCGCCGATCCGCTTCATCACGACGGTGTAGCGGCCCTTGAGCATCAGCGGATCGCCGCCCTTCTTCGGGCGAAGGGTGAACGCGTAGTTGCCCCAGCTGCCCGTGACATCGCCGGCGGTCTCGTAGGACACGTTCGTCAGGGACGCATCGGAGACGGTGTACGCGTCGAGGTAACCCTTGTAGGTCGCCCGGATCGCCGCCGTGCCGCGGGCCTCGGGCGCGTCGGGAAACCACATCACTGCGTCCGGCGCGTAGCAGGCGACGATCGCGTCGAGGTCGTTGGCGTTCATCGCCTTCATCCACACCGCGTCCGCCGCCTTCGGAGAGTCCTGGGCGAGGGCCGTGGAACCGAGGGCGAACAGGCCGAGCGTCCCCAGGAAGATCCCGAGCTTTCTCATCTTTCCCTCCTCGATGCGTTGCGCCGATCCTATACCGGCCGGCTATACCAACGATCGGTATGGCGGCGCGTCAGCGACCGATCAGGCGCCCGAGGGCGCAGACGATCTGGGTCGCGATCAGGCCGAGGACGACCAGCAGCAGGACCGATTTGCGGAACACGCTCCAGGTCTTCACGAGCGGCGCGCCGCAGCGGAGGCACGTCTGCGTGACGTTCAGATCGTTCTCGGCCTGGCAGCTCCAGCAGGTCATGGCGCCCCGGCGCTACTCGAACTCGACGCGCGGCGGGGCCTGGTCGGGCCCCACCCTGCCGGCGGCGATGTCGGCCTTGTAGTAGTTCTCGCCCTTGACGGGCGCACCCGCGAGCCGGCGCAGCATCGCGATCTGGCCGACGTGCGTCAGCGCGTCCGCGATCGGCCCCTGGAAGAGCCTTCCCGCCGGGCAGCCCAGCGGATCGGTCGATGCGAGCGCCCCGTCGAGGCGGCGCACGGCCTCGAAGAAGCGCGCGACCTCCTGCTCCCAGGGCAGCGGCGCCGAGTCCTTCCAGGCGTGGCTCCCGCGCACGAGCGAGAGCGCCCAGTCCATCAGGTCGCCGACGTGCGCCAGGATCGCTTCGGGCGTCCTCGTCTTCTCGGCGCGCGAGATCCGGTAGGTCGCGAAGCTCTCCGGCGCGCCGCGCACCGCCTTGCCGGCGCGGTACGCCAGCGTCGCGAGCGTGTGGCGGAGGAGGTCGCGCTCCGCGTCGGGCGAGCTCGTCATCCCAGGTCTCCGAGCTGCGTGAGCATGCCGAACTCGTCGGAGAGGTCCCAGTGCTCGAGGACGCGGCCGCCCTCGACGCGGTAGAAGTCCATGCCGCGCACCGAGAGGCGGCGGCCGGTCGGCGCGATGCCGAGGAACGGTCCCTTGTGCGTGCCCTGCCACCGGTAGCGCGCCGCCACGATCGGACCCTCGGCGATGAGCTCCTCGAGCGCGAAGCGGACGTCGGGGAACGCCGCGCGCAGCGCCGCGATCCTCGCGCGGACACCGGCGGCTCCGGCCGCCTGGTTGGGAGACGGGTTGTGCTCGATGTACGCGCCGCCGATCAGCTGGTCGAGCAGCGCGAGCTTGCCGCCGTTCAGGACGTCCTCGAAGAGGCGCCGGATGAGGTCCTTGGCGTCCTCGCCGCTCACGGACGCGGCTCCCCCGCGAGCTCGAGCATCTGGCCCGCGAGCTCCTTGACCAGCTTGGCGCACACCATCGCGGTCATTCCCGAGGAGTCCATGCCGGGATTGAACTCCACCACATCCGCGCCGACGATGGGAGCCCGGATGCTCTGGATCACGTCGACCGCCTGGCGGGTCGTGAGGCCGCCCGGCTCGCGGTGCGACACCCCGGGCGCGCAGGCGGGGTCCAGCCCGTCCATGTCGAAGGAAACGTAGACCGGCCCGGCGAAGGAGGGTATGCGGTCCTCCCGAAAGTCGCGCATCTCGATCACTTCGACGCCGAAGCGCTCGGCCTGCGCGCGGCAATGGGCGTTCATCGTGCGGATGCCGACCTGCACCAGGCGCGCGACCAGCCCCTGCTCCATGATGCGGGCGAAGGGCGAGGCGTGCGAACGCGGGTTGCCGTCGAAGTCGTCGTAGAGGTCGGGGTGGGCGTCGAAGTGGAGCAGCTCGAGCCGCGGGTACTTCCGGGCGAAGGCGCGCAGGACCGGGTGCGTGATCGCGTGGTCGCCGCCGAGCACGATCGGCAGGAGTCCCTGGTCGAGCAGCGCTCCGACCGAGGACTCGATGCGGCCCCAGAGGTCGGCTCCCTCCTGCGGTCCGAAGTCGCCCGCGTCGAAGAAGCACGACGGGGTGATCGCGTAGCCGTTCTCGCTCCATTCGTTCGACGAGGCGATCGTCAGCGCCGACCGGATGAGCGGAGGAGCCGCCGCGGCGCCGCGCCGGAACGAGGAATTCTCGTCGGAGCGGAAGCCGATGAGGGCGAGCCGGGGATCACGGCTCATGGGTTACGGCTCACGGCTCACGGCCCTTTCCATGCGTACGATCGGAAGGTTGACCCCTTCGGGCAACGGTATCTCGAAGCGTTCCCTCTCTTCGAAACCGAACGCCTCGTAGAACGGCACGCCCGGCAACGTCGACGCCAGCGTGACGCGCCGGAAGCCCGCCGCGCCCGCGGCGTCGAGGCACGCCTGCAGGATCCGCGAGCCGATCCCGCGCCGCGCACAGTCGGGGCGCACGAAGAACGCGCGGATCCGCGCCGGCTCCGTCTCGGGGTCGAGCAGCGGATCCTCGGAAGACTTCATCTGGTCGCCTCCGTAGAGCGTGCGCCGGCGGCTCCATCCGCCGCAGCCGACGAGCCGGCCGTCACCCCCGCCGTCCTCGACTTCCTCGGCGACGAAGTACGTACCGTCCGCGATGAGCCGGCTGTCGGTGCCGAAGACGTGGAGGATGGCGCTTTCGGTTTGCGCATCGGAGTAGTACCCGCGGGACAGCCCCCGCGCGGAGACGGGAATCAGCTCCGCGAGGGCCGGCCGGTCGGACTCGATCGCGAGACGGATGCGGACCACGGAGTCCTCACTGGCGGGCGCGGGCGGCCGGCGCTGCAGTGCCCGTCGCGCCCGGAGCGCCCCCGGCCGGCGCCGTCAGGCTGCCGGGCGGGTAGAGGAGGACGACGTCGTCGGGCGCGACGAGGTGGAGCTCCTCGCGCGCGACCTTCTCCGCCGGGAACTCGTGCTTGTTCGCGGCCTCGATCGCGCCGCGCAGCTGCTCGTTCTCCCGGCGGCGCTCGGCGATCTGGACGTCCAGCGTCTGCACCTCGGCGCGCGCCCGCCGCAGCTCGAGCACGCGGCGGTCCGAGAGGAGCAGGAAGCCCATCAGCACCGACGACACGCCGAGCGACACGAGGAACGCCGTCATCGGCCGCGGTCCCCGAGGGCCCGTCTCGTGCTTCATCGGCGAAACGCGGCGCGCCCGGGATAGGTCCCGGCGCCCTCGAGCTCCTCCTCGATCGCGAGGAGCCGGTTGTACTTGGCCATGCGCTCGCCGCGGCAGGCGGAGCCCGTCTTGATCAGGCCGGAGTTCACGGCGACCGCGAGGTCCGCGATCGTGTCGTCGGTCGTCTCCCCCGAGCGATGAGAGACGATCGTGCGATAGCCCGCGGTCTGCGCCATGCGGACGGCGTCGAGCGTCTCGGTCAGCGTCCCGATCTGGTTGACCTTGACGAGCAGCGCGTTGCCGACGCCGTCGGCGATCCCGCGGGCGAGGATCTCGGGATTCGTCACGAAAACGTCGTCGCCGACGAGCAGGATCTTTTCGCCGAGGCGCTTCGTGAGCTCGCGCCAGCCGGCCCAGTCCCCCTCGGCGAGGCCGTCCTCGATCGACACGATCGGATAGGCGGCCACGAGGTCCGCCCAGAACCCGATCATGCCGTCGGTCGACAGGGTCTTCTTCTCGCCCTCGAGGCGGTATTTGCCGCCCTGGTAAAACTCGGATGCCGCCGGATCGAGCGCGATGACGACGTCCCGGCCGGGCTCGTATCCCGCCGCCGACACCGCCGACAGCACCAGCTCGATCGCCTCCTTCGCGGAGGCGATGTCGGGCGCGAACCCGCCCTCGTCGCCGACGCCCGTCGACAGGCCCTTCTTCTTGAGGATGCCGCGGAGCGCGTGAAAGACCTCCGCTCCTCCGCGCAGCGCATCGGCAAAGGACGAAAAGCCGACCGGGCAGATCATGAACTCCTGGGGGTCGAGACGGTTGTCGGCGTGCGCGCCCCCGTTGATGACGTTCATCAGGGGCACGGGCAGCGTCGTCGCGCCGGCGCCGCCGAGGTAGCGGAAGAGCGAGAGTCCCGACGCCTCCGCGGCCGCGCGCGCCACGGCGAGGGAGACGCCGAGGGTCGCGTTGGCGCCGAGGCGGCCCTTGTTCGCCGTGCCGTCGAGCTCGATCAGGATCCGGTCGATCAGGGCCTGGTCGCGGGCGTCGGCGCCCACGAGCTCCTCCGCGATCTCGCCGTCGACGTTCCCGACGGCCTTGCGGACCCCCTTGCCGCCGTAGCGCTTCTTGTCCCCGTCGCGCAGCTCGAGCGCCTCGCGCGATCCGGTCGACGCCCCCGACGGCACCCCGGCCTTCCCCGACGCGCCGCCCGAGAGGAGCACCTCGACCTCGAGGGTGGGATTGCCGCGCGAGTCGAGGATCTCCCGCGCGTGTACGGCTTCGACGGAGAAGCTCATGCGATCAGCTCGCGTCCGGCCCGGGTGAGGGCCTCGAGGTCCGAGGGCGAATGCGCTTCGATGTACAAGCGGGCGACGGGCTCGGTTCCGGACTCGCGAACCAGAATCCACGAACCGTCCTGGAAAATCAACTTGATTCCGTCGAGCCGGCTGACCTGCTCGACCCTGCGGCCCGCCACGGTTCCGGGCGGGTTCTCGCGCGTCCGCGTCAGCCGCTGCTGCTGATCGGGCGTGAGCCGCAGGTCGACGCGGCGCGTCAGGAACGGTCCGATCTCGTCCCACAACCGACCGCGCAGCTGCCCGATCGTCCGATCCTCGGCGCCGACGAGCTCGGCGGCGAGCAGGTCCGCGAGGATGCCGTCCTTCTCGGGCACGTGTCCCTCGACGGTCAGCCCCGCGCTCTCCTCGCCGCCGAAACCGATCTCACCGGCCAGCAGCTTCTCGCCGATGTACTTGAAGCCGACGGGCGTCTCGTAGAGCGGGACGCCGAACTTCTTCGCGATGGCGTCGAGCGCGTGCGTCGTGGCCACGCTCCGGGCGACCCCTCCGCCCGCTCGCTTCCGGCCGAGCCGGTCGTGGAGCAGGAGGGCGAGGATCTCGTTGGGCTGCACGTAGGCGCCCGTCTCGTCGCAGACGCCGAAGCGGTCGGCATCGCCGTCGCATGCCAGGCCGAGGCGCGAGCGGTGCGAGCGGATCTCGACGGCGAGCTCCCGCAGCTCGGGCTCGCCGCACTGCGGCGACTGGCCGCCGAAGAGCGGATCCGCCTTCGCGTGGAGCCGCGAGACCGCGGCGCCGGTCCTCTCCAGGAAGGCGTCCAGGAATCCCGCCGCCGTGCCGAAGCGCAGGTCGAGCGAGAAGTGGGGGGCGCCGCGGCTGACGGCCTGGGAGTCGACCTTCCGGGCGAGGTCCTCGAGGTACCCCGCGACGGGGTCGAACCGCTCGACCTTCGCGGCGGCGTCCGCGCTCGGCGCGGTCTCGTCGCCTCCCGCCGCGATCTCGGCCTCGATGCGCCGCGTGATCTCCGGCAGAGCGGGCGCGCCATCCGAGGTCGAGAACTTGATCCCGAGGTACTGGGGCGGGTTGTGGCTTGCGGTAAAGTTGACCGCGCCCACGGCTCCGCTCCGGCGAATCTCGAACGCCAGCACCGGTGTGGGCACCGGCCGGGCGCTCACTTGCGCGTGGAAGCCGTGACGGGCGAAGAGGACCGCGGCCTCCGCGGCGAAACGGTCGGCCAGAAAACGCGTGTCGTACCCCACGAGGACGAGACCCCCGGAACGGCCGTCGGCGGCGAGCACGCGCGCGATGGATGCGATGACGCGCCGCGCGTTGCCGAACGTGAAGTCCTCCGCCAGGACCGCGCGCCAGCCGGACGTTCCGAAGCGGATGCCGCTCGCGCTCGCGCTCGAAACTTCCGGCGGGGTCATGCCGTGAAAGTAACACGGCTCCTGATGACGGCGGGTCGCCTGGCCGCGATGGCGGCTGCAATTCCGGTCGCGTGCGCCGGCGGCGGCGGCGGCGGCGGAAGAGGAGCGTCGGGGGGATCGGGCGTGCACGCTCCCGCCCGCAACGGGCTCCGGCTGCGATCCCCGGACCTCGACCGCCCGCTCCACGAGTCCTACCCCGAACGCTCCGAAACCGAGCCCGCCGATCCCGTCGAGCGCGCCGTGTTCGATCGCATCAACGCCGACCGCGAGGCGGCGGGCCTTCCGCGGGTCGCGTGGGACGAGGGCGCCGCGCGGTCGGCCAGGCAGTTCACCGCCGCCCAGATCCGCGAGCGCACACGCGGCCATTACCTGACCGATGGTCTCCCACCCTACGCCCGCACCGCGTTCGCGGGACTCTTCGGCGTGCAGGCCGAGAACTCCGCGACCTTCCTGACGTCGGCGCGTGAGTTCCAGGTGAGCGCGAAGGAGCTCGCGCTCGCGTCGCACCGCGACATGATCGGCGAGACGCCGCCGGACGACGGCCACCGGCGGACGATCCTCGATCCGACCGCGACGCACGTCGGACTGGGATGGGCGTCGCAGAGCGGAAGCTTCCGCATGGCCGAGGAGTTCATGACGCGCCGCCTCGCCGAGCTGACGCTGACCCGCGTGGCCGTCGCGCCCGAGACGATCCTGATCGAGGGACGGATCCTGTCTCGGTACTCGTTCGAGTTCGTCACGATCGCGCACGAGCCGGCGCCGCGCTCCCTCACCCGCGCGGAGGCGGATGCCCGCACGAGCTACGCCTATCCCGACCCGCAGATCGGGTACGTGGCCGAGGGGCGCAAGACGCTCCGCGTGGTCGGCGCCGACACCCAGGATCGCGTCTCGGTGCGCGGCGCGAGCTTCTCGTTTCGCTTCACGCCCTCGCTTCCCGGACTCTGGACCGTGCTCGTGTACACGAGCGAGGGACGGAAGGAGCCTCGGCCCGGGGGCCTGGCCGTGTTCTGGATGGAGCCCGCGGGGACGGAATGATCACGATCCTCGTGCTCGGTCCGCCGCATGCGGGGCCGGAGCACGCCGCCGGCGCCGCGGACCATCCCTCGGTGGAGATCCTCGCCGCGAACCGCGCGGAAGAGGCGCTCGAGAAGCTGGCGCGCAACCGCCGCATCGACGCCGTCCTCCTCCTGCCGGGGTCCGAGGCGGCGCCGCTCGCCGCGACTCTCGCCGAGGAGGACCCCTCGGCCCCGCCCCTCTTCGCGGCGGAGTCCATGGGCGCGATCCCGGGCGTGCGCGGCCTGCCGGAGGGCAGCTTCGCCGCGTGCGTCGAGGAGATCGTGCGGCGCCTCGAGACCGACGCCTAGCCGGGAAATGAAACGGGCGGCCTCATCGGCCGCCCGAAAGACACGAGAGATCGGCCTGAGCGGGCCGACCTGCCCTCCTCCTCACGCCCCCGGGAGAATTCTCCGCGAAAGGACGTAACCCACCAGAGCCAGGAAGCCGACCAGGGCCGTCAGGCCCATGACCGACAGAGTCGGGGTCGCGATCGCGACGGGCGCCACGGCGCCGGTGAACGAGATGCCGGTGTCGATCGTCAGACCGCCGCCCGGAGCCAGGTTCCGGCCGACCCACGAGTTCGCGATGCCGTTGTCGATGCAACCGGTCGCGACCGTGTTCGACAGCGTCCCCGCCGCGATCTCGGCCCAGACCGTGCCGAACCCGTTCGCGCTGTAGCCGTCGTTCGGCGTGGCGTTGCCGAAGAGGATCGTGTAGTTCTGGAACTGGCAGTCCTTGCCGGCCGCCGCGCCGCCGACGAGAGCCGGAACGCCCTCGTCGCTGTCGGCGAGGAACAGGTCGGCGCCGATGAACGTGTCCCACGTGAGCGCGACGTCGGTCGTGTTCGAGAAGGCGAGCGCGATGGTCGCGGCCTTGCTGCCGTTGACGTAGGTGACGGTCTCCGTCAGCCGCAGGCCGGTGGCTCCCGCGGTCACGACGACCGTGACCGTGAAGGGATCGCCCGAGCTGCCCGAGCCCGTGACCGGAGAAAGCGAGACCTTCGTCCACGGGGTGGGGAAGCTGCCGGTGGCCGATCCGCACGGGTGCTGGCCGAAGTCGGGCCCGTAGACAAACCCGTTGATCTTCGCGAAGACTCCCGCATCGGCGGTCTCACCGGGGCTGCAATCCTCGGGGAAGTACTGTCCGGTTCCTCCGGGGACCGTCGTGTTGTACGTTTCCATCGACGTCTCGTCGCCGATGACGATGGTCAGCGGGCTTCCCGCAATCGTCACCGTCGCGGGCGCGGCGTTCGTGACATGACGCGGACTCGTACGGAATTTCTGAGCGAACGCCGGGGCAGCGAGGCCGAGCACCGCGAGCACAACGAGGGCGCGCTTCATTCGATCTCCTTTTGAAAAGCTACCGGGGTTGCCGACCGACCGAGATGGGTGGCGAGAAAATAGCGGTCAGGAGCGATCCTGTCAAGGAGAACAGGATGCCGGCGGCCCCTGTCCCGCTGGACAGGAAGCCCTCCCGTCCCCGGATCGTACCGCCCGGGCCTCTTCGGGCCGCTCCCCCGGGTCGTGGTAACGTCTCGAGCGGGGGTATTCATGGGCGGCTGTGGCAGCGGCGGGGGCTGCGGGATCGGTAACTCCTACAACCCGGGCCAGTACGTCGGCATCCGAATCAACGAACACGAGGACGGCCGAAGCGTCCTCTGCGACACCATGGGCATCGAGGTCGCCAAGGGCCAGCGGGTGGTCGTCGAGGGAGACTCCGGGATGGAGTATGCCCAGGTCATCAACCTGCGGCCCATGATCCTGAAGCAGTGTCAGTTACGCGATTCCAAGCGGATCGTCCGGGTCTCCACCGACGCCGACCAGGCCGCGTACGAGTCCAAGGTGGCGCGGGAGAAGCAGTTCCTGACCGACACCCGGTCGCTCGCCGGAGAGAAGCGCCTGGCCATGAAGCTGATCCGGGCGGAGGAGACCTTCGACGGGCGAAAGGTCACGGTTTATTACACTTCCGAGGCCCGAATCGACTACCGGCGGCTCGTCTCGGACCTGGCCATGAAGCACCCCGTGCGGATCGAGATGCGTCAGGTCGGTCCGCGGGACGAGACCAAGATGCGCGGCGGGATCGGACCCTGCGGGCTGACCCTGTGCTGCTCGACCTTCCTGAAGTCCTTCCACCCGGTCACGATCAAGATGGCCAAGAACCAGAACCTGTCCCTCAACCCGTCCAAGATCTCGGGGATGTGCGGGCGGCTGATGTGCTGCCTGGCCTACGAGGACGAGGGTGGCGAGAGGGCCTCGGGACCGCCCCGAAAACAGCAGAATATTCCGGCCGAACTGCCTGTTTAGGCTGTCAAATCGTCCCACCTTTTATCGGGACAAAGAGAGACAGCCGTGGCCAATCGAAACTCCTCAGGCGGCGCCTTCCGAAACGACGAGGAGACGCCCGCCAACCGCAAGCTGATTCGCCCCAACCTCGCGGAGCTGTCGGACCGCTATCCGACGCGCACGTTCGCGCAGCGCAAGCAGGTCCCTCCGGAGCAGACCAACGCCGAGAGCTACTACTACCTCAAGCAGATGGCCGCCAAGACTCCGATGGTGGTCGTCCTGACGGACGGCGAGGAGATCCGCGGCTGGATCGAGTGGTACGACAAGGGTTGCCTCAAGGTCAATCGCGAGCAGGGGCCGAACCTGCTGATCCCGAAGGCCTCCATCAAGTACATGTTCAAGCAGTCCGAGGCCGGGCCGGGAGCCGAGACGAGCGGGAACCGCTGATCGCGGGCTCTTCCCGAACCGGGCGCAGGGCGGGGCTGGTCCCCGCCCTTCGCATTTAGCGGGCGCCCTTCCCCGACAACACCGCCGGGACCGTCTTCAGCAGGATCTTGAGATCCAGCAGCGGCGACCAGGTGTCGATGTACTTGAGGTCGAGCGCCATCCACCGGTCGAAGTCGACCTCGCTGCGCCCCGAGACCTGCCAGAGACAGGTCAGCCCGGGTTTCATGCTCAGCCGGCGGCGCTGCCAGGGCTCGTAGTGGGAGACCTCCTCCGGGAGCGGCGGCCGCGGGCCGACGAGGCTCATGTCCCCGACGATGACGTTCCAGAGCTGAGGCAGCTCGTCGATCGAGAGCCTTCGCAGGACGCGCCCGACCGGCGTCATCCGCGGGTCCCGCTTCGCCTTGAAGACGGGTCCGGTCATCTCGTTCAGATGCGAGATCTCGGACAGCCGCTCCTCGGACCCCGGCTCCATCGTGCGGAACTTGGGAAGCAGGAAGTGCCGGCCGTTCAGGCCGCAGCGGACCTGCCGGAAGAGGATCGGCGTGCCGGAGGTCAGCAGGATCGCGAGCGCCGCGAGGACCTGGATCGGCAGAGTCACGAGGAAGAGCACGAGCGAGAGGGCCAGGTCGATGACCCGCTTCGCCACGAGCTGACCGGGGTTCGACGGCGTCGTCGTGAACGAGAGCAGCGGGATGCCGTCGAGCTCCTCGAGGACGGGCCGCGCCAGCACGTGCGGAAAGATGTCGAGCGAAACGTGCGCGCGGACGCCGTGCCGCTCCGCCACGAGCAGCGCGTCCTCGTACTCGGGCAGCTTCCCCTTCTCGATGACGAAGATCACCTCGTCGACGACCTCGCGGCTGATGACCGTCTCCATGTCGGTGATCCGTCCGAGACAGGGCCAGGTGTGCAGCCGGGAGTCGCCGCCGTTGTCGTCCAGGTATCCGACGACGCGGAAGCCCCAGTGCGGGTGGGCCTCGAGGAACTCGCCGAGCTGCGCGGCCTTCGGGCCGGTGCCCACGAGCAGCGCCGTGCGGAAGTTGAAGCCCCTCGCGCGGACCCAGCGCGAGGTCATGCGGAGCGCGACCTTCTCGCTCGCGAGGAAGCAGAAGTTGATGACGCCGAAGAGCACGAGGAACCAGCGGCTCACGAACTCGAGCCGCAGGCCGTAGATCAGGAGCACGAGGATCGCGGTGCCGCCGAAGGCGACCTTGCCCGCCGCCCAGATCTCCTCGCCCAGGGGCAGCGTGCGGTGGCTTCGGTAGAACCCGGCGCCCGACAGGAGGAGCCCCCAGATCGGAAGGATGAAGAAGAGGAGAAGCAGGTACTGATCCAGAGGGAACAGCGGCAGGGGGAAGACCGACGGCAGGATCGTCCGAAGCGGACCCTGCCGGAGCACCCAGGAGAGCGGCAGCGACAACGCCGTCAGCGAGAGGTCCGTCAGGAGGACTCCCAGGGCGATGGCGCGCGCTTTCTGTTTCAGCATCGAGACGAACCGAGACGGGAGCCGAACTGTGGACGGATGTCAGTCCCGGGGCTCGCCGCCCTCGAGGACGGCGACGTAGCGATCGACCACATCATCCCAACGATATCTCTCAAGTGTCCGAGCGCGTGCCCGTTCTTTCCATACGGAATGCGCCCCCGGATCATCCAGGATCCCCTTCAAGAGACGCGCCAGGGTCTCCGGATGGTTTACATCGAACGGGAGGGCGGCCGCCCCGGCCACCTCCTCGTTCTCGGGCGTCGCGTTGTAGCACACCACCCGTCCGTAGCCCATCGCCTCGACGAGGGCCGGATGCGTGCCGCCCACCTCGGTCGCCTGGACGTAGGCGGCCGCGTTCGCGAGGAGCTCCCGGTACCCCTCTCCGTAGATCGCGCCCGGCATGCGCACCCGCGGGTCCGCCTCGCGCCGGAGTTGCGCGATGTAGTCCGCGGCGTAGGGCGCGTCGCCCACCAGCAGGAGCGGGGTCTCGCCCGGGACCTCGCGGTAGGCGCGCAGGACGGCGAGGGCATTGTTCTCGGGCTCGAGCCGCGAAACGTAGAGGACGTAGCGCTCGGGCGTCACGCCGAGGCGCGCGAGCGTGCCGGACCCGGAGGGCCGGGGAAGGTCGCCGCCGTACGGGATGAACACCGAGGCGCAGCCGTAACGCGTGCGGTAGTACTCCTGGATCACGCGCGCGTCCGTCACGACCGCGTCGGGCACGATCGTCGAGAGCTTCTCCGAGACGCGGTAGGCGAGCTTCCCGAGCGCGCTCCACTTCTTCCGATGGCGCTCGAGGCCGTCGACGTTCAGCACGACGCGCGTCTTTCCTCCGAGGCGCGGGAGAAACGCGGATGCCGCGTTGATCGCGTTGCAGACGAGCACGGCGTCGAAGTTCTCGGACGCGGCGTCGAGTCCCGAGAGGACGCCGTGGGCCACCGTGTCGAGATACTTCGTCGGAATCGTCGGCAGCACGCGGATCCTCGCGCCGCGCCACTCGTCGAGGCCGGGCTGCGCGTAGCGCGTGCGGGTGTAGACGGTGACCTCGTGTCCGCGTGCCGCGAGCCGCGCGGACAGCTCCTCGGCCAGCGTCTCGAACCCGCCGTAGCGGGCCGGGATCCCTCGCGTGCCGAGGATGCCGATTCTCATGGACGACCTCTCCCCCCCTCACCCCGACCCTCTCCCCCCTCCGGGGGGCGAGGGGGAATGAGGGTTCCCTCTCCCGGCGGGAGAGGGATAGGGTGAGGGGCCTCTCGTCGCTCCCGGATTTTCGTCCGGATCTCGCGCCGCTTCGCCCACAGCCTCGCACGATTCCTCCACAGCCAGCCGAACGCCGGCAGCGAGCTCCGCTCGATCGTCAGGCAGGCGCCCACGACGACCGCGTCGCGCGCGAGCGTCGGCACGAG
>DASXAG010000126.1:0-29755 GCA_036406835.1 Thermoanaerobaculia bacterium
GCCTTGGCTCGGTGGGCCGAGCCGTTCTGCGAAAGGAGCTGGAATCGTCATGGGTACCTCCAACGCCCCCGTCCGTGTCCCCGAGCGTCAGCCGGAGCCGAACACCACGTCCCGTCCGAACGGATGGAGGCAGGGGAAGAAGTCGACTCGCTTCGTCATCAAGGTGTCTGGCTCCATCCCGCTCTGAAGCCGATGGGGCCCCTCGGCGGGCTTTGACACAATGGAGATCGGGTCGGAATCAACCGCGTGAAAAAGACTCTTCCTCGGCACGGCGACGAAGTCGAGTCGGTCTTCGACCGATCTCGGCCGATCATTCGCTTCGCGCTGGTCTCTTTCTACCGTCTCACGGACGAGGAGGCCCGGGGGGCCGAGGAGGATCTCAGGCTTTG
Organism: Thermoanaerobaculia bacterium; assembly: GCA_036406835.1. Classification (GTDB taxonomy): domain Bacteria; phylum Acidobacteriota; class Thermoanaerobaculia; order UBA5066; family Gp7-AA6; genus DAHUXD01. The sequence continues at coordinate 390 of DASXAG010000126.1, forward strand.
GTTCAGCCGGCTCGTGAGGCGTTCGGGCGGCGGCCCGGCTCCCGAGCGCCTTCTGCGCACTTCACTCGTTTCCGCGGCGTGCCAGTACGGCCGCTCCTTTCAGCTTTGGAAGTCGCGGTCGGGCGGACCCGTCGATCCCGAGTTGCGCGCCATCCTTGCGCGCGAGCCGGAAGAGGTGTCCGAAACCCTCTACCGGAAGTTCGACGAGGATAAGTCGTGAGCGGGCGGGTCCTTCGGTTTCCGAGCGGCCGCCTCTCCTCCGACCAGGCGGAACGCGCCGCCGAGCGAATTTTCGCGACGCCCTTCGATGAGAGAGCGGAGAAGAAGCGAACGCTGCATCTCGAGGATCCGGAAACGCTCCTGACACTCTGCGGGGTGCTCCGGGATCGGATGGGATCCTCTCCGTCGTCGGTTCACGATGAAGCCGAGTTTCTCTACCGCTTCCTCGAGAGCCCGAAGCGCGAGATCGGCCTCTTCGACGAACGGGACTATTTCCTGGGCGAGACGGCCTTGATCGCGGGAGCCGCGTGCCGCTACCTCTCGAGACGCGAGGAGTCCTGGATCTGGTTCGACCGGTCGGAAGCGAGCTTTCGACATACGATGAACGCCGCCGCCGACCTCTCGCGACTCGGTTATCAACGACTGGCGGAGCGCTTCGAGGAGCGCCAGATCGGCCTGGTCCTCGAACTCCTGCCGCCGCTGATCGCGAGCTTCGAGCGGCTGGGAATGGCCGAGGACGCCCTGAAGTGCCGATTCCTCGAGGGGCTCGCCTTCCTGGAGAGCGATCAGCCGCTCGACGCCGTGCGAGTCTTCGAGACGATCTGCGAAAGGGCCGAGGCTCTGGGCAGTCGAAAGCTCCTCGCCGAGGCCTTCGTGAACCTGACGCAGGCCCACGGCATGCTGGGAGAGGCGGACGCGGCCATCAACGCGTCCAGCCGCGCGATTCCCCTGCTCAGAGAGCTCGGCAACCAGATCTCGCTGGCCAAGGTCCAATGGGGACTGGGCATGCTGCTTCGAGAGAGCGACGAGATCCCTCAGGCGATCGCCGCTTTTCGCGGCGCCCAGGCCGAGTTCAATGCGCTCGGCCTCCGGGCCGACATCGCCGCGCTGAGCCTCGTCATCGCAGACCTGCTGCTCGACCAGGGCCACGACGCCGAAGCCCTCCAAGAGATCGCCGCAGCCCTCCCCGTCATCGACGAGCTCAAGATGGCGCCCGAAGGCATGGCCGCGCTGTCGCTGCTCCGGGAATCCGCGCGCCGGCAGGAGGTCAACCGCGCCGCCCTGCGCGAGCTCCACGGATACTTCCCGCAGCCCGACGCCTAGAGCCGCGTTCTAGCCTTCCTTCGAGTGGCGCATGATCGGCTTGCGCCGCTTGCCGGCTCCCGAGCGCTTCTTCGCGGTCTTTCTCGTCTTCTTCCCGGCTGACTTCTTCATGCCGATATCTTAGGGCCGACATGGCCCGCGTTCTGCTCCTCCTTCCGACCACGACCTACCGCACGCCCGATTTTCTCGAGGCGGCGGAACGTCTCGGCGCAGAGGTCGTCGTCGCCTCGGAGCAGCCCAGCACGCTCGAGGGTCTGAACCCCGGCGGCTTGCTCACGGTCGACTTCCGCGACCCGGAGGAGTGCGCGCGGCGCGTCCGCGCTTTCGCGGCGAAGCACCCGCTCGACGCGGTCGTGGGCGTGGACGAGGAGACCGCCGTCGCCGCCGCGGCGATCGCCGGGGCGCTGGGTCTGCCGCACAACCCGGTCGATGCCGTGCGGGCGGCGCGGAACAAGGCCGTGATGCGCCGGCGTCTCGCGGAGACGGGAGTCCCGGTACCGCGCCATCGCCTGCATTCCTTGGACGAGGATCCGTCGGCCGCTGCGCGTGAGACGGTGTACCCCTGCGTCCTGAAGCCCACGTTCCTCGCCGCAAGCCGGGGCGTGATCCGCGCCGACGACGCCGCGGAGTTCCAGGCGGCCTGGCGCCGCATCGCGGCGATCCTCTCGCAGCCCGACGTGGCGCGGCGGAGCGAGGCGGCGGCGCGCGAGATTCTCGTCGAGCAGTTCCTCCCAGGCGACGAGGTCGCCCTCGAGGGACTCCTCGACGGCGGACGTCTCCGGGTCCTCGCCCTCTTCGACAAGCCCGACCCGCTCGAGGGGCCCTACTTCGAGGAGACGATCTACGTCACGCCCTCGCGTCTTCCCGCGCAGACACAGGAAGCGATCGCGTCCGTCGCCGCCCGCGCCGCGGCGGCGCTCGGCCTCGTGGACGGGCCGATCCACGCCGAGCTCCGGGTCCGGGACGGGGAGGCGTGGGTGCTCGAGATCGCGGCGCGCTCGATCGGCGGGCTATGCTCGCGGACGCTCCGGTTCGGGACCGGGCTGTCGCTCGAGGAGCTCATCCTGCGTCACGCGCTCGGCGAGCGTGTCGACGCGCTGGCGAGGGAGACACGCGCGGCGGGCGTGATGATGATCCCGATCCCGCGCGCCGGAGTCCTCCACCGCGTCGACGGGCTGGACGACGCCGCGGCAATGCCGGGAGTCGAAGGGGTCACGATCTCGGCGCATCCGGGGCAGACGCTCGTCCCGCTTCCGGAGGGCTCGCGCTACCTCGGCTTTTTGTTCGCGCGCGGCGAGACGCCCGCCGAGGTCGAGGCCGCGCTGCGCCGCGCGCACGCGGTGCTCGAATTCCGGATCACGCCGGCCTAGCTATTTCGCGGGAGCGTAGTAGGGATTGCGGCCCGCGGCGTGATCCGTCGTGTCGAGAATCTCGCCGACGGACGGCGCGAGGGCGCGGATCGCTTTCTCGATTCCCTGCTTGAGCGTCACGTCCGCGGCCCCGCAACCCTGGCACCCGCCGCCCAGGCGGAGGAACACCGCGTTGCGCTTGACGTCGATGAGCTCGACCCAGCCGCCATGGGCGGCCACGGCCGGGTTGATCTCCCGGTCCAGAAGGTCGCGGATCGCCCACTTGAGGTCGCCCTCGGACGGCAGGCCGGCGAAGTACTTCTCGGAGACGACGGGCTCCCCGGACCGCAGGTGCCGGCGGATGACGTTCCCGATCTGCAGGGCGGGCCAGTCCACCTCGTGGACGGCCTCGACCGTGACGGTGTTGTCGGCGATCATCGCCGACGCGACGCCGGGGATGGCCAGGATCTCCGCCGCCAGGGGAGAGAGCGAGGCGTTCGCGGCCGTGAAGTGCGCCGACTCCGCCGGGAAGACGGGCCGGTCCACGGTGAAGACGCAGCGGTCCCCCGTGCGGGAGGGCTCGCCGGTGATGCGGATCTCGTCCATCTCGGCCCGAAAGTATAGCGCCGCGATTGACGCGCCCGGCCGCGGTCTGAGAGAATGCCCGGCTTTTGAAGCGGAGCACCTGAATGTCGCAGAAGATCACCCGGCGGGACATGAAGCGCAACGAGCTGGCCGAGACGGTCAACCGGACCGTCGGCTACGTCTCGGAGCACCGGAGGGGCGCGACGGAGGCCGTGGCGATCGCCGTCGGCGCCGCGCTCCTCGTGGGAGGCTTCTTCCTCTACCGCGCGTGGCAGGAGCGGTCCGCCGGAACGGCGCTCTCGGAGGGGCTCGCCGTGCTCGACGCGCCGCTCACCGGGGAGCCGGGCGCGACGCCGGGCGTCAAGACGTACGCCACGGCCGCCGAGCGGAGGACCGAGGCCGAGAAGTTCCTCAAGAAGGCCGCCGCGCACGGCTCGACGTCCTCGGGCCGCGCCGCGTCGGTGGTCCTCGCGGCCGGAGGCGCCGACAAGCCGGAGCAGTCCCTCGACGCGTTCGAGAAGGCCGCGCGCCAGGGCCGCTCCGAGACCGCCGCCGCCGCCGAGATCGATGCGGCGAAGCTGCTCGTCGCGCAGGGGAAGTCCTCGGAGGCGATCGAGCGGCTCAAGCGCGCGATCGACTCGCCCAAGTCGGTGGCGCCGAAAGACGCGCTCCTCTTCGCGCTCGGCGAGATCTACGAGCAGGCCGGAAATCAGGCCGACGCACGCGCCACCTACCAGCGGCTGATCACCGACTACCCGAACTCCGCCTACCGGTCCGAGGCGCGGCAGAGGGTCCCCCTCTCCTAAGAGGAGCCCCGGAGTGCGCCGGCGCTTCCGCGTCGGATCAACGGCGCCGGGGCGGCGCGCCTTCCGGCCGGTGAATCCATGAGCGCCCTCCTCCACGGACTCCTCCTCGTCTCCCTCGGCATGAGCCTCTTCTCCGCCCTGGTCTTTCCGCTCAACGTCCGCAGCATGCCGCGGCTCTCGCGGCCCCGGCGCCCCGATCCCGCGCGCTGGCCCTCGGTCTCGATCGTGGTTCCGGCCCGCAACGAGGAGCGCGGCGTCGAGGCCGGCGTGCGCTCGCAGCTCGCGCAGGACTATCCGGGCCCTCCGCCGGAGGTCCTCGTCGTCGACGACCGCTCGACCGACGCGACGCGGGCGATCGTCGAGGGCGTGGCCCGGGAGCAGCCGCGGCTGCGCGTCCTCGCCGGGGGCGAGCCGCCTCCGGGATGGCTCGGCAAGCCCCACGCGCTCCACCAGGGCGCCGCGGCGGCAAACGGCGAGCTCCTGCTGTTCGCCGACGCCGACGTCGTCTATGCGCCGCAGGCGCTGGCGGACGCGGTGCGCCTCCTCGAAGCAGACCGTCTCGACTTCCTCTCCCTCTTCCCGTGGCTCGAGATGCGCGGCTTCTGGGAGAACGTCCTGATGCCGAACATCCCGATCTCGTTCTTCTTCGGCCTCGGCTTCCTCGCCAACTCCGACCGGCACCGCTGGATGGCGGCGGGAGGCGGCGCGGGCAACCTCGTCCGGCGGCCCGCCTACGACGCCGCGGGCGGCCACGCCGCGATCCGCGACTCCGTGATCGACGACATCCGTCTCGCGATGGCGGTCAAGCGCGCCGGATTCCGCTGCCGGATCGCCGCCGCGGACGACCACCTCCGTATCCGGATGTACCGCGGCTTCCGCGAGGTCTGGAACGGATTCACGAAGAACGTCGCGTTCGTCTTCGCCGGCGGCTTCGGGATCGTGTTCCTCCTGGGGACCGTCCTGATGCTGTTCGCGTCGCTCGCTCCCGTCGCGGCGCTCGCGGCTCGGGCCCTCGGCGCGCCCGTCCCTCCGGTCGACGTCGCCCTCGCGGCGGCCTCGCTGTTCCTGACCATCCTCCTTCGCGCGCTCCTGGCGCGGCGGCTCCGCTATCCGCCGTGGGCGGCGTGGACGCACCCGCTGATGAGCACCGTCTGGGGCGGCCTGATCGTGCGCTCGCTCTACTGGAGGTTCGTGCGGCGCGAGCTGCGCTGGCGCGGTCGACGCTATGACGCACAGCGCGCGGGCTTCTGAGCCCGCCGACGCGCAGCGCGACCGCTTCTAGAGGCGCCGGGTAGAATTCGCCCGTGCTGTACCGCTTCGATCGCGTCCGCAAGAGCTACGGCCCCAAGGAGGTGCTGCGCGAGGTCACCTGGCAGCACAACCCGGGGCAGAAGGTCGGACTGGTCGGACGGAACGGCGCCGGCAAGACGACGCTCCTGCGGATCGCGCTCGGAAGGGAAGAGCCCGACGCCGGCGAGCTCGTGAAGGCCAACGCCGTCCGCATCGCGACCGTGGACCAGGCGCTCCAGTCCGACGAGTCCGAGCGGCTCCACGACTACGCGGCGGGCGCCTTCGCCGGACTCCACGCGATCGAATCCGAGCTCCGCGCCCTCGAGCACCGGATGGCCGACGGCGAGGACTCGGCCGCGCTGCACGACCGCTACGACGCGCTGACGCATCGTTTCGAGAACGAGGGCGGCTACGAGATGGTCGCCGAGGTCGAGAAGGCCCTGTCGGGCCTCGGATTCGACAAGGCGGACTTCGAGCGGCGCCTCGGCGAGCTGTCCGGCGGCCAGAAGAACCGCGCCATGCTCGCGCGGGCGATCCTCTCCTCGCCCGACGTCCTGCTCCTGGACGAGCCCACCAACCACCTCGACTTCAACGCGGTCGAGTTCCTCGAGGACTACCTCGCGCGCTCCAAGCGCGCCTACCTCGTCGTGACGCACGACCGCCGCTTCCTGGATCGGGTGGCCGAGGAGATCGTCGACCTCGAGAACGGGCGGCTCTCCGCCTACTCGGGCGGCTACACCGCGTACCGCCGGCAGAAGGCCGAGCGCGTGCTCTCCGCCACGCGGGCGTTCGAGAAGCAGCAGGAGTTCATCGAGAAGGAGAAGGAGTACATCCGCCGCAACATCGCGGGCGTGAACTCGCGGCAGGCCAAGGGACGGCGGACGAAGCTCGAGCGCGTGGAGCGGCTCGAGAAGCCCGTCGAGGACGGCACGTCGGTCGCCTTCCGGTTCGACGCGGCGCGCATCGGCGGGCGGAGCTTCCTGCGCGCCAAGGACCTCGACGCCGGCTACGCGCCGGGGTCCCCGATCGTCCGCGGGGTCTCCTTCGAGCTCCTCCGCGGCGAGCGCCTCGCGATCCTGGGCGAGAACGGCACCGGCAAGACGACGCTGCTGAAGACGCTCGCCGGCCGCCTCGCGCCGCTCGCGGGCTCGGTCGCGACGGGACACGACGTGTCGATCGGCTACTACGACCAGGAGCTTCGGGATCTCGATCCGCGCCGCCGCGCGATCGACGCCGTCTGGGACCAGCACCCGCAGGAGACCGAGGAGGCGATGCGCTCCTACCTGGCGCGCTTCGCGTTCCGGGGCGACGACGTCTTCGCCGGGATCGACGGCCTGTCGGGCGGCGAGAAGGGCCGGCTGACGCTGGCCGTCGTGATGCGCCAACGGCACAACCTCCTCCTCCTCGACGAGCCCACGAACCACCTCGACCTCGACTCGCGCGAGGCGCTCGAGGAGTCGCTCGAGGACTTTCCCGGTTCGATCGTCTTCGTGTCGCACGACCGCGCCTTCATCGACCGGTTGGCGACTCGCGTGATCGACCTGCGCGAGGGGCGCGCCCTTTCGCTCCCGGGCAACTACTCCGAGACCGCCGACGCGCGGGCGGAGAGGCGCCGGCGGCCCGAGCCGGCCCCGGCGAAGACGACAGGGGCTCCCGCGCCGTCTCCTGAGTCCGTCCCGGCTCCGCCGCGCCCGAAGAAGGCGGCCTCGCGGCTGGCGGAGTCCGCCGCCGAGAAGGAGGCGGCGCGGCGCCGGAAGAGGATCCAGACCCTCGAGGAGAAGATCGCCGCCTGCGAGACGCAGATCGAGACCCTCGAGACGCGGCTGTGGGACGAGGCGCTCACGCTCTCCTCGATCGAGGCCCGCGAGCTGTCCCGTGAGAAGACGAGCCGCAAGGCCGAGCTCGACGCCCTGTTCGAGGAGTGGACGCGGCTGTCCCAGGCCGAAGCGGAAGCGAAAGAGGCCGAGCAGGCCGCGCACGGGGCGCCGTGAGCATCGAGGAGGCCGGCCTCGCCGGCACCGCGGCGATCATCGCGATCGGCAGCGAGATGCTGGGGCCGCTGCGCCAGGACACCAACTCGCTGTGGCTGACCGCGCGTCTCGAGGAGCTCGGCATCCCGGTGTCGCGCAAGTCGATCGTGGCCGACGACCCGGCCGTCATCCGCGACGAGCTCGACGCGGCGGCGAAGACCGCCCGCTACGTCTTCACGACGGGGGGCCTCGGTCCGACCGCCGACGACGTCACCGTCGCCGCGGTGGCCGCCTGGCTGGGCGCGCGTCTGGAGCGGAACCAGGAGTTCCTCGAGAGGATGCGCCGGCGGTTCGAGCGCCGCGGCTACACGATGGCGGAGTGCAACGCGAAGCAGGCGGACTTCATCGTGGGCGCGCGCGTGCTGCCCAACCCGCGCGGCACGGCGCCGGGCTTCTGGGGGTCCCGCAACGGCGTCGAGGTCGTGATCCTGCCCGGCGTGCCCTCCGAAATGAAGGAGATCATGGACGACGTCGTCCTGCCGGACCTGCGCGCGCGGGCCGGAAGCACCGTCGGGCGCCGCCGCGTGCTGCGCATCGCCGGGATGGGGGAGTCCGCCGTCGAGGAGCTCGTCGCGCCGGTCTACGCGCGGTGGAAGGACGATCCCGTCACGATCCTGGCGTCGCCCGGCGAGGTCCAGCTCCACCTCTTCGCGCGCGGCGATCCCGCCGCCGCGGAGACGAAGCTCGCGGCCATGGAGAAGGACTTCCGCGCCGCGCTCGGCGACCGCATCTACGGCGCGGACTCCGAGGACCTCGCCGTCGTCGTCGGGGGGCTCCTCGCGAGATCGGGCCGGACCCTCGCGCTCGCGGAGTCGTGCACCGGCGGCCTCGCGTCGTCGATGCTGACCGACGTGCCCGGCTCGAGCCGATACTTCCTGGGCTCCATCGTCTCGTACGCGAACTCGGCGAAATCCGGCTTCCTCGGTGTGCGCGAGGAGACGCTCGCGGCCCACGGCGCCGTGTCGGCGGAGTCCGCCCGCGAGATGGCGCTCGGCGCGCGCGACCGCTTCGGCGCGGACGTCGCCGTCGCGATCACGGGCATCGCCGGTCCCGACGGCGGCACTCCCGAGAAGCCGGTCGGCACCGTCTTCTTCGCCCTCGCGGACGCGGAGGGGCCCGCCGACGCGACGCGGCGGCAGTTCGGCGGCGATCGCGGCGTGGTGCGGCGCGCGTCGTGCCTCTACGCGCTCGAGATGCTGCGCCGGCGGCTGACGAAGCCATGAGGGTCTTCCTCGCGGTTCCGCCGGATCCCGGCTGGACGGAGCGCGCGCGCGCGCTCGTCGAGCGCTTGCGAAGGGACTCGCCGCCGGCGTCGTGGACGCGGCCGGAGTCCTGGCACCTGACGCTCAAGTTCCTCGGCGAGGTCTCCGAGGAGACGGTCTCGGCGTTCGGCCGTGCGATCGAGCCCGCGCTCGCGGCGGCCTCTCCCGGCTCGCTCGCGACGGAGGGAGCGTTGCTTCTCCCGGGGAGCGGCCGGCCGAGGGTGCTCGGACTGGGATTCGCCGGGGGATCGGCCGGGCCGGCGTCGCTGGCGGACGTCGCGGCGGCCGCCGAGCGGGCATTCCGGACGCTCGGAGGAGAGCCCGAGACCCGCGCGTTCCGTCCCCACGTGACCTTGGCGCGCGTGCGTCGGCCGTGGCCGCGGGAGGCCGTCGAGCGCTACGTCCGCGAGACGGACGCGTGGACGTTCCCGGAGTGGCCGGTGCGGCGCTGCGTCCTCTACCAGAGCCGGCTCGCGCCGAGCGGCGCCGTGCACACGCCGCTGCACGAGTGGACGCTGGCCGCCGGAACCGCAGGGGTCGTCTCATGAACGCCCCCGCGGCCGCGCTCGTGGGAGTCGCGTATCTGCTGGGATCCATTTCCTTCGCCGTGCTCCTCGTGAGGCTGCGGACGGGCCGCGACATCCGCACCGAGGGCTCCGGCAACGCCGGCGCCACCAACGTCGCGCGCGCCCACGGCAAGGCGCTCGGCATCGCGGTCGCCCTGCTCGACGTCGCGAAGGGCGCGGGCGCGGTGCTCCTGATGCGGACCGTCACGGCCGATCCGCGGTACACGGCCGCCGCGGGTCTCGCCGCGATCGTGGGCCACGTCTTCCCGATCTTCTACGGGTTTCGTGGAGGCAAGGGGGTGGCCACGGCGATCGGCGCCTTCCTGGTCCTCGCCCCGCTGCCGACGCTGGTCTGCGCCGTCGTCTTCCTGCTCGTCGTGCTCGTGACGCGGTACGTCTCGCTGGGATCCGTCCTCGCGATGGTGCTCCTGCCTCCGGTCGCCGGCGCGCTCTTCCACGCGCCGCGGCCGATCGTCGCGGCGGCCGCCGGGGCGGCGGTGCTCATCGTGATCAAGCATCGCGACAACCTCCGCCGCCTCGCGCGCGGCGAGGAGCGCCGCTTCGGAACGAAGGGGCCCGGGAAGCCGCCGGGGGCCGGGCCGTGAAGGTCGCGCTCCTCGGCGCCGGATCCTGGGGCACCGCGCTCGCGATCGAGTTCGGCCGGTCCGGCCACGACGTCGTGCTCTGGGCCCGGGACGAGGGCGTGGCTCGGGGAATCGCGAAGAGCCGGCGCCACCCGAAGCGCCTCGAGAGCCACGCGATCCCGACTTCGGTCCGCGTCACCGCGGACGTCGCGGAGGCGGTTCGCGAGGACGCGAATCGCGCGCTCTTTCTCTGCGTGCCCTGCGTGGCCCTGCCCGCGCTCGTCGACTACCTCCCGGCGGCGCCGGAGTCCCCGCTCGGCATCGTGAACACGTCCAAGGGCATCGAGCCCGAGACGTTGCGCCGCATGTCCGAGATCGTCCTCGAACGCTTCCCCAACGCGCGGGTGGCGGCGCTCTCCGGCCCGACGTTCGCGGAGGGCGTCGCCCGGGGCGACCCCTCGGCCGCGGTCGTCGCCTCGCGCGACGGCGAGTGGGCCGCCGGGCTGCAGCGGGAGCTGTCGAGCTCGGGGCTGCGCCTCTACCGCTCCGACGACCTGACCGGTGTGGAGCTCTCGGGCGCCCTCAAGAACGTCGTGGCGATCGCGGCCGGGATCGTCTCGGGGCTGGGCTTCGGCCACAACACGCTCGCCGCGCTCGTCACGCGGGGCCTGACCGAGATCGGCCGCATCGTGCGCGGCCACGGCGGACAGGACCGGACCGTCCACGGGCTCGCCGGCGTCGGTGACCTCATGCTCACGTGCACGGGGCAGCAGTCGCGCAACCGGTTCGTCGGCGAGCAGATCGGCCGGGGGCGCCGCCTCCGCGAGATCCTCGCCGAGCTCCCGGAGGTCGCCGAGGGCGCGCGCACGTGCCTCGCGGTTCCGCGGCTCGCGGCGGCGGCCGGCGTCGAGGCGCCGATCGCGGACGCGGTCGTCAAGGTCCTGTACGAGGACGTCCCGGCGCGGACGGCCGTCGAGACCCTGATGACGCGCGCGCTCCGCTCCGAGTAGAGAGGCGCGCGCGCCGGGTTTCGCCTTACGGGTTGAGCTGGACGCTGTCCGAGGCCACGGCGTCGCCGGCGTTGATGCCGGTGGCCGTCATGCTCGCGGTGATGGTGATCGCCTGGCCGGTCGAGCCGGCGGGCAGGGTCCCCATGATCGTCACGTGCAGGCTCGAGTTGCTGTTCGAGTCCAGCGTGCCGAGATTCCAGGTGGCCGAGCCCGACGTGAAGCTCGCCGTCGTGCCCGAGGACGGAGAAACGGCCTGCACCGCGAGGGGCGCCGGCACGGTCACCGCCACCACGCCGTTCTGCACGTTGTTGACGCCGACGGCCGTCGCGTCGACGGTCACGTCGAAGCTCTGGCCGCTGGTGGCCGTGTCGGGGGCGTCGACGGTGACCGTGGCGATCGCGCCGGGCGCCGTCGTGGTGTCGCTCTTGCTGCACGAGACGACGAGAGCGATGACCGAGAAGGGAACAATCCAGAGCAGGGAACGAAGGGACCGGGGTAGACGCATGGGGGACCTCCTCCTGGCGCGGTCATCGCGCCGGAGCCCTTGGTCAGAGCAAGGGCGATGCCAGAGAGCCCGGGCTCAAGAAAACGTTGAGGCTCCGCGCCGGGACGCCCGGCGCGAGAGCGCTAACGCATTCCGGCCGCGCGATGGAGCGGTTTCTTCGGCGCGGCCACGCGGATCGGAAGCACGACCGCCTGCAGCCCCGCGAACTGGAGCCGGCGCTGGATGGCGAAGGCCGTCTCGTTGTGCAGGACGCGGTAGTAGAAGCGGTCGTTCTCGAAGACGAGCTGTCCCAGGTAGAAGATCGATCGCGGGAACTCGCGCTGGACGTCCTCGCAGAGCTCCTCGACGGACTCCACGGCCTCGGTGCCGATGCCGAAGCGGTAGTCGGCCTTGAACCCCAGCTTCTCCGCGAACGCGGCGTACTTCTCGAGCTCCTCGATCGTGCTCTCGCGGAGCGCGTCCACCTCGGAGTGGCCCTTGAAGACCGCGGAGTCGATGACCCCGACCGCGACGAACAGGTAGCTCCGGTAGAGGTGCGGGAAGAGGTTCTGGACCGAGAGCATGGTGTGGACGCCCAGGCCGGAGAACTCCTTGACCAGCATCACGGCCACCGGCTCCTCGCGGTCGATCTCGCCATCCTGCTTCGGATGGGCGCGGACCGGAAGGTCCAGCATCTGGCGGTCGAGGCGGCGGAGGTGCTCGCGGACCCGGTCGTAGTGGCGGTGGATCCAGAGGGCGACGCCGACCATCAGGGCGGTGATGACGATCGTCATCCACCCTCCCTCGTAGGCCTTCTCGTAGATCGTGATGCAGAGGATCGAGACGCAGAGCACGGCTCCGGTTCCCTGGAGGAGGACGCCCCGGCGCCACTGCGGGTCGCGGCTGCGCTCCTGCCACCAGTGCCGCGTCATGCCGATCAGCGTCAGAGAGAACGTCACGAAGACGTTGATGGCGTACATGACGAGGAGTCCCGACACCGAGCCGCGCGTGTAGATCAGCGCCGCGGCGGCCGCCGCCCCCATCAGGACGATTCCGTTGTTGGTCACGAGGCGGTCGGAGAGCTGCGCGAAGCGGCGAGGCACCCAGGAGTCGACCGCCATGTTGGCGAGGATCCGGGGGCCGTCCAGGAAGCCGGTCTGGGCCGCGACGAAGAGAATCGAGCCCGCCGCCGCGAGCGTCAGGATGATCAGGTAGTGCCCGAGCGCGAAGGCTCCGATCCGCCAGTCCCCGAAGACGTTCTCCGCGAGGATCGCGTTCATCACCTTCGTCGGGTGGGGGCGGGCGCCGGTCAGCAGATAGCCGAGGATGATCCCCGACGCCATGAAGGCCAGGGAGACGGCCATGTAGAGCATCGTGCGCTTGGCGTTGGCGACACGGGGCTCGCGCAGGATCTGGACGCCGTTCGAGACCGCCTCGATGCCCGTGTACGCGCCGGCTCCCAGCGAGTACGCGCGCAGCACGATGAAGAGGACCGGAAGGGTGCCGAGCGTCGACGCCGTCGTGCGGGCCTCGTGGATCGCCCCGGCGTACACGCCGGGGATCTGCAGGAAGTGACGGACGACGGCCACCACGATCATGAGGACGTGCGTGCCGAGGAACAGCAGGAAGATCGGCGCGAGGATCTGGACGCTCTCCTTGACGCCGCGGAGGTTGAGCAGGACGAGCACTCCGAGGATGAGCATCTTGAAGGCGAAGCGGCTCCCGCTCCACGCCTCCGGAAGGAAGCTGAAGATCTGGTCGACGCCGGAGGCGACCGACGTCGAGATCGTCAGCACGTAGTCGAAGATGAGCGCGCAACCCGACACGACGCCGAAGCGCGGGCCCAGGAGCTTGGTCGCGACGAGGTAGCCGCCTCCGCCGCCGGGGAAAAGCTCGATGACCTTGCTGTAGCAGGCCGAGATCACGAGCACGGTCCCCGCGATCATCAACGCGAGGAAGACCGCGAGGTAGGCGTGGTCGCCGAGGGCCTTGAACGCCTCCTCGGGGCCGTACGCGGACGAGGAGAGGCCGTCCGCGCCGAGGCCCACCCACGCGAGGAACGCGGCGAGCGTCAGCTGGTGGAAGACACTCGGATCGACGGGATTCTTGGCCTCGCCGATCAGGAATTCCTTGAGCGTCTTGGGCACGATCAGGCTGCCCGAACGGCTTTCTTGCCCTTCTTTCTGTCGTCCAGCACGCGGATGGGAAGGACGATGGCCTGCAGGCCCGCGAACTGCAGCCGCCGCTGAATGGCGAACGCCGTCTCGTTGTGAAGAAAGCGGTAGTAGAAGCGGTCGTTCTCGAAGACCAGCTGGCCCAGGAAGAAGATCGACCGCGGATGCTCCTTCTGGACCTCGTCGCACAGCGCGACGACCTCCTCGACCGCCTCCGTTCCGATGGCGTACCGCGACTCGGCCCGGAACCCGAGCCGGTGGGCGAAGGCGACGTATTTCCCGAGATCCTCCTCCGTCTTCTGCTTGAGCGCCTCGATCTCGGCGGCTCCCTTGAAATTCTCGGAGTCGATGATGCCGACGGACACGAACATGTAGTTCTTGAACTGGTGCGGAAAGAGGTTCTGCACCGAGAGAACGGTGTGAATGCCCATGCCGGTGAAGCCGTTGACCAGCATCACGGCGAGGGGCTCGTTGCGCGCCACGGTCGCCTCGACGGGCGCGTGCGGGCGCACGGGGACCTCGAGGAGCGTGTCGTCGATCGCCCGCATCGCGTCGCGGATCCGCGCGTAGTGGCGCCGCACCAGGAACGCCAGGAACACGAAGGAGGCCGTCACGAGCACGGTGAGCCAGCCGCCCTCCCGGAACTTCTCGAACACGGTCACGCACAGGATCAGGACGCAGAGGAGCATCCCGATGCCGTGAATCAACAGGTTGCGCTTCCAGTCCTCCTCGCCCCGGTTGGTCAGCCAGTAGCGGACCATCCCGAGCAGCGTGAGGCTGAACGTCAGGAACACGTTGATCGAGTACATGACGACGAGACGCGAGACCGAGCCGTGCGTGTAGAAGAGCGTCGCCACCGCCGCGAGGCCCATCAGGAAGACGCCGTGGTTGGTGACGAGGCGGTCCGACAGCTGCGCGAAGCGGCGGGGGACCCACGAGTCGATCGCCATGCTGGCCAGCACGCGGGGGCCCGCGACGAAACCCGTCTGGGCGGCCACGAAGAGGAGCGCTCCCGCGGAGACGAGGGTCAGCGCGACGAGGACGGGCCCGAGCCTGATCCCCGCCACCTCCCAGCCGCCGAAGACGCTCTGCGCGAAAACGGCGTTCATCGTGCGGCCGGCCTGCGGCCGTGCGCCCACGAGAAGGTAGCCGAGGATGATCCCGCCGGCCGTGAACGACAGCGACACCGCCATGTAGAGCATGGTGCGCTTCGCGTTGGGGACCCGCGGCTCGCGGAGCACCTGGACGCTGTTCGAGACCGCCTCGATGCCGGTGTAGGTCCCGCCGCCGAGAGAGTACGCGCGCATCATGATCAGGAGGAGAGGCACCCAGCCGAACTGCGTGGCCGTGGACCCGGCATCCTGAACGGCCGCCACGAAAACGCCGGGGAATCCGAAGAGGTGGGCGGCGATCGTCGTCCCGATGAGGAGGACGTGCGTCCCGAGGAAGAGCAGGAAGATCGGGACGAGAACCTGGATGCTCTCCTTCACGCCGCGAAGGTTCAGGACGATCAGGACGAACGTGATCAGGACGGCGGCGCCGAACTTCAGGGGCTGCCAGCGCGGGGGCAGGAGGCTGAAGACCTGGTCGCAGCCGGAGGCGATCGAGATCGAGATCGTCAGCACGTAGTCGACGACGAGCGCGCAGCCCGAGACGACGCCGAGCTTCGGTCCCAGAAGCTTGGTGGCGACGAGGTACCCGCCGCCGCCGGCCGGGAAGAGCTCGATGACCTTGCTGTACGCGAGCGAGATGATGCAGACGGTGAGCGCCGTGAGCAACGCGAGCCAGACCGCGAGGTACGCGTGCGAGCCGAGCGCCTTGAAGGCCTCCTCGGGACCGTAGGCGGAGGAGGAGAGCCCGTCCGCGCCCAACCCCACCCAGGCGAGGAACGACGCGAGAGTGACCGCGTGGAAGATCCGCGGATCCATGGGGTCGCGGGCCTTCCCGACGAGGATGGTCTTGATTGTGCTGGGCAAGGTTTTCGAGCGCCCCTTCGGGAGCGGGCGGATTATCGTTTTGGCCTTCCGCCCGAGTCAATGCGGCGCGCTCGCTATGATAGCTTCTGGACGGCGGAGCTTTCGCCGCGGCCATCCCGGCCGCGGCGCGGGAACGAGGGCCGATGGAATCGCTTCGTCCTCCGGAGGTCGTGCGCGAGAGAGTCTCGCGGCTCGGTGCGGGACGCCTCGGCTGCGCCCTGATCTTCGACCGGGAGTTCGAGCGGGAGGAGATCCAGCGCTTCTACGCCCTGCCACAGGACTCGACGCCCCGGCCCGTGGATTACGAGCTCGAGGGCCGCGTCCTCCGGTACGAGTGCGACGAGGCCGACGAATCGCGCTGGAGGCTCGCCGCCGAGATCCTCCTCGTCAAGACGTTCCGCGACACCTCGAGGCGGCGCACGACCGAGACCGACGCGCGCGTGAAGAGGGGCATGCGCCCGATGTATCGGTGATCCGGAGTTGGCGGCCCCAACGGGAATCGAACCCGTGCTCCGGCCTTGAAAGAGCCGTGTCCTAACCGTTAGACGATGGGGCCGCGACAGCAAAGAAAATAGCACGCGCCGGCAACAGCCAACCTGCGATACTGATCCAATGAAGAAAGCCTTCGCCCTGGGAGTCGCTCTCTGCCTCGCGGTCGCGTGCGCGCACCTGACCGAGGCGGACAAGAATCGGGAGCTCGCCAAGAGCTCGGGCAAGTACAAGGTCAAGCTGACCGAGGACGCCGAGACGGTGCAGGGCCAGTGCAAGTTCCTGCGCTACATCGAACCGTCGTACGATCCGATCATGGCGCCCACGAAGGCCGAGTTCGACGACTACCTGCGGGTCGAGGCCGTCCTGCTGGGGGCCGACACGGTCCTCGTCCGCCAGAGGGTGGGGGAGGCCTATTTGTGCGGCTCCACTCCCCTGAACCCGGACGGCACCCGCAAGAGCGAGTACGGCTCGGTGACGCCTCCGCAGGCCACCCCGCACCCCTAGACCCTCGGCCCACCGCTCGGTTATAGAATCGCCCCGACGTGAGTTTCCCGCTCCGGGGACGCTTCGGGCGGCGGCTCGCCCTGATCGGCGCAGCGTGCGTCGCGCTGTCGGCGGGCCCGCTGTGCGCGCACGAGACCTCCGACGCTCCTTCGGGTTTCGCCGCCCCCTCCCACGGTGAGATCCTCGCTCCGGGCGCTCTGGTGGAGATTCGCTGGACCGCCGAGTGCGAGGCGGATCGCGGCCGCGAGGAGAACGAAGCCGAGCTCGTCCTTTCCCTCGACGGCGGCCTGAGCTTCCCGATCCGCGTGTCGGGCGACCTGTCGCCCTGCGACTCGCGGTTCACCTGGCGCGTCCCCGCCCTTCCGACGGCCCAGGCCGTCCTCGGCGTCCGCATGGGCGAGGACGAGCGCGACGAGGAAGAGCGCATCGAGGTCGTGAGCGAGGCCTTCACGATCCTCCCGGATCCGGAGAGCCGGATCGAGGCGCTCTACGCACGCGGCGCCGAGTGGTGGATTCCGGAGCCGCCGTCGCGCCGCGGCGCGGAGGACGGTCTCCGCACGGCGATGCATGGCGCCTCGTCCCACTTCGTCGCCTCGATCGAATGGACCGAGGCGGCGATCCCGGGCTCTTCCTCCGCCTCGCCGCGATTCGAACGATTCTCTCGTCTCCCGACGGCGCATTCCGTGACGATTCCGGCGAGCACCGTCTCGCTCGTGTCCGCCCCCGCCGCTCCGACGCCGCTGCGCTGCTAGCGCTCCGCGCCTTCCGGAAACAACCGAGCCCAAAAACAAAGGAAGCGGTCCGTCGGCGGCATCTCTGCCGGCGGCGAACCGCTTTCTCCAGGCGTGTCGCTCGATTCCACTCGAGCACGCCCTGGGTTACAGGCCCGTGCCGGCCTCCGTCGGCACGGGCCTCTTTTTCGCCGCCTACTCTACTCGCCTCGACCTCAGAACCGGAACCCCAGCTCCGCCAGGAACCGCCGCGGAGGCGCCACGTAGAGCTGGGCGTCCCCGATCTCGCTCTCCGCGACGTAGTGGCGGCTGTCGCCGAGGTTGCGGCCGACCACGGACAGGCGCACCAGTCCGAAGTCCCACGACACGCCCGCGTCGTACTCGTAGAACGACGGCATGTAAGCCTCGTTGATCTTGTCGAACGGCCGCTGGTTCTGATGGCGGATGGCGAACCAGGCCCCGGGGCCGCGGTCGGGGTGGTAGCTGAGGGTCGCGTTCCAGAGATCCCGCGGGGTCAGCTCGAAACGCTGGCCGTTCGCCACGAGCAGGCCTTCGTCGGGATCGATGAAGGAGAACTCCACGTAGCGGGCGTCGTGGTGCGCGTAGCCGCCGTAGATCGAGAAGTACGGCAGCCAGCACGGGTGGTAGCCGAGCTCGACCTCGACTCCCTGGAAGCGGGTCCGACCGGCGTTGGTCAGCTCGGGGTTGCCGTCGGGACCTTCGATCGAGACGACGACGTTCTTGAAGTCCATGCGGAAGATCGACAGGTCGGCCGAGACCTGGTGCTCGAGGAACCGCGCCTTGAAGCCGCCCTCGTAGCTGACCGTGCGCTCCGGCTCCAGGATGCGGGCCTCCTCGGCCTCGGACAGGTTGGGAGCGGCCGGCTTGAAGGCGGTCTTGACGGCCACGTAAGCGTTGACCTCGTTGACGGCGCCCGGCCGGTCCATGACGAGACGCGTCAGGATCGAGCCGCCGCCCGAGAGCTGCGTGTCGGAGCGGTGGTCGTCGGAGACGTCCACGTCCGGATCGCCCACCTCCTGCTGCTGCGCGTGGAGGGTCTCGGAGGTCGTGTCGAGGCGCAGGCCGCCCGACACCGTCAGCCACGGCACCGGCGTCCACTCGTCGTTGGCGTAGAAGCCCACGAAGGTGCGGCGGTCGTTGAACGAACGATCGTCGCCGTGGGGCACGTCCTGCATGTTCGGGACGATGACGGGGTCGATCTGCAGGTCGATGTCGAACCCGAACCCCGTCGCCGTGGTGCGGCCCCACGTGACGGCCGCGCCGCCGACCAGGCGGTGATGCCCGGCGCCCTCGAAGTTCGTGACGACGTGGAGGTCGTCGTAGAGGTCGCGCTCGATCGGCTTCTGCGACACGCCCTCGGCGGTCGCGAAGTTACCGTCGACCTCGTTGATGAAGCTGCGGACCTGGATCTGACCGTCGTAGGCGAACCCGAGCGTGTTCTCGATCCAGGTGGACTGGTTGATCGGGACCGTCACCAGGTCGGTGAACGAGTACACCCGGTGGTCGAGCCGGGCGCCGATCGGCTCGTAGTTGCGGTCGATCTGGAACCCCGGGATCACCTCGCCGGTCGGCGGATCGACGGGAAGCGGCGAGCCGAAGAACTGGGTGTTGCGGAACATGTTGTAGATGACCGACATCCGCGCGCCCGTGTCCCCGAGCGGCGTGTCGAGGCGGAAGCCGCCGCGGTCGTCGGCGTAGTCGGTGCGATCCTGCCATCCGTCCGCGCGGTCGAAGTTTCCGAAGACCTTCAGCGTCGCCCGGCCGACGGGGATGGTCGTGGCGAAGTCGATGCGCCCCTCGTCGAACGAGCCGCCGGAGAGGCGGACCGAGGTGCCCGACGTCCCGCTCTTCGTGAAGACCTGGACCATCCCCGCGAAGGCCGCGACCCCGTACATCGTGCCCTGGGGTCCCTTGACGATCTCGATGCGGTCGATGTCGTCGATGTTGATCTGCGACAGGTTCGGGTTGAACGGTCCGCCGATCGGCACGCCGTCGACCATGAAGAGAAGCGCGTCGAACTCCTTGAGGCCCCAGAGGCCGACGTTGGGCTGGCGCGGACCGTTGTCGCTGCCCATCCCGGTGTCGACGCCGACGACGTCCTGGATCGCGTCGGCGAGGTTCGTCACGTTGCGCTGCTTGAGCTCCTCCCCGGTCACGACGGTGACGTCGCCGGGGATCTCGCCCTCCGGGGTGCCGGCGCGGTTGGCGGAGACGACGATGCTCTCGTTGACGGGCGCGGGCGTCGGCGCCGGGGTCGGGCTCGCGGCGGGCTGCGCGAAGGCCTGGCCGGGCAGAGCGGCGACGGCGAAAACCAGTCCCGCGAATCTCGAAGCGGCGCGGCAAACGGCGCGCGCGGGAAACGCGTTCATCACGACCTTCCTTTCTGTCGAAGTGAGTGGAACGATCCGGCCCGAAGCCGGCGCCCTACAACCGGAGCGGCAGAGGAGCGGGGGATGAGCCCGCCGGGCGGGCGGGCCGGACGGCGGCGTGCGGATTCGGGACGACGGGACTCCGCGACTCGCGGCCGCGGCAGGAATCGGCATGCAGCGTGGAGGGACCCTCCCCGAGATCGACGGCGTTGCCGCCCGCGAGCAGCGTCGGAATCCCGTCGCGGAGGGAGTTCGGGAGGCCCCGCGGGGGAAGGTCTTCGAGGGCGGCCCGCGTCCGGCCCTCGTCCCCCACGCGGAAGAGCTCCTCGAAGGTTCCTTCCGAAGGAGCGATGGAGAACGGCTCGCTGACGCCCACGATCGTCTCGTCCTCGTCCTCCTCCGCGGTCCCCGCCCGGAGCGCGAGCCGCGCCCGCGCGGCCGGCAGGGCCGGCACGGTCCACGGGAAGCGGCGGCCCGCGGGAGCGATGCGGCCGGTCACGCGCACGGGGAACGTGCGGCCGCCGTCGACCGACAGCACGAGCTCCATCTCGTCGAAGCCATGGAGATCCGCGGCCGCCGGCCAGGAGACCTCCACCCGGGCGCCCGGCTGCAGTGCCCCGGCGGGCGCGGGTCCCAGGATCGAGAGCGTCGCCGGCGCCGCGAGCGCGACGGTGGATCTGAAAATCCCGAACGCGAGCACGACCGCGAGCACGGACTGACGGAGCACTGGGGGAATCTTACGTCTCCCCGAAGTCGCTTTTCGACCCTGCTAATCTTTCGGGCTGCCATGCCCACCACGACCTCCGATTCCCACTCTCCACAGCGGCTGCACCCCGATCAGCACTCTCGGTCAAACCCCTCGCAGGTCCGCGTCCGACACCTGAGCCTGGATCTCGACGTGGACTTCGAACGCAAGGCCCTTCGCGGGACCGCCGAGCTCCACGTCGACCGGATCGACCCGGCCGCCCGCGAGCTCCGGCTCGACACCCGCGCGCTCGATGTCGCCGGCACGGAGGCGGCGAAGGGAGACGGTTCCTGGACGCCCGTCCCGTTCGCTCTCGAGCCTGCGGACCCGATCCTGGGCGCGGCGCTCGCGGTGACGCTGCCGCCCGGCGCCGACCGCGTCCGCGTGCGGTACGCCTCCCGGCCGGAGGCGTCGGGGCTGCAGTGGCTCGGGCCGCCGCAGACCGCGGGACGCCGGCATCCGTTCCTCTTCTCCCAGTCGCAGGCGATCCACGCGCGCAGCTGGATTCCGATCCAGGACACGCCCGGGGTGCGCATCACCTACGACGCCACCATCCGCACGCCTCCCGCGCTCCGCGCCGTCATGAGCGCCTCGGGCAACTCGACCGGCCCGCGCGGTGGAACGTACCGCTTCTCGATGCCTCAGCGGATCCCGGCGTACCTCCTCGCCCTCGCCGTCGGCGACCTCGACTTCGCGGCGCTCGGCCCGCGCTCCGGCGTCTACGCGGAGCCGTCGGTGCTCGAGAAGGCGGCGCACGAATTCGCCGACACGGAAAAGATGATGGAGGCGGCGGAGCGCCTCTACGGGCCGTACCGCTGGGAGCGCTACGACATTCTCGTTCTGCCGCCGAGCTTCCCGTTCGGCGGGATGGAGAACCCGCGCCTGACCTTCGCGACCCCGACCGTGCTCGTGGGGGACCGCAGCCTCGTCGCCCTGGTCGCGCACGAGCTCGCGCATTCGTGGTCCGGCAACCTGGTGACGAACGCGACGTGGAGCGACTTCTGGCTGAACGAGGGGTTCACCACGTACATCGAGCGCCGGATCCTGGAGGAGGTCTACGGCCGCGAGGCCGCGATCATGGAGGCGTCGCTCGGGCGCCAGGACCTCAAGGACGAGATCGAGCGGCTCGAGGACCGCGACGAGATTCTCCACATCGACCTGACGGGCCGCGACCCCGACGACGCCGCGACGCGGCTGCCGTACGAGAAGGGGAGCCTCTTCCTCCGATCGCTCGAGGACGCCTTCGGCCGGCAGCGCTTCGACGAGTTCCTGCGGGGCTACTTCGACCGCTTCGCGTTCCAGAGCCTGACGACGGCCGACTTCCTGCACTACCTGCGCGAGACCCTCTTCGCGGGCAACGGCAAGGAGTTCTCGCCCGAGGCGATCGAGGAATGGATCGAGAAGCCCGGCGTCCCCGCCGCCGCGCCGAATCCGGTCTCCGACTCGCTCGAGCGGGTGGTCCGCGCCGCCGAGGACTGGTCGGCGGGACGGCTCGCCTCCCGCGACGTGCCGTGGTCGGGCTGGAGCACGCAGGAGCGTCTCCAGTTCCTCCGTCGCCTGCCGGCCGCGCTGCCGGCCGACCGCATGAAGGAGCTCGACGCCACGCTCGGGCTGACGGCGTCGGGCAACGCCGAGATCGCCTTCCAGTGGCTGTTCCAGGCGCTGAGGAGCGGCTATTCCCCGGAGCCGACGAACGCGCGGCTCGAGGAGTTCCTCATCGCGATCGGCCGCCGCAAGTTCATCAAGCCGCTGTACGAGGAGCTCGTGAAGAGCGCGAGCGGTCGGGAGCGTGCGCTCGCCATCTACCGCAGGGCGCGGCCGGGATACCATCCCATTGCGGTGGACACGGTGGATCGCATCGTCGGCTGGACGGCGCCGGCATGAGCCTGCGCTTCGAGGGATCCTCGCCGGAGCGGCACGTCCCGAGCGCCTGTCCACTCGATTGCCCGGACGCCTGCAGCCTGGACGTGACCGTCGCCGACGGACGCGTGGTCGCGATCGGCGGCTCGCGCGTCAATCCGTTGACCGACGGCTACATCTGTTCCAAGGTCCGCCGGATCCCCGAGCACCTCTACGGGCCGCAGCGGTTGCTGTACCCCGGCATCCGGACGGGCCGCAAGGGGGAGGGGGCGTTTCGCCGGGTCTCGTGGGACGAGGCGCTGGCGCTGGTCGCGGACCGCCTTCGCGACGTGAGCGCGCGGCGCGGCGAGGGGATCCTGCCGTTCTCCTACGGCGGATCGAACGGCTACCTCTCGCAGGACACGACGGACGCGCGACTCTTCCGCCGCCTGGGCGCGTCGAGGCTCGACCGCACGGTGTGCGCGGCGGCCACCGGAAGGGCCGCGGCGGGACTCTACGGAAAGATGACGGGAACGGCGCTGCCGGACTACCTCCACGCGCGGCTCATCGTGGTGTGGGGGATGAACCCGGCGGTCTCCGGCATCCATCTGCTGCCGCTCATCCTCGAGGCGCGCCGCCGCGGCGCGCGTCTGGTGGTCGTGGACCCGCGGCGCACACGCCTCGCCGAGGGCGCCGACCTGCACCTGCCGATCCACCCCGGAACCGACCTGCCGGTCGCGCTCGCGATCGTGAACTGGCTCTTCGCGAACGAGCGCGCCGACCGGGCGTTCCTCGCCGCGCACGCGACGGGCGCCGAGGAGCTCGCACGGCGGGCCGCGCCGTGGACCCTGGAGCGCGCCGCGGCCGAAGCGCGCGTTCCCGCCGCGGACCTCGAGCGTTTCGCGCGGCTCTACGCGGACTCGAGCCCCGCGGTCATCCGCTGCGGCTGGGGCCTGGAGCGCAACCGCAACGGCGGCTCCGCGGTCGCCGCGGTCCTCGCGCTTCCGGCCGTGGCCGGCAAGTTCGGCGTGCGCGGCGGCGGCTTCACCCTCTCGAACTCGCCCGCGTGGCGGGAGATCCGGGGCCTGGCCGCGGCCGCCGCCGAGGAGCCTCCGACGCGCGTCGTCAACATGAACCGCCTCGGGGACGCCCTCGCGGAGCGCGGGCCGGACTCCGTCGAGCTCCTCTTCGTCTACAACTGCAACCCGGCTGTGACGATGCCGGACCAGACGACCGTGCTGCGCGGTCTCGCGCGCGAGGACCTCTTCACCGTCGTCTTCGACCCGGTCCTCACCGACACCGCGCGCTACGCGGACGTCGTGCTTCCGGCCGCGGCGTTTCTCGAGCGCCGCGAGCTCTCGCGCGGCTACGGCGCGCTCGTGCTGCAGGACGCCGAGGCGGTCGTCGAGCCCGCCGGCGAGGCCCGCGCGAACCACGACGTGTTCGGCGAGCTCTGCCGCCGGACCGGCGTCGCGCGACCGGGAGACCCGGAGACCGCGGACGAGCTGGTCGACGCGATCCTGGCGACGAGCCCGCGCGCCGAGGAGCTGCGGCGCGACCTGGACACGAGGGGCTTCGCCGTTCCCGCCGAGGGCGACGCGCCGGTCCAGTTCGTCGACAGCTTTCCCCAGACCGCCGACCGCAAGGCGCACCTCGTGCCGGAGGAGCTCGACCGCGAGGCCCCGGCGGGCCTGTATCACTACCGGCCCGAGACGGCGGCGCAGGGGTTCCCGCTCGCGCTCATCTCTCCGGCGACCGACCGCACGATCAGCTCGTCGCTCGGCGAGCTGCGCCGGGGGCCCGTCCCGCTCGTCATGCATCCGGGGGACGCCGCCGATCGATTCCTCTCGGAGGGCGACGCCGTGCGCGTCTTCAACGAGCTCGGCGAGGTCCGCTGCCGCGTCCGCCTCGACCCCGCGGTGCGCCGGGGCGTGGTCGTCCTGTCCAAGGGGATCTGGAGCCACAACACCGACAGCGGCACCACCGCCACCGCGCTCGCGCCCGCGACCCTCACCGACCTCGGAGGGGGCGCGTGCTTCAACGACTCCCGGGTCGAGGTCGCGAAGGCCGACCCGGCGTGAGCCACGCCCACGCTTCGGCGCGGACGGACGCCGGCTTCCTGCCGGGTCTCGAGCCCGCCGCGCGGAAGGGGAGGCTGCGGTCCGCTCTGCTCATCACCGTCGCCGTCCTCGCCATCGAGCTCGTCGGCGGGTGGCTCTCGGGAAGCCTCGCCCTCCTCGCCGACGCCGCGCATCTCTTCACCGACGTCGCGGCGCTGACGCTCGCGTACGCGGGAGTCGCGCTCTCGGAGCGGGCGCCGACCGGCCGGCACACGTTCGGCCTGGCGCGGGCGGAGGTCCTGGCCGCGTTCGTCAACGCGCAGCTCCTGCTGGTCGCGTCGGCCGGCATCCTGTACGAGGCCTGGCGGCGCTTCCACGAGCCGCCCGCGATCCAGACGCACCTCATGGTGTGGATCGCCGCGGTCGGCCTCACGGCGAACCTCTTCGCGGTCGCGCTGCTCCATGCCGGAAGGCGGGGGAGCCTCAGCCTGCGCGCCGCCTACCTCGAGGTCGTGACCGACGCGCTCGGCTCCGTCGCGGTGATCGTGGGCGCGATCGTGATGTCGTACACCCGCTGGTACGGGCTGGACGCGCTCCTCTCCGCCGCGATCGCCCTGCTGATCCTGCCGCGCGCGATCGGCATCCTGCGCGAGGCCGCGCACATCCTCCTCGAGGGCGCTCCCGCGGAGGTCGACATGCCGCAGCTGCGGCGGCGGATCCTGGAGCTGCCGGGCGTCGAGGCCATCCACGACCTGCACTGCTGGACGCTGACCTCGGGGCTGCATTCCGCGAGCGTCCACATCCGCGCGGCGGCGTCGGCGCCGAAGAGCGAGGTGCTGGCGCAGGTGCAGCGCGTCCTGCGCGACGGCGCCGGCGTGGATCACGCCACCATCCAGGTCGAGCAGGGCGAGGAGGTCGTCTGCCACGTCACGCCGGGGCACGCGTGAGGCGGGTCTCGTGACCCGCGAAATCGAGATCGTCGGGGCCGGGCCGGCCGGGTTGTCCGCGGCGCTGACGGTCGCACGGGCCGGGCGCAGCGTCACGCTGTACGAGCGGCAGGCGGACGTGGGCCGGCGCTTTCACGGCGATCTCCAGGGGCTCGAGAACTGGACGACCCCGGGGGACGTGCTCGAGGAGCTGGCCGCGATGGGCATCCAGCCGACCTTCGACTACACGCCGATTCGCGAGGGCGTCTTCTACGATTTCGACGGGCGCGAGTGCACGGTCCGCTCGGACCGCCCCGCGTTCTACCTCGTGAGGCGCGGCACCGGGGCCGGCACGCTCGACCAGAGCCTCAAGCGCCAGGCCATCGACGCGGGCGTCACGATCCGCTTCGGCCACTCTCCGGGAGAGCTGCCGGCGCCCTGCATCCGCACGCCCGGCCCGGGACGCTGCGACGCGCTCGACGTGGGCTACGTGTTCGAGACCGACATGGCGGACGGCGTCTTCGCGGTGCTGTCCGAGAAGCTCGCGCCGAAGGGGTACGCGTACCTCCTGGTCTCCGGGGGCTGGGGAACCGTCGCGGCGTGCCTCTTCGAGGACTACGGCAAGGCGCGCGAGTACCGCGAGCGCACGCGGCGCTTCTTCGAGCGCAAGGCGGGTCTCCGGATGAAGAACCCGCGCGCCTTCGGCGGGACCGGCAACGTCCGCGCGCGCCCGCTCGTCCGGGCCGGCGAGACGCTGTACGCGGGCGAGGCCGCGGGACTCCAGGACGCGCTCTGGGGCTTCGGAATGCGCTGCGCGCTCGTGTCCGGACACATGGCGGGAGAGGCCCTGCTCGCGAAACGCCCGGCGCAGTACGACCACTCCTTCCGCCGGCGCTTCACCGGGTTCCTGCGCACCTCGGTCGTCAACCGCTACTTCTACGAGCGGATGGGCGACCGCGGCTACGCGCGCCTGCTCCACGCGATCGCGCGCGCGCAGGACGCGCGGGAGTGGCTCCGCCGGTTCTACGCGCCCCGTCTCTGGAAGACGCTGTGGTTTCCGGTCGCGCGGATCGCGGTGGAGGCGGCGCGCCGCCGGGCCGAGGTCGCGCCCCGCGTCGCGCCCGAACCGGCCCTGCGCTGACGAAGAGCGGGGAGATCCGCGGCGATGCCGAAGCCTCACGTCGAGCACCACTTCACCGCCAGCGAAACGGTCCGCGACGTCGTGATCGGCATGTCCGACGGGCTGACGGTGCCGTTCGCGCTGGCCGCCGGGCTGACGGGCGCCGTGGCGGCGAACAGCATCATCGTGACCGCCGGCCTCGCCGAGATCGCCGCCGGATCGATCGCGATGGGACTGGGAGGCTACCTCGCCGCGCGCAGCGAGGCGGAGCACTACGCCAGCGAGCGGGACCGCGAGCACCGCGAGGTCAACGAGAAGCCGGCGGTCGAGGCGCGCGAGGTCGCGGACATCTTCCGCGAGTACGGTCTGAGCGAGGAGGAGACGAAGCCGATCCTCCGCTCGTTCGAGAAGCGGCCCCAGCAGTGGATCGACTTCATGATGCGCTTCGAGCTCGGGCTCGAGAAGCCGGACCCGAAACGCGCGCTCCAGAGCGCCCTCACGATCGGCGGCGCGTACGCGGTGGGCGGCCTGATCCCGCTCGCGCCCTACATCCTGATCCGCGACGTGCGGGCGTCGCTCTGGCTCTCCGTGGTCCTGACCCTGCTCGCCCTCGCGAGCTTCGGCTACGTGAAGGGCCGGTTCACCGGCGCCCGGCCGTGGAGGAGCGCTCTCCAGACGACGTTCATCGGCGGCGTCGCCGCCGCGGCCGCGTTCGCGATCGCCCGGGCCGTGGGCCGCTGAGCGCGCCCGCCCGCCGAGAGGACGCCGACATGACCGTCCCCGTCGTGCTGGAGCCGGTGCCGCGGCCCCTCCCGGGGCGCCGCCTCCCGAAGGAGCTCGCGCCGAACGCGGCGTACCGGCTGGCGGAGGCGCTGCCCGCGGGGATCCACGACCCCGGATTTCCCGGACTCCTCGAGCGCATCGACGAGGGGACGTTTCACCCGGGCAACCGCGTCGAGGTCTTCTTCGACGGCGGCGCGGCGTTCGCCGCGATGCTCGCGGCCGTGGCCGGGGCGCGGTTCGAGGTGCTCCTCGAGTCCTACATCTTCAAGAACGACGCCACGGGGCAGTGGTTCGCCGAGGCCCTGACGAAGGCGGCGGATCGCGGCGTGGCGGTTCGGGTCCTCGCGGACGGATTCGGCTCGTGGGCGACGCGCCGGTCGTTCTGGGCCGGGCTCCGCGCCCACGGGGTCGAGGTGCGGCTCTTCCATCCGCTGTGGTCGCCCATCCGGCACCTCCCGTTCCGCGACCACCGCAAGATCCTCGTGGTCGACCGGCGGATCGCGTTCACCGGCGGGATGAACATCGGGGAGGAGTATGGCTCGTCCGCCCCTACCCCCAAGCAGGCGACGACGACTTCCCCGGGCAGCCCCGCCTGGCGCGACTCGCACGCGCGCGTCGAGGGCACGGCGGCGTGGGAGATGGCGGTCGTGTTCGAAGAGGGATGGCATCACGCGGGCGGCGAGCGCCTGGGCCTCGAGCCGCTCGCCCTCGAGCCGCGCCCCGGCGCCCGCGTCCTCGTGCTGGATTCCCGGGCCGGGCGTGGCGCCGGCGAGTTCGCGTCGGTGGTCTCGGCGATCGCGGGGGCGGCGCGAAAGACCCTGTGGATCACGACGGCGTACTTCGCGCCGAGGCGGCGCGCGATCCCGATCCTCGGGGGGACGGCGCGCCGCGGCGTCGACGTGCGCCTCCTCGTGCCCGGCCGGAGCGACGTCCCGCTGGTCCGGCACGCGGGCCACGGATTCTTCGACGCGCTCCTCGCGCGCGGCGTCCGGGTCTTCGAGTACCAGGCCGCGATCCTGCACGCGAAGACGGTGGTCGCCGACGGCCTCCTGTCGCTGGTCGGGTCGAGCAACCTCGACATGCGATCGTTCGAGGCGAACGCGGAGTGCAACTACGCGATCCTGGACGCGGAGACCGCGTCGCGCCTCGAGGCGCGCTTCCGCGAGGACCTGACGCAGTCGGTCGAGATCGAGCGTCGAGCCTGGAGGCGCCGGGGAGCGCTCCACCGGCTGCTCGACGCGGGCGCGCGGCGCCTGTCGCCGCTGCTGTGAGTAGGATGAGCAATCACGAAGGGGAGGCGTCATGAAGTTTCTGGCGGGGATCCTCACGGGCCTGATCCTGCTCGCGGTCGGGGCGGCGGCGGTCGCCTACACCGGCGTGTTCGACGTCTCGGCCAGCCGCCCCCCGAGCGGCCTCGAGAAGCGCGTCGCCGGCTTCGCCCTGGATCATTCGGTCGCGAAGCGCGCGCCGAAGGGCGAGAACCCGCTCGCGAAGAGCCCGGACGCCGCGCGCGTCGGGATGGCGCACTACAGGGAGATGTGCGTCTTCTGTCACGGCGCGCCGGGCGTGGACGCGTCGGAGGCGGGCGAGGGCCTGAATCCGCCGGCTCCCGACCTCACCGGGAAGAAGACCCAGGCGCGGACGGACGGCGAGCTCTTCTGGATCGTCCAGAACGGCATCCGCATGACGGGGATGCCGGCCTTCGGTTCGACCCACAAGGACGAGGAGCTCTGGAAGATGGTCGCGTTCCTGCGTCACCTTCCGTCGCTGACTCCCGAGGAGGAGAAGGCGCTGAAGTCGGCTGCCGCGGAAGGCGGCGGCGCCGAGGAGAGCCACCACGACTCCACGACGAAGCCCTGAGCGTCAGGCCGACGCGCCTGTCGTCAGGGCCTGGCGCACGACGTCCCCGACCGAAACGCCGCCGCGGTAGTTGCCGCGGAAGTGGAGGCCGGGCCAGCGGCGCTCCGCCTCCTCGAGCACGGACAGGCGCCGCGCGTGTCCGCGCTCGTACTGCGGGATCGCGCGCTCCCAGCGGGTGATCCGCACGGGCTCGGGCGGCCCCGCGACGAGGCCCTCGGCGGCGAGGTCGCGCGCGGCGAGGGCCACGAGTTCGGCGTCCGACAGCGCGGCGGCGCCGGGATCGCGAGCGCCGCCGACGAACACCGTGAGGAGCGCGCGCCCCGCGGGAGCCCGACCCGGAAAGAGGCTCGAGCTCCAGACGGCGCCCAGGATGCGGCGCTCGCCGCTCGGCGCGACGAGGTGCCCGAATCCCTCGAGCGGGCGCCGGAGCGCGCCGTTCTCCCACGCGAGGTGGAGGACCGCGAGCGGCGGCTGCGG
>DASXAG010000127.1:0-25434 GCA_036406835.1 Thermoanaerobaculia bacterium
CCAGTTGACGCAGTCCGTGGGCGTGCCGTCGACCGACCATCGCCGCTCGCCCACCTGCTTCGCGCGAAGCGGGTGCTGCAGGGTCAGCGAGTGGCCGGCGGCGCTGCGCTCCTGGTCCGGCGCGACCGTGAAGACGTCGCCGACCGTCGAGAGCGCCGCGGCGAGCCGCTCGATGCCCTCGGAGAAGACGCCGTCATCGTTGGTGACGAGGATGCGGGGCCGCGTCATGCGGCGGGAACCGGCGTGTCGTCCGGCGGAGGCATCACGAACATCAGGACGATGTACGCCAGGATGCCCGGGAACGCGACGGAGGCGATGGAGAGCAGGACGTAGGCCACGCGCACCACGGTCGGGTCGAGGTCGAAGTACTCCGCGAGGCCGCCGCAGACGCCGGCGATCATCTTGTGCCTGCGCGAGCGGGTCAGGCGCCGGTTGGAGACGGGCGGGTTGGCGCTCATCGAGTTCCTCCCTCGTAGACCACGCTGTTCCTCTCGGTCTCGTGGAGCGTGATGCGGACCAGGCGAGCGGGGGCGACCCGCGGAGCGAGCTGCCCCCAGATGCCGACCGCGATGTTCTCGGCCGTCGGATTGACGCCGGCGAGAAAGTCGACGTCGAAGTTGAGGTGCTTGCGGTCCATGCGATGGACCACCGTGTCCATGATGGTGCGCTTGAGCTGCGCGAAGTCCATCAGGTAGCCGCTCTCGGGGTCGATCTCTCCTTCGACCGCCACCTCGAGCCCGTAGGTGTGGCCGTGGCCGTTCGGGTTGTTGCACTTGTCGAAGACGCGGCGGTTTCGGGCATCGTCCCAGTCGTCGCGGTGCAGCCGATGGGCTGCGGAGAAGTGGGCCTGCGAGACGAGCCGGACGCGCATGCGCGCGATTCTAGCGCGCGAGGGGTCGTTGACAGACTCGCCGGCACCTGCTCAAATGCGCGGACCGGTCGGGACGTGGCGCAGTCTGGTAGCGTACCTGAATGGGGTTCAGGGGGTCCCGGGTTCGAATCCCGGCGTCCCGACCAGCAACTCTCTCCCTGAAGCGCGCAACGCGCGAGCGCGGTCGAGCGAATTGGTGACAGGAAATCTTCGCCCTCCTGACCTCATGCGAGGGCACCCTTCTTGCACATTCCCTGCACGGGAGGTGCTATGAACCGCGAAGCCCATCAAGCCTTTTCCATCCTCCGGTTCGGTTTCACCGTGGCGCCCATCATCGCGGGTCTCGACAAGTTCCTGCATCTGCTGACCGACTGGGACAAGTACCTGGCGCCCTTCATCCCGAACACGCTCGGCATCCAGCCGCACACGTTCATGGCGATCGTCGGCGTCGTCGAGATCATCGCGGGCCTGCTCGTGGCCCTGCAGCCGCGGATCGGGGCCTACGTCGTCGCCCTCTGGCTGCTCGGGATCATCGTCGACCTCGTCGCGACGGGTGGATACCTCGACGTGGCGCTGCGGGACCTCGGGCTGCTCCTCGGCGCGCTCGCCCTCGCGCGGCTCGCGGAGGCCGAGGCGACGGTGCACGTTCCGGCTCGAGCGTAGACGCAGAGCCTCGGGCGAAGCCCCGGGCGCCGGGAGAAGAGCCGCGCGTCAGCTCTCCGACTTTTCCTCGCGCTCGGGGCCTCGCCGGTCCTTCATCTTCCACTTGCACCGCTCGCACACGAAGTAGAGCTCGGCGCTCTTGCCGGCGGGATCCGGCATGGGCCCCTTCATGATGCTCTTTCGGTTCCGGTTCAGAGTGCAGTTCGGGCAGATGGGACCGCCCGGTGCCGAAAAGCGCGAGGATCGGGGTCTGTCGATGCCGGAAGTATACGGGCGAGGCGGCGCGAAGTTCCACGCGCCGCGCGACCCCGCGTGCCCCGCCCCGAGTGACCTCCCCCCGTCCTGTGATACGAAGCGCACGAGGAGGCCCCATGCGACGGTTGCTCTCCCCGTGCGCCGGGATCGCGGCGCTGGTCCTCGCCGTCTCCCTCGCGCCGCGGACCGCCGGGGCGCAGGACGCCGACAACCCCACGGCGACGGCGGAGGGCGAGCTGCGGTGGCCTCGCGTCGTCGAGCAGGGCGATCTCACCTTCACCGTCTACCAGCCGCAGATCGACACCTTCGACGCCACCGTTCTCGAGGCGCGCGCCGCCGTGCAGGTCGAGGAGAAGGTCGGCGAGAAGACGAAGACGCTCTACGGCGTCGTCTGGATCAAGGCGAACACCTTCATCGACAAGGAGGCCCGCCTCGTCCAGCTCGACGACATCCAGATCACCCAGGGGAACTTCCCGACCGCCGAGGACCGCACCCAGGAGTTCCTGGACATCCTGCGCAACAACACCGAGCCCGGCCGCACGGTCTCGCTCGACCGCGTCGAGGCGAACCTCGCGATGACGAAGGCCGACGAGAAGGGCGAGGCGGTTCCCATCAAGAACGACCCGCCGCGCATCTACTACCGCACCTCGCCCTCGCTCCTCGTCCTGATCGACGGGGAGCCGGCGCTGCGCGACGTCGAGGGCTCCGGGCTGAAGCGCGTCCTCAACACGCGCAGCCTCCTCCTCCGCGACGCCAACGCCTTCTACACGCCGATCGGCGATCGCTGGCTCACGGCTCCCGCCTTGACGGGACCGTGGCGGCTCGCCGCGTCGGTCCCTCCGGCCGCGCAGTCGCTGCGCGACGGCATCGCGCGCGACGAGAACCAGTCGCAGACCGATCTCCTCGAGGATCCCGGCGACGCGGTCAAGGCGCTCCTCGCGAAGAACCGGATCCCGGACGTCATCGTCAGCACCGAGCCCGCCGAGCTGATCGAGACCGAC
Source organism: Thermoanaerobaculia bacterium (assembly GCA_036406835.1). Classification (GTDB taxonomy): domain Bacteria; phylum Acidobacteriota; class Thermoanaerobaculia; order UBA5066; family Gp7-AA6; genus DAHUXD01. The sequence continues at coordinate 2,791 of DASXAG010000127.1, forward strand.
GGCGCGCCCGAGATGAAGCCGATCGCGGGCACGCAGCTCCTCTACGTCGCGAACACGACCGGCGACATCCTCCTCGACCTCCAGGACCAGAGCTACTACGTGCCGCTGACCGGGCGCTGGTTTCGCGGCAAGTCGCTCGACGGACCGTGGCAGTTCGTCAACGGCGACGCGCTCCCGAAGGACTTCGCGAAGATCCCGACGAACAATCCGAAGTCGAACGTGCTCGCGACCGTGCCCGGCACCCCCGCCGCGCAGGAGGCGGTGATCGCGAACAGCATCCCGCAGACCGCCGAGGTCGACCGCGCGGAGGCGAAGTTCGAATCGCAGTACGACGGCGACCCGGACTTCCAGAACGTTCCGGACACGACGCTGCAGTACGCGCTCAACACGCCGACGCCCGTCATCCGCGTGAACCCGACCAGCTACTACGCCGTCCAGGGCGGGGTGTGGTTCAGCGGAGGCTCCCCCTTCGGACCCTGGATCGTCGCGACCGCCGTGCCGCCCGTGATCTACACGATCCCCGTCGCCTGTCCCATCCATTACGTGACCTACGTCCGCATCTACCGCTACAGCCCGACCTACGTGTGGGTCGGCTACACGCCGGGGTATCTCGGGACGTGCTACTCGCCCTGGGGCACGGTCGTCTACGGGACGGGTTACTGGTACCGCCCGTGGATCGGGCGCTACTGGTACGGCGCGCCGGTGACGTGGGGGTTCGGCGTCGGCATCAGCTGGAATCCGTGGAGCGGGTGGAACGTCGGGTTCGGCTGGGGCGGATACCGTCCGTACTACCGGCCGTACTGGGGGCCGTACTACGGCTGGCACCGCCCGCCGGGCTGGTACGTCGGCCGTCCCGTCACCGGTCGGCCCGTGGGGTACCCGTACCGGCGGCCGGGCATCACCAACGTCAACCTCTATAACCGACCGGGCATCGCGCGGCCGGGCGTGCGGCCGGTGACCCGTCCGGCGCCCGGAACGCGTCCGGCTCCGGGAGCTCCCGGCGCGCGTCCGGCTCCGGGGACGGGCCGGCCCGAGACGCGGCCGGCGCCAGGGACTCGCCCCGCGCCGGGCCAGCCGTCGACGCAGCCGGCTCCGGGAACGCGTCCCGCTCCGAGCCAGCCGGGAACGAGGCCCGCGCCCGGTCAGCCCTCCACGCGCCCCGCGCCGGGCGGGCCGACGATTCAGCCCGCTCCGGGAGAGCCGTCGACGCAGCCCCCGACCGGAAGGCCGGCGACGCGGCCGGCGCCCTCTCGGCCCGACAACGTCTATGCCGGCAAGGACGGGAACGTCTACCGCCCGCGTCCCGGCGGCAACGGGTGGGAGACGCCCGGCCAGGACGGGAAGTGGAAGCCCGTCACGCAGCCCGCTCGCCCGGAAACGCGACCCGCTCCGCAGCCGCCGCAGGCCCAGCCGGCGCGCCCCGCCCCCGAGCCGCCGCAGGCGCGACCGGCGCCCCAGCCCGCCCGTCCCTCCGTCGATCCCGGAACGCTCAACCAGCTCTCGCGCGATCGCCAGGCGCGCGACATGGGCAACTTCCGCGCGGGCCCGCCGCCGTCCTCGAAGCCGGCGCCCTCGTCGCGGCCCGCGCCGCCTCCGTCGTCGAGCCGTCCGCAAAGCAGGAAGCCGAGCTAGCCGGCAAGAGAAACCGCTTTCGTTGAGGAGGAGAGATGCTCAAAGGGTTTCGCGAATTCATCGCCCGCGGCAACATCGTCGACCTCGCCACCGCCGTCATCATCGGCGTCGCGTTCAGCGCGATCGTCGACTCGCTGGTCAAGGACATCATCACGCCGATCATCGGGATGCTCGGGGGTCAGCCCGATTTCTCCAGCATCAAGATCGGCTCCATCGCCATCGGTAACTTCCTCAACGCGATCATCAGCTTCCTGATCAAGGCCGCCGCCGTCTACTTCATGATCGTGGTTCCCTTCAACCGGTTCGCGAAGAAGCTGGTGGTGGCGCCCCCGCCGACGGCGACCGAGACCTACCTCAAGGAGATCCGCGACCTCCTCGCGAAGCGTGCGTAGGCGGCTCGGGGCGCTGCGGCGGCTGGCGGCGCTGGCGCTGCTCGGCTTCACGGCCTGCACCGGCGGACGCCCGTCGCCCCCGCCGCCCGCGGCGCCGCCCGCTGCGCCCACGCCGCTTCCCGCGCCCGCCCCCCAGCCGGGTCCGCTTCCCGAGGAGCTGCCGACGCCGCGGCCGCGCCTCACGATCGAGGGAACGGTCACCTACGTCCAGCGCATCGCGCTCACTCCCGAGGCCGTCGTCCAGGTCGAGCTGCGCGACGCGGCCATCCCGGAGGGCGAGGGTCCGCCGATCGCCAAGCTGGTCATCCCGCATCCCGGACAGGTCCCGATCGCGTTCACGCTGTCCTACCTTCCCGAGTCGCTGCGCCCGGGGCACCGGTACGTCCTCTCGGCCCGCGTCTCGGACCGCGGCCAGCTCCAGTTCGTGACGGAGCAGCCGATCGCCGCGCTTCCCCGGCCCGGCACGCCGTCGCCGGCGCCGCTCGAGATCGTGGTGGCGCCGGTGCAGTAGGGGCTTCGAGCCGTCATCCCGAGGAGGCGCAGCCGACGAGGGATCCCGGACTCGATTGCGACTGTGGCGACGAGTGACGGGATCCTTCGTCGCTCCGCTCCTCAGGATGACGCGCGAAGCGCCTCGCCTTCGCGCGTCAGCTCGAGAAGCCGATTCCCATCCTGTCGAGCGCGCGGAGCAGCGGCCCCGGCCTTCCCCCCGCATCGACGCGGCGGAGCGAGCGCGTGACCGCGGCGACCGCGAGGCGCCGCAGCGGTTCCGGCGGATAGGGGAACGGCGGCCGGCGAACGAGCGACAGGTCGAGGAGCGGGCTCTTCCGCTCCAGCGTCAGGAGCGCCAGGATCTTTCCGGCGAGCCGCGTCGAACCGATCCCGTGCCCCGTGTAGCCCAGGCCGTACGCGACGCGGCCCGCCAGCAGGCCGAAGAACGGCGTGAGCCGCGTCGTCGACGCGATCGCGCCGCCCCATGCGTACGGAAAGCGCAGGTCCCCGAGCGCGGGAAAGTGCCGGCGGAAGCTCTCGCGCAGCGAGGCGTCGTGCGGCGCCGAGTGGTCGCGGGAGGCGTCGACGCAATTGCCGGGGTAGTAGACCGCCTCGCTCGTGCCGAAGAGGATCCGTCCGTCGGCGGTCAGGCGGTAGTAGTTGAAGAAGGTCCGCGCGTCGACGACTCCCCGGCGGCGCTTCCAGCCGATCGCCGCGCGCTGCGCCGGCGAGAGCGGCTCGGAGACCAGGATGTAGTCGTAGAGCGGCAGGAAGCGGGACAGGAGTCCCGGGAACAGGTGGTGCGAGTACGCGTTCGTGGCGAGGACGGCGCGCCGCGCCGTCACGGCGCCCCCGGAGGTCGCGACGCGGACCCGGTCGCGCGGGAACGTGAAGCCCGTGACCGCCGACCGCTCGCAGACGCGCACGCGGCGCCGCAGCGCCTCGTCCCTCAGTCCCTCGACGAGACGCAGAGGGTCGACGAGCGCGTTGCGCGGCGAGAGCAGCGCCCCGAGGTAGAGAGGGCTCGCGATCTCCTCGCGGGTTTCCTCCGCGGAGAGGATCGAGAGGTCGGTCATTCCCACGCGCTCGGCCGCGCGCCGCCCGGCGTCGAGGGCCGCGACGTGCGCGGGACGGAGCGCCACCGTCAGCTGGCCGTTGCGCTCCCAGCCCGCGTCGATGCCGCGCGCGGCCAGGAAGGCCTCCATCTCCTCCAGGTTCTCGCGACCCAGGCGCGCGAGCTCGCGGGCCTCGTCGAGCCCGAAGTGGGCGATGGCGAGCTCGTGCGAGTGGTCGACGCTCTCCCCCGCGATGCCGGCGTTGCGCCCGCTCGCGCCGTAGCCGGCGAGCTCCGCGTCGAGGACGACGACGGAGAGTCCCGGCTCGAGCTCCTTGAGGAAGAGCGCGGTCCAGAGTCCGGTGAAGCCCGCGCCGACGACCGCGACGTCCGCCGCGACCTCTCCGCTCAGCGGCTCGGCGATCCGTGGCTCCCTCCGGGCCAGCCAGTAACAACTCTGCTCGATCGGCGGTCCGGAGGGCTCCACCTTCGGTGCCAAATGGGCGGCCCCCGTGGCCGCCCCTAAGAAGCGTCCTGCAGTGACGCCTCGAGCGCCGCGAGGAACCGGTCGATCTCCGGATAGCTGATGACGAGCGGGGGCTCGACGCGCAGGACCTGCGCGTTGATGTAGGTGCCGGAGATCAGGATGCCGCGCCCGAAGAGCGACTTCGCGACCGCGTAGCCGAGGTCGTGGCTCTGGAACTCCATCCCGAGCATCAACCCGCGGCCGCGCGCGCCGGCCATGACCTTGGGGTAGCGCTGCGCCAGCGCGTTCATCCGCGGCAGCATGTACTCGCCCTTCTCGGCCGCCTGCTTCGGCAGGTCCTCCTCGAGCAGGACGTGGATCGTGGCGATCGCGGCCGCGCAGCAGACGGGATTCCCGCCGAACGTCGTGGTGTGGAGGAACGGGTTCTCGATGTAGCGCTCCCACGTCTTCGGCGTGCCGATGCAGCAGCCGATCGGCATCACGCCGCCGCCGAAGCCCTTGCCGAGCGCCATGAGGTCGGGCACGACGCCGTCGTGCTCGCAGCAGAACATCTTGCCGCTCCGGCCCATGCCGCTCTGGACCTCGTCGAAGATCAGCATCGCGCCGTACCTGTCGCAGATCTCGCGCGCGGCGGCGAGGTAGCCCGGCGGGGCGACGTTGATCCCTCCCTCCCCCTGGATGGGCTCGATGACGACGGCCGCGACCTTGTCGCCGGAGAAGTCGCCGCTCGACACGATCATCCGCAGCGCGTCGGCGTCGCCGAACGGGACGTGCGTCCAGCGCTTGAGCGGCAGGAACGGCTCGCGGAAGACGGCCTTGGACGTCCCGCCGAGGGAGCCCAGGGACTTGCCGTGGAACGCGCCGAGCGTTCCGACGAAGTGGTGCCGGCCCGTCGTCAGGATCGCCATCTTGAGGCACGCCTCGATCGACTCGGTCCCGGAGTTGGTGAAGAAGCAGTACTGCAGGTCCCCGGGCGTGATCATCGCGACGAGGTGCGCCAGGTAGGTCCGGAGCGGGTCGATCAGCTCCTGCGAGTGAATCGCCTGCCGCTCGAGCTGCTCCCGCACGGCCTTGAGGACCTTGGGGTGCCGGTGCCCGGTCACGTAGATCCCGAACCCGCCCAGGATGTCGATGAACTCCTTGCCCTTCACGTCGCGGAAGATCGCGCCCTCGTCCGACCACTCGACGGCGGTGTAGTCCGTGCTGACGGACTTCCGGTACTCGAGGAACGCGGGGTTGACGTAGTCGGTCCAGTACCGCACCGAGTCCTGGATGACCTTCTCCTGCTCGGGCGGCGAGAGCGTCTTCTTGCCGATGAGGTCGAGAACGTACGCGGATTCCTGCAGCGCGGCCTTGAGGTCCTGGGGCATCGGGTTTCTCCTCTACGGTGTGGCGGAACGAGTCGGGGCGCGACCCATCATATCGTCGGCCCTGCGGATGCGGCCGGCGCGGCCTTCCTCCGGCGCGGGATGAGCAGCCACCCGATCACGATCGTCGCCACCGTCTCGCCGCCGAGGATCAGCGCCTCCTTGAGCGGCGCCTGGCTGGTCGGCGAGGGCGCGAAGAAGATCACGCACGCGCCGAAGATGTAGAGCGTGCAGGCCCAGGCCGCGATCACCGCGGCGCCGTGTCCTCCCGGGAGCCGGTAGGGCCGGGGCTGGTCCGGCCGCTTCCGGCGCAGCACGAGGAACGCCGGGAAGACCAGCAAGTAGCACAGCAGGAGGCACAGCGCCGTGAGGCGGAAGGCCATCCAGAAGATGTTCGACTGGCTGTTCGAGAGCAGCGCGCCGCCGACGAGGAGCACCGTCGAGACGACGCCCATCGCGACGAACGCGAGGTACGGCGTCTTGAACCGCGGGTGGAGGCGCCCGAGGAACCCGGGCAGCGTTCCCTCCTCCGCCGCGACGGCGGCCACGCGGTTCGCGCCGAGGCTCCACGTGACGACGTTCGCGACGCAGGCGTAGAGGAACCCGAGCCCGAGGAGGAAGACGACCGTGTCGCCCGCGCGGCCCCACTCCTTCCCGAGCACGGCGAGAGCGTCCCAGGTCCCCGTCACGATCGAGAGCTTCCCGACCGGAACCGCGAACAGGATGCCGCCGATCGCGAACGAGTAGAGGACCGCGATGAGCGCGCCGGACCAGAAGATCACCATCGGCACGTCCCGCTTCGGGTTGCGCATCTCTCCGCCGGCCGAGCTCATGAGCTCGAAGCCGAAGGTCGAGTAGAGGAGCGCCGGCAGGTACGCCAGGCTGTCGTTCCATTTCGGGGCGAACTGCGACGGGGCGACCGGGTTGGCGGGGGCGTGTCCGCGGAACAGGGCCGACAGCCCGAGGACGCCAAGCGCGAGGAAGATCAGCGCCTTGACGACCGCGCCGAGGTTCGGCACCCACTTCGAGACCTCGAGCCGCACGATCCCGATGCCGACCGTGATCCAGGTCAGCACGATCGCGATCGTGGCGTCCTGCCAGGGCGAGCCCATGGCGACCTGGACGCCGGGCTCGCCGGGCACCGCCGCCGCAGACGGGGTCCGCAGGAACATCTGGCCGAAGGTGCCCGCGAAGATCAGGTAGACCGAGGGGATCCAGTAGGCGTTGTTGATCCAGTACATCCAGGCGACCGTGGAGCCCCACTTCGGCCCGAACGCCTCGCGGACCCAGACGTAGACGCCTCCCTCCCCGGGCCACGCCGCCCCGAGCTCGGCCGTGATCAGGCCGTAGGGGATGAAGAAGACCGTCATGGTGATGAGCCACCACGAGAACCACGAGAACCCCATCGCCGCGGAGGAGGCGAGGGTGTCGATCGTGAGGATCGCGCAGACGGTGAAGAGGACGAGGTCGGCCCGGCCGAGAACCCGCTCGAGCGGGGTGGCCTCCGGGCCGATGGCTGCGCGGCTGTGTGCTTCCAAGTCCCGCCATCCTACCGCAACTCACGGCCCGACAAGAACTTCCGGTCCCCGTCCAGGCTCCGCGAGTGGCCGCCGTGATAGGCTCCTGCCCTCTCGCCTTAGGCCGTTCATCATGCCTTCTTCGATTCGCCTGAAGACCGCCATCCCCGGGCCGCGCTCCCAGGAGCTCGCCGCCCGGCGGCAGCAGGCCGTCCCCAAGGGCATCGGCCACTCGACCCCGGTCTATGCCCGGAGCGCCAGCGGGGCGCTGGTCACGGACGTGGACGGCAACGTCTTCATCGACTTCGCGGGCGGGATCGGGACGCTCAACGTGGGCCACGCGAATCCCGAGGTGGTCCGGGCGGCGTCGGAGCAGCTCGCGAGGGCGACCCACACCTGCTTCTCGGTCGCGCCCTACGAGGGCTACGTGGCGCTGGCCGAGACCCTCAACCGTCTGACTCCCGGCGCCTTCGCCAAGAAGACCATGCTCGCCAACAGCGGCGCCGAGGCCCTCGAGAACGCCGTCAAGATCGCCCGCCACGCCACCGGGCGCGAGGCCGTGGTGGTCTTCGAGCACGCCTTCCACGGCCGGACGCTCATGACCCTGTCGATGACGAGCAAGGTCCGGCCGTACAAGTTCGGCTTCGGCCCCTTCGCGCCCGAGGTCTACCGGCTGCCCTTCCCCTACGAGTACCGCGGGCACTACGACGGGCGGGCCGAGGCCGCGGCGGAGCTCGACGAGTTCTTCAAGACGCAGGTCGCGGCGGAGAAGGTCGCCTGTGTCGTCCTCGAGCTCGTGCTCGGCGAGGGCGGCTTCGTCGTGGCGCCGAAGGACTACGTGGACACCCTCGCGCGCGTCTGCCGCGAGCACGGGATCCTCCTCGTGGTCGACGAGGTGCAGACCGGCTTCGGCCGCACGGGACGCCTGTTCGCCTGCGAGCACTACGGGCTCGCGCCGGACCTGATCGCGACGGCGAAGTCCCTCGGCGGCGGGCTGCCGATCTCCGCGGTGACCGGCCGCGCCGACATCATGGACAGCGCGCAGGTCGGCGGGCTCGGAGGCACCTACGTCGGGAACCCGGTCTCGTGCGCGGCGGCGCTCGCGGCGGTCGGCTTCCTCGAGAAGAACCGCCTGTGGGAGCGGGCCGAGCAGATCGGAAGGACCGTCGCGGAGCGCTTCCAGTGTTTCCTCGAACGCTTCTCGTTCGTGGGCGACGCCCGCGGGCTCGGCGCGATGCGCGCGCTCGAGCTCGTCCGGGACAAGAAGACCAAGGAGCCCGACAAGGACCGCACGGACCGCGTCCTGCGTGGCGCGTACGAGCGCGGGCTGCTCCTCGTCACCGCCGGCACCTACGGCAACGTCCTTCGTACCCTCATGCCGCTCGTCATCACCGACGGCGAGCTCACGGAAGGCCTGGATGTCCTCGAGAAAGCGCTGGAAGGCGCCTGACGGCGGCCGCCGCCACAGTCGGCGGCGCCACCTGTTCTGCGTCGGAGACTCTTAGCCGCACTTCTCCCAGCGGCTCACGAATTCTCTGTCCGGAACTCGAAACGGGGACGCACATGAACACGCAGGAGCTGATCCAGGAATCCCAGCGCTGGCTGGACATCATCTCGGCCAGGGAGCTGACGCCCGAGCAGAAGGAGAAGATCGCGACGGACACCGTCGACAACTTCAACTTCTATTACAACCGCGGCTACCTCGAGTACCGGAAGTCCGTGATCGAGATGCGCGACAATCCCGCGCTCGAGTGGGTCGGCCAGGGCTCGACGTTCGAGGACCTCGCGGGGCGCAGCTACATCGACTGCCTCGGCGGCTACGGCATCTACAGCCCGGGCATCCGGCATCCCAAGGTCGTCCGCGCGGTCGCCGACCAGCTGGCGCGCATGCCGCTGTCGAGCCAGGAGCTCCTGGACCCGCTCCGCGGCGCGCTCGCGGAGCTCCTCGGCGAGATCACGCCGGGCGACCTCCAGTACTCCTTCTTCATCAACAACGGGACCGACGCGATCGAGGGCGCGATCAAGCTCGCCCGCGTCTTCACCGGCAAGACCAACTTCATCAGCTCGCTCCGCGGCTTCCACGGCAAGAGCTGCGGCTCGCTGTCTCTGCTCGGACGGTGGGAGTACCGGGAGCCGTTCCTGCCGCTCCTGCCCGGCATCCACTTCGTCGAGTTCGGCGACGCCGAGGCGGTGGAGGACGAGCTCTACAAGGCGGATCAGACCGGCAAGGGCATCGCCGCGGTCATCATGGAGCCCATCCAGGGCGAGGCGGGCGCCATCGTGCCGCCGGACGACTTCTGGCCGCGGATCCGGAAGGCGTGCAACGAGTACGGCGCGCTCCTGATCGCCGACGAGGTGCAGACGGGACTGGGCCGGACCGGCAAGCTCTTCGGCGTGGACCACTGGGGCGTGGTGCCCGACATCATGTGCCTCGGCAAGGCGATCGGCGGCGGGGTCATGCCGCTGTCGGCGTTCATCTCGACGCCGAAGATCTGGAGCGTGCTCGAGAGCAATCCCTTCATCCACTCCTCGACGTTCGGCGGCAACCCGCTCGCGTGCGCCGCCGGCATCGCCGCCATCAACGTGACGCTCGAGGAGGACCTGCCGGGCCAGGCCGCCAAGAAGGGCAAGAAGCTGATGGGCTCGCTCATCCGCCTGAAGATGCGGTTCGACCGCATCATCCACGCGGTGCGCGGCAAGGGCTTGCTCCTCGGCATCGAGTTCGCCAACACCGAGATCGGCTACAAGGTCGTGTCCGGCCTCTTCCGGCGCGGCGTGCTCGTCGCGGGTACGCTGACCAACTCCAAGGTCGTGCGCATCGAGCCCGCGCTCAACATTCCCGACAAGCTGCTCGCGCAGGTCGTCGACGCGCTCGAGGACACGCTCAAGGAGGTCGACGAGGCGATGCCGGACATCCAGGCCGACGAGGAATAGATGCGCATTGCCGTCCTCGGCGCCGCCGGGGCGATGGCCCAGGTCGTCCTTCGCGACCTGCTCGAGTTCGTGCCGAACGTGGAGATCACGGCGGCCGACGTGCGCCCCGTCCCGCACCCCGATCCGCGCGTGCGCGTCGCCACCCTCGACGCCCGCGACGAGGACGCGACCGCCCGGCTCCTGGAGGGCCACGACGCCGCGCTCAACTGCGTGACCTACTACTTCAACGTGCCCGTCATGCGGGCGTGCCTGAAGGCGCGCGTGGCGTACGCCGATCTCGGCGGGCTGTATCACGGCACGCTCCGGCAGTTCGCGCTCCACGACGACTTCGTCCGCGCCCGGATTCCCGCGCTCCTCGGCATGGGCTCGACGCCCGGCATCACGAACGTCATGGCCGGCGCGCTGGCGCAGGGGCTGGACGCGGTCGACGCGGTCCATGTGCGCGTGGGGTGTCTCGACCGGACGGCATCCGGACCCCTTCCGATCCCCTACGCGCTCGATACCGTGATCGACGAGTTCTCGCTCGAGCCGATGGTGTTCCGCGACGGGCGCGCCGAGGCCGTGCCGCCCATGAGCGGCGAGGAGACGATCGACTTCCCCGAGCCCGTCGGAAGGATGTCGGCTCTCTACACCCTTCACTCCGAGGTCGCGATGTTCCCGCGGTCCTTCCCCGGCCTGCGCGAGGCGAGCTTCAAGGTCGCCTTCGAGCCCGAGTTCACGCGCAAGGTCGCGTTCCTGGTCGAGCTCGGCTTCGCCTCGCGCGAGAGGCTCGCGTCCGGAAGCACGCCGCGTGAGGTCCTGCTCGCCCTCGCCGCGCGCCAGACCGCGCCGCCCGGAGAGCCGGCCGACTGCGACGTCCTCCGGGTCGACCTTTCCGGGCGCCGCTACGGGCAGCCCGTCCGGCGCCGCGGCGAGCTGACGGTCCTCCCCCACCCGCGCTGGCGGATCGCCGCGGGCTCGCTCGACACGGGCGTGCCGCTGTCGATCGCCGGCCAGCTCCTGGCGAGCCGAACGATCGCGACTCCGGGCGTCCTCTGCCCCGAGACCGCCGTGCCGCACGAGCTCTTCTTCGAGATGCTCGAACGGCGCGAGATGCGGATAAGGTGGAGCTGACATGACGACGCGAATCGCCTCCGTCAACCCCGCCAACGGCGAGACGCTCCGCGTCTTCGAGCCGCACTCCGCTCAGGAGGTGGAGCGCCGTGTCGCGCTCGCGGCCGACGCGTTTCCGCGGTGGCGCGCCGTCCCGTTCGCGGAGAAGGCCGAGCGGCTGACGCGGGCCGCCGACCTCCTCGACGCGCACAAGCAGGAGCTCGGCCGGGTCATGACGCTCGAGATGGGCAAGCCCGTGGGGGCCGCCGCCGCCGAGGCCGAGAAGTGCGCCTGGGTCTGCCGCTACTACGCCGAGCACGCCGCCGCGTTCCTGGCCGACGAGCCCGTGGCGACGGACGCGGGCCGGAGCTTCGTGCGGTACGAGCCGCTCGGGCCGGTGCTCGCCGTCATGCCGTGGAACTTCCCGTTCTGGCAGGTCTTCCGGTTCGCCGCGCCCGCGCTCATGGCCGGCAACGTGGGCCTCCTCAAGCACGCCAGCAACGTTCCCCAGTGCGCCCTGGCGATCGAGGACGTCTTCCGCCGCGCCGGCTTCCCCGAGGGCGCGTTCCAGACCCTGCTCATCGGCGCCGATCGCGTCCAGGCGCTCCTGGAGGACCCGCGCATCGCCGCCGCGACGCTGACCGGCAGCGAGGGCGCCGGGGTCTCGGTGGGCCGCGCCGCGGGGGCGGCGCTCAAGAAGGTCGTGCTCGAGCTCGGCGGCAGCGACCCGTTCATCGTCCTGCCCAGCGCGGACGTCGAGGCGGCCGCCGCCACCGCGGTGAAGGCGCGCACCATCAACAACGGCCAGTCCTGCATCGCGGCGAAGCGCTTCATCGTCCACCGCGACGCCGCGCCCGAGTTCGAGCGGCGCTTCGTCGAGAAGATGGTCGCGCTCAGGGTCGGCGACCCGATGGACCCGGGCGTCGAGGTCGGTCCCCTCGCGACGCCGTCGATCGCCGCCGAGGTCGAGGACCAGGTGCGTCGCAGCATCGACGCGGGCGCGCGTCTCCTCGTCGGAGGCCGCCGTCTCGAGGGCCCCGGAAACTTCTACGCGCCGACCGTGCTGGGCGACGTCCCCCCGGACAGCCCCGCCGCGCAGGAGGAGATCTTCGGCCCCGTCGCGAGCCTGTTCCGCGTCGGCAGCGTCGACGAGGCGATCGCGCTGGCCAACCACAGCCGCTTCGGGCTGGGGTCCTCGGCGTGGACGCGCGACGCGGCCGAGATCGAGCGGCTCGTCTCCGGCATCCAGGCGGGCGCCGTCTTCATCAACGGCATGGTCAAGAGCGATCCGCGACTCCCCTTCGGCGGCGTCAAGCACTCCGGCTTCGGCCGGGAGCTCTCGGTCCACGGCATCCGCGAGTTCGTGAACGTCAAGACCGTGTGGATGGCGTGAGCCGACTGGCTACGGCGATCACGCCGCCGGCTGCGCCTGCGCCGTGAACCCGTGACGGGTTCGACGCCGTCCGCTTCGGGGCGTCCCCAGCCCGGCGAGTACGCGCCCTACGCGGAAGAGGACGTCGGGCTCGTGCAGGGCGACGACGCCGTGGAGGCCCTCGCGGCGCAGCTGCCCGAGACGGTCGCGCTGCTGCGCGGCGTGGACGAGAAGCGCGGCAGCCGCTTCCGCTACGCGCCGCGCAAGTGGACGATCAAGCAGGTCGTCGGGCATCTCTCCGACGACGAGCGCATCTTCGTCTACCGGATGCTCTGCGTCGCCCGCGGCGACGCGCGCGTGCTGCGGGGCTTCGACGAGAGGGCGTACATGCGCAAGGCCGGCTTCAACGACCGGACGATGATCGATCTCCTCGCCGAGCTGTCCGCCGTCCGCGCCGCGACCGTCACGTTCCTGCGCGGCCTTCCGGCGGACGCCTGGTCGCGCACCGGGATGGTCAACGGCTATCCCGCCACCGTCCGCGGCCTCGCCTTCCACGTCGCGGGCCACGAGCTCCACCACCGGAGGATCCTCCGGGAGCGCTACCTCCTCGGCGCCTGACGCGATCCCCGGCTACGCCGGCAGGAAGCTCGCCCCGACCGACTGCGCGATGCGCGCCATGACGTGCTTGATCTGGGTGTAGTCCTCGAGCGCGTACATCGACATGTCCTTGCCGTAGCCCGACTGCTTGTAGCCGCCGTGCGGCATCTCGGAGACGAGGGGCAGGTGGTCGTTGACCCAGACCGTGCCGAAGCGCAGCCTGCGGGCCGCGTTCAGCGCGCGGTTGACGTTCGTCGTCCAGATGGAGGCGGAGAGGCCGTAGTCGACGTCGTTGGCCCAGGCGAGCGCCTCCTCGTCGTCGCGGAACCGCGTGATCGTGATGACGGGGCCGAAGACCTCGCGCTGGACGATCTCGTCCTTCTGCTTCGCCTCGACGACCGTGGGCTCCATCCAGAAGCCCTTGCCCTTCTTCGACCCGCCGCCGGTCAGGACCCTCGTGCCCTTCTTCTCGCGCGCCCGGTCGAGGAAGCCGGCCACGCGCTTGCGGTGCTCGGCCGAGATGACGGGCCCCATGTTCGTGTTTTCGTCCTCGATGTCGCCGACGACGAGCGACTCGACGGCGGGCAGCAGCGCGCCCACGACCTTGTCGTAGGTCCGGGCGCTGACGTAGAGCCGCGCCGCCGCGGTGCAGTCCTGCCCGCTGTTCGCGAAGCCGGCCATCTTGATGCCCGGGACGACGAGGTCCATGTCCGCGTCGTCGAAGATCAGGACGGGGGCCTTGCCGCCCAGCTCGAGGTGGACCTTCTTGAGGCTGGCCGACGCCGCCTTCGCGACCTCCTTGCCGGTCGCGACGTCGCCGGTCAGCGAGACCATGTTGACCTTCGGATGCCGGACGAGCCCCGCGCCGACGGGCTCGCCGTGGCCCGTGATCACGTTGAAGACGCCGGGCGGGAAGAGGTCGGCGGCCAGCTCGGCCAGCCGCAGCGACGTCAGCGGCGTCTGCTCGGAGGGCTTGAGCACGACGGTGTTTCCCGCGGCCAGCGCCGGCCCGATCTTCCAGATCGCCATCATCAGCGGGTAGTTCCAGGGCGCGATCGAGCCGACGACGCCGACGGGCTCGCGCCGGATCATCGAGGTGTAGCCCGCCAGGTACTCCCCCGCCGCCTTGCCTTCCAGACACCGGCAGGCGCCGGCGAAGAAGCGCAGGTTGTCGACGAGAAAGGGGATCTCGGCCTTCGCGAGGCCGATCGGCTTGCCGACGTTGGCGGCCTCGAGAGCGGCGAGCTCGTCGCCGGCGCCCTCGATGCGGTCGGCGAGCTTGAGCAGCATCAGGGAGCGGTCCTGCGGCGTCGAGTCCTGCCACTTCGCGAACGCCTCCGAGGCCGCGTCGACGGCGCGGTCCACGTCCTTCGCGGTTCCCTTCGGGACCTTGCCGATGACCTTCTCGTCGACCGGGCTGATGATCGGCTCGTCGGCGCCGTCCACCGAGGCGACCATCTTGCCGTTGACGAAGTTCTTGTAGGTCTTCATGGCGTTCCTTTCCCGCGCAATCCTATTGCGCCTTGATCTCCGTCCAGTACTCGTCCATGAGCTCGGTCGCGTCGCCGATGTCCTCGACGAACTCGCAGCGCGTCAGCGCCTCTTCGGGGGCGTAGATGGCCGGGTCGTGGACGATCTCCGGCTTGATGAACTGGAGGGCCGCGCCGTTGCCGCTCGCGTAGCTGATCGCGTTGATGATGCGCGCGTTGACCTTCGGATCCAGGATGTAGTCGAGGAAGGCGTAGATCGCGTCGGCGTGCCGGGCTCCCGTCGGGACGCAGACGCTGTCCACCCAGATCGTGGCCCCCTCCTTCGGCACGACGTAGCCGAACTTGCCCGGGTTCGCGGCGATGACCTTCGCGATCTGGCCGTTGTAGCCGTGCGCGTAGGTCACGTCGCCCGCCGCCAGGATGTTCTCGAAGTCGCTGCTGTTGTAAGTCTTGACGAGCGGCTTCTGCTTCTTGAGAACTTCGGCCGCCCGCTTGAGGATCGCCGCATCGCGGGTATTGATGGACTCTCCCAGCGACTTCAGCGCCGCCGAGAAGCACTCGCGCATGTCGTCGAGCATCAGGATCTGGCCCTTGTTCGCCGGATCGAAGAGCGGCGCCCAGCTGTCCGGCGAGCCCTTCACCCGCTCCCGGCTGTAGCCGTAGCCGGTCGTCCCCCAGACGTACGGGAACGAGAAGCGGTTGCCGGGGTCGAAGCCCTTGTTCAGGAAGCGCGGGTCGAGGTTTTCCCAGCCCCGGAGGCGCTCGCGCTGGAGCGGCTGGATGAGGTTCAGGTGGATCAGGATCCGGACCATGTAGTCCGACGGCACGACCAGGTCGTAGTCCGCCACTCCGGACTGGAGCTTTTCGAGCACGGACTCGTTCGAGTCGTAGAGGTCGAAGTGCACGGCGATGCCCGTCTGCTTCGTGAAGTCGTCGAGGACCTCCTGGGGCATGTAGGCCGACCAGATGTAGAGATTGAGCTTCTTCTCGTGCGCGGCGGAATCGGCGAGCGCCGCCGTCCGATGACGGTCGCCGCAGCCGCCGCTCGCGAGGATTCCGGCGGAAAGCAGGAACGCGATGAGCAGGGCTCGCGTCTTCATCAGTCCCTCAAACCTTCCGGCGGCGGCTGCTGGAGCCGCTGCGCCACGACGATCAGGACGATGGTCAGCACCAGCAGGAGCGTCGAGACCGCGTTGACCTCGGGCGTCACCCCCACCTTGAGCATCGAGTAGATCTGGAGCGGCAGCGTCGTCGCGCCCACGCCCGCGACGAACGAAGTGATGACGTAGTCGTCGATCGAGACGGTGAACACCAGCAGCGCGCCCGAGACGATGCCCGGCAGGATCAGCGGGAGCGTGACGCGCCAGAACGTCTGGAGCGGCCGCGCGCCCAGGTCGAGGGCGGCCTCCTCGAGCGAGCGGTCGAAGCCGGACAGGCGCGCGCGGACCACGATCGCGACGTAGGAGACGCTGAAGACGACGTGCGCGATCACGACCGTGACGAGCGAGAGCCGCAGCCCGACCACCCCGAAGAACGTCACGAGCGCCGCGCCCACCACGATCTCGGGGATGATGATCGGCAGGTAGAGGAGATTCCGCGTGAACCCCTTCCCCGGGAACTCGTAGCGGCCCAGCGCGAGGGCCACGAGCGTGCCCACGATCGTCGCGAGCATCGTCGCCGCGACGCCCACGATCAGGCTGTTGCGAACGGCCGAGAGGATCAGCTCGTTGTGCGCGAGGCTCCCGTACCACTCCAGCGTGAAGCCCTGCCAGACCGCGGTCTGGGTGGCCTTGTTGAACGAGAAGAGGACGAGGATCGCGATCGGCGCGTAGAGGAAGGCGTAGATCAGCCAAGTGTGCGCCCGCAGGAACCCGCCGTGCGGCCGGCTCACAGGAGCACGTCCTGGCCCTTCTTCCGGGTGTAGGCCGCGTACACGAACAGCAGCGCGAGAACGGCCGCCGTCAGCTCGAACGCCACGGCGGAGCCGAAAGGCTTGTTCCGGGCCACGGCGAACTGGTTCTGGATCAGGTTGCCCGCGAGGATCGTGCGCGCGCCTCCCAGCAGGTCCGACACGATGAACTGGCCGAGGCTCGGGACGAAGACCAGGATGATCCCGGCGACGATCCCGGGCATCGTCAGAGGCACCGTCACGCGCAGGAACGTCGAGGCGCGCGGCGCGCCGAGGTCGGCGGACGCCTCGAGGAGGGAGAGGTCCAGCTTCTCCAGCGACGCGTAGAGCGGCAGGATCATGAACGGGATCTCGCCGTAGAGGAGCCCGATGAGCACGGCGAAGTTGTTGTACAGGAGCTCGAGCGGATGGGAGATGAGCCCGGTCCCGAGCAGCAGGCGGTTGATCAGGCCCTCCGTGCGCAGGAGGAACATCCAGGCGTACGTGCGGATGAGGAAGCTCGTCCAGAACGGCACGACGGCGAGGCCCAGGAGGAAGTTGCGGCGCCGGGGCGGCGCGACCACGGCGATGTAGTACGCGACCGGGTAGGAGAGCGCGAGGCAGAGCACGGTCGTCACGACCGCCATCCACACCGACCGCCAGAAGATCTGCAGGTAGATCGGATGCAGCGACCGCGCGTAGTTGGCCAGGATCTTCCCCGACCGCACGTACTGCGCGAAATCGTCGATCGGTTTGAGGCTCCCGTACGTGCCGCGCTGGGCGAAGCTGATGACGAAGAGGATCGTGAGCGGGAGGAGGAAGAAGACGCCGATCACGAGCCACGTCGGAAGGACCAGCGGAAGGGCCGGGTTCACGCGATTTCGGATTACGGATTTTGGATTTGGGATTGCGCTCACGCGGTCTGCCCCTCCGGCTTGATGACGACCGCGTGGCTCGGGTTCCAGCAGAGGAACGCGCGCCCGCCGACCGCGAACCGCGACGCCTCCTCGAAGGGCTTCTCGTTCTGCTCGTAGACCACGAAGCGCTCGTCCGCGGCGTCCCGCACGATCCACACGGTCGAGATCCCCTGGTAGACGCGGTCCTCGATCGTGACCGCCACCGAGGGCACGCCGTGCGCGGAGAGGTCCCGCAGACGCAGGTCGAGCTTCTCCGGCCGGACCACGAAGCGGACGGCGTCGTCGGGCTTGTAGCGCGTGCCATTCAGCGGGAGGCGGACCTCTCCCCCGGCCGCGAGCGCCAGCGCGAGGCTGCCGCCGGCCGCCTCCCGGACCCTCGCCGCGAAGAAGTTCGAGGCGCCCATGAAGTTGGCCACGAACTCGGTCGCCGGCCGCTCGAAGACGCGCGCCGCCTCGTCCATCTGCTCGACCCTGCCGCGGTTCATGACGGCGATCCGGTCGCTCATCGTCAGCGCCTCCTCCTGGTCGTGCGTGACGAAGACGAAGGTGATGCCGAGCTCGCGCTGGAGATGCTTGAGCTGGACCTGCACCTCCTTGCGGAGCTTCTGGTCGAGCGCGCCGAGAGGCTCGTCGAGGAGGAGGACCGACGGCTTGAGGGCGAGCGCGCGCGCGAGGGCGACGCGCTGGCGCTGTCCCCCCGAGAGCTGGTGCGGCAGCCGCTTCTCGAACCCCGAGAGCTGAACGAGGGACAGCGCCTCCGCGACCACGCCGGACTCCCGGGCGCGATCCACGCCCTTATGTTTGTAGCGGAGGCCGAAGCCCACGTTGGCCTCGACCGTGAGGTGCGGGAAGAGCGCGTAGTGCTGGAACACCATGTTGACGGGGCGCTCGTACGGCGGGCGGTGGGTCACGTCGGCGCCGTCGATCGCGATCCGCCCCTCCGTGGGCAGCTCGAAACCGCCGATCATACGCAGGAGCGTCGTCTTGCCGCAGCCCGACGGCCCCAGCAGCGAGAAGAACTCGCCGCGGCGGATGTCCATCGACACCGCGTCGACCGCGGCGACGTCGCCGAAGCGCTTCGTCAGGCTCCGGATGGCGACACTGGTCTCGGGAGGCATCGCCGCGATCATGTCATCCCGAGGGCCGCAGCCCCGAGGGACCCCTTTCGACGCGACCCGGGGGCTTTCAAAGGGGTCCCTCTCCCCACCTCGCTGCGCGAGGTGTTGGGATCGGGATGACATGTTCTAGAAACTGACCCGGATTCCCAATCGCAGCGTCCGGGGCTGCTGCCAGGTCAGAGGCTTCTTGTAGTGGTCGTTCGTCGGCTCCGGGCTGTTGTTGTCGGCCTGGTCCAGCGCGTACACCTGGTCGAGCGACGTCGCCTTCTGCCGGTTGAGGACGTTGAAGACGTCCGCCAGGACGTGGATCGTGACCCACTGGATCGTCAGCCCGTAGTCGAAGTGCGCGTCGAACTCGTACACGTTGGGCGTCTTCCCCTCGCTGCCGCGCTGGGTGATGAAGATCTCGGGACCGGCGTAGTTGTTCCACCACCCGATCCGCGAGAGCGGCGTCCCCGTCTGGTAGTAGCCCGCGGCGGAGGCCGTCAGGCCGAACGGGAAGACGTACGCCGCCTGCAGCTTCGCCTGGTGGGACCGGTCGAGCGAGAGCTTGCCGTAGGCGTTGACCTGGAACTCCGGGTAGTCGAAGTCGTCGGTGATGTTGGGGTCCTTCGCGAAGAACCCGCCGATCGCGCGGAAGGCGCCGTCGTAGTTGCCCTGGAGCGTGCTGTAGAGGTAGCTCGCGTACAGCATCCAGTGATCGGACAGCCGCTTCTGCGCGGTGAGCTCGATCCCCTTGAAGTACCGCCGCGCCGGGTAGAACTGCGGCGCCGGCTGGCACTCGTCGCCCAGGCACACGGTCTCGGAGAAGCCGGGGTTGAAGAACGCGTAGTTGTCGCACGTGTCCGAGGGCACGCACGTGTCCTCGATGATGCGGCGCAGGCTGCGGTAGATGCCGCGCATGCCGAAGGTCCACGTCGTGCCGACCTGGCGCTCGAAGCCCACGACGATCTCGTCGGCGTACGGCGACCGGATGTTCGGGTCCACCGCGTCGACCAGGTCGCCGCGGATGACGCAGGAGTTGTCCTCGGACTCCGCGGCGGGGTCGCAGTTCAGGGCGGTCGGGCTGAAGTTGTAGGTCGCCCCATCGCGCTCCGCGTTGAGCGAGCGGATGTTCATGTCGAGCGGGATGATCGGAACGAAGTGGCTGTAGGACGCGGAGACCTTCGACTTGCCGTCGTTGAACGGGTCCCACGTCAGGCCGACGCGCGGCGAGAAGTGGTTGACGTCGATGTAGGTGATCTCGTTCAGGCCGCGGACCTTCTCCTGCTCCCAGCGCACCCCGGCGTTGAGCGTCAGGTTGGGAAGGGCGCTCCACTTGTCCTGAACGAAGAAGGCGAGGTTGTCGTTGTTCGGCGTCGCGAGGACCGGGGCGAGCGTCACGTTGTCGATGGTCGAGTCCGGCGAGGCGAAGAAGCTGTGGAAGTAGACGTTGCGCTGCTGCGGGTCGTCCGGGTACGGGCTGAGGATCGTCACGAACTGGCCGCCGCTGTAGGTGCGGAACACGTCGGCGTTGACCCGTTCGAACTCGCCGCCGAACTTGACGTCGTGGTCCCCCATGAACCAGTTGCCGCTCGCGCGGTAGTCGTAGCGCGTGAACTTCTTGGTGTCCCACTGGCCCGTGCCGTCGCTGCCCTGGAATCCCCCCGAGGCGATGGAGTTGGCGCCCGTGTTGTCGAGGAAGGCGATGACGTCCCCGCCCGGCCCCGGCAGGGTCGAGACGTTCTCGCGGTGGTACGAGAACTGCGCGGTGGCGAGCCACTTCGGCGAGAGGATGCCCTCGTAGCGTCCGCCGAAATCGGTGCCGCCGACCGAGACGGTGCCGAGGTAGGTCTCGGGAGGGCCCAGGATCGGACCGACCGCGCCGTCGTCGTCGGTCGGGTCGCCGAACACCGTCCCGATCAGCGTGTGCTGGTCGCCGATCCGCCAGGTCAGCTTGCCGGAGTACAGGTTGCTGGTGGTCTTCAGGTTCGTCTCGTCTCCGATGACCTCCGGCGGCCCCTGCGTGACCTGGGTGTCCTGAGAGTTGTGGACGTGGTCGTAGGCGCCGAAGAACCAGAGGCGGTCCTTGATGATGTAGCCGCCGATGTCCGCGCCGTAGTCGTCCTTCGTGAACCCCGTCGGAATGCCGGCGGAGGTCAGCTCGTCGGTGTGCTTGTTGTCCGCCTGCAGGCCGTTGGCGTTGAAGTATCCGAAGGCGTCTCCGTGGAACTCGTTGCCGCCCGACTTGGTAACGACGTTGAGGATTCCGCCCTGGGCTCCGCCGTACTCGGCCTCGTAGCCTCCCGACTTGAACTCGACCTCCTGGATGAACTCGAAGTTGAGAGTCTTGCCCTGGTTGCCGATCTCGGCGCCGGTCGTGTTCGCCCCGTCCACGAGGTAGCTGTTCTCGAGGCCCGTCGAGCCGTAGACCGTGATCGACGTGTTGCGGCTGTCGGAGGCGTCGGTGTTGACGCCCGAGGCGAGCTGCGCGACCGAGGCGTAGTTGCGTCCGGTGGGGAGCGCCTGGAAAACCTTCTGGTCGAGGCTGCGGCCGACGGTGTTCGAGGACGTCTCGATCTGCGCGGCCTCCGCGGTCACGACGACCTTCTCCGAGGCGGCCGCCAGGAGCTCGACGTGGATGATCGCGTCCTGGTTGAGGCTGAGATGGACCGTCTCGGTCTTCGTGCCCATGCCCTGGAGCGTGGCCGTGATCGTGTAGGTCCCGGGCGGCAGGTTCGTGAGGACGAACCGGCCCTCGCCGTCGGTCACGGAGCTGCGCATGCCCTGGAGGTTCGGGCTCCGCGCCTCGACGGTGACTCCCGGCAGCGCCGTCTGCCCCGTCTCGACGACGCCTCGAATCGTCCCGGTGGTCTGCGCGGGGAGAGGCTTCGGAGCGTGGATGAGGAAGAGCGCGCACAGGACGCCGAGCAGGCGGACCCAGAGCTTTCTCATGACGAGGCTCCTTAAATGAAGTCTGGGGCGTACGCTATGGTCCCTGCGCTCGGACTGTCAAGTTGACCTGAAGTCACGCGGACGCGAGACGCGACACGGAGTGCCGCGACGAGGTGCGGTTCTCAGCCCTTGGAGGACGAGCCCAGCAACTTCACGATCTCCTTGAGCTCGCGCACGACGCTCTTGCGATCGAACTCCGGCGCCGCGGGCTTCGCGGGAGCGACGGGCACCGCAGGAGTCGCGGGAGCGGGAGCGGGCGCCTGCGGCGGCGTGGCCCCGCCGAGCTTCAGAAGCGAGGGCTGATCGGTCGACCGCGACTGCGGCACCGGACCCTTCCCGCGCTGATCCCGCAGCGGCGGCGCCGCCGCGAGCCCCTCGTCGAACCGGCCCTCCGCGATCTCGGCCTCGAGCCGTTTCTTGGCGCCGGCCACGGTGAAGCCCTCGTCGTAGAGCAGCTCGCGGATGCGCGAGATGATCCGGACGTCCCGCGCGGTGTAGAACTTCGTCCCTGACTTGTCCTTGCCCTCCGAGAGCGCCGGAAACTCGGTCTCCCAGTAGCGCAGGACGTACGGAGCGACTTCCGCGATCCGGCAGGCGTCCGCGGGTCGATAGACCTCGGTCTCGGCCTTTGCCACGCGAATAATCTACCCCGAACCCGGCCTACGGCGGGAGGACTTTGCGCGCGGCCGGCGCGTCTTCGCGTCCTCGCGTCCCCGGCCGCGAACGACGATGCGGATCGGAGAGCCCTCGAAGTCGGCCGCGCCGCGGAGCAGGTTCTCGATGCGCCGCTCCTCCGAGAAGTGGAGGGGCTCCGCCCGGCTCGCGACGAGCGCGAACGTCGGCGGCGCCACGGCGGTCTGCGCCACGTAGTAGATCTTGAGGGCGCGCCCGGAGGCCGTGCGCGGCGCCTTGTCGCGCAGCGGACGCCCCAGGACGCGATTGAGCTCTCCCGTCGCGATCCGGCGCCGCCGGTTCGCCGCGACGCGCGCGGCCGCTTCCAGCACCCGGGCGATGCCGCGGCCCGTCGCGGCCGAGATCAGGAGAATCGGGGCGAAGCGCGCGAACGGGATCTGGCTCGCGAGCGCCTTCCGGAAGTCGTCCGCCGTTCCCTCCTCGCGCCGGCTTGCGAGGTCCCACTTGTTGGCGAGGAGCACCAGACCCTTCCCCTCCTGCTCCGCGTAGGAGGCGACGCTCGCGTCCTGGCCGGTCGGCCCCTCGTTCGCGTCCACGACGAGCAGCGCCACGTCGCACTCCTCGATGCGCTTGCGCGCCTGCACGACCGACAGCACCTCCGGTCCGCGCTCGGTGCGCCCGCGCCGGCGGATCCCCGCCGTGTCGACCAGCCGGAACCGGCGGCCTCC
>DASXAG010000128.1:0-9089 GCA_036406835.1 Thermoanaerobaculia bacterium
GACCGATGCCGAGAATCGCCCGCCGTTCAGGCAGAGCGTCGTGTCCGAGGCCGTACAGGCCGCGCGCGCGATTCCGGTGGTCCCCAGCACGAGCAGAACAGCGACCGCGAACGCGGCGTAAGTCCGGCGCATGGTCCCTCCTCTGGCCTTTCTCTATACGCGCAGAGCGCGAAGAAAGGGGATCGCCGGAGACGGGCTAGCGGCGCGGGACGACGATCGAATCGGCCATCAGGTCGTGGAGCGCCCGCCGGTCCTGGTGCAGCAGGGCGAAGAGGAGGTCGGCGAAGAAGAGGTTCCCGGCCGTCGCGCCGATCAGTCGAAGAGTCGCGCGGCCGAGGCCGATCGGGAGCTGGGCCTCGAGCTTCGCGGGCCGCGTGACGCAGAGTCCCATCATCCGCTTGCCGGGCGTCGCCCCCTCGACGCCCCAGTAATAGACGAAGTAGCCGGCGACGACGACGGCTCCCAGAACGAGCAGGCCGACGGGCTCATAACCGCGGACGGAGCGGGGAAACACCCCGAACAGCAGGTGCGTCACGACCGCGGCGATCGTCACGGTCGCGCCGATGACCACGGCGTCGACCGCGGTTGCGAGGAGCCGGATTCCGAGCGCCGCCGAGGCGGGTGGCGCGGCGGATTCCGCCGGGGCGGTGATTCCGTGCGTGAGCTCATAGGTTCCCGTCGTCATGACGTCCTCCTTCGCCATCGGGGAACCGTTCGGTGTCGAGCCGCGGCATCCCACCTCCGCGGCGGCCGGTTCCCCATCCGAAAGACACGCGCAGCCGGCGCGAAAAAGGGATCAGGTCCGCTGTGGTCTAATTCGGCCATCCAAAAGGGGGCACCCCGGCCATGGAAGAAGCCGAGCGTGAGGTCACCGCTCTCCTGAGGGATTGGAGCGGCGGGGACCGGGCGGCGCTCGAACGGCTGATGCCGCTCGTCTACGCCGAGTTGCGCAAGCTTGCCGCGTCCTACCTCCGGAACGAGCGTCCCGACCACACCCTCCAGCCGACGGCGCTGGTGCACGAGGCCTACCTGCGCCTCGTCGACCAGCGGGGGGTGAACTGGCAGAACCGCGCCCACTTCTTCGGGATCGCGGCCCAGATGATGAGGCGCATCCTGGTCGACCATGCCCGCCGCCGCCAGGCCGCCAAGCGCGACGCGGCCGCGCTGCGGCTCCAGGTCACGGACGGAGACGGCGCGAGA
Source organism: Thermoanaerobaculia bacterium (assembly GCA_036406835.1). Taxonomy (GTDB): domain Bacteria; phylum Acidobacteriota; class Thermoanaerobaculia; order UBA5066; family Gp7-AA6; genus DAHUXD01. Next base: position 1,201 of record DASXAG010000128.1, read on the forward strand.
GATCCGGAGCTCCTGGCCCTCGACGAGGCTCTCTCCGGTCTCGAGTCGCTGGACGCGCGGCAGGCGCGGATCGTCGAGCTCCGCTTCTTCGGCGGCTTGACCGTCGAGGAGACCGCCGAGGTGGCGGGCCTCTCGCCGGCGACGGTCAAGCGCGAGTGGCGGACCGCGCGGGCGTGGCTCGCGCGCGAGATCCGATCCGCCGAGGGCCCTTGACCGCATCGGACTGGGCCCGCGTCAAGGCGATTCTCGCCGACGCGCTCGAGCGCCCTCTCGAGGAGCGCGACGCCTTCCTCGACTCGGCCTGCGAAGGCGACCTCGCCCTGCGCCGCGAGATCGACGCGCTCATCCTGGCCGAGCGCCGGGACTGGAGCTTCTTCGATGCGCCGCCGGCGGGCTGGCCGCCTGCCCCCGAGGAGCTCGCGAGAAGCTCGCGGGTCGGGAAGAGGGTCGGCCCCTACGAGCTTCTCGAGGAGCTGGGCCACGGCGGCATGGGGGAGGTCTACCTGGCGAGCCGGGCGGACGACGCCTTCCAGAAGAAGGTCGCGGTCAAGCTCATCCGGCCGGGAATGGCGGGGGAGGAGACTCTGGCGCGGTTTCGCACCGAGCGCCAGATCTCGGCGGCCCTCGAGCACCCCAACATCGCGCGCCTCCTGGACGGCGGGACGACCGACGCCGGAGAGCCGTACTTCGTCATGGAGTACGTCGAGGGAGAGAACCTCCTCGACTTCTGCGCGGAGCGAAGGCTCTCGCTCGTCGAGCGGCTCCGCCTCTTCGAGACGATCTGCGCGGGTGTCGAGTACGCGCACCGCAACCTCGTGGTCCATCGCGACATCAAGCCGAGCAACATCCTGGTGTCCGAGGACGGAACGCCGAAGCTGCTCGACTTCGGGATCGCGAAGCTCCTCGACCCGGAGGCGACGGCGGGCGATCGGACCGCCACGGTGATGCGCGTGCTGACGCCGGACTATGCGAGCCCGGAGCAGGTGCGCGGCGGCGCGATCACGACGGCGACGGACATCTACTCGCTGGGCATCGTCCTCTACCAGCTGCTCTCGGGCCGCCGGCCCTACCACGTGGAATCCGGAGAGGTGGGGGAGCTGCTGCGCGTCGTCTGTGAGCGCGATCCCGAGCGCCCGAGCACCGCGGCCAGCGAGGCTTCGGAGTCCGAGAGCGACGGCGACTCCGGCGTGCTCCCCCGCCGTCTCCGGGGGGATCTCGACGCGATCGTGATGAAGGCGATCCGCAAGGAGCCCGGGCGTCGCTACGGCTCGGTGGGCGAGCTCGCCGACGACATCCGCCGCCACCTCGACGCCCAGCCGGTGCGGGCGCGCCGCGGGACGCTGTCGTACCGGACGGGGAAGTTCGTGCGTCGTCATCGGGTGGGGATTCTGGCGGCCGCGGTCGTGGCGGTCGCGCTCGCGGGCGGCATCGTGGCGACGCTGCGCGAGGCGCGGCGGGCCCGAATCGCGGAGGCCCGGGCGCAGCGCCGGTTCGAGGACGTCCGCAAGATGGCGAACTCGTTCCTCTTCGAGTTCCACGACGCGATCCGCGGTCTGCCCGGCGCGACCGCGGCGCGCGCCCTCGTCGTCAAGCGGGGACTCGAGTATCTCGACGGCCTCGCGCAGGAGTCCGTCGGCGACCGCGAGCTGCGGCGGGAGTTGTCCGAGGCCTACCAGAAGGTCGGCGACGTCGCCGGCAACCCGTATCAGGAGAACCTCGGCGACTTGAAGGGCGCGATCGCCAGCTATGCCAAGGCGATTGCGCTCCTGGAGCCGATCGTCGCGTCGGGAAAGGCCAACGACGCCGAGCGCTCCACGCTCGCGAACGCGTATCTGATCTCCGGCGGGATCCGAGTGGCCGGGGGAGACGCCCTCGGGGCGATCGGATCCTCGGAGAAGGGCCTCGCGCTGCGCCGCGAGCTCGCCCGACAGAGCCCGGGCGACGCGCGGCGCATGACGGAGCTCGCGCAGGCGTGGCAGTTCTACGCCTTCAATCTCTCGGCCGCCGGGAGGCCCGGGGAGGCCTACGACGCCCTCCTCAAGCAGGCGGCCATCCTGCGGGAGAGGCTCGCCGCCGCTCCGACCGATCGCAATCTCCGCCGCGGCCTGGGCAACAACTATTACCTGACCGCGGCCGCGCTGTCGGCGCGCGGAAATCTGGACGAGGCCTCCCGGGTCTACGAGGAGGCCGTCCACGTCGAGGAGAAGCTCGTGGTCGAGGACCCGACGAGCGTCCCCTTCCGCCGCGACCTCGCCTGGGCCCTCATGGACCTCGGCAATCTGGACGTCAAACGGCATGCGTCTTCGGAGGCGATGACGAACTTCCGACTCGCCCGGGAGCAGTTCCGCTGGATCTCGGAGGCGGACCCGAAGAACGCCGACGGCCGGGTCGGCCTGGCAATGACGCACCAGAGCCTGGGAATGCTGCGCCTCGAGGCGGAGGGGTGGGCCGCTGCCCGCGAGGACCTCGAGAAGGCGGACGCGCTGTACCGGCCTCTCCTCGAGGCGGACCCGAGCAACGCGTGGGTGCAGGGTCTCGCGGCGGAGCTCGACCTGGACCTCGGCCTGACCGAAGACGCGGCCGCGAAGACGGCGCCTCCCGCGGAGCGGGCAGCGCGGCGCGATCGCGCGTGCGGCCTCTACGCGCGTTCCGCGGCGACGTTCGCTCGGTTGAGCGCGGCGGGCCGGCTCCACGGAATTCGGGAGGCGCCCTTCGCCCAAGCCCGAGAGGCCTCGGCGGGCTGCCGCGACGCCGCCGCAAGCGCGTCCGGCCGCTGACCGGCCTGCCGTTATGATCGGCTCCCGATCCGAAGGGAGCTCTCGCATGACGATCCGTCCGCTCGCGCTGACTCTGGTTCTCCTCTCCGCCGTGGCCCCGGCGAGAAACGCCGCGGCGCAGGCCGTCGAGGGCATGTTCGCGACGGGCGCCGTGGCCGCCGTGCTCGACGGTTTCCACGCCGCCGCGGCAGCCGCCGACGAGGAGAAGTACTTCGCCGCGCTCGCTCCGAACGCCGTCTTCCTCGGCACCGACGCGACCGAGCGGTGGACGAAGGACGAGTTCCGCAAGTTCGCGCATCCGTACTTCGCCAGGGGGAAGGCCTGGACGTACAAGGCCACCGCCCGCTGGATCTCCTTCGCCCCGGACCGTCAGATGGCGTGGTTCGACGAGCTGCTGGAGTCGCCGCACCTCGGGACCTGCCGCGGCTCCGGCGTTCTCGTCAATTCCGGAGGCGCGTGGAAGATCGCGCAGTACAACCTCTCGATTCCCATCCCGAACGCCCTGGCCGACGCGGTCGTCAAGCAGATCGCGGACTCCAGCAAGCAGGGCGCGAAGGCCCCGACGGCGAAAGAGAAGCCGTGAGGCGGCGCCTCCTCCGGGCCGTCCCCGCCGTCCTCGTCCTGGTCCCGCTCCTCGCGCTCGCAGCGGCGCCGCGCAAGAAGACCAGGCACGCCGCGAAGCCCGCGTCCGCGTCCGCCGACCTGGTTCTCCGGCACGGGGCGGTCTACACCGTCGACGCCGCGCGGCGGTGGGCGGAGGCGGTCGCGGTCGCGAACGGCCGGATCGTCTTCGTGGGCCGGGACGCCGACGCGGAGCGGTGGATCGGGCCGAAGACCCGAATCGTCGACCTCGCGGGGAAGATGCTGCTCCCCGGGTTCCATGACTCGCACGTGCACCCGATCGACGGCGGCATCGACTCCCTGGAGGTCGATCTCCACGGGCTCGCGACGCCGGCGGAGGTGCTCGCGCGCGTCCACGACTACGCGGTCGCGCATCCCGACGCGCCCTGGGTGCGCGGGAGCGGCTGGGAGCTGCCCACGTTTCCCAATGCGAATCCGACGAAGGACCTCCTCGACAAGATCGTCCCCGACCGCCCCGTGTTCCTGTGGGCGATGGACGGCCACTCCGCGTGGGTCAACTCGAAGGCGCTCGCGATCGCGGGCGTCACGAAGGACACGCCCGATCCGCCGCACGGACGCATCGAGCGCGACGCCTCGGGAGACCCCTCCGGCGCGCTGCGCGAGGACGCCTCCGACCTCGTGGCGAGCCACCTCCCGAAGCGGACCCCGAAGGATCACGCGGACGGCCTCACGGCGGCGCTGCGGATCGCGAACGGTTTCGGGTTGACCTCGCTCCAGGAGGCCCGGGCAAGCGAGGCGGACCTCGCCGCCTACGCGGCGGCGGACGCGAGCGGACGGCTCACCGCGAGGATCGTGGCGTCGATCCACTGCGACACGGGCAAGGGCGCCGCCGACGTCCCGCGCATGGTGGCGCTGCGCCGGAAGTACCACGGCCGGCGCCTGCGGGCCGACGGCGTCAAGATCTTTGCCGACGGCGTCCTCGAGACACGGACGGCCGCGGTCCTCGATCCGTACGTGGGTTTCCCGGGCGATCGGGGAAAGCTCAACGTCGAGCCCGACGCGTTCAAGGCGCTGGCGGTGGCGCTCGACGCGGAGGGGTTCCAGATCCACGTGCACGCGATCGGCGACCGTGCGATCCGCGTGACGCTCGACGCGCTCGAGGCCGCTCGTGAAACCAACGGCGCGCGGGACTCGCGGCACCACATCGCCCACCTCGAGCTGATCGACCCCGCCGACATTCCGCGCTTCCGCACCCTCGGGGTCGTGGCCAACTTCCAGCCGTTCTGGGCGAGCGGCGACGAGTACCTGCTGAAGCTGACCGAGCCCGAGCTCGGCCCGGCGCGGTCGCGCTGGCTCTACCCGATCCGAAGCGTGCGCGACGCCGGAGCCGAGGTCGCGTTCGGCAGCGACTGGGACGTGTCGTCGCTGAACCCGCTCGACGGCATCGAGGTCGCCGTCACGCACCGTGAGCCGTCGAAGGGGCCCGGATCGGGTCCACCGTGGCTCGCCGAGGAGACGATCGGGCTGCCCGAGGCGATCGCGGCCTACACGATCGGCGGCGCGTACCTCGACTTCACGGAGCGCGAGACGGGCTCGATCGAGACCGGCAAGGCGGCGGACCTGATCGTCCTCGACAAGAACCTCTTCGCGATTCCTCCCTCGCGCATCCACGAGACGAAGGTCCTGTGGACGCTGCTCGAGGGAAGAGAGGTGTTCAAGGCGCCGGGGTTCTCACCGGCCCCCTCACCCTGACCCTCTCCCCCCGCCGGGGGGAGAGGGATTCGGGGAGGGACCGGCCCAAGCTCGCCCTCTCCCGGCGGGAGAGGGATGGGGTGAGGGGCCGCCCCCGTCACTTCTTCCTGACGTACACGAAGTCCGCCGTCTGCTCCTTGCCGTCGGAGCGCGAGGTCCAGGCCTGCTGGAAGTGGTCGGCGTCCTGGAACGTGACCACGAGCCGGCGCATCACGGTCTCGCCGCCCTTCACGTTGGTCGCGTCCACGAACTGGAAATCGACTTTCGTCGGCGGCGCGTCGCCGGTCCCGGTCCCGGCCGCCCGCATCCGCGGCTGGTTCCCCATGGCGCAGTAGTGCGTCGCGACGATGGCGTCGCCGTCCGGCGCGTACATCGTGATCATGTTCATGTCGTGCTCGCCGTTCAGGCTCTCCATCAGGCTCGTTCCGTTCGAGACGAGCGTGTAGGTGACCGAGACGGGCTGGCTGCCCTCGTGCCCCTCCCAGGTGCCGACGAGCGACTTCAGCTTCTCCCAACCCGGGTTCGCCTTCGGCTCACCGGCGCCGAGCGGCGCGGCGGCCGCGATGACGGCCGTGACGGCGGCGGCGGCGATCCAACTCGAGATTCCTCCTCGCATGACGTCCTCCTCAGCTCTCGGTAACGAGGCCGCCCAGACGATCCAGGCAGCCGATCCAACCCTTGTTGTGCTCGGACCTCGCGACGGCGTTGGTGAAGCCCTCGTGCGTGATGGTGACCTCGGTCGACTTGCCTCTCTCGCGGAAGTCGACGGTGACGGTCGTCTCGCCGGGCTCGCCGAACTCGGGGTTCTCGGGAAGCGTCCACGTGTACACGAGCCGTTCGGGGGGCTTCACCTCCCGGAAGACTCCTTCGATCGCCCAGGCGTGTCCGGCCTTCGAGCCCTCGAAGCGGTAGCGTCCGCCGACGCGCAGGTCGAGCGCGCGCACACGCATGTCGCTGTCCTCGTCCGCGAACCAGCGGATCAGGAGCTCCGGGTCGGTCCACGCCCGGAAGACCCTCTGGCGCGAGGCCTCGAAGGTGCGCGAGACGCGGACCGGGGTTTCGGTTTGGCTGGACGGGTTTTGCGTTTCGGGTGCCATGGCTCCTCCTCCTCCTCCTCGTGTCGGGTCTCCTCGAGATAGCGGCCGAGCGCCTCGAGGCGCTGCTCCCAGAACTTCCGATAGTGAGCGATCCAGTCGGCGGCGGGCCGCAGCGCGCGGCCCTCCAGCCGGCAGTGGTGGACGCGTCCGTCGCGCGTGCGCGACAGCAGGCCGGCTCCCTCGAGCACGCGCAGGTGGCGCGAGACCGCGGGGAGGGAGATGGCGAACGGGCGCGCGAGCTCCGACACCGAGACGTCCGGCGACTCCGCGAGCCGCGCCAGGATCGCGCGGCGGGTCGGGTCCGCGAGCGCGCCGAAGGTGGCGTCCAGCGCCGTGACGGCCGCGGCGGCCTCAGGCATAGTTAACCATATTGTTAACTATATGGCCGCCCCCGACCCGCGTCAAGCGGTCGAGCGACAAACGGCTAGGAGGTCAGGGGCTCGAAACCGAGACGCTGTCGAAGGTGTCGGTGCCGATGTTCGGGCTCGAGTGGCTGGTCACCGGCAGGCCGATGAAGACGCTCGTCGTCATCCCGATCGAGTCGGTCCCGATGAGGGTCCAGGTCACGCCGTCCGGCGACGCGTATCCGCTGAAGGTCGCTCCACTTCGGACCAGCTTGACCCAGTAGGGGACGAACCGTCCGGCGACCGTGGTGTCGGTGCTGAACCCGTTCGTGGCCACGCGCCGCTGGAACGAGGCGCCGTTGGACGAGGTGATCACCATCATCGCGTGGCGCGAGTTGGCGTTCAGGGTCTCCCGGATCATCACGCCACCCTTGGCCCAGGCGTCCGTGGGCTCGATGGTGGCGACGCGGGCGATGATCGTGAGGTTGTTGTTGGACATCGGCTGATAGACGTAGTGGAACTGGTCGGAGGTGTCCCAGATGTCGACGCCCGCGCCGTTGACCGTGAAGGTCGTCCCCGAGTAGCTCGCGCTCCCGGAGAGAGCCGGCGAGCCGATGTCCGCGTCCACCCAGGGAGCCGGAAGCGGTCCGCCGGTGGTCACGGTCACCGAGGTGCTGTCGAAAGTCGCCGTGCAGACGGCGGCGCCGTTGTGGCTGGTCAGCGGGAGGCCGACGAAGACGTTGGTCGACATGACGACCGTGTCCGAGCCGACCAGCGTCCACGTGACGCCGTCGGGCGAGGCGTAGCCGCTGAGCGTGTTGCCGAGGCGCACGAGCTTGACCCAGTAGGGCGCGGCGACGAGCGCGCCCGACGTGTTGGAGGTGCCGCCGCCGGTCGCGAGGCGGCGCTGGAAGGCCAGACCGTTGCCCGGGGTGAGCGCCATCATCGCGTGCCGCGAGTTGGAGACCAGGGTCTCGCGGATCATCACGCCGCCCTTGGCCCAGGAGTTCGTGTTCTGGATGGACGCGACCCGGGCGATCACCGTGACGTCGCCCGAGACGGGCTGATAGACGAAGTGGAACTGGTCCGAGCCGCCCTCGATGTCGACGCCCGCGCCGTTCACCGTGAAGACGCCCGCCGCCCAGCTCGCGCCGCCGGCGAGGGCCGGCGAGCCGATGTCGGCGTCTACCCACGGAGCGGGCAATCCGCCGCCCGCCGGGTTGACCGTGATGTTGACCGGCGCCGAGGTCTTCGTCGCCCCGCCGTTGTCCGTCGCCACCGCGGTCAGCGTGTAGCTGCCGGCCGCGACGCCGTTCCACGCGAAGCTGTACGGACTG
>DASXAG010000129.1:0-76977 GCA_036406835.1 Thermoanaerobaculia bacterium
CCCGCCGCGAGGGGGACGTTCGTGCCGGCGCCGTGCGCCGCGAAGTACTGCGCGAAGCGCGTCTCGAGGAAGAGCCGCTCGCCGACCTGGACCTCGGGCGGATCGACGTCGGCTCCGGAGGGCGGGTGCGCCGCCGGCGCGTGGCCGGCGCGAGCAGGATGGACGTGGCGGCTCTTCCCGCGGGGGCGCGAAGAGGAGGCCGCCTCCACGGGGAGGCGCGAGGAAGAGGTCCCCGAGCCCGAGACGCCCAGGAGGGAAGCCGCTCCGCACGCGGTGAGCGAGAGGGCGAGAAACCTCGCGAGGCGGCGTTCCGATCCAAGACCGACTGGCATCGCGACTCGGCTCCTTCCCGTTTTCGTCGATTGAAACTTAGACTGAGATTCAGTCTCAATCGCAAACATACGGCGGCCGCGGGCGGCGCGTCAAGACGGCAAGGAGGTTTCCGGACGGGTGCTAGATTGCGCGCGTGCGCCCGGAACCGACGGTCAGGCTCTGGCTCGCAGGGGCGGCCCTCGCGCTTTCCGCCGGCTTGCTCGTCGCGGTCGCGTGCGCTTCCGGAGGGGGAACGGCGGCCGCGCCCGCTCCCGCCGCGACGCCGGTTCCCACGGCGGCCGCGACGCCGCGTCCGCCCGTCCCCGCGGCGCGGGTGCCCGATCAGCCGTACGTGGGAACGCCGCGTCCCGCCGCCTCGTCACCGCCCTACCTCGAGATCATGCGGCTCAGGAGCCGCGGGCAGACGAATGAGCAGCTGCTCGCGAAGGTCCGGAGCGAGAGCGTGGTCTACACGCTCTCGACCTACGACATCCAGAAGCTGCGCGCGTCCGGCGTCTCGGAAGACGTCATCGAGGCGATGCTGGCCTCCGGTCGCCAGGCGCTGACTCCGACGCCGACTCCCGCCGCGCCCTGACGGCGCGGACTCCTACGCCGCGTGCGTCTTGACCGACGCCGTTCCCGCCGCGCCGCGGCGCCGCTTCCACCACAGCCGCACGAGCCACACCGAGGGGATCACGGCGAGCGCGTAGGCCAGCAGGTGGCCGATGACCCCGTCGGGACCGAGGATCTCGGTCGCGTCATGGATCGCCTGCGACGAGGGGAAGAGCCGCGCCTCGGCGAGCTCGTGCACGCCGTAGAGGATCAGCTGCACGAGGAAGATCGCGAGGAAGACGGCCGAGACGTTCAGGATCGCCTTGAGGTCGACGTCCTTGCCGAGCCGCGTCCAGAGGAACCCGATCGCCACCGCGCCCAGGAGGCCGAGCGCGAGGCCGGTCAGGACCGCGGCCGACTTCAGCTGGAAGAAGGCCGTCGCGATGAGCAGCGCCGTCTCCATGCCCTCGCGCGTGATCATCAGGAGCGCGAACGCGAAGACGCCCCAGAAGGCGCGCGTGTGGTTGGTGAGCGCGGCCTTCGACTCGATCCGCGCCTCGATGTCGCTCTTGAGGTGCTTCGAGATCCGCTTCATGTAGACGAGGAGGCTGCCGACGAGCGCGGCGGCCGCGAGGGCGAGCACGCCCTCCCAGAGCGACTGGTTCGCGGCCTTCGAGAAGAGCCAGCCGGCGCCCGTGCAGGTGAGGACCGAGACGCCGATGGCCGCGTAGACGGCGCGGGAGAGCTCGCCGCGGCCCGTGCGCTTCAGGTAGGAGAGCGTCAGGGCGACGATCAGGAACGCCTCGATGCCCTCCCGGAGCGCGATGGTGAATCCCTGCCACATGCGGGCGAACCCCCTCGTCTTTGCCGCACCGCTTGACTCGAGGTGCGGGGACGCAGAGAATACCGCAACTGAGACGCAGTCGCAATCGCTGCGGGGAGACCATCGGGCCCGAGAGGGGCAAATCTCCCGAAACGCTCAGGGTTTGCGGGGTGGACCATGGAAAAGCGCGAGCTGCAGATCTTCCGTAAGTACCTGGAGCGGCGGAGCCTCAAGCTGACCGCCGAGCGCAAGGCGCTCTTCGACGAGCTCTTCTCGAGGCACGAGCACGTGGAGGCGGACGAGCTCCTCGTCCGGCTGCGCTCGAAGCACAAGAAGATCTCGCGGGCCACGATCTACCGGACCCTCGAGCTGATGGTCGACTCGGGCATCGTCGGGCGGCTGCGCATCGGCGAGGCCGGATACCGCTACGAGCGCCTCCGCGCCGGCGACCACCACGACCACCTGATCTGCGATCAGTGCGGCAAGGTCATCGAGTTCTTCGAGCCGCAGATCGAGTCGCTGCAGGACGAGGTCGCGGCGCGGCACGGGTTCGTGCTCCTCTCCCACACGCACCAGATGCGCGGCATCTGCCGATCCTGCCGTCCGCGGGCGAAGTCGGGGGCGTCCGGCGGCGCCTCCGGCGCGGGCGCGAGCGCCTCGGCTTCTTTCGAAGCGGCGCCCGCGCGCCCGGTCCCTATCGCTTCCAGGTCACGCGAATGAAGCGGCGTCCGAGACGCAGGACGACGCTGTCGTTCGCGCCGGGGGCCGCCAGCTTCTCTTCCGGATCCCGAACCTCGCGCGGCTCGCCCGAAGAGCCGTAGACGCGGAGCGCGCCCTCGTCGATCTTGCGGCGCGCCTCGCGCATGGACGAGGCGAGGCCCAGCGCCACGAGCGTCTTCGCGGCGGGCGCGCCTCCCTCGGCGGGCAGCTCCTGCGTCTCGACGTCGGCCGGGACCTCGCCGCGCGAGAACGCCCGGCGGAAATCCTCCTCGGCGCGCGCGGCCGCGGCGGCATCGTGGAACTGCGCCGTGATCGTCCGCGCGAGCTCCGCCTTCGCGTCGCGGGGATTCGCGCCGGCCTCGATCGCCTTCTTCTTCGCCGCGATCTCGCCCACGGGCAAATCGGTGAGGAGCTCGTACCAGCTCCAGAGCAGCGCGTCGGGGATCGACATGATCTTGCCGTACATCTCCGCCGGCGGATCCAGGACGCCGATCGCGTTGTTCAGAGACTTCGACATCTTCTCGACGCCGTCGGTGCCGACGAGGAGAGGCAGCGTCATCACGACCTGGGGATCCAGGCCCTCCGCGCGCATCAGGTCGCGGCCCACGAGGAGGTTGAAGAGCTGGTCCGTGCCGCCGAGCTCGACGTCGGCCTTGAGCGCCACCGAGTCGTAGCCCTGCGCCAGCGGGTAGAGCAGCTCGTGCAGCGCGATCGGCTGCCGCGCATTCCAGCGCTTCTGGAAGTCGTCGCGCTCGAGGATGCGCGCGACCGTGACGCGCGCGGCGAGGCGCACGAGACCGGCGGAGCCGAGGGCGTTCAACCACTTGCCGTTGAACTCGATGACGGTCTTCTCCGCGTCGAGGATCTTGAACGCCTGCCGCGTGTAGGTCCGCGCGTTCTCCTCGATCTCCTCGCGGGTCAGCTGCGGCCGCGTCGTCTTCTTGCCGGAGGGGTCGCCGATCATCCCGGTGAAGTCGCCGATCACGAAGACAACCCGGTGCCCGCCGTCCTGAAAATGCCGCATCTTGCGGAGGACGACCGTGTGTCCCAGGTGGATGTCGGGGGCGGACGGGTCGAACCCGACCTTGACGGTCAGCGGCCCCTTCTCGAGCTTGCGGAGGAGGTCCGCCTCGTCGATCAGGTCGACGGCCCCGCGCCGGAGCTGCTCGAGCGCGTTTCTCGTTGAGGACGGCACGGTGGGGCGGGATTATATGGAGTAAATGGACCGGTTCTTGCAGGCTAAAGGCTTCCTAAATTGGGGGTTGGGGTCTCGCGCCGACGCTACGCTCCCGAGTCGGTAGTCCGAATGGAGAGAGGTGGAACCATGCGCAGGGCTCTCGTCGTCGTCTCTTTGCTCCTCGCGACCGCGGCGCTTTACGCGGACGTCGTGACGCTGCCGGCCGCGGCGTCGATCCAGGGAGGAAACCCGTTCTTCTCCGACGTGCGCGTGTTCAACACGTCGTACTCGGATTCGCTCGCGGTCACGGCGACGTACCGGTGCTTCATCGCCGGCGGCGGGGCCGCGGGAGGCGCCTGCCCCGCGAGCGCGCCGTCCATCCAGATCAACCTCGCGCCTCGGGAGTCGAAGGCGTTCGACGACATGGTCGCCAGCGCGGACGGCTTCAACGCGCACGACACGGCGGGCGGGGTGGAGTTCGAGTTCTCGGGCGCGGAGGACCAGCTCGTCGTGACGAGCCGCCTGTTCTCGACCTCCCCGCAGAACTCCGTCGGGATGTTCATCCCCGGGCTCGACGAGTCGGACGCGCACACGACGACGGTGCTGACGTCGATCCGGCACACGGCGGCGACCAACGGAGTGGGCACGTTCCGGACCAACGTCGGCGTGTTCAACCCCGAGGACGGCGCGACCAACGTGACCTTCACCATCTTCGACGGCGGGACCAACCAGATGGGCAGCCCCGTCGTGCGCAGCGTGCCGGGCCACTCCGGCGTCCAGGTGTCGGGGATCTTCGAGGCGGCCGGCGCGGCCTCCGCGAACACGGAGAACGCGGTCATCGTGGTGTCGGCGGACTCCGAGGTGTTCAGCTACGCGGCGGTGCTCGACAACAACACGGCGGACCCGATCTTCGTCGTCGGCGCGGAGGACCAGCCGCAGCAGCCGATCACGCCGGTCCCGGTGACGGCGGTCGCGACGCCGACGCCGACGACCTCGCCCGCGGGGCCCACGCCCACGCCGACGCCGCCCGCGGGCATCACCGCGACGGTCAACATCGGCCAGGGCGGTGAGCACGTGTTCGTGGACGTGGCCACCGGAACGAACACCACGACGATTCACGTCGGAGACACGGTGCACTGGGTCTGGGTGGACTCGTTCCACTCGACGACCTCCGACACGGGCGTCTGGGACTCGGGCCAGAACGCGACCCCGCACACCTTCGACCGGCAGTTCACGTCGGCGGGCAGCTTCCCGTATCACTGCACGGTTCACGGACCCAGCATGAACGGAACGGTGGTGGTCAACCCCTAGGATCGGCGGATTCGTTCGGGCCGCTCGCGAGGGCGGCCCTTTTTGTTTGGGAGGTTCTCGATGGGCAGGATGGGGCGCGTGGCCCTGCTCGGCTCTCTGGTCGCCGGGGTCGCGGCGTCGCTGGCCGCCGAGGTCGTGACGCTGCCGGCGGCGGCGTCGATCCAGGGCGGCAACCCGTTCTTCTCGGACGTGCGCGTCTTCAACACGTCCTACACCGACTCCCTCGCGATCACCGCGACCTACCGCTGCTTCATCGGATCCGCCGCCGCGGACTGCCCGGCGGCGGCGCCCCAGCTGCAGTTCACGCTGGCGCCGCGCGAGTCGAAGGCGTTCGACGACATGGTCGCCAGCGGCGCCGCATTCGGCGCGCACGACACGGCCGGCGGCATCGAGTTCGAGGCGTCCGGGGCGGACGGCCAGCTCGTCGTCACGAGCCGCCTCTACTCGACCTCGCCGCAGAATTCGGTCGGCATGTTCATCCCGGGCCTCCGCGCCGCGAAGGCCTTCACGGGATCGGTCCTGACGTCCATCCGGCACGACCCGGTCAACGGCGCCAACATCGTGGCCGGCTTCCGGACCAACGTCGGCGCTTTCAACCCGGGGGACGCCGACGCCAACGCGAACTTTCTGATCTACGACGGGACGGGCCAGCAGGTCGCCCCGCCCGTCAGCCGCACGGTGCCGGCGCACTCCGGCGTGCAGGTGTCCGGGATCTTCGAGGCCGCCGGCCTCGGGAACTTCGCGACGGCGAACGCGGCCATCGTGGTCACTTCGAACGTGCCGCTCTTCACGTACGCGGCCGTCATCGACAACCGCACGGCGGATCCGATCTTCGTCCAGGGAGCCCGCAACAACGTGTCCCCGCTGCCGCCCCTGACGCCGCCGACCCCGAATCCTCCGGGGACCGCGACGCCGACTCCGCCGGGCGCGCCGACGCCGACGCGGACACCGACGTCTCCCATGGGGCCGACCGCGACGCGCACGATCACGCTCACCCGGACCCCGACCGTCCCTGGAGCGACCGCGACGCCCACGCAGCCCGGCACGCCGACGGCGACTCCGACCGCGCCCGGAGCGACCCCGACCGCGACTCCCTCGAGCCCGCCTCCGAGCCCCACGTTCACGAAGACGGTGCCGCCGACGATCACACGCACGCCGAGTCGGACGCCGACCGCGACGACGACTCCGAGCGGCACGATTCACGACGTGTCGATCACCAACTTCGCGTTCAGCCCTCCGACCCTGTCGATCCCTGCCGGCGACAGCATTCGATGGACCTGGGCCGGCGGGACGCACTCCACGACCTCCGGTGCTTGTCCCGGCGGAGTCTGCACGGACGATGGGATCTGGGACTCCGGAATCAAGAGCTCCGGAACGTTCATCCAAAACTTCACGACGGCTGGGAACTTTCCGTATCATTGCAACGTCCACCACGCGATGATGCAGGGCACGATTACGGTCACTCCGTAACTCCTTCGGCGCCGTCTCGAATGGGCCGGCGCCTTGCATTGGCTCGGGCAAACGTGTTTGGCTAGGCACGGATCCTGATGAAACGCGCCGTCCTTCTCATCTTCGCGCTCGGCTCGGCGGCGCTCGGGCTGCGCGCGGACGTCGTGACGCTGCCGGCGGCGGCGTCGCTCGTCGGGCTGAACCCCTTCTTCTCCGACGTCCGCGTGTTCAACACGTCCTACGCGTCGAGCCTGGACGTGACGGCGACCTACCGGTGCTTCATCGGATCCTGCCCGGCGTCCCCGTCGATCCAGTTCACCCTGGCGCCCCGCGAGTCCCGGGCCTTCGACGACATCGTCGCGAGCGCGGAGGGTTTCCGCGCGCACGACACGGGCGGCGGCGTGGAGTTCGAGAGCGCGGGCCTCCCCGGCCAGCTCGTCGTGACCAGCCGGCTCTACTCCACCGCGCCCCTCAACAGCGTCGGCATGTTCATCCCCGGCCTGCCGGCCGCGCGGGCGCTCGGCCTGTCGGTCCTGACGTCGGTCCGCCACGATCCCGGCACGACGCCGCCGAGCGGCTTCCGCACGAACGTCGGCCTCTTCAACCCCAACGACGATCCGGTGCAGGTGACCTTCACGCTGTTCGACGCCTTCCGCAACCGCCTGGGCGTGCCGGTCTCGAAGCTCGTCGGGGGGCACTCCGGGGTCCAGATCTCCGGGATCTTCGAGACCGCCGGCGTGGCCGACCTCTCGATCGAGAACGCCGTCTGCGTCGTTCTCGCGACCCGGCCCGTCTTCACCTACGCGGCCGTGATCGACAACCGCACGGCGGATCCGATCTTCGTCCAGGGCGCGCCGGACCAGGCCGCCGCGTTCACGACGCCGACGCGCACCGACACGCCCGGAGGGCCCACGCCGACCCGGACGGCGACGGGTCTCGCGACGTCGACGCCGACGGTCACGAGCACGCTCGGGACTCCCACGGCGTCGCCGACGATCACTCTGTCGCCCACGATCACGCTCAGCCCCACCATCACGCTCACGCCGACGATCACTCTCTCGCCCACGATCACCCTGTCACCGACGATCACGCTGACGCCGTCGATCACGCAGACGCCGTCCCAAACGCTGACCCCGTCGAAGACGTTCACGGCGTCGATCACGCCGACGGCGACTCCGACGGGAGTCAACACGGCGACGCCCACGATCACGCAGACCGCGACGATCACCCTCACGCCGACGAAGACGGCGACGAAGACTCCGACGCCGCCGGCCACGGCGACGTCCACCATCACGATCACCCCGACCATCAGCGTGACGCGGACCGCCACGCGGACGGCGACGCCGATTCCGAATCTGGTCCTCGTGGGCCCGGGCGGAGGCACGACCTTCGTTCCTCCCAACATCACGATCACGGCGGGTCAGACCGTGACGTGGCAATGGGGCCCCGGAATCGGGCCCCACTCGGTCACGTCGGGAGTCTGCGATACGAACATCTGCAGTCCGGGTCCGGTTGGCGGTCCGCCGCCTCTGAATTTCGATTCGGGATTCGTCACCGGGGCACCCATCACGGGAACGACGTTCAGCCAGACCTTCCCAAACAACGGCGTCTACACGTATTTCTGCAAGGTCCACGGCGTGATGATGCAGGGGACGGTGAACGTCCTCTAGCGGATCCCCCCGGCCTTCCTGTCAACGATCCCCGCCCTCCCTCGTCCAATCCACGAGGGGAGGCATGTCCTTTCGCGGAAAGATCGGGGTCCTCGTCCTGGCGATCGCCGGGCTCGCCGGCGCCGGCTCCGCCGAGACCGTCTACCTGACGGCGGCCGCGTCGGTCGTCGGCCTCGCGCCGTTCTTCTCGGACGTGCGCGCCTTCAACACGTCCTACACCGCGCCGCTCGACGTGACCGCGGACTACCGCTGCTTCATCGGTCCATGCCAGCCGGCTCCTCCCACCCAGACGTTCACGCTCGCGCCGCGCGAGTCGAGGGCCTTCGACGACGTCTGCGTCTCGCTCTTCGGCCAGCCGAACACGGCGGGCGCGATCGAGTTCAGCCACGCGGGATCGGCGGGGCAGCTCGTCGTCAGCAGCCGCCTCTACTCGACCACTCCCGAGCCGACCGTCGGCATGTTCGTCCCCGGGCTCTCCCTCGCCGCGGCGAGCCCGGCGACCGCGCTGACCTCGGTCCGAAACCGCGGCGCGGGCGCCGGATTCCGCACGAACGTCGGCGTCTACAACCCGGGCGCCTCGCCCGCGACGCCGACGTTTCACGTCTACGACGGCGCCACTCTCCTCGGCTCCACGCAGCTTCCGGCGCCGCTCGCGCCGCGCACCGGCGCCCAGATCGACGACGTCTTCGCGGCGGTCGGCGCGCCTTCGACGGCGACGGGGAATGCGGTCGTCGTCGTGGACGGGGGAGGCGTCGCGCTCTTCAGCTATGCCGCCGTGATCGACAACGCGACGACCGATCCCATCTTCGTGGTCGGTGCGCCGGATCCGGCGCCCCCGAGCGGGCCGCAGACGGTCATGATCTCGGTGCGCGCCTGGAACTTCGATCCCGGCGGGCCCGTCTCGCAGCCCCTGATCCTCAAGGCCGGCGTGACCTACACGCTGATCTTCCACAACGTCGACCCGCCCGGCACGCCGAACCCGCAGCATGGCTTCTCCGGCGTGAGCGACCTCGGGCTGCCGACGACGGACAACATCTCGCCCGGACACGACTTCCAGATCACGGGCTTCACCCCGCAGGACTACCAGCGCGGGGCCTACCCGTTCGTCTGCACGCAGAACGACTGCGGCGGGGATCCCGAGCAGCACAACGGGATGATCGGTACGTTGATCATCGAGTGAGGGGGCGGGCGCGGAGTAGAATGCCCGCCGTGACCGAAGCGAAGGAATCCGAGACCGTTCCCGAATCTCCGACGCCCGAGCCCGAGCCGGCGCCGCCGCCCTCACCGAGCGAAGACGACCGCCGGGCCGAGGCGGCGGCCGTCAACCGCAAGCGCGCCGAGAAGGAGTGGGAGGAGAACAAGAAACGCTGGCGCTCGATGGGAGTGCCCAAGGGGCTGCCCGCCAAGAAATAGACCGAGGGTCCCGCCATGAAACTGCAGAGCTCCGCCTTCGCCGAAGGAAAACCTGTGCCCGACAAGAACGCCCGCGACCACGCCGACCTCTCGCCCGCGCTGGCCTGGTCGGATGCGCCCGCGGGGACGAAGTGCTTCGCGCTCGTCTGCGACGACGCCGACGCGCCGCGTCCGACGCCGTGGGTTCACTGGGTGTACTTCGACATCCCGGGATCGGCGACGTCGCTCCCGGAGGGAGTCGCCAACGGCGACCGGCCGCAGAACGGAGGCGTCCAGGGCCGGAACGACTACGGCGACGTCGGCTGGGGAGGGCCGCAGCCTCCGCGCGGGCACGGCGTTCATCACTACGAGTTCCGCCTCTCCGCGCTCGACACGCCGCTGAACCTGCCGCCGGGGTCGACGAAGGCGCAGGTCGAGGGTGCGATGCAGGGCCACGTCCTCGCCCAGGCGAAGACGATGGGGACGTATCGGCGGGACTGAGAAGGCGTCGCGCCTCACCGGCGCGACTCAGCGCGCGCGCCGGCTCGCGCGCGTCGAGCGCGAGGTCGTCGCCTGCCGCCGCTGTCCGCGCCTGGTGGCGTGGCGCGAGGAGGCCGCCGCGCACCCCCCGCGACGATTCGCCGGGCAGCGCTACTGGGCGCGTCCCGTGCCCGCGTTCGGGGACCCCGACGCCCGCATCCTGATGGTCGGGCTCGCGCCGGCGGCGCACGGCGGCAACCGGACGGGGCGGATCTTCACGGGCGACGAGTCGGGCAACTTCCTCTTCGAGGCGCTCCACGCCGTCGGGCTGGCGAACCAGCCGCGCTCCGTCGCGCGAAACGACGGCCTCGCGCTGTCGGGCGTCCTGCTCTCGGCGGCGTGCCGCTGCGCCCCGCCGGACAACCGCCCGACGCCCGCGGAGTTCGACAACTGCCGCGAGTACCTGAGGCCCGAGGCGGCGCTGCTGCCGCGGCCGCGCGTCTTCGTCGCGCTCGGCGCGCTGGCGTTCGACGCGTGCCTGCGCGTCCTCGCGGAGGAGGGCGTCGCGCTTCCCCGTCCCCGGCCCCGCTTCGCCCATGGCGGCGTCGCCGTCGTCGGCGAGGACCGCATCGTCTCGACCTACCACCCGAGCCAGCAGAACACGTTCACCGGGAAGCTGACCCAGCGCATGCTGCGCGACGTGCTCAGGAAGGCGAGGAGGCTGGCTACGCCGTCATCCTGAGGAGCGTAGCGACAGCGAGCGACGAAAGGATCCCGCGCTTTCTGCCGCCGGGGCAATCGAGTCCGGGATCCCTCGCTGCGCTCGGGATGACAGCTTGGTGACGATGGGCGGCGACGCGGTTAGCTCTTCTTGAACAGCGCGTCGAACGCCGAGCGCGCGTCGTCGGGAGTGGCGGCGCCGCGGCTGCCGGTCAGATCGAAGGTCTTCGCCGGGGAGAAGAACGTGCACTCGTTCCGCGCCTTCTTCGAGACGATGCGCGCCGGGATCGGCTGCGTGCACTCGAAGCGCGCGGACGTGTCGAAATGCGCGCACTGGCTGCACGAGTGGAGCGACGCGCCGCACTTGCGGCAGACCGCGTCGACGCCGATCGAGTCGAGGTCGAGCACCCGCTCGCCGCAGTGCTTGCAGCGGAAGACGACCGCCTTGTCCTGGTCGATCCCGCGCCCTCGGGGCGCGCCGTCGTCGCGCCGCGGCGGACGCGGCCCGCCCGGCCTCCGTCCGGAGGAGTCGCGGTCGGAGTCCTGATAACCGCGGTGCCGGTACTTGCGGTCGTCGCTCACGCTGCCACCGGCCGAAAATTGTATTGGATAATCGAAGAGCCATGGGGGAGGGATCCGACCGGGCGCTCGAGCTCTGGCGCGAAGGCACCGCGCGCCTGCTCGCGGGCGAGCTGGAGGAGGCGATCGGCCTCTTCACGCTCTCGCTCGAGACGGAGCCCACGGCGGAGGCGTACACGTTTCGAGGCTGGGCGTACTCCTTCGAGGGCCGCCTGGACGAGGCGATCGAGGAGTGCCGCAAGGCGATCGCCACCGATCCGAGCTTCGGCAATCCCTACAACGACATCGGCTGCTACCTCATGGAGCGGGGCGCGTGGGACGAGGCGATCCCGTGGTTCGAGCAGGCGAAGACGGCGCCGCGCTACGACCCACGCCACTTTCCCTACCTGAATCTCGGCAGACTCCGCGCGGCCCGCGGCCAGGTCGCGGAGGCGCTCGCGGAGTTCGAGGGCGCCCTGCGGGAGAACCCGGGAGATCCCATGGCGCTCGCCGCGCTGCAGCGGCTGCGCCTGAAGGTGAACTGAGTCGCCTTGTATGGGCGGGGACGAGCCCCGCCCACTTGGCCCCACCGGGAATCCGGAGTGCCCGCCTTCCGTTTTCATCCCGGATAGAATCCGCACTTCGGGAGGAGTGCCACCATGAACGAATTTCAGATGACGCCGGCTTCCGCCTTCACCTCCACCGGGGCTTTGACCGCCGAGCGCGCCACCGCGTTCCTGCGCAAGGTCTACGGCTGGATGTTCGTGGGGCTCGGCGTGACGGCCGCGGTCGCCCTGGCCGTGTCGAGCTCGCCCTCGATCGCGCAGGGGCTCGCGGCGAACCGGGGCCTCTTCTGGATCCTGGCGCTCGGCCAGCTGGGCCTCGTCTTCTACCTCTCCGCCCGCGTCCAGAAGCTGTCGCCGGGCGCGGCATCCGGGCTGTTCCTGCTCTACTCGGCGCTCAACGGCGTCCTGTTCTCCTTCATCTTCCTTCTGTACAGCGGCACCTCGATCGCGACGACGTTCCTCGTCACGGCCGGCATGTTCGGCGCGCTCGCCCTCTACGGCTCGACGACCAAGCGGAGCCTCGCCGGAGTCGGCCAGTTCGTTTTCATGGGCCTGATCGGCCTCGTGCTGGCCTCGGTCGTCGGCCTGTTCTGGCACTCGGCGGGGCTGCAGTTCGTCATCTCGATCGTCGGCGTCATCGTGTTCACGGGCCTGACGGCCTGGGACTCGCAGCGCCTGAAGGTGATGGCGGCGCAGCTTCCCGAGGGACAGTACGGCGCCTACGCGGTCGTGGGCGCGCTCTCGCTGTACCTCGACTTCATCAACCTGTTCCTCTTCATGCTGCGGTTCTTCGGCGGACGGCGGGACTGACGAGGCTCGCAGACGGAATGTAGGGGCGGGGCAGGTCCCCGCCCTTTTCGTTTTCGCCTGGACCGCTGTCATCCCGAGGCGCGCGAGCGCCGAGGGACCCGTTTCTTGGCCGCGGCACGTCATCAAAGGGGTCCCTCGGGCCTGTAGCCCTCGGGATGACAGGAGGTTACGACCCCGATCCCCCGCCGCCCACGAGCGGCAGCCGCCCGACCGCGCCCGAGTCGGCCGCGGCGACCGGAGTCTTCTCGTCCTCGACGTCTTCCACACGCACGCCCTCGCCCGGGTTCAGGAAGAGGTTGCTCTCCAGCCCGTACTGCCGGTTGTAGAGGTCGGCATAGCGCCCGCCGCGCGCGAGCAGATCCTCGTGGCGTCCGCGCTCGACGATCCTTCCGTCCTCGACGACGAGAATCGTATCGGCGCGGCGGATCGTCGAGAGCCGGTGCGCGATGACGAACGTCGTGCGTCCCTTCATGAGCTCGGCCAGGCCCTCCTGGATCAGCGCCTCGCTCTCGGAGTCGAGCGACGAGGTCGCCTCGTCCAGGATCAGGATGCGCGGATCGGCGAGGATGGCGCGCGCGATCGCGACGCGCTGGCGCTGGCCGCCGGACAGCTTGACGCCGCGCTCGCCCACGATCGTGTCGTACTTCTGCGGCAGCTTCTCGACGAACTCGTCGCAGCGGGCGATCGCGGCGGCGCGGAGGACGTCCTCGCGGCGCGCGTCGGGCCGCGAATACGCGATGTTCTCGAAGACGGTGCCGTCGAAGAGGAAGTTGTCCTGGAAGACGACGCCAATCTGGGAGCGGTAGTCCGAGAGGCGGACCTTCGAGAGGTCCCGTCCGTCGACCAGGATCGTCCCGGCCGTCGGCCGGTAGAAGGCCGCGACGAGGCCGATGATCGTGCTCTTGCCGGCCCCCGAGGGCCCGACCAGCGCGGTCGCCGTGCCGGGCCGCGCGGCGAATGAGATCCCCTGCAGGACCGGCGTGCCCTGCTCGTACTCGAAGACGACGTCCCGGAACTCGACCTCGCCCTCGAGGCGCGGGAGCGGGTCGCGGAGCCTGTCCCCGGCGTCCTCCGCCAGCTCCTCGCGCAGCTCGCGGATCCGCTCGAGACCGGCGAAGGCCTCGGTGACCTGGCTGCCGATCGAGACGATCTGGACGACGGGGCCGACGAGAAGTCCCAGGTAGAGCGTGAAGGAGACGAACGACCCCACGGTCATGCGGCCCGCCTCGATCTCGTGGGCGCCGACCCACATGATCGAGACGCCGACGACGCCGAGGAGGAGGGTCGAGAAGGCCGAGACGGCCGAGAAGCCCGTCATGGTCTTCGCGACGTTGCGGAACAGCTTGTGGGCGCCCTCGGTGAACACGAGCGCCTCGCGCCGCTCCGCGCGATAGGCCTTGACGACGCGCACGCCCGAGAACGATTCGGTCAGCCGCCCCGAGACCTCCGCGTTGATCCTGGAACGCTCGCGGAAGAGCGGCCGGAGCGTCTTGAAGGCGTAGAGGAGCACCAGCCCGAAGAGCGACAGGACCGCCAGCGCGATCAGCGTCAGCTTGACCGAGAAGTAGAAGAGGATCGCGAGCGCGAAGAGTGCGGTGAGCAGGCCGCCCGCGAGCTCGACGAGGCCGGTCCCGACGAGGTTGCGGATGCCTTCCGCGTCGGTCATCACGCGCGACAGGAGGACGCCCGTCTTGGTCTGGTCGAAGAAGGCGACCTGGAGGCGCCCGACGTGCGCCTGGACGGCCCGCCGCATCTCGGTGATCGAGCGCTGGGCCGCCTTTCCGAGGACCTGGGAGAGGGAGAAGCCGGCGACGCCCTGGATGAGCGTGGCCGCGGCCGCCGCCAGAACGATCGGGACGAGGAGCTGGGTCTTGTGCTTCCCGATGACGTCGTCGAGGAGGATCTTGGTCACCCCGGGGAGGACGAGGCCGCAGAGCCGGCTGATGACCATCAGGCCGAGACCCAGGGCGAGCCGGCCCCTCCGGGCGCGGATCAGCTCGACCGCGTCTTTGGCGATCACCGAGAACGGGAGGGATTTCTTCTTCCCGGACGGCTCCTCGGGCCGGAGCCGGCCGCCGCGCGGGCGTTCGGCCTTCGCCGCCCGCGAGGTGAAGCCCCCTCCTCCGAGGCCGATTCGAGCCATGGTCAGGCGTTTCCCGGCCGCGTGGAGAAGGGCATTCCGGGATTGTAGCGACGGGGCCCGCGAGGGCCGGATTTCGGCTGCATTCACACAAGTACGCGTCCGCGGGCGTCGAGGACTCCGAAACGCCGCATATTGACAATTATTATTGTCTAGACAAATAATATTGTCTATGTCGTCGGCAGCACCCGAGGCCCCGCGGGCTCCGCTCGAGAGCATTCACAGCGCCCGGCGGGCGAGCGCGCTGCTGAACCCGATGCGTCTGCGGCTGCTGCGCCTCGCCCAGGAGCCGGCCTCCGCGACGGAGCTCGCGCGGCGCCTCTCCCTGCCGCGCCAGCGGGTCAACTACCACGTCCGGGAGCTCGCCAGGGCCGGCTTCCTGCGCCCGGCGGGCCGGCGCCGACGGCGAAACTGGATCGAGCAGCGCTACGTGGCGACCGCCCGCTCCTACGTCCTCTCGCCGGAGATCCTGGGCGCGCTCGCGCCCGACTGGCGCACGATCGAGGACACCGCCTCGGCCGACTACCTGCTGGCGCTCTCCGAGCAGGTGCGCCTGGACGTCTCGAGGGCCGAGCAGGAGGCGCGGGGACGGGGCCAGCGGGTCGGCACGCTCTCGTTCAAGTCGCAGTTCCGGTTCGACTCGTCCGAGCAACGCGCCGAGTTCGCGAACGCGCTGCGGCAGGCCGTCGTCGAGGTCATCGCGCGGCACACGTCGCCCGACCGATCCGCCTCGGGCTCGATTCGCCCCGGCCGGGGACGCTCCTATCGCCTGGTCCTGGGCTGCTACCCGGTTCCTCATCGACAGGAGACCCCCGGCGCGGAGCCGGAGGCGGAAGGAGAATGACGATGTCCAAAGCCGGTGCGCCATGATCGGGCAGGTCGTCTCGCTGCTCGGCGCCGCCATGATCCTGGCGGCGTTCGGCGCGCAGCAGGCCGGGAAGCTCCGGCCCGAGGCGCCGGCGTACCTGGCGCTGAACCTGGTCGGCTCGCTGATCCTGACGTATTTCGCGGTCGAGGCCCGCAACCTCGGCCTGATCGCGCTCGAGGGAAGCTGGGCCGCGATCAGCCTCTTCTCGCTGATCCGCGTCTTCGCGCGCGCCCCGCAGACCTGACGCGGCGTTTCTGCGCGACCGTCAGGAGGCGCTGCGCGCCGAGAGCGTAGGGCTCCTCGCCGGAGGAACCGAACGAGGCGAGCACGCGGAAGCCGGCGCCCTCGAGCAGACGCCGGATGTCGTTCGCCAGGTAAACCCTCTGCGCGGCCAGCTTCTCCTCGGTGCGGCCGCCTTTCGAGATGACGAAGCGGTTCTCGATGCGCGCGGTCGCGATGTCGTAGCGCGTCTCCTCGACGAAGTGGAAGCCGCCGACGTCGGCCTCGGCGCGCGGCTCGATTCCCCTCGCGAAGATCGACTCGGCGACCTGCCCGAAGTCCAGCACGAACCGGCCGCCCGGTTTGAGGGAGCGCGCGACGGCGGCGAGCGTCGCCTCGTTGCCGGCGTCGTCGCAGTAGCCGAAGCTGTTGCCCATGCAGTAGGCCGCGTCGAAGCGGCCGCGCCACGCTTCGGGGAGTCGGCGCATGTCGGCCTTGCGCCACTCGATCGAGACGCCGGCGGGCGCGTCCCTGGCCGCGCGCGCCGCGGCCCGCAGGAACTCCGCCGAGAGGTCGGCGCCGGTGACGGCGGCGCCCCGCATGGCGATCGGGATCGCGAGGCGCCCGTGCCCGCAGCCGACGTCGAGGACGCGGTCGCCGGGGGAGAGCGCGAGGTGCTTCCACAGGAACGCCGCCTCCTCGCGCGTGACGGCGTCGGGAACCGCGACGCGCCAGAACTCGAGCGCGAGGCCCTCGAAGAAGCCGTCGAACCACTCCTTCGGGGCGTTCACCGGCTCATCGGCCACGGAGGTACACGTCCCGATCCACGATCTCCATGTAGCGCCCGGGGTCGGCGAGCGCGGCGAAGCCCGTCTTGCGGTAGAGCGAGTGGGCGTCCCGCGTCGCGAGGACCCAGCGCCGCAGGCCCTGGAGCCGGGGATGCGCGCGGATGACCTCCATCAGCCACACCGCGAGACCGCGTCCGCGGTGCGAGGGCAGGACGAACACGTCGGCGACGTAGGCGAAGGTCGCAAAATCCGTGACGACCCGCGCGAAGCCCACGAGCGCACCCGAATCGTCGTAGAGCCCGAAGGGAAGCGAGCTTCGGATGGACGCGTCCACGACCTCGCGCGGGATCCCGCTCGCCCAGTAGGATTCGCGGAGAAACGCATGGATGACCGAGCGGTCCAGCCGGTCGGGATCCGTGGAGATGGAGTAGGCGCCGCGGCGCCATTCCGTCTGCGGTTGCATGGCGGGCATGCTATCCCCGGCCTCCGCCGAATTAGTGTTGGATTAATCAGATCCGGCTCGCCCCCTCGGGCGGGAAGAATGCGCGCTCTGCGGGCGCTCGAGCGCAAGCGAAGGAGTCCAGCCATGTCACGCTCCCGGCGATTCTCCACGGCGCTTCCGATCGTTTCGGCGTTTCTCCTCGGGCTCCCGGCCATCGCGGCCGCCCAGCCCCACCTCGGCTACTCGCCGCACTTCTGTCAGATCTGGAACACGTTTCCGAGCGCGAACCTCCAGTCCGGCGACAGCGTCCTCGGCGCCGTCACCGCGATCTCGGCGAGCAATCAGTGGGCGGTCGGCAACTCCTTCGACGGGACCCACCGGCACACCCTCGCCGAGCACGGGAACGGCGGCGGATGGGCGATCGTCGCGACGCCCGACGGATCCCAACCCAACAGCTTCCTGCTCGCCGTCGACGCGAAGGGCGCGGGAAACGTCTGGGCCGTGGGCTTCTCCGCGAGCGAAAACCCCTTCGATCCCCAGAGCACGACGCTCGTCGAGTCGTGGAGCGGCACGAGCTGGGGCATCGTGGACAGCCCGAATCCGACGATGCCGGGCGGCGGCGAGTCGACCAACGAGCTCTACGGCGTCGGCGTCGCCGGGCCGAACGACGTCTGGGTCGTCGGGAAGACGGCCGACTTCACCACGAGCCAGAGCCTGATCCTCCACTGGGATGGGCTCGAGTGGACCGATTTCTCGACGCCCGACAACGGGGACGGCGGCTGGCTCACGGCGATCGAGGTCGTCGCCCCCGACGACATCTGGGCCGTCGGCTTCGACATCGTCGACTTCATCCAGGTCAACCTGATCAAGCACTGGGACGGGCAGCACTGGACCAACGTCGACGCGCCCAACGTCGGTCCGTTCGTCAACCAGCTGCAGTCGGTCTCGGCGACCTCGAAGGACGACGTGTGGGCCGTGGGTTATCACCTCGCCGTCTTCGGCGTCGACCAGGTCAACCAGACCTCGATCCTGCACTGGAACGGAACCGCCTGGAGCGTCGTCGACAGCCCGAATCGCAGCGAGAGGAACAACTACCTCTTCGGCGTCGTGGGCCAGGCCGCGGGCCGCGCATGGGCCGTGGGTTTCTGGGACAACGGCGTGCAGCTGCTGACGCTGATCGAGCACTGGGACGGCCTGACCTGGAACGTGATCCTCGCGAGTCCCAATGCGAGCGACGCGATCAACGAGCTGACCGGCGTCGTCTCCGTCGGTCCCGACGAGGCCTGGGCCGTCGGTCAGGAATTCGGCGCGTTCAACTGGGAGACGTTCGTCGCGCACCTCGCGTGCCCCGGCATGGTCGAGACGCGGACGGTCACGCGCTAGGAGCGGCTCCGGACGACGGACCCGCTTCGGATCTCGGGCACCTCGACGATGCGCGGCGGGCCCGCGGCGGGCGGCGACTCGGACTCGACCGCGGCCACGAGCGCGCGCACCATCTGCGCGAGCGTGACGAGGCCGAGCCGCCTCGCGCCCGCGCGCGTCGGCGGGAGGCGCTCGAGGATCCAGTAGAACGGAAGGAGCGCGTAGGGCCAGCGGTGGCCCGGCCCGAGCACGTACCAGGGACGCAGGATCGTGGCCGGAACCCCGCTCGCGCGCAGCACGTCCTCGCCCTCGGCCCGGGCCTGCCAGTACGCCTTCATCGCGGGCGCCGGATGCGCCACGCTGACGTAGACGAAGTGCGAGATCCGCGACGCGGCCGCCGCCTCGACGGAGGCCCGAAGGGACGCGAGGTCGACGGTCCGGAAGAGGGCCGCCTTTGCCGGGCTCGGGTGGGCGACGCCGACGAGCTGCAGGAGCGTGTCGCAGGGAGGCACGCGCGCGGCGAAAGTCGAGGCGTCGAGCGCGTCTCCGCTCACGGGTTCGCAGCCTTCGGGAAGCCGCGGCGCCGAGCCCTCCCGCGCGAGCGCGCGCACAGCGTGTCCGCGGGCGAGGAGCTCCGGGATGACTCGCCGGCCCAGGTAGCCCGTCCCGCCGGTCACGAAGACGTGGCGTCGCGCCATCGCTCTCATCCTATGCTTCGCGGCAGAGATACCGAGGACGCCGATTTCCACGCCGCATACCGTCGCGCTGCCCCTCTGGCTCGCCATCCTCCTCGCGCTGC
The DNA here is from genome assembly GCA_036406835.1 of Thermoanaerobaculia bacterium. Taxonomy (GTDB): domain Bacteria; phylum Acidobacteriota; class Thermoanaerobaculia; order UBA5066; family Gp7-AA6; genus DAHUXD01. The sequence continues at coordinate 19,159 of DASXAG010000129.1, forward strand.
TCGCGGCGTGGGCGGCGATCGACCTTCTCCTGCTCCCCGCGGTGCGCGGGATTCTCCGGCGGCGAGTCCACCGCGTGGTCGAGGAGCTGAACGAGCGCCTCGACATCCGGATCCAGCCGTTCAAGCTGACCAAGCGCGAGGTTCTGATCGACCGGCTCCTCCACGATCCGCCGGTGCAGGAGGCGGCCGAGGCGCTCGCCCGGGAGGAGGGCGTGCCGCGCGCGGACGCGCTGAGGCGGGCGGAGCGCTACGCGCGCGAGATCGTGCCCGCGTTCAACGCCTACCTCTACTTCCGGGTCGCCTACGGGATCGCGCGGAACGTCGCGCGTGCGCTCTACCGCGTCCGCCTGGGCTACGCCGACGAGGCGGGGCTCGCGGCGATTCCGCCGGGGGCGACCGTGGTGTTCGTGATGAACCACCGCTCGAACATGGACTACGTGCTGATCGGCTACCTCGTCGCGGAGAGGACGGCGCTCTCCTACGCGGTCGGCGAGTGGGCGCGCATCTGGCCGCTGCAGACCCTGATCCGGGCGATGGGCGCGTACTTCGTGCGGCGCAACTCGCGCGACGCGCTGTACCGCAAGGTGCTCGAGCGCTACGTCGGAATGGCGACGGCCGCGGGCGTGACGCAGGCCGTCTTCCCGGAGGGCGGCCTCTCGCGGGACGGGCGGCTGCGTCCGCCGAAGTTGGGCATTCTCGACTACATGCTGCGCGCGTTCGGAACGCGCGAGATGCTGCGCGCGTCCGACCCGGCCGGCCGCGACATCGTGTTCGTGCCCGTTGGCATCAACTATGACCGGACCTTCGAGGACCGCAGTTTCCTGCTGGACCTGGATCCCGCCGCGCGGCGCCCGGGCGCGGCTCGGGCGGTCTCCCGCACGCTGCGCTTCGCGGGGCGCAACGCGTGGCTGTGGGCGCGCAGCCGCTGGTACCGCTTCGGCTATGCCTGCGTGAACTTCGGCACGCCGGTCTCGCTCGCGGACTGGACGCGGAAGCGGGACGTCGATTTCCGTACACTCTCGAAGGAGGAGCACTCGCGGCGGCTCGAGGAGCTGGCCAAGGAGCTCATGGCCGGCGTCGCGCGCGTGATCCCGGTGACCCCGGTCGCCCTCGTCGCGACCGCGTTCGTCCGCGACCCGGAGCGCCGGTGGAGCGAGCTCGAGCTGAAGGGCCGCGTCCTCGAGGAGATCCAGGGCCTCGAACGGCGGGGCGCCCACGTCTACGTCCCGCGCGGAGACCAGGACTACGCGGTCGCCGTCGGGCTGCGCATGCTCACGCTGCGCCACCTGGTCGAGAGGGATGCGCGGGGTCTCCACCACGCCGTGCCGGAGGAGGTGCCGCTCCTGCGCTACTACGCGCGGTCGATCGAGCACCTGTTCGGCTAGGGCTTCGGCGTCGTTCCCACCACGTAGATCTCGGCGTCGTCGTCGCGGCCGCCCTCGAGGTGCAGCTCGACGATCTCGTAGCCGACGACCGCGAGCGTCTGCCGGACCTCGGCCTCCGTGTACGGCCGCACCCGGCCGGGGCTGCGTTCCGCGACGTCGCTCTCCTGGAGGAGGACCCGCGCGTACTCCGGCGAGAGGTAATTGGGAAACTGCGTCACGAGGAAGCCGCCGGGCTTGAGGACACGCGCCGCTTCGCGCAGGTACTTCACGGCATCCTCCTTCTCGAGGTGCTGGAGCACGAGGTAGGAGAAGACGAGGTCGATGCTCTGCGTATGAATGGCCGAGAGGAAATCGCGATTGCCGACCTCGAGGAAGCGGACGTTTCCGTGGGCGTTCAGGCGCTCCCTCGCGCGGGCGAGCATCTCGCCGCTGACGTCGATCGCCCAGATCTCCCGGACGTGCGGGGCGAGGTAGAGATCGACGCGGCCGACGCCGCACCCGATGTTGAGGACGATGTCGCCGGCCCGGAGGTGCTTGCGGATCCGGTCCGCGTCGGAGCGGGCGGTCGACTCGAAGGACTCCGGAGTCGACCCCGTCAGGACGGCGTCCCGCGCCCCGGCGGCGCCCAGCGCCGCCTCGTTCCACGCCGCCTTGTAATCGTCGGGGAGTCGCGGAGGCGGAGGCGGCCCCGCGGCCGGATCCAGCCGCCGCTTCAGGCGCTCCCAGAACGTCATGAGCGCCTTCTCACCGTCGCGAGAACGGCGGCGACGCAGGCTACGGCCGCGAGCGCCGTGACGGCGAGCCCCTCGCGGAAGCCGGGAGGCAGGTACCGGCAGACGATGCGCGTCTCTCCCGCCGGGACGCGGATCGCGAGGAAGGCGCCGTTCGCGAGCAGCGTCGGCAGCGGCTGACCCGCCGACTCCGCGCTCCAGCCGCCGTCGTCGGATTCGGGGAGGATCAGGACTCGGGGCGCGTCGCTCCGGACGCGGACGGCCAGGCGCTCCGGAGAGGGCCGCTCGATCGCGAGAATCTCGGCGGCGCCGCGGAAGGTCTCGTCCGCGCCCACGACGAGCCCCACGCTCACGAGGTCGGGCTCCGTCGCCAGGCGGCGCAGGAGCTCCGCCTCGTCCGCGCAGCCGATGAGCCGCTCGGGGAAGACGCCGTCGCGCGCGGCCGCGGGCCGGACCGTCTCTCCGTCGAGCCGCGCGCGCGCGTTGAGGAAGTCGAGCATCGGTGCGTCGATCCGGCGGACGTTGCCCAGCGGATGCGCGGGAGCATCGTAGCCCGTGCCGGCCGTGAGCGCATCGAGGTAGCGCGCCGGGGTCATGGGGTCCTGCATCCCGACGTCCTCGAGCCCGTACATCGCGGCCATGCCCGACAGCGCGCCGGTGTTCGCGGCGAAGCGTCCGCCCGCGGAGGCGGCGCGCAGCTGACGGACCGCCGGCGTCTGCGGGAAGTAATCGGCGGGACGCGTGCCGGGGTTGAACCGCGCACCGATGCGCAGCAGGTCGAGAGCGGTGCCGGCGAGGACGAGCACCGTCAGGACGCGCGCGCGGTCGGGCGACAGAGGCCCCCGCCACAGGAGCGCGAGCGCGCCCGCGAGCAGGAGTCCGGGCAGCGCGAAGCGGACGGCGCGCCACGGCGTCAACGGCGGATGCGCCGGATCCCGCAGGAACTGGACGAGGAGGACGCCCGTCGCGAGGATGAGCAGGACGCACGCGGCGAGCGTCGCGACCCGGCCGCGTCCCGCGCGCAGCTGGTCCAGCTGGAACGCCGCGAGGAGCGCGAGGAGGAACACGGCGAGGAAGAGCATCCGCGCGGTCGTCACGCGGTGCATCACGAAGCGCACGCCGGGCGTGGCGTCCGTGATCCATCGCAGCGGCGGGAACCAGAGGACGTAGAGGACGAGCAGGACGAGGAGGACGCGCGCGGCCGAGACCGCCGCGGGCGCCCGACGCCACGCGAACGCCGCGAGCGCGAGCGCGAGCACGAGGATCCCGGCGTAGCCGCCCGTTCGGCCCGCGAAGGAGTAGGGCCCGAACTTGTCGCCGTTGCGCGGATTCCCGCGGACCTCCGGGACGACCCAGTAGCGCAGCACGTCGAGGTAGAGCGGAGGACGCAGGAGCCCGGCGGAGAAGGCCGGTGTGTCTTGCGGCGCCTCGCGCGCGACGTGCGCGGAGCGCTCGCTTCCGAGGATGGCGCGGACCTGCGGCAGCCAGACGACCGCGGTCAGCCCGAGCGCGAGCACACCGGCGAGGGCGAACGCTCCCAGCCGGCGGAGTCGCTCCTTCTTCTGCGCGAGAAGCGCGGCGAGGAAGACGCCGAATCCCGCCGCACCGGCCAGGAACTCGCCCTCCGGGTAGCCGCCGAGGAGGAGCGCCGCGATCGCCGCGGTGGCGGCCACGCTTGCGCGGCGCTTGCCCTCGGCGAGCCGCTCGAGCGCCAGCAGGAGCCACGGGAAGACGGCCTGCGGATACGTCAGCGGGTAGTGCAGCCAGGTCGTGAAGCACAGCGCGAATCCGTAGGCGAGTCCTCCCGCGGCCGCGGCCGGCTCGGAGAGGCGGCGCCGCCGGAGCCAGAGGGACGCGCCCGCCGCGGCGAGCCAGAGACGCAGCGCGGCCGTGACGGCGAGCGCCCACGCCTCGGGCAGCGGCCACGTGATCCAGGTCGTCGGCGTGAGCACCTGCGCCTGCGGATTCGCCCAGAGCGGATTGCCGCAGCCGTTGGCGGCGAAGCGCAGCGGGAGCCGCCCGGCGCGATACGCGTCCGAGACGGCCTTCGTCCACGGGAGGTACTGCGTGGGAACGTCCCAGCGCTCGTCGTTGCCGCCCACCAGGACCGGAGGCGTCGCGGCTCCGGGCAGGAGCCGCAGCGCGCAGTCGGTCGGGACCGGGAGCTCGCCGAACGGCACCGGGTAGAACGCCGTCGCGAGGGCCAGCGCGGCGTAGGCGAGGAGGACGCGCGTCATCGGCGCCGGCGGATCGCGACCGCGGTGGCCGCGAGAAGGGCGGCGGACGCGAGGCTGATCCACGCGCCCGCGCGAATGCCGGGCGGCGCGTAGCGGCAGACGATCGCCGTCTCGCCGGCCGGCACGCGGATTCCGAGGAAGGCGCCGTTCAGCCTAAAAGTCGCGAGCGGCCCCGCTTTCGCCCGCGCGGTCCAGCCGCCGTCGTCGGTCTCGGGAAGGACCAGCACGCGTGGGTCGTCGCAGCGCACGCGCACGCGGATCTCCTCCGGAGACGGGCGCTGGATCGCGAGCACCTCGGATTTTCCGGCGAAGGTCTCGTCGGCTCCGATGACGAAGGCCTGGCGGAGGAAGTCCGTCCCGGCGGCGAGCCGGGCCCGCAGCGTCGAAGAGTCCGCGACTCCGACGAGGCGATCCGGAAGGACCGCGGCCGGCGTGTCCACGCGGCGAATCGGACCCGGATGGAGGCGCGCGCGCGTGTTGAGGAAGTCGAGGAACGGCGCTTCGAGGCGCCCGACGCGCGAGGGGTACTCCGCCGGCCCGGTGTAGCCGGCCGCGGCCTGCAGGGCGTCGACGTACGCGGCGGGTGCGGTCACGCCGTGGACGCGCACGTCCTCGAGCCCGTACATGTACGCCGCGCCGGCGAGCGTCGGATCCCCCGCGGCGAAGCGGCCGCCGGCCGCGGCCTCGCGCAGCGCGCGCACGCCGGGCGTCAGCGGGTAGTAGTCGGCGGGGAGCGTTCCGGGATTGAAGCGCGCGCCGATCCGGAGGAGGTCGACGGCGGTGCCGCCGATCAGGATCGCCGCGAGGACGCGCGTCCGCAGGCTCCCCGGCCGGAGCGCGAGGGCGGCGCCCGCGGCGAGCAGGAGAGCGATCGGGAGGGCGAAGCTCGCCGCCCGCCATGCCGTGAGCGGCGGCCGGTCCGCCGTCTTCGCGAATTCGAAGAGGACGATCCCCACGCCCGCGAGCGCGGCGAGCACGCCGATGCGCGTCGTCCACGCGCGCGCGCCGCGCTCGATCACGCCGAGCTCCCACGCGGCGAGCCACGCCAGCAGCAGGACGGCGATGCCGTTCGCGCGGTTGGTCGTCAGACGCAGCGCGGCCTCGCGGAGGCCCGGCGTCGCGTGAAGCAGGTACACGAGCGGCGGATACCAGAGGATGTAGAGCGCGAGGCCCAGGAGCGCCCAGCGCGCCCCGACGATCGAGGGCGGCGCGCCGCGCCGGAGAAACCCGGCGACGGCGAGGGCCACGACGAGGATGCCCGCGTAGCCGCCCGCCCGCCCCGCGAAGGAGTAGGGCCCGAACTTGTCCTGGTCGCGCGGGTTGCCCTGCGCCTCCGGCACGAGCCAGAAGCGCGAGACGTCCCAGTAGAGCGGCGGCCGCACGAAATCGCGCGCCGAGAGCGTCGGATGCGAGCCCGCGATCGCCGCGGCGACGTGGGCGGAGCGTTCGCTGCGCGAGAGCGCGATCGCCGCCGGAACCGTGTAGGCGGCCGTCAGGCCCAGCGCCAGGATCGACGCCGCGGCGGCACGGCCCAGCCTCGCGAGGCGCTCCCGCCTCTCGAGCCGCTCGCCGAGGAGGACGCCGAGGAAGAGCACGGCGCCGGCGGCCGCGACGAAGAGCTCCGTCTCGGGATAGCCGCCGAGGAGGAGGAAGAAGACGGCGGCGGTCGTCGCGAGGAAGCCGCCCGCGGCTCCGCGCGCGAGCCGATCGAGCGCGAGGAGCGTCCACGGCAGGAGCGCGGCCGGCCACGTGTCGGGATAGTGGATCCACGCGGTCATGTGGATCGCGAAGCCGTACGCGAGCCCTCCCCAGGACGCCGCGAGCGTCGAGAGGCGCCGCGCGCGGAGGAACGCGAAGGCGCCGGCCGCGGCGAGCCAGAGCTTCGCGGCGGCGCTCGCGGCGTACGCCCACGGCAGCGGCAGGAGGAGAGTGAAGAGCGTCGTCGGCGTGACGGCCTGCGCCTGCGGGTTCGCCCAGAGCGGCACGCCGCAGCCGTTGGCCGAGAAGCGCAGCGGCAGCCGTCCGCCGCGGTAGGCGTCCGCGACGGCCCGGCTCCACGGGAGAAACTGCATCGGCACGTCCGACAGCTCGTCGTTGCGATCGGCGACGGGAGGCGTCCGCGCGTCGGGCAGGAGCATCTCGGCGTTTCCGGCCGGCACCGGCAGGCGTCCGCCGATCGCGGAGAAGAGCGCCGTGCCGAGCGCGAGCGCCGCGTACGCGAGCAGGATGTGCCGCGGATTCAACGGCACCGATCCTACCCTCTGTGATATTTCTCGGCCCAAATCCGAACGCGACGAGGAGGCGCCATGACCCGCACGAAGGGTCTGAACCGCAGGGCCCTGATCCGCTACGGAGCGCTGACCGGCGCCGCCGCTCTCGTGAGACCTCCGGCCGCGGCGGCATCGCCCGCGCCCGTTTCTCCGCCCTCGCCGGCGCCTGCGTTTGCCCTCGAGGAGCTCACGGTCGCCGACCTCCAGAAACGCATGGAGTCGGGCGAGGAGACGGCGCGCTCCCTCACCGAGAAGTACATCGTCCGCATCGACGGGATCGACCGGCAGGGACCGATGCTGCGCTCGGTCCTCGAGATCAATCCGGACGCGCTCGCCATCGCGGACGCGCTGGACGCGGAACGCAAGGCCGGCAGGGTCCGCGGGCCGCTCCACGGCATCCCGGTGCTCGTGAAGGACAACGTCGGATCCGCGGACCGCCTGCAGACGACCGCGGGCTCCCTGGCTCTCGTGGGCGCGGCTCCGGCCGCCGACGCGCACGTCGTCAAGCGGCTGCGCGACGCGGGCGCGGTCCTGCTGGGCAAGACCAACCTCTCCGAGTGGGCCAACTTCCGCTCGACGCACTCCTCGAGCGGCTGGAGCGGACGCGGCGGGCAGACGCGCAACCCGTACGCGCTGGACCGCAACCCCTCCGGCTCGAGCTCCGGCTCCGGCACCGCCGCGTCGGCGAATCTCTGCGCGGTCGCGGTCGGCACCGAGACGGACGGCTCGATCGTCTCGCCGTCCAACAACTGCGGGCTCGTCGGCATCAAGCCGACGATCGGGCTGGTCAGCCGCACGGGCATCATCCCGATCTCGCACACCCAGGACACGGCGGGGCCGATGTGCCGCACCGTGGCGGACGCGGCGCTCCTCCTGACCGTATTGGCCGGTTCCGATCCCGCCGACGCCGCGACGAAGGCGGCGCCGGAGCGCGCGGTCGATTACACGAAGTCGCTCGGGCAGGGGATCCAGGGCCTGCGCATCGGCGTCCCGCGCAAGAAGCTGTACGGCCAGTCTCCGGCGGCCGACGCTCTCGTCGAGGCCGCGCTCGCCGAGCTGAAGAAGCTCGGCGCCGTCATCGTCGATCCGGCCGACGTCGAGACCGTGGGCGAGTTCGACGACAGCGAGTTCGAGGTCCTGCTCTACGAGTTCAAGGCCGACCTGAACGCGCACCTCGGAGGCCTGCCCGCGTCGTCGCGGTACCGGTCGCTCGAGCAACTGATCCGCTTCAACGAGGAGAATCGCGCCCGCGAGATGCCGTACTTCGGCCAGGAGATCTTCGAGAAGGCGCAGGCCAAGGGACCGCTGACGGAGAAGAAGTACCGGGACGCGCTCGCCAAGGACGGCAAGCTCTCGCGCAAGGAAGGCATCGACAAGACGATGGACAAGCACAAGCTCGACGCGCTCATCGCGCCGACGAGCGGTCCGGCGACGCTCATCGACCTCCTGAACGGGGACTACGGCGTGGGGGGCAGCTCCTCGCTGCCGGCGGTCGCCGGCTATCCGGACCTGACGCTGCCGTGCGGCGACTACCTCGGTATGCCGGTGGGGATGTCGATCTTCGGACGCGCCTGGAGCGAGCCGACGCTCATCCGCATCGCGCACGCGTACGAGCAGGCGACGAAGTGGCGGAAGCCGCCGAAGTTCCTGGCGACCGCCGACCTGACGCCGCCGGCGTAATCAGCTCGGGAACGTCTCCGGCTGCTCCACCGCGCGGCGGTGGAGCGCGTCGTCGATGTTGCGTCCCGTGACGACGAGGACGATCGTCCCCTCGACGTCCGCGAGCTGCGGCAGCGCCGCGAGGGCCGCGCCGGCCGCGCCCTCCGCGCGGATGCCCGCCCTCGCGTAGCCGCCCACGCCCTCCGCGATTGCGCGCTCCGAGACGCGGAGCATCCGGTCGGTGTTTGCGTTCACGACCTCCACGGCCGCGGGGATCGCGACGCGCACCGCCAGTCCGTCGGCGAAGGTGGCCATGGGGTCGTAGCCGACGGGCCCGCCTGCGTCGTAACACAGCGCCATCACCGGCGCGTCCTTCGAGACGACGCCGACCACCTGAGTCTCGGGGGCGCGGCGCCGGAGCGTCCGTCCGATGCCGCCGATGAGCGCGCCGTTGCCGACGGGAACCACGACGGCGGCGGGGTGGGCGCCGAGCTGGTCGAGGATCTCGTCCGCGATGACGCCGTACCCGTCGAGCTGCGTGGCCTCGCAGCCGTCCTCGAAGAACGGCACGCGCGACTCGGAGGCGAACCGCTTGCCCTCGTCCTTGGCGAAGTCGAGGTCGGTGCCGATCAGGCGGATCTCGGCGCCGAGACGGTCGATCAGGGCGAGCTTCGCGAGCGAGGCGCCGGCCGGCGCGTAGACCATCGCACGCAGGCCGACGCGCTGGCAGGCCCAGGCCACCGCGGCGCCGTGATTGCCGGTCGAGGCGGTCACGACGGCGGAGGCGCCCTCGGACTTGTACTTCTCGATCGTGGGCAGCGCGCCGCGCCACTTGAACGCGCCCAGCTCGTGCACGTCCTCGCGCTTGCAGTACAGCGCGCGCCCGTCCTCGGTGCGGAGAGACTCGGGCGCCGCCTCGAGAGGAGTGGGGAGCTCCACGCTCCGATTATCGCAGGAACGCGGCGCCGCCCGTTGCGCGCCGGATCACACCGCGCCGTCGGCCTTCGTCTTCGCGGCGGCGGGCTGCAGCCGGAGCGCCAGCGCGCGCAGGATCGGACGGAACGCGAAGTACGCGACGGCGCCGACGAAGGGGACGACCAGCAGCCACGCCACCACCGCGTGGCCGAAGGTGGCCGAAAGCGACACGAGAGCGCCCCAGGGGTCCGCCTTGACGAGGGCCACCATCTGCTCGAGCGACAGCCGCATCCGCGGCGCGCGGAAGATCCATTCGCCGAGGCGGATGAACGGGAAGATCAGGAGGAGCTGGAGGGCGTAGGAGCTCCAGTTGATCGTCTGGATGATCGGCTGGTTCAGCCGCAGCGCCCACGCCGCCGCGAAGCTCAGGATCGTGGTCGCGCCCACGATCGGGATGATGGCGATGCAGAGGCCCACGGCGATCGTCAGCGCGATCTTCTCCGCCGACAGCCCCTGGGTGAGCTGCTGGACGATGACCGCGTCGACTTTCTTTTTGGCAGAGAGCCAGGGGTTCATGCGGAGTGGGAGGTTACCTCCGCCGGTGAGCGCGTCGCGGCGGCGCCCACGGGCGCCTTCGCGAGGAGCAGCTGCGCGTCGCCGATGTAGCCCTCCGCGAAGCCTCCCTCGCAGTAGGACAGGTAGTAGACCCACAGCCGAAGGAACGACTCCGGGAATCCGAGCGCGCGCACCCGCTCGGCGTTCGCCAGGAAGCGCTCGCGCCAGGCGGCGAGCGTGCGGACGTAATGCGGTCCGATCTCCTCGACCCCGGCGACCTCCATCCGCGTCGCGCGGGCGAGCGACTTCCGGATCTCTTCGATCGACGCCAGCTCGCCGCCCGGGAAGATGTGCTTCCGCAGAAAGTCGGAGTGGCTTCGATACGTGTGGAAGCGGGTCTCGTTCATCGTGATCGTCTGCAGGAGCATGGCGCCGCCGGGCGCGAGGAGCCGGTCGACCGCCTCGAAGTACCGGTCGTAGAACGCGAGCCCGACCGCCTCGAACATCTCGATCGAGACCGCCTTGTCGTACTGGCCGCCGAGCCGGCGGTAGTCCTCGAACCGCAGCTCGATCCGGTCGGCGAGACCCTCCCGCGCGAGGCGCTCGCGCACGTAGTCGTGCTGGGCGCGGCTGATCGTCGTGGTGGTGACGCGGGCGCCGTAGCGCGTCGCGGCGTGGATCGCGAGCGCGCCCCAGCCCGTTCCGATCTCGAGGAGCCGGTCGCCCGGCGCGAGCTCGAGCCGCCGGCAGATCGCGTCGCACTTGGCGAACTGCGCCTCCTCGAGCGTCGCCCCGGGTTGCTCGAAGCGTGCGCACGAATAGGTGAGGCTCGGGTCCAGGAAGAGCGAGTAGAAGTCGGTCCCGAGGTCGTAGTGGTAGCGGATGTTCTGGCGGCTGCCGTGGATCGAGTTGCGCCGCATCGCGTGGCGGAGCCGCTCGATCCATCGCGAGAGCGTCGCGGGGAAGCGGTCGCCCGCGTCGAACACGTCGATGTTGCGCACCGCCAGGCGCACGAGGGAGACGAGGTCGGGCGAGGTCCAGAGGCCGTCGACGTACGCCTCGCCGATGCCGATGTCTCCGCCGAAGACGGCCCGCGCGAAGAAGCGCTCGTCCTTCACGACGGCGACCGCCTGGAGGTCCGACGTCGGGTCGCCGAAGCGGTGGACCTCGCCTTGCGGCAGGCGAAGCTCGAGGTGTCCGTGGCGCAGGCCCCGGAGGGCCTTCAGCAAGAGGGCTCGCGAGAGGAATCGCATGGGTACCCCTCCTCCCTTGTCCGCTAGCCGGGCTCGGGCTCCGGCAGCCCCAGCTCCTCCGCCATGGCCACCAGGCTCTCCAGGATGTGCACGAGCTGTGCCCGCGCGCGCTCGATCTCGCGATGGATCTCCTCGAGCCGCTCGCTCGCCCGCGCGCCCAGCAGCGCGGCCTCGGCGTGCAGCGACTCGAGACGCGCGACGGCGCCGCAGCGAGCGGCCTCGAGCTCCTCGATCGTCTCGTGGGCCGTGGCGCGCACGCTCGCCCGCGCCCGTCCCCAGCGCCAGGTCAGCCGCTGCACCTGCAGGTGAAGACGCGCCGAGGAGAACGCGCGGCCCGAGCGCGCGGCCTCGAGCGCGGCATCGCGCCAGTGCCGGGGCCGCCGGTGCAGCCCGCGCACGAGGCCCAGACGCTCGAGGAGCCAGAGCAGGTAGAAGCTCGGATCGATCTCCCACCAGCGGAAACCCTGCGCCGCCGATCCGGGGGCCCAGTGGTGGTTGTTGTGCCATCCCTCGCCCATCGTCAGGACGGCGAAGACGAAGCTGTTCCGCGAGTCGTCGGTGGTCGCGTAGGCGCGGCGGCCGAAGAGGTGCATGACGCTGTTGATGCAGAACGTGCCGTGCCAGAGCAGGACCGTCGAGAGGAAGTAGCCGTAGACGAGCCCGGTCCAGCCGAAGGCGGCGTAGAGCGCGACCGCGTAGACGATCGTCGGGAGGAAATCGTGGCGATTGAGCCACCGCAGCTCGGGATACCTCGCGAGGTCGGGGATCCGCGAGAGGTCCGTCTCCGTGTGGTCGGGGGAGAGGATCCAGCCGATGTGGCTCCACCAGAAGCCGCCCTGGATCGGGCTGTGAATGTCTTCGGGGCGGTCCGAGTACTTGTGGTGGTGGCGGTGATTCGACGCCCACCAGAGCACGCCCTTCTGGGCCGCCGTCTGACCCAGGAACGCGAGCAGGAACTGAGGCAACCGCGCCAACCGAAACGCCCGGTGGCTGAAGTAGCGGTGGAACCCGGCCGTGATCCCGAACATGCGCAGGTAATAGGACGCGACGCAGAGCGCCACGCCGGGCCAGGAGAAGCCGAGCCTCCAGACGCCGACCGCCGCGGCGACGTGGACGATCCCGAAGCCGATCGCGGCCGAGGGACGGATCCGCCGGCGCGGGGCGCCGGCCGCCGGATCCTCGAACGCCGAACGGGAGAAAACCGCGCTCACTTGGCTCCTTGAGGCGCGCCGTCGGGCTTCTTCTTGACCGTCTCGAGCGAGATCGTCACGTCGACGTCGTCGCTCAGCATGAAGCCGCCGCTGTCGAGCGCCTTGTTCCAGTTGATTCCGTAGTCCTTGCGGTTGAGCTTGGTCGCGAGCTCGAAGCTCGCCCGTTCGTTGCCTCCGGGGTCCTTCACCGTGCCCAGGTACGCGACGGGGATCGTGATCTCCTTGGAGACGCCCCGCATCGTGAGCGTGCCGGTGACGTCGTACTTGTCCTTGCCGGTCGAGACCATCTTGCTGCTCTTGAACGTGATCTCGGGGTTCTTCGCGGCGTCGAAGAAGTCCGCCGTGCGGAGGTGGTTGTCGCGATCGGCGTTGTTCGTGTCGATCGAGGCGGTCTTGATCGTGAACGCCACCGACGACGCCTCCGGCTTCGCGGGATCGACCTGGATCGCGCCCGAGAAATCGGCGAAGCGGCCGCGGACCTTCGAGGCGAAGTGACGGATCGTGAAGCTCACGTCCGAATGGTTCTTGTCGATCGCATAGGTATCGGCGGCGAAGGCGGGGACGGCGGACGCCGCCCAGAGAGTGCAGGCCGTGCCCGTCACGAGAAGCGCGATCCGGAGTCGTCGAAACATGAAGTCTCCTTTCATCGGCTGGATTCCCCCGCGTCCCGGAGGCCGACTTTCAGGGCATGGGGAAACTATATCTACTGGACGCAGCCCCGCGCCGCGACCTCGATCTCCTCCTCGACCCGGTCGCCCCGGACGCCGATCAGGCGATCGTGGAGGTTCGACACGACGCAGGCGTGGTTGGGCAGGATGCGGACCCGTTCGCCGACCCGGAACGACTCGCCCGGCTCGACCTGGAGCACCCCGTGCTCCTCGGAGAGCCTCGCGACCCGGGTCCGGCGGCCGACGACGAGGCCGTGGCCGCCGGCGCGCGGGCGGAGCGGGTCGCTCGAAAGGGTCTTCGATCCCGCGTCGACGACGGCCCGGTCCGCGGCGGGGACGCTGACGACGGTCGCCAGGATGGTCAGGGCGCAATCCTCGAAGCCGCAGCTGCCGAGCGAGACCTGGGAGAGGTCGTTGTACACGTAGGTGCCGGGGCGGCATTCGGTCACGCCGCGCTGCGTCACCGCCGAGGCGACCGTCGGCGTCGACCCGAGCGAGACCTCCCCGATGGGGAGCCCGGCTCCGCGGAGGGCCTCGGCGGTCTCGGCGACGATGCGGCCCTCGTCCGCGCCGATCCGCGCCACCTCCTCCGGCGTCGCGCCGCCGTAGCCCTGGCCGCCGTGGGTGAACAGTCCCTCGAGTGCGATTCCGGGGAGCGCCGCGATCCGCCGGGCGGCCTCGAGCGCCCGCTCCGGCGGGACGCCCACGCGGTGATAGCCGCAGTCGACCTTGAGGCGCACCGGCAGACGCCGCCCCGCGGCGTGGAAGACCTCGCCGAGGGTCCGCGCGCCCTCCTCGCTGTCGGCGCCGACGGCGATGCGGATGCGGTCGGACAGCGCGAGGAGCCGCCGCGCCTTGTCGGCGCCGACGGTGGGGTAGCCCAGGAAGATGTCGTCGAAGCCGGCGTCGGCGAACACCTCGGCCTCGGAGACCTTCGCGAGCGTCAGCCCGCGGGCGCCTCCGGCGATCTGCAGGCGTCCGATGAACGGCGCCTTGTGGGTCTTGGCGTGCGGGCGCAGCTTCACGCCCGAGTCGCTCGCGCGTTTCTGCATCGCCGCGACGTTGCGCCGGACGACGTCGAGGTCGATCAGCACCGCGGGGGTCGGGAGGTCGTCGATGCGTGTCGCCGTCATCGCTTCGCGTTCCGGAAGAGCCAGAAGACGATGCCGGACGGGAGGAGCGCGACCATCGCGAGGAAGAGCGTCCCGTTGACGACGGTGGACCGGGCGGCGGGGTTCGGCATCAGCGCGGCGGCGCGCGAGCCCGTGAAGGTGAGGAGACAGACGACCGCCCACAGCCCGACGGCGACGAGCATCGACAGCGCCACCTTGCGGATGAGCGGGGCGCCGGCGGGATCGTTCTGCTTGAGCCGCCACGCGCCGTAGAGGAGGCCGGCGTTCTGGGCGAGGCCGAGGAGATTGACGAGGATGTTGGCGACTCTCACCGTGGGGAAGTTCGCGGCGAGCCATGCTTCGCCGCCGGGCGCCGGCGAGAAGACGCGGCCCATCGAGAAGAGGCAGTAGAGGAGCCCGAGCGCGCCGACCGCACCGGCGATCACCGCGCCGGAGGACGGGGTCCCGGCGGGGCGCGTGGCCGGAGCGGGAGACGGAGCCCGGCCCGACGAAGCGGATCCGGCCAGCTCTCGGCTCGGCCGCACGTTCGCGCGCAGGCCGACCAGCACGGTCTGAAGCACCTCTTCCGGGTCCATCCCGTCGATCTGGATGGCGACCCGGGAGCCGATCTTGTCGGCCCAGGTCTGACCTTCCTTCTCCCCCGGAACGAACTCCCGCTCGAGCAACTCGGCGTGCGAAAAACCCGAGAGGAGCGGGATCAGCTCCTTTTCCGTCTCGCAGGCGATACGCGATTCCGCCTTGCATTGCACGGACTGCAGCGCGGCGTCGGAAACGAACAGGACGACGGCTCGTGCCTCCCGGACACGCCGACCGATGTTCTTCCAGTAGTCCTCTCCGGGGATCTGCCCGTGCTTCTGGTAGTACCAGACGTCGTAGCCGGCCGTCTCGAGTCCCTGCGCGACATACCGCGCGACCTCGCCCTGTTCCGCCGCGTAGCTCACGAAAACGTCAGCCATACCACTCGGCTTCGCGCATGAGTCGCAGCCACTCGCGCTGGTCCGACGCGAGAATGAACTCGGCCAGCTGCATGTAGGAAAAGGCCGTCACGGGTTCCGGCACCTCGACGATTTCATCACGTACGCGGAGGTCCGCCTCGGCGCTGTGGGCTCCCTTGCTTTCGAGAAGCCGCAAGTCGGATTCGGCGGCGCTGAAGTGTCCGCCCAGACGCCCGTGAATGCGCAGCAGCGCGGCGTGGCGCGCGTGTGAACGCAGAAGGTTGCGCGAGAACTCCTGAGCCTGGCGATTCGTGCGAATCGCCGCCCAGACCGTCGGCAGCGCGGCGGAGACGAAGACGAGGAGCCGACCGACGAGGCTGCCGATGCCGTGCTCGTCGTGGGAATGGGTAAGGAGCTGTCCTCCCTCCCAGAACACGTGGAGAAAGACGAAGACGACGCCGCCGAAGAAGAACATCGGCAGCGCCTCGGGCCGGTCGTACCACTCGCGTGTGGCCTGAGTCTTCTTGCGGAAGTACTCCAGCTGGAGCTTCAGCCGATGCTGGCGGTAGTAACCGACGAGCGGTTCCACGTCGCCCCGGCTCATTCCGGTGCACTCCGCGGGCGTCGGAAAGCTCGGAATGCGCTCGTCGTGTGAGAGGCCGGGGAGGTCCTCCTCGTCGAGGGCGCCGATGGCGTCGCGCCGCCGCTCGAGGTCTTCCTTGTTCGGCGCCGATCCCGTCCCGCCGGATTTCCAAAGGTGCGGATCGATGAGAAAGCTGTACTTGAGCAGTCGCAGCTGCTCGGCCTGCCAGCGATGAAGGAGCCAGTCCTCCCGCCGGTATTTGTAAACACCCCAGAGGACGAGCCACGCCGTGCGCCCTGCGAGCACCAGCTCTATGAACATGAACAAGACGGGCACGAGCTCGTTCCCGGTCGGAGGCATCGCGAGGCCCAGGATGCCAACCAGAATGGCGAGGGCGCCGTAGAGCGCCGCCTCGTACGTGAGCCCTCGATGCCGCGACTGTTCCCTCTGAGCCGATTGGTCGGTCTCGTGGAAGAGGGGAAAGAGTGAATCGTAGGCGAAGCGCACGTAGCCCCTCAGGGGGCCGACCTCCCCGCTTCCATCGTCATTCATGTCGTCGGGCTCGTCGGCGAGCAGGTCCACCACGGCGAGTCCTACTTCTTCTCGATCCGGTAGCCCAGCGCGAGGATCGTCTTCAGCGTCTCCATCGCGGTCGTGCGGTCGTACTCCTTCTCCGACTCCGAGAGCTGCTCGTAGGGAATGAGCGAGGGATGCTCCTTCTTCGCGTCGTCGCGGCGGGGACCGTGGCGCCAGCCCTCGGCCATCCGCTGCCGGGACCAGTTCTCGTGCGTGTTCTTCGCGAGCAGCTCGGTCAGCTCGCGAATGTCCGGCGGAAGCTTGACCCCCGAGGTATCGCGGGGGGCGGGCTTGTAGTCCACGCGAACCCTCCTCCTCGTCCGTTGTTGGAGGCAGAGCTTATCGCCGCTGGGGCTGGGTTAGAGTCTCGCGATGCGCTACGCGAACGGTTTCCTGGCGGGCCTGATCCTGCTCGGCGCGGGGGCGTCCTCCGCGGAGCCGCTCCGGGTCTACGTCTCGGCCGACATGGAGGGCGTCGCCGGCGTGGTCGCCCCCGAGCAGCTCGGTCCTCCGGGGTTCGAGTACGAACGCTTCCGGACCTTCATGACCAACGAGGTCCTCGCGGCCATCGACGGCGCGCGCGCCGCGGGCGCGACCGAGTTCGTCGTCTCCGACTCGCACGGCAACGCCGAGAACCTCCTGATCGAGAAGTTTCCGAAGGACGTCCAGATCGTGCGCGGCTTCCCGCGTCCGCTCGAGATGATGGAGGGGATCGACGGCAACTTCGCCGCGGTCCTCTTCGTCGGGTACCACGCCTCGACCACGAACCCCGCCGGCGTGCGCGCGCACACCATGTCCTCGGCGAACCTCGCGGACGTGCGGATCCAGGGCGTCTCGGTTCCGGAGGCGGGCTTCAACGCCGCGATCGCGGGCCACTTCGGGGTGCCCGTCGCGTTGATCACGGGCGACGACGTGATCGTGAAGGAGGCGCAGGCGCTCCTCGGGCCGATCGAGGGCGTCGCCGTGAAGCAGGCGCTCGGTTTCCACTCCGCGAAGACGCTGACGCCCGAGGCGAGCTGCGAGGCGATCCGCGAGGGCGCGCGCCGCGCGGTCGGGCGCCTGCGGGACGGATCGTTGAAGCCCTACCGCGTGACGGCGCCGGTCACCGTCGAGGTCCGCTTCAAGAATTACCGGCCCGCCGAGGTCCTCGCGTACCTGCCGGTCGTGGAGCGCATCGACGCGCACGCCGTCCGCTATCGGGCGAAGGACATGCTCGAGGCGTCCCGCTTCCTCTCGTTCGTTCTCGGCTACGAGCCGGGACTGTCGCCGTAGGGTTCGGACCGCGGATTACTTCTTCTTCGCGTCCTTCTCGAAGAGGTAGAGGTACTTCTCGTAACCCTCCTCCTTCATCTTCTCGACCGGGATGAACCGCAGCGCCGCGGAGTTGATGCAGTAGCGCGTGCCGGCCGGAAGCGGCCCGTCGGGGAAGAGGTGCCCGAGGTGCGAGTCCGCCTGCGTGGAGCGGACCTCCGAGCCCATGAGGTCGATCGAGGACTGCGGGCCCTTCTTGACGCTGCCCGGCTCGATCGGCTTCGTGAAGCTCGGCCAGCCGGTGCCCGAGTCGAACTTGTCGGTGGACGCGAAGAGCGGCTGCCCCGACACGACGTCGACGTAGATGCCGGGCTTGTGATTGTTCCAGTACTCGTTGGCGAAGGCGTGCTCGGTTCCGCCCTCCTGCGTGCAGATGTACTGCTGGTTCGTGAGCTTCTTCTTCAGCTCCGCGTCCGAGGGCTTCTGATAAGCGCCGCTGCTGGATGCGTCCTTCGCGTTCGTCTGAGTCTGAGCATTCGGGGTCGGCACGGTCTTCTTCTCCTTTTGAGACGTCTCCTGCGCGCGCGAGACGGCGAGCGCGGCGACGAGTCCGGCGGCGGCGAGCGAGGCGACGATGGCGGTCCGTTTCACGAGTGTCCTCCCGCGGCCGAGCCCCACAGCTCCTTGAGCCGCGCGTCTCGTCCGCATCCTCGACGATACATTCCGTACTGGAACGACTGCTTCTTGCAGAAGCCCTGGTGATACTCCTCGGCCCGGTAGAACGCCGAGGCCGGCAGGATCTGCGTCACGATCTTTCCCTTGAACTTCGGATTCATCTCGAGCGAGGCCTTCGACGCCTCCGCCTGCCGGTGCTGATCCTCGGTCGTGTAGTAGATGCCGGAGCGGTACTGGCTGCCGCGGTCGCAGAACTGGCCGCCCGCGTCGAGCGGATCCACGTTGTGCCAGAAGAGCTCGAGCAGCTTCGAGAACGCGATCTTCGACGGGTCGTAGACGACCTGGATCGACTCGGCGTGCCCGGTCGTCCCCGTCTCCACCTGCTCGTAGGTGGGATTCTTGGTCTGGCCGCCGGTGTATCCCGACGTCACCGAGATCACCCCGGGCAGGTCCATGAACGCCGCCTCCTCGCACCAGAAACATCCGCCGGCGAAGTTGACGGTCTCCTTTCCGGCGGGAGGCGCCTGGGCCGCGGCGAGAGCCGCCACCGACGCCATCGCGAAACCGAACAGCAGACGCAGTGACAAGGGGGTCCTCCTCTTCTCCGCTTCCGAAACCCGGCCAAGAGGAGTTTGATTCCGCGCGCGCGGAAACGTTACGCCCCTGTTATAACTTCGCAGCAGTTCGAACTCGCGCTTGAGGAATTTCGTCGATCGCGCAAGTCGCTCATCGGTAAGTACGACGAGGAAAGACCATGAGATTCATGACCCGGGCGGTTCATGCGGGGGGAAAGCCCGACCCCGCCACCGGCGCGATCGCGCCGCCGATCCACCTCTCGACCACCTTCGAGCACGGCCCCGCGGCCGAGACTCCGCTCGGGTACATGTACATCCGCGAGTCCAACCCGACGCAGACGCGGCTCGAGGAGGCCCTCGCCGAGATCGAGGGCGGCGAGGCGTCCGTCGTCTTCGGGTCGGGCCTCGCCGCCGGCGCGGCGTATCTCCAGGCGCTGCCCGCGGGCGCCCACGTGATCTTCCCGGACGACATCTACTACGGCTTCCGCACGATCGCGCAGGAATTCCTGCCGCGGTGGGGGATGGAATCGACGGCGCTCGACATGGCGGATCTCGCCCGCGTGCGCGCCGCCGTCCGGCCGAGCACGCGCGCGATCTGGGCCGAGACGCCGTCGAATCCGCTCATGAAGATCGTGGACCTCGCGGCGCTCGCGTCGATCGCGCACGAGTCCGGCGCGCAGCTCCTCGTCGACGGGACGTTCGCCACGCCCGCGCTCCAGCGCCCGCTCGAGCTCGGCGCCGACGTCGTGCTCCACGCGACGACCAAGTACCTCGGCGGCCACAGCGACGTCCAGGGCGGCGCCCTGATCTTTCGCGAGAAGGGCGACCTCGTCGGCAAGGTCGAGCACGTCCGCCACATCCTGGGCGCCGTCTCCTCGCCCTTCAACTCGTGGCTCGTCCTGCGCGGATTGCGCTCGCTCCCGTGCCGGATGGAGCGCCACAGCGCGAACGGGCTCGCGGTCGCGCGGGCGCTCGCGGCGAACCCGAACGTGGAGGCCGTGCACTACCCGGGCCTCGAGTCGCATCCGGGCCATGCGGTGGCCGCGCGCCAGATGAGCGGGTTCGGTGGGATGCTGTCGTTCCGTGTCAAGGGAGGCCGCGACGCCGCGGTGCGCGCCGCCTCGCGCGTCCGGCTCCTGACCAACGCGACGAGCCTCGGCGGTACCGAGTCGCTGATCGAGCACCGCGCGTCGAGCGAGGGTCCGACCTCGCCGACGCCCCAGAGTCTCCTCCGGGTGTCCGTGGGCCTCGAGCACCCGGACGACTTGATCCAGGACCTCGAGCAGGCGCTCGCTTAGGAGGACGGCCATGCGAATCCTGTCGCTCATCCTGCTCCTCGGACTCTTTCGAGCACAGGCGCCGGCGCCCGCTCCGGAGGCGGCGGCGTCCGCGCCGACGACCTACGAGACGCGGACGGACTTCAACATCCGGGTGAAGATGCGCGACGGCGTGGAGCTGTCGGCCGACATCACGCGGCCCGCGGCCGAGGGGCGCTTCCCGGTGATCCTCGGGCGCACGCCGTACAACAAGGGGACCGGTGGAAAAGACCGGGTCGAGCTGGTGCGCTACTTCGCCTCGCGCGGTTACGTCTTCGTCGCGATGGACGTGCGCGGGCGCGGCGACTCGGACGGAGAGTGGGTGCCCTACCGCAACGACGGCCGCGACGGCTATGACGCGATCGAATGGTGCGCCGCGCAGCCGTGGTCGACCGGCAAGGTCGGCACGATCGGAGGCTCCTACAACGGGAAGATCCAGTGGCTGACGGCGATTCTCCGGCCGCCGCATCTCGCGGCCATGATCGCCCTGACTTCGCCGTCCGACCCCTTCGTCGAGTTCCCGACCGGCGTCCCGATCCCTCCGGACATCAGCTGGTATCACTACACGGCCGGCCACGTCGTGCAGAACGAGGAGGCCGTCGACTGGCCGTCGCTCTACGAGCACCTGCCGCTCGTGACGATGGACGACGCGATGGGACGCCCGACCCGCGTGTGGAAGGACCAGTTCGACCACACGACGCTGGACTCCTGGTGGGATCCGGAGCGCTACCAGAACGCCTACGACCGCGTCCAGGTCCCGGTGCTGCACATCTCCGGCTGGTACGACGACGAGCAGGTGGGCACGCCGCTCAACTACGCGGGCGTGGCGGCGAAGGGCGCGCCGGAGATTCGGAAGGCGCAGCGGCTCCTGATGGGACCGTGGCCGCACGCGATCAACTCGGGGACCAAGCTCGGCGACGTGGAGTTCGGTCCCACCGCGAAGATCGACATCAACGCGGTGTGGGTGCGGTTCTTCGACCGGTGGCTCAAGGGGCAGGACAACGGCCTCGACCGGGAGCCGCCCGTGCGGATCTTCGTCATGGGCGAGAACGTCTGGCGCGACGAGGCCGAGTGGCCCCTCGCTCGCGCGCGCTACACGAAGTATTACCTCCACGGCCGGGGCCGGGCCAACAGCCTTCAGGGGGACGGCGCCCTCTCGACGAGCGAACCGGCGGCGGGGAGCGCCGAGAAGCCCGACTCGTACACGCACGATCCGGCGCGTCCGGTTCCCTTCCTCACGGATCCGACCTTCGCCCAGCTCGGCGGCACCGACGACTATCGTCCCGTCGAGCGCCGCGACGACGTGCTCGTCTACACGACCGAGCCGCTCTCCGAGAGCACGGAGGTCTGCGGTCCGATCAAGGCCCGGCTCTGGGCCTCGACGTCGGGCCGCGACGCCGACTTCATGGTCAAGCTTCTCGACGTCTGGCCCGACGGCTACGCGCAGAGGCTCTCGGACGGGATGGTGCGCGCCCGCTTCCGCGGCGGGATGGAAAGGCAGGAGCCGGTCGAGCCGGGCCGGGTCTACCCGCTCGACGTCGACGCCTGGAACACGTGCCAGGTCTTCCTGCCGCGCCACCGCATCCGGGTCGAGATCGCCTCGAGCGGGTTTCCGAAATACGACCGCAACCCGTCGACCGGCGAGCCGCTCGGGAAGACGACGCGGCTCGAGAGGAGCGAGCAGAAGATCCTGCACGACAAGGAGCACCCGTCCCACGTGGTGCTCCCGATCGTGCCGCGGAAGCCGTGATCGCCGGCGCCCGCTACGCCGCTTCCTTGTAGACCGCGGCGCCGGCCAGGACCGCGAGGATCGAAGCGATCAGCTCGAGGACGAGCTCGAGCGGAGACAGCGGCATCAGCGTGAGGTTCCACATCGCGATACCCATCAGGAAAGACCCGAAGAACCACGCCGCGAGGGCCGCGCGAACGGCCGTCATCGCGCCGGGGCCGAAACGCGGACGGATCGCGGCGTAGAGCCACACGGCCGCGATCGCCCAGACGAAGCCGTAGATGACCCAGACGGCGATCGTCGAGCCTCCGGCCGGCATCGTCTTGTTGAGCGCGGCCATCGCCGCCGCGTGCTCGTTCTTCAGGAGCACGTCGTGCATCAGCGGCGCGAGGATGTTGATGACGATCCCACCGACGATACCGCCCAGGAAAACGCGTGCCGGGTTGATCTTCCCCATGGCAGCCCTCCTCGTCCGCCGTCGCGGCGGCTTGTAAAGGAAACGGTTGGGGAAGCCTAGGCCGGAGCGCTCCGGCGAGTCAAAGGGTCAAGCGGCTGTCAATTCTTCTTGAGGTACTCCGACGGGACGGTGCTCTTCTGGAAATCCGCCGGGATCGGATTCCCCTCCCGCTCGGTGTCCCAGACGACCGAGGCGATCCACCAGCGGCTTCCGTCCTTGAGGAGCTGGATGCTGTTGATCCCGCGCACGAAGGGCTTCTCGTCCGACGCCGCGCGCCGGGCCTCGTAGGTCGAGAAGATCTGGCAGACGTTGCCGAAGCAGTCGGTATGCCGGGAGACCTCGCGCTCGTTGAACGCGGTCGACTCGCCCTTCGCCTTCATCGCCGCGGCGCCCTTGCGGACACGCTCCTGGAAGGCGTCCACGTCGAGCACGGTGAAGATGTCCTCGCTCGGCTTCTTCGGGGGAATGAACATGCCGACCGGAAGGGTGATCGCGCGCAGCCGGTTCCAGTCGGGCTCGGCGTCGGGGCCGTGGCTGACCGAGCCATAGAGCGCGGCGAGGATCGAGTCGATCGAGGCGGCGTCGGCGGCGCCCGGGGCCGCGGCGCCGGGCTTGCCCTGGGCGGCGAGCGAAGCCGCCAGAAGGAGCGCGAGACCGAAGGCGGTGGCGATGCGGGTCATGGGAATCTCCTTTCAGGCCGTTTGGGGAACGCGCCGGCGCGTCAGCCATGCGTCCATCGAGAATCGGTCATCCTCGCGGGGGAACATCAGCACGAACACGAGCAGCGCGAGCCGCGGAATCACGTGCGTGTGGAACTCGTAGAGCGGCTCCTTGAGCAGGTGGCCGAACGTGACGATCAGCAAGACGAAGCCGAGGGCAACCAGCGTCTCACGCACCCGCAGGCCGAGGAGGAGAAGTGCGCCTCCGAGGAGCTCGACGAAGGGGATGGTCAGTCCCGTCAGCCAGAGGGACCAGCCGGGCAGGAAGGTGTCGGCGTAGGGATCGACGAACCACTTGTGCGCGTGTCCGACGGGGGTCAGGACGAAGACCTTCCAGAGGCCGGCCATGAAGAAGATGAGGCCGAGCACTCCCCGGGCGAAGAAGATCGCCCAGGCCCTGCCGGTGCCCTCGGAACCCCTCATCCTGCTCCCTTCACCGTATGCCCGCGCGATGCGCGCGACGCGTCGCGGGGTAGACTCCGCCCCGAATCGCGCATGCGGGCGCCCGACAACGATACGCCCCGGCGCCGCGGGAGGTTTCAGTGGATCAGTTCGAGACCCATTCGCTTCCCGAGAGCGCGTACCGGCCGCTGAAACCCGGGGAAGTCTACAGGCCCGTCGTCCCCGCGTCCGCGGACCTGCCCGAGGCGACGTGGCGGTCGGTTCTGTGGGGACTCTTCCTGTGCGCGATCTTCACGGCGGCGTCGGCCTACTCCGGCCTGAAGGTCGGTCAGGTCATGGAGGCGGCGATCCCGATCTCGATCCTGGCGATCGGCCTGGCCCGCGTCTACCGGCGGCGCTCGACCCTGCTCGAGAACGTCATCATCACCGGCGTCGGCGGCGTCTCGGGATCGGTCGTCGCCGGAGCGATCTTCACGCTGCCCGCCCTCTACATGCTGAAGCTCGATCCGCACCCCTGGCAGATGATCTTCATCTGCCTGGCGGGCGGTTGCCTCGGCGTCCTCTTCCTGATCCCGCTGCGGCCCTACTTCGTGCGCGACATGCACGGCGAGCTTCCGTATCCCGAGGCCACCGCCATCACCGAGGTCCTGGTCACCGGCGAGAAGGGCGGCTCCCAGGCGAAGCTGCTGCTGCAGGCGACCGGCCTCTCCGCCGTCTACGACTTCTTCGTGACGACCTTCCAGGTCTGGAAGGAGATGCTCGACTTCCAGTTCGTGCCGACCATCGCCGCGCTCAACGAGAAGGCCCGGTTCATCCTGCGCTTCGACGCGATCACGTTCATCCTCGGCCTCGGCTACGTCATGGGCCTGCGGGCGTCGACGCTCCTCTGCGCGGGAGGCGCGCTCTCGAACCTCGTGCTCGTGCCGCTGATCTGGTTTCTCGGACGGCACTTCCCGGACGCGGTGATCTACCCGGCCACGGTCCCGATCGCGAAGATGACGGCGGGCGAGATCTTCCGTTCGTACGTGCGGTTCATGGGAGTGGGCGCGATCGCGACCGCGGGGATCTTCGGCATCATCAAGTCGCTCAAGGTCGTGATCGGGTCGTTCTCGATCGCGGCGAAGGCGTTCCGCCACGGCGAGCACGAGGGCGCCGAGCGCACGGACCGTGACATCGCGGTGGTGAAGATCCTGCTCGGCGTCGTCGTGTCGACGCTCGCCGTGGCGATCTTCCTCGGCAACCTGTCGGGCTCGGCGGTCGTCGCGCTCGTCGGCCTCGCGCTGACGCTGGTGTTCTCGTTTTTCTTCACCTCGGTCGCGGCGAACGCCATCGCGACGACGGCGCGCAACCCCGTCTCCGGCATGACGATGCTGACCATCATCATCTCGTCCGTCGTCCTGCTCGAGTTCGGCGTCTCGGGCCGGACCGGGATGTTCTTCGTCATGGCGATCGCGGGCATGGTCTGCACGGCGCTCTCCGTGTCCGGCCAGACGATCACCGACCTGAAGACCGGCTACTGGCTGGGCAACACGCCCGCCGTCCAGGAGCGCGTCAAGTTCTACGGCGTCGTCTGCTCCGCGATCGTCGTCGGCCTCGTCATCGTGGGTCTCGCGCGGGGATTCCAGTTCGGCGAGGCGACGCCGGGGGATCCCCGTCTCGTGCTCGTCTCGCCCCAGGCGTCGATCATGAAGGCGCTCGTGGAGGGCTTCATGAGCCGCCAGCCCGTGGCCTACGCGCTGTTCGCGACGGGGGGATTCATCGCCGTCGCCATGGAGATGCTCCGCGTGCCGCCGCTGATCGTGGCGCTCGGGATGTACCTGCCGCTCGAGCTCAACACGCCCGCCCTCGTCGGCGGCGTGATCTCCTGGATGGTCGAGCGCCGCTCGGAGAAGACCGGTGGCGAGCCGGGCCGCCGGATCCGCGAGCGCGCCATCGTCATCGCCTCGGGCCTGATGGCCGGCGGCGCGCTGGGAGGACTCCTCGGCGCCGGCTTCCGTCTGTTCCCGAAATACCGCGAGGACTACATCAAGCTGCCCTTCTACGATCACGACGCCGTCTCGCAGACGGTCAGCGCGATCGGGTTCATCCTCTTCTGCTTCTATCTGTGGTTCGGATCGCTCAAGAAGGAGAAGCCCGCCTGAACCGGCTCGACGGCCTCACCTCCACCGCCCTCCTCGGCATCGACACCCTCTGGGGCGGCGACGTGATGAACCCGTCCGGAACGGGTCGGGCGGTCGTGGACTCGTGGTTCTCGGACGAGCTCCTTCCTCTCGCGTACGTGCATCCGGCGGCCGCGCGCGTGCGGAAGGCGGGAGGCGTCGGTGCGAAGGAGCCGGACAAGAAGACGATCGACGGGTATCTCGCCGCCGTGGACGTGAAGGGCGCGATCGAAGGGCTCGCCGCGGAGGTGAAGAGCCTCGAGGGTCTCCGCCGCGCCTACTTCGACGGGCTCGTCGAGTGTCTCCGGGTGATGTGGGACCTCTCGATGGAGATCCTGGGCCGCGGCGACGCGGTCCCCTACGACCGCTGCGTGGTCGCGGCGACGGGCAAGCCGCCCGAGCCGTCGCGGCTGGACGACAAGCGGCGCCGGCTCGTCGAGCTGCTCGCCCGGGCGGGACATCCGGCGAAGACGAGCGAGGAGGTGCTCGCGGCGGTCGATGCCTGGCGGAAGGAACGGATGGTCCCCGCGAAGTCGATCCCCGCCCTCGCCGACGCGTTCATCGCGCAGTTCGACGCGGGGACGACGCGGCACCTCGAGCCGTTCCTGCCGGAGGATCTGCGCGGCGTTCCCCGCGCCAACATGAAGTTCGTCCCGATCCAGGACGCGTTCTTCTCCGGTTTCATGAGCTACGTCGGGCGCGCGCGCGGGCCCGATGGCGCGCCCGAGTACGAGGCGACCTACGAGATCAACGCGTCGCTCCAGATCAGCGTCCCCGAGTTCGAGCAGCTCGTCGCCCACGAGGTCGTCCCCGGTCACGTCACGACGGCCGCCCTCCTGCAGGGCCTCTACGTGCGGGGCCGCGTCGGCTTCGAGGGCACCGTGCTCGCCATGAACACGCGCTACGGGACGCTCGCCGAGGGGATCGGCAACAACGCCGTCCTGATCGCGATGGGGCTCACCGAGGTCGAGCAGGTCCGGGACGTCGATCTGCAGATCGGCCTCTGGCTCGCGCACCTGCAGGACGACGCGAAGAACCAGGCCTCCTACCTGACCTGGGGCGAGCGGGCGCCGCAGGAGGCGGTCGCGGCCGCGCTGCGGCGCGACTACCTCGTCTCCGAGGAGCGCGCGGGAAAGTTCGCCGGCGCGTGGGGCAGGCACCCGCTGTTCGGCCGCATGAACCTTCCCGCGTACCGCGCCGGCACGAAGGTCGTGGCGGATCTGCGCCGCCGCTATCCCGACGCGCGCGTCCTGCCCGCGCTCTACGGCTGCGCCGGGCTCGTCGACGTCGTCACGCTGCCGCAGGCGGTCGTCAGCCCGACGGCGTAGGCGGACGCGGCGCGGGTCGGTCCAGCTTCCGGTCCTCCCACGAGACCGGATCCTCGCGAGGCTCGAGGTGCGTGAACACGTTCGCGCCCGGCAGCCTCTCGCGGAGCGCGGCCTCGATCGCCTCGCAGAGGTCGTGGCCGCGCTGGATGGTCCAGTCGCCCGGCATGAGGACGTGCATCGAGATGAACCGGCGCGTTCCCGCGACGCGGGTCCGGATGGCGTGAAAGAGGATGCCCTGGTTCTGGAAGGGAGCGAGCGCCTCGGTGACCTCGCGCCGCTCGTCCTCCGGCAG
This sequence comes from Thermoanaerobaculia bacterium, assembly GCA_036406835.1. Taxonomy (GTDB): domain Bacteria; phylum Acidobacteriota; class Thermoanaerobaculia; order UBA5066; family Gp7-AA6; genus DAHUXD01. The sequence goes on from DASXAG010000129.1 coordinate 46,173, forward strand.
GCCCGAGTCGAGCAAGCCGAGTCCCGTCTCGCGCAGGAGACGCCAGCCGGTCCACACGATCTGCACCGCGACCGCCGCGGCGATCAGCGGATCGAGGCGCAGCCACCCTGTCCAGCCGACGAGCAGGATGCCCGCGATGACGCCGAGCGAGGTCCAGACGTCGGTCAGGAGGTGGCGGCCGTCGGCGGTGAGCGTGATCGAGCGCAGGCGGCGGCCCGCGCGCAGCAGGATCATGGCGACGGCTCCGTTGATCGCCGACGCGGCGGCCGCGACCGCGATGCCGACGCCGGCGTTCACGAGAGGCTTCGGATTCCGCCACCGCTCCCAGGCCGCGAAGAGGATGCCGGCCGCGGCGGCGAGGATCAGGAATCCCTCGACGCCGCTCGAGAAGTACTCCGCCTTGGAGTACCCGTACGCGTGCCGTTCGTCGGGAGGACGCGCCGCGACCGACAGCGCCCAGAGCGCGACCAGCGCCGCGACGAGGTTGACGACCGACTCGGCCGCGTCGGAGAGGAGCCCCACCGAGCCCGTCCAGCGCCAGGCCAGCACCTTGAGCGTGATCGTGGCGATCGCGGCCGCGATGGAGAGCCGGGCGTAGTCGCGGGCGGGCCGGCCGCCCTCCACGGCCCTCGGCGCCGCCGGCCTCCCGGACTCCTCCGCGCGAGCCACGGTCGAATCCTAGAGCCGTTCTGCGTTAGCCTGTCCCCGCGGACAGGTCCACCAAGACGGGGGGGTCCCATGGCGGAGGAGCCGCCGGCCGGAGGCGCGACGGAGCGCGGACGCAGTGGCCTCGACGCCCTCGTGCCCGAGATCTACCAGGAGCTGCGGCGGCTCGCCGCGCGGGCGATGAGCGGGGAGCGCGAGAGCCACACCTTGCAGACGACCGCTCTCGTGCACGAGGCCTACCTCGAGCTCTCGCGCATCCACGAGCTGTCGGTCGAGAGCCGGCCGCGCTTCCTGGCTCTCGCGGCCGAGGTGATGCGGAGGATCCTGGTCGACCACGCGCGCGCGCGAAGGGCCGCGAAGCGCGGCGGCGGCGCGGTCCGCGTCACCCTCTCGGACTCCCTGGCCGACCCGGAGGCGACCCACGATCTCGTCGCGCTCGACGAGGCCCTGACGCGCCTGGCCGAGCAAGACGCGCAGCTCGTGCGCGTCGTCGAGATGCGATTCCTGGCGGGGATGAGCGTCGAGGAGACCGGCGAGGCGCTGGGAGTCTCGCCGACCACGGTCAAGCGCGACTCCGCGATGGCGCGCGCCTGGCTCCTGCGCGAGCTCACGGATGGCCGACGCGTCGGCGCCTGACCGCTGGCGGCGGCTGAAGGATCTCTTCGCCGAGGCGATCGAGGCGCCCGAGGCGGAGCGCCTCGCGATGCTCGCACGGCTGGCCGCGGAGGAGCCCGGGCTCGCCGCGGAGCTCGAGGAGCTCCTGGCCGCGCACCGCGCGGACGGCGGGTTCGTGGAGCGGATCGTGGCCGGCGCCGCGCAGGACGTCCTCCGGCCGCGCGAGCCGTCGTCCTGGACGGGACGGCGCGTCGGTCCCTACGAGCTCCTGCGGCCGATCGGCGAGGGCGGGATGGGCGCGGTCTTCCTCGCGCGGCGCGCCGACGCGGAGTACGAGGCGACCGTCGCCGTCAAGATGCTGCGGCCCGGGCTCTTCTCGGAGGACTCCCTGCGCCGCTTCCGCGCCGAGCGTCAGGCGCTCGCGAGCCTCAACCATCCCGGAATCGCGCGCCTGCTGGACGGCGGAACGACTCCGGACGGCTCGCCCTACATCGTCATGGAGCACGTCGACGGCAAACCGATCGACGCGTACGCGCAGGAGCGCGGGCTCACCCTCGCGCAGCGGCTCGCGCTCTTCCGCGCGGTCTGCGAGGCCGTGCAGTTCGCGCACCGCAACCTCATCGTGCACCGCGACCTCAAGCCGGCCAACGTCCTCGTCACGGCGGAGGGGGAGCCGAGGCTTCTCGACTTCGGGATCGCGAAGGCGCTCGACGAGGACGCGGCGACCGGACTGACGCGCGCCGGAGAGCGCGTCCTCACGCCCGACTACGCGAGCCCGGAGCAGATCCGGGGAGAGCCCGTCACGACGGCGACCGACGTCTACTCGCTGGGTGTCGTGCTCTACCGGCTCCTGACCGGCAAGCATCCGTACGCGTTCCCGAGCGGCCGGACGAGCGAGATCGAGAGGATCGTGTGCGAGGCGGAACCGGACCGTCCGAGCCTCCACGCGGGGGAGCTGCGGGGCGACGTGGACAACGTCGTGATGAAGGCGCTCGCGAAGGAGCCGGAGCGCCGCTACGCGACGGTCGAGCAGCTCTCCGAGGACCTGCGCCGCTGCCTCGCCGGCGAGCCGGTGTCGGCGCGGAAGTCGACCTTCGGCTACCGCGCGTCGCGGTTTCTCCGCCGTCATCGCGCCGGCTCGATCGCCGCGGCCGTGGCGGCGGCCGCGCTGCTCGCCGGGCTCGCGGTGTCCCTGTCGGCCGCGCGCACCGCGCGCCTCGAGGCGAGGAAGGCCGAGCGGGTCAACGCCTTCCTCCAGACGATCCTGGGCGCGGCCAGCCCGTGGCGCGACGGGTCGAAGGTCACCGTCAAGGAGGTCCTCGACCGCGCGTCGCGGCGGGTGGACGCCGAGCTCGTCGACCAGCCCGCGGTCGAGGCCGCCGTGCGGCGGACCCTGGGCGAGACGTATGCCGGCCTCGGCCTCTACGACGCGGCGGAGGCGCACCTGCGGCGCGCGCTCGCGCTGAACCGGAGCCTGCGCGGCGAGAGCGACGAGGTCGCGGAGTGCCTCATGGCGCTCGCGGCGCTCGAGACCGCCCGCGGCGCGGCGGAGCGCGCCGAGGCGCCGGCCCGCGAGGCGCTCGCGATCCTCGAGAGGCGGCACGGGGAGCGCGATGCGTCGGTCGCCGGGGCCTGGCGCCAGCTCGGCAGCGTGCTCCAGGCGCGCGGCGATCTCGTCCAGGCGGAGGCCGCACAGCGGCGCGCCGTCGCGATCGATCGGGAGGCGGCTCCGGCGAGCGCCGGGCTCGCCGAGGCGCTGAACGACCTCGCGGTCACGCTCGGGACGAAGGGCGATCTCCGCGCCGCGGAGGCCCTCCACCGCGAGGCGCTCGCCGTCGCGCGCCGCGCGCATCCGGGGCCGCATCCGGACGTCGCGGAAGCGTTGAGCACGCTCGCGTCGAGCGTCTGGGACACCCGGCGCGACGCCGCCGAGGCGCAGTCGCTCTACGAGCAGGCGCTCGCGATGCGGCGGGACCTCTTCGGCGACGGCCATCCCGACACGACGTGGACCCTCTACAACTACGCGTACATGCTGATGGAGAAGGGCGACTTCGAGCGTTCCGAGGATCTCGCGCGGCAGGCGCTCCGAGGGCGCGGCACGACGCTCCCGGAGGAACATCCGATGGTCGCGAGCACGCTCGTCCTCCTCGGCCGCTGCCGGATGGGACGGGGCGATCCCGCCGGCGCGGAGGAGCCTCTCCGCGAGGGGCTCGCGCTCCGGCGGCGCAACCTGCCGCCCGATCACTGGCTGATCGCGTCGAGCGAGAGCCAGCTCGGCGAGAGCCTGGCGGCCCAGGGCAAGCGCGCCGAGGCCGAGCCGATGCTCGTCGCGGGCTACGAGGGACTCAAGTCCAGGTTCGGAAGCGACTCGCCCCGGGTGAGAGAGGCCGCCGAGCGGCTGCAGCGTTTCCGCAGCGGCGGCTGAGCACGCAACGCGAGACCATTCTCAGAACCCGAACGTCAGCGACAGAAACGCCGCCATCTGACCTCGCGTGACCGGATTGCCCGGGCAGTAGCTGTCGGCGTCGCATCCGCCCGTGATGCCCTCGGCGTGGAGCTGCTCGATCCAGTCGGCCGCGAAGTCTCCCTGATGCACGTCGTCGAAGACGGTCCCGGTGGCCGGCGGCGGCTGGTAGAGCGGGCCGTGCTCGGACTTCAGCAGGAACACCGCCATCTCGGCGCGCGTGATGTCGGCGCTCGGGCAGTAGTTGCCGTTGCCGCAGCCCGCCGTGATGCCCTCGTTGGCGAGCTGCTCGATGAAGTCGGCGGCGAAGTCGCCCGGGTGGACGTCGCCGAAGAGCGAGCCCGTCGCGGGCGGCGGCGTGAGGGCCAGGTTGTACTTTCCCTTGATCAGGAACACCGCCATCTCGGCGCGCGTGACGGGCCGTTCGATGCAGTAGAGGCCGTTGCCGCAGCCGACGGTCACCTTGCGGCGCGCAATCTTCTCGACGCTCGCGTGGAAGATGTCGTCGGAGGGAACGTCCAGGAAGTCCGCGAGCCACGCCTCTTCGAGCGCGCCCGCGCAGCCGCCCGGATTCTGCACGACGACGTCGTAGAGCTCCCCGGGCGCGAGCGCGGGAAACGTGGCCGAGAGCGAAGTCGGATCGTTCACGACGACTCCGGTGGCCGCCGCGCCGCCCACGGTCACCGACGCGCCGGCGGCGTAGCCGCTGCCGGTGAGCAGGACCGGGCTGCCCGTCGCCGGGCCCGACGTCGGCGCGAGGGAGTCGGTCAGCGGAGTCGGGAAGCCGACCATCGTCGTCGCGTCGGCGGCGCCGGGCGGCGCCTCCTCGTTGCCGGCCGCGTCGCGCGCGACGCTGTAGAAGGCGTAGCTCGAGCCGATCGAGCCGTAATAGACCGCCGACGTCTCATCGGTCTGCGTGCGCCAGGGGACGAAGACGCCGCCGTTCTCCGCGACGTAGACGTCGTACGAGCGGACGCCCGAGTGCGCGTCGGCGCCCGACCACTGGACCTCGATCGCGCTGCAGGAGCTCCCGGCAAGCGCCGACACCTGGCTGCTCGGCGGCGTCGTGTCGATCGTGTTGGTCCAGTCGTCCGTGTCGATCGCGGGGTTCGCGTCGAAGACGATCGCGGCCTGGTTGTGGATCTCGGTCCCGGACGGCTGACCGGACTTCGCGCGGATCGTGTAGGCCACGTGTCCCTCGCCGTCGGGCGTGTTCACGTTGGGCGGGAGGAATCCGAGGGCCGGGTCGCCGGTCGGTTGCCCCGTGTCGGGGTCGAGCGAGAAGAAGTGCCACGTGGCGACCCCGGTGGCGAGGTCGATTCCCGCCGAGACGCGGGCGATCAGCGCGATCCCGGGACGCAGGTCGACGTCGGCCGTGTAGGCCTGGAGTCCCGGCGGCGGCGTCACGACGTGCGTGCCGAAGTTGATGGGGCCGAGGGCGAAGGTCGCGAGGTCGAGCTTCGTGCCGTCGATCGGATCGGTCACGACGACCTCCTGGGCCGGCCCCGAGGCGGTCTCGACGTTCTCGAAGGTGATCGTGTACGCGAGCGGCGCCGCGCCGTCGATGTAGCGAGCCGCCCCGGCGCCGGTCGGGCCGGACTTCTCGTTGGGGTCGATCGCCTGGAAGACATGGACGTCGTCATGGTGGACGTCGGAGACGGGATCCGGACAGGTGAGGGTCAGCGGATTCGTACTGGGGCAGCCGCACGTCTCGTCGAGGGTCTCCATGGTGTCCCGTTCGACCTTCCTCTGCGCCTCGACGAGGTCTCGGGCCTCCTTCTGCAGCTTCTCGAGATCGGCCAGCCGGCGCTGGACGTCCGCCTGGGATGCCCGTGCCGCGGGAGCGGCGCCGGGGCTCGCGGCCGGCGTCGGCAGACCCGTCTCGAGAGTGGAGAGGAGCGCTGCGGCCTCCTTCAGGTCGGCGGGCAGGCCGGGAGATCCGAGGCCCTGGAGAGTCTGGTCGATGGTGCCGTTCTGCTCCAGCATCCTCTGAAAGTCTGCGGACGACACGGCGTTCACGAGCATCTTCGTGAACTGCGGGCTGCCTCCGAGGACCTGGCTGATACTCCCGATGAAGCCGTCGTTCGCGATGCGCGACGTCTCGACGAGCAGCGCGTCCGGCAGCGGCGGAGCGATGGGATCCCAGGCCGCGCCGAAGCTCCAGATCTCGTCGGAGCCCTGCAGCGCCCGCGTGACCAGCGGACGGCTCTCGAAGGTCGAGGTCCCGAACGTCGCGTCGTAGTCGAGATCGCCCGAGAGCACGCCGTTGCTGACGTGGAGGGTCGCCTGGAAGTGGTCGGGCTGATCGACGAGGACCTGCGGAGTGACCGTGACGGAGGGATCCGGCGGGTCGTCGAAGAGGTACGCCAGGCCCTGCGTGGTCATGTGCCACACCTTGAACGAGATCTTCTCGCCGTACTCGCCGGGCTGCGCGGCGATCGCCTTCACGCGGACGGCGAGCGTGCCGCTCGTGGACGCACGGACCGTCTTCAGGTAGAACGAGATCCACGTCTGCCCGGTGCCGCCGGTCCGGACCGGCCGATCGAGCGCGACCACGGGGCTGACGCCGTCGATCGTGTCGACGAAGGTGACCTGGAGCTGCCACGGCACCGTGAGCCGCAGCTGCGTCGGCGGCGAATCGACGTTGCCGTTGTTGCCGTAAACCAGGAAGAACGTCTGCTCGCGTCCGGCCCGGACGGCGAGGGTGCCGCGGCCGATGACGTCGGTCCACACCTCGGCCTTCGTGCCGGTTTCCACGGTGAACGCCGCGGGCAGCGTCTTCGTGTCGCCCGGGATGGTGACGGTGACGTCCCAGGCTCCCAGCGCCGCGCCCGCGAGGTCGAAGGTCGCCGTCGAGGTGGTGCCGTCCGCGGACACCGACACCGCGCTCGCCACGCGGTCCGCCGAGCCGGCTCGCTCGAGACGCGCCGTGGTTCCCGCGACCATTCCCTGCCCGGCGATGCGGATCGTCACGGCCCCGGTGTTGCCGCCGTGCCCGGGGGTCACGGCGAAGAGGTCGAGCGGCACCTCGTCGGGAGGCGGTCCGCCCGCGAGCTGGCGGCAGAACGAAAACTCGGACGTGTCGTCCGCGGTCCCCGGCGCGACGGCGTAGGCCGTGACGTAGCGTCCGGCCGGGATCGCCGGCGTGATCGTCGTCAGGAAGGAGCCGTGGCCGTTCGCGTCCGTCGTCAGCGGGAGGGTCTTGCGGTACTCGCGGCCCTCTCCGTGGCCCGCGGCGTCGCAGGAGAGCGAGGAGAAGATGTGGATGTCGAAGCTCGTCGCCGCCTTCGCGTCGAGAAAGCCGGCCACGCTCGTGCCGCCGCCGATGTCGTTCGCGAGCGTCACGACGGGAAAGTTGTTGGTGGCGCCCGGTCTGTTGGGCGTCACGCCGTCGTTGAAGAGGTCCAGGCCCAGGCCGCCGTTGTCGTAGAGGGAGTTCGGCGCGACGTGGAGCGCCCGGCCGCCGTCCGAGGCCACGCCCGCGCCGCCGTTGTAGGCGATCGTGTTCGCCTGGCCGGCGCCCGTTCCGCCGATGTGCGCCCCGTGCGTGTTGAGGGGGATGAAGATCCCGGCGAGGCCGTTGCCAAGCGGGCCCGTGCCGAAGGCGTTGGTGCCGATCCGATTGCCGTAGATCGAGTTCTTCACGGTGTTGTTCGTGAGCGTGAGGTCGATGCCGTGCAGGAAGTTGCCGGAGATGACGTTGCCCTCGCCCGCCGCGGCGCCGCCGATGAGGTTGTTTTCGGCGTATTCGAGGGCGATGCCGCTCTTCAGGTTCGCGATGGACGCGGTACCGGTCGCGTCGGTCCCGATGAAGTTGCCCTGGATCGTGTTCCCGGTGGGTACGACGGTCGCGAACTTGGTGAAGAAGATTCCGTCGAAGAGATTCCCCGAGATGACGTTGCCGGCGCCCGGGCTGGATCCGCCGATCTGGGCCTGGGAGGCTCCCACGATCCGCAGGCCATAGCCCTCGTTCGGGATCGCGAAGCTGCCCGCCGCGTCGATGCCGATCCGGTTGCCCTGGATGACGATCTCCGCGGATGCGTTGTGCTGGATGTCGACGCCCGTTGCGGCGTTGCCGGAGACGAGGTTGCCGGCGCCGGGCGCCGTGCCGCCGATCGTCATGTCGCCGCCGAAGTTGCCCGAGATGCCGGTGCCGTTGGGGATCGCGGCGTCGCCGGCCGCGTTGGTCCCGATCCGGTTGCCCTGGACGACGCTCCCGGGCTGATCGAGCTCGACGCCCGCCTGGGCGTAGCCCGAGACGACGTTGCCGGCGCCGGCGCCCGATCCGCCGATCGTCGCCGTCGCCGAGGCGCCGAAGACCCGCACGCCGTCCGCGGTCCCGCCGAGGCCGACCGTCCCCGTGACGTCGGTTCCGATGTAGTTGCCCTCGATGAGGTGGCCTGAGCCGGCATCCACCCGGACGGCGGTCGAGCCGCCGGCGATGACGTTTCGCGCGGCCGGAACGGTTCCTCCGACGCGATTGTTCGACCCCGTCAGCAGGTTGATTCCCGTGACCGCGAGGCTTCCCTGCGTGCCGGTCCCGTCGGCGGTCGTTCCGACGAAGTTGCCCTCGATCACGTTGTTGCTCGACTGGACGCGCAGGCCGGTGGTGGCGTTGCCGTTGAGGACCAGGCCGCGCACCGTGCAGCCGTCCGCGGCGAGCGTGACCAGAAAGCCGTTCGAGGTTCCCGTGACCGCGACGCGTCCCGCCGCCTGCGTCGTGCCGTCGATCGTCACGGTCTCGGTCACGTTCGGGAGGGAGCCGACCGGAATCGACGGCACGCCGCCGCCCGGAATCGCGAAGCCGATCGTGTCGGCGCCGGCGTGGGCGTTCGCCTCCTGGATCGCGGCTCGCAGCGAGCAGTCGCCGTTGGCGTCCGCGCACACGCCGTCGCCCGGGGCGGCGTCGTTCAAGTCGGTCGCCACGTCGACGACGAACGTCGCCGCGGGGACCGAAACGACCGGGGCGACGCCTTCCGAGGAGAGGGCGACCCGGCCGAGCGCGTTCCGGTCGATTCGCACGGGCAGCGTGACCCCCTCCTCCTCGGCCGGCGCGGCCGCGCGGGCCTTCGGCGCGGCGTCGGGGAGCTCGAGGAGCCTCCAACTCCGAGAGACGCGTTCGATGCGAATGAGTCCTCCGGAGGCGAGGCGCACGTCGATCGCCCGACCCAGCTCGCCGGTAGCCAAGGAGAGCGCGGCAGCGGGCTCGGGAACCGCGAAGGCGATGGGAGCCGCGTTCCGCGCTCCCCGATTCGATTGAAAGACGACGACGCGCGCTTCGGGGGGCGCGTCGCCCGCGACTCCGACGACCAGATCCGCGAGCCCGTCCCGCAGGCCGACGTCGCCCGCGGCGAGCGCCGTCGGCGTCCCGCCGAGCGGCAGGCCGGCGGTCGGGCGGAAGCCGCCCCTCCCGTCGCCCGAGAGGATTGCGACCGAGGAGGACCCGGAGGCCGCAACCGCGAGATCCATCCGGCCGTCGGCGTCGAAGTCGCCGGCGGCGAGGAAATCGGGAGGCGCCGGAAGCGCGAGGACGTGCTCCGTCGCGAGGAACGGGGAGGTCAGCAGCCGCCCCGCGGCGAGCCGTTCCCGCGCCTCCGGCGCATTCGGGTAGAGGGCGTCCGCGTTGCCGCGGTAGAAGACGATCACGCCGCCGCCGGGCGTGCCGAAGCCCGCCACGAGGTCCGCGACGCCGTCCCCGTCGAAGTCGCCCGAGGCGAGGGCGAGCGGCGTAACCTCAACGCCGCGAAGGGCTTCGGGAATCGCGCCGCCGCAGGGCGAGGCGGAGACGGCGAGGACGCAGACAACGGCGGTGAAGACGGCTCGCTTCATGGGATGACCTCCTGGGCCTCTGCAGCAGAAAGCGAGAAAGCCTCCTCGGACGGACCAGGAAATCGACCGAGCGCATAGACTGCGCGCCGTGAAACCGGGCCAGCGCCACGACCGGGCCGACCTCAAGCAGATCGCCCGGAGGGCGATGGTCGAGAAGGGCCTCGAGCCGGACTTCTCCCGCGACGCGCTCGCCGAGCTCGCCGCGATCCGGGGACCGGCGGCCCCCTCGGGACCGGGGATCCGCGACCTCCGCGAGCGGCTCTGGGTCTCGATCGACAACGACGACTCGCGCGACCTCGACCAGCTCACGGTGTCCGAGCCGCTCCCCGGAGGCGGCGTCAAGGTCTTCGTCGCGATCGCCGACGTGGACGCGCTCGTGCCGAAGGGCGGCGCCCTCGACGCGCACGCGGCCCGCAACACGACGTCGGTCTACACCGCGGCCGAGATCTTCCCGATGCTCCCGGAGAAGCTCTCGACCGACTGGACGTCGCTCAACGAGGGGGAGGACCGCCTCGCCCTCGTCGCCGAGATGGCCTTTCTTCCGGACGCGACACTGTCCCACGCGGACGTGTACCGGGCGGCCGTCCGCAACAAGGCCAAGCTCGCGTACGACTCGGTCTCGGTCGGGCTGACCGGCGGCGCGTGGCCGGAGAAGGCCGCGGCGACGGCGGGTGTGACGGAGCAGCTGCGCGCGCAGGACGCGATCGCGCAGGCTCTGCGGAAACGCCGCGCCGAGGAGGGGGCGCTCGACCTCGAGACGCTCGAGCCCAAGGCGATCTTCGCCGACGACACGATCGTGGACCTTCGCATCCAGGAGAAGAACCGGGCGCGCCAGCTGATCGAGGACTTCATGATCGCCGGCAACGGCGTCGTGGCCCGATTCCTGGCGTCTCGCGGGTTCTCGTCGATTCGCCGCGTCGTGCGCTCCCCCGAACGGTGGGCCAAGATCGTGGCGGTCGCGGCGGAGCGCGGCGCGAAGCTGCCGCCGGAGCCCGACTCGAAGGCGCTCGAAGAGTTCCTGTCGGCGCAGCGGCGGAGGGATCCGCTGCGGTTTCCGGATCTCTCGCTCGTCATCGTCAAGCTCATGGGCGCCGGCGAGTACGTCGTGGAGCGGCCGGGACAGGCGCCGATCGGGCACTTCGGCCTCGCCGTGCGCGACTACACGCACTCGACCGCGCCGAACCGGCGCTATCCCGACCTGATCACGCAGCGAATGGTGAAGTCCGCGCTCGCGTCGCAGCCGGCGGCGTACTCGCCGGCGGAGCTCACCCCGCTCGCTTCGCACTGCACCGAGCAGGAGGACGACGCCGACAAGGTCGAGCGCCTCGTGCGCAAGTCGGCGGCGGCGCTCCTGCTCGAATCGAAGATCGGCCAGCGTTTCGACGCGGTCGTCACGGGCGCCTCGGAGAAGGGGACCTGGGTGCGGATCTTCGATCCGCCCGCGGAGGGCAAGCTCGTGCACGGGTTCGACGGCCTCGAGGTCGGCGACAAGCTCCGGGTCAAGTTGGTCTCGACCGACGTCGAGCGCGGCTTCATCGATTTCGTCCGGGTCGGATAGAGTGCCGGATCGGATGCGCGATGGGAGGAAAGTTGATGCGACGGGTTCTGGTTCTGTGCGGCCTTCTGGCCGCGATGTGCGCGGGGGCCGCTGAAGTGGCCGAGGCGAGGGAGGCCGCGCCGGCTCCGACGGCCGCCGAGGCGAAGAAGTTCGCCGACGACGCGGAGCAGCATCTGCTCAAGCTCTGGATCGACCAGGGCCGCGCCGACTGGGTCAAGTCGACGTTCATCACCGACGACACCGAGACGCTCGCCGCGCAGTTCGCGGACCGCTCGATCTCCGCCGCCGTGAAGTACGCGAAGGAGGCGGCGCGGTTCGACGGCGTCCAGACCGACGAGGCGACCGCGCGGAAGCTCCGTCTCCTCAAGCTCTCGCTGACCCTCGCGGCGCCGGCCGACCCGGCCGCGTCGGCGGAGGTGACGCGCATCGCGACCGCGATGGAGGGCGCGTACGGCAAGGGCAAGTACTGCCCGGACAAGGACCGCTGTCTCGACCTCGAGGACATCACGAAGATCATGGCCACCTCGCGCGACGCGAAGCAGCTGCTCGACGTCTGGGCCGGCTGGCACACCATCTCGCGTCCGATGAAGAAGGATTACGTCCGCTTCGTCGAGCTCGCGAACCAGGGGGCGCGCGAGCTCGGGTTCAAGGACACGGGCGCGATGTGGCGCTCCAAGTACGACCTGCCCCCGGACCAGTTCGCGGCCGAGCTCGACCGGCTCTGGGCGCAGGTGCGTCCCCTGTACCTGTCGCTCCACGCCTACGTCCGCTGGAAGCTGCGCGAGAAGTACGGCGACGTCGTCCCGGCGTCGGGGCCCATCCCGGCGCACCTGCTCGGCAACATGTGGGCGCAGACCTGGGACAACGTCTACCCGGTCGTCGCCCCCGCCGGCGCCGATCCGGGCTACGACCTCTCCCAGATCCTCAAGTCGCGCAAGACCGACCCGATCCAGATGGTCAAGTACGGCGAGGGCTTCTTCACCTCGCTCGGCTTCGACCCGCTGCCGAAGACCTTCTGGTCGCGGTCGATGTTCGTCAAGCCGAAGGATCGCGAGGTCGTCTGCCACGCGAGCGCGTGGGACATCGACTACGTGGACGACCTGCGCCTCAAGATGTGCATCGACATCACCGGCGAGGACTTCGTCACGGTCCATCACGAGCTCGGCCACAACTTCTACCAGCGGGCCTACGACAAGCAGCCGCCGCTCTTCCGCGACAGCGCGAACGACGGCTTCCACGAGGCGATCGGCGACACGATCGCCCTGTCGGTGACGCCGGAATACCTCGTCAAGCTCGGCTTCCTCGACAAGGCGCCCGACACGTCCAAGGACATCGGTCTGCTGCTGAACAAGGCGCTCGAGAAGGTCGCGTTTCTGCCGTTCGGACTCCTGATCGACCAGTGGCGCTGGAAGGTGTTCTCCGGCGAGGTCAAGCCCGAGGACTACAACAAGGCGTGGTGGGCACTGCGGCTCAAGTACCAGGGGGTCGCGCCCGCGGGTCCGCGGAGCGAGGAAGACTTCGATCCCGGCGCGAAGTATCACGTGCCGGCCAACGTGCCGTACACGCGCTACTTCCTGGCGGACATCCTCCAGTTCCAGTTCCACCGCGCGCTGGCGAAGACGGCGGGCTGCTCGGGCCCGCTCAACCGCTGTTCGATCTACGGGAACGCCGCGGCGGGCAAGAAGCTGATCGACATGCTCGCGATGGGATGCTCGCGGCCCTGGCCCGACGCGCTCGAGGCGATGACCGGGCAGCGGCAGATGGACGCGACCGCGATCCTCGACTACTTCGCCCCGCTCCAGAAGTGGCTGGACGAGCAGAACAAGGGCAAGCCGATCGGGTGGTGAAGCCGGGCTAGTACCTCAGCCTCACCAGCCCGGCGCCCTTGCCCCGGGGAATCACGACGAACAGATCGTCGTATTCGTCGGGACCGATCGTGACGGACTCCTGGCAGCCCAGGGCTCGGAGAATCTCCGGAACGGTGTTGCTGTGGCCCACGACGAGCACGACCTGGTCGACGTGCTGCTGCCGCAGCCGCCGCGCGAACGCCTTCGCGTCGACCTTCTGGCTCCCGACGTCGTAGATCTGGACCTGGAGCTTCAGCGCGTCCGCGAGGGGCTGCACGGTCCCGCGCGTGCGCGGGGTGTCGGTCGAATAGATCGCGCTCACTCCCGCGTCCATGAGCATCTTCGCCAGGCGCACCGCGCGCTGCTGCCCCGCCTCGCTCAGCCGCTCGTCGCTGCTCGAGACCTTCTCCGCGTGCCGGACGACGAAGATCGCGCGCTGCGCGAGGGCCGATCCGGACAGGCCGAAGAAGAGGACGCCGAGCACTCCGGTCAGGAACGCCGCCCGAATCGTTCGCATCGCCTGGCCTCCCGCTGTTTGCAGGCCCAAGCCTATAATCCTCGCCGATGTCCGCGCTGCTGGCCGCCGTGCTGGCGCTCGCGACCGCGTCGGTCTCGCTGTCGGATGCGCCGTCTCGATACGCCACGCTGGATGGGAACCGCATCCACTACAAGGTGCTGGGTTCCGGCCCGCGAACGCTGGTCTTCGTGCACGGCTGGACCGGCAGCCTCGCGATGTGGCGCCTCCAGGCGGCCGACTTCGCAGCCCGGGGGTTTCGCGTCGTGGCTCTCGACCTGCCGGGCCATGGCAAGAGCGATGCGCCGGAGGTCTCCTACACGATGGCCCTCTTCGCGCGCGCCGTCGATGCGGTCCTGCGGGACGCGGGCGTGCCGCGGGCGATCCTGATCGGACACAGCATGGGGACCCCGGTCGTCCGCGAGTTCTACCGGCAGCACCCCGAGAAGACGGAGGCGCTCGTCTCGATGGACGGGTCCCTGCGGGCGCTCTTCTCGCCCGAGGACGCGCAGCGGATCCTCGCTCCGTACCGCGGAGCGGGCTACGCGTCGCAGCTCGAGAGGTTCGCCGACTACATGATCCCGGAGAATCGGCCGGAGCTGCGCGCCGAGGCGAAGGCGATCATGACGAAGACGCCCCAGCGCGTCGCGCTCAGCGCCTTCGAGAGCCTCGCCGATCCGGCCAACTACCGCGAGGACCCGATCCGAGTCCCCCTCCTCTGCGTCCTCGCGAGGAGCTCGCGCTGGCCGGACGACTACGAGGCCTTCGTCCGAAGGCTCGCGCCCGACGCGGAGATCCGGGTCCTCGACGGCGCCGGGCACTTCCTCATGCTCGAGAAGCCCGAGGAGGTCGACTCGGTCCTCGCGGCGTTTTTCGAAAAGACGGGAGCGCCGGCGCCGCCCGAAGCGAAATAACGAAACGCCGCCCCCCGGCGTCTAACCCCTTCGAGAGCACGGCCGCCTTCGAGCGGCCCCGGAGGGCGAGCTGGAGAGACCCGGATCGGCTAAAAGGATGTCCGGAAAGGGGTTCTGCCTGACGGGGACGGGAGATTCGGCCGTGCGGGGAAGCGACGAGCTCTTGGAGGGGTGCCGGCAGGGATCGCTGCCCTCCTTCGAGAGGCTCTACGAGGAGCACGGAACGAGGATGAAGTCGATCGCGCGGAACCTGCTGGGCAGCGCACCCGATGCCGAGGACGCGGTCCAGGACGCCTTCCTGAAGGTCTACCGCGGGATCGCGCGCTTCCGCGGCGGCTCCTCGTTCTCGACCTGGGTCTATCGGATCCTCGTCAACGTCTGCTACGACCGCCTTCGGAGCCGCCGGCGCCGACAGATCGTCGAGCGCCCGATTTCCGCCGGCCTCGCGCTCGCTCCGGCGGGGGAGACGGACCATCCGTTGCGCCTCTCGATCGAGGCGGCGCTCGGGCGGCTCGAGGAGCGCGAGCGCGCCGCGTTCCTGCTCTGCGAGGTCGAGGGCTTCTCGCACCGGGAGGCGGGAGAGATCCTCGAGGTCTCCGAGGGCTCCTCTCGCGCGCTGCTCTTCAAGGCGCGGCGTCACCTGCAGGAGCAGCTCCGCGCCGGCGGCGCGTTCGAGGCCGCGTCGTGACGAAGCCGGCGAGCTGCCGCCAGCTCGAGGAGGCGCTGAGGACGGAGGATCCGGCGCTTCTCGCCGCGATGGAGGAGCACGCCGGGACGTGCGACGCCTGCCGGCGCGAGCTCTCGGAGTGGAACGCGCTCCGCGCCGCGGCCCCGTCGCTTCGCAAGTCCTGGCAGTCGCCGCAGCTCTGGCCGAGGATCCGGCAGGCTCTCGCGGAGGAGTCGCAGAAGCCCGGGGCGACGAGCGCCTCCCCGGCGGAGGCGCACGCGCCATCGGAGTCCGCACCGAGTCGCCTGCGCTGGCTTCCGGTCGCGGCCATGGTCGCGCTCTTCTCGATCGCGACCGCCGGCCTCTGGGTGTTCCGCAACAGCGGCGGGCGCGAGCCCCTGGCGAACGGGTGGCAGACGACGCAGCGCCCGCTCCTGACCGACCAGGCCGTGGACGAGGTCGACGCGGCGGAGAAGACCTACGTCGCCTCGATCGAGAAGCTCTCGGAGCTCGCGGGGCCTCGCCTCGCCGACACCGCCTCGCCGCTCGTGCTCAACTACAGGGAGAAGCTCCAGCTGCTCGATTCCGCGATCGCCGACCTGAAGACGTCGATCGACCAGAACCGCTACAACACTCACCTCCGCAAGGAGCTCATCGCCATGTATCAGGAGAAGCAGAAGACGCTTCAGAGCCTGATGAAAGAGGTCAAGTCATGATTCGCTCCCGACTGCGATTCACCATCCTCCTGCTCGCGGCCGCGGCCGTCATCCCCTGCGCCTCCGCCCGGGCCGAAACCGGCGACCGCCCGGAATACGAGCGCACGTTCAGCAGGACCGTCGCGCTGAAGCCCGACCAGCGCCTCGAGGTCGAGCACAGCATGGGCGCGCTCCGGGTGCGGACCCACAAGCTCCCCGAGGTCCGGATCGAGGCGCGCATCCACGTGTCCTCCTCGGACGAGAGCGGGGCCAAGACCTTCGGCGAGGCCATCGCCATCGAGGTCGAGGAGACCGGAACCGGCGTTCGCGTCCGGACGAAGTACCCCGAGAAGAAGTGGTCGTTTCAGAACGGCGGACACGTCTCGTTCTCGGTCGACTACGACATCCTGATGCCCGAGTCCTCGCCGCTCTCCGCCCGCAACAAGTTCGGAGACGTTTCGGTCGACGGGCTCAAGGCCGCGGGCGACATCGTGAACGCCAACGGCCGCGTCGCCTTCCACGACGGCAAGGGCGCGCAGAAGGTCGAGAACGCATTCGGCGCGATCGAGCTCCTCCGCAACGCGGGGGACGTCGCCGTCACCGGCAGCAACGGGACGGTGACCGTCGGCGACGTGGAGGGAATGGTCGACGCGCGCAACCGCTTCGGCGCCGTCACGGTGACGAAGGTGCGCGGCAAGACGACGGTCGTCTCCTCGAACGGCGCCGTCACGGTGGCGGACATCACCGGCCCCGCTTCGATCACCGGCTCCTTCGGCAAGGTGACGGTGCAGAACGTGAGCGGAGGACTGGAGGTCGAGAACTCCAACGGCGGCGTCGAGGCGACGAAGGTCGGCGGCGCGCTGCGCGTGCGCAACTCGTTCGGCAAGGTCGAGGTCACCGGCGTCGGCGGCGACGCCACGATCGACAACAGCAATTCGACGATCACCCTCGCCGACGTGACCGGTTCGGCCCAGGTTCACGGCTCGTTCGGGGCGATCCGGGTCACGAACGTCCAGAAGGGGACGAGGATCACGGCCGAGAACGGCGGCGTGACCGTCGGAGACCTCGGGGGAACGGTGTTCGTCAAGACCAGCTTCGGCATGGTGGAGGCCGCAAAGCTCGAGGGCGAGCTGACGGTCGAGAACTCCAACGGCGCCGTCAAGGCGTCGGACGTCAAGGGCGGCGCGAGCGTGCGGACCTCGTTCGCGCCCGTCACGCTCGACTCGATCGGCGGCAAGATCGACGTCGAGAACCAGAACGGCTCGGTCGAGGTGCGGGCCGTGCGGCCGGCGCCGGGAAAGTGCTTCCCGCTGTCCATCCGCAGCTCGTTCGGCGCGATCCGCGTCTACCTGCCGGAGGGCGCCGGGTTCCGCGTCGACGCGCGGACCTCGTTCGGCAAGATCCACAGCGAGATGCCGCTCTCGGTGGCGGGCTCGCTGGGCGGGGACGAGGTCTCCGGGGTGATCGGCGATGGGAAGTGCTCGCTGGTCGTGGCCAACAGCAACGGGAGCATCGACCTGCTGAAGGGGAAGTAGAGAACCCCTGTCATCCCGACCCCGAGCTTCGCGAAGGGGGAGGGACCCCTTTGAAGTCAAACGGCGGCTCGAAAAGGGGTCCCTCGTCGCTCGCTCGCCGCGATGCGGCGTCGCTCCGCTCCTCGGGATGACACCCTTCCGAGGGCGCCCTTCCTAAAACTCGGCCGAGCTGCCTCCGCCGCCGAAGCGGCCGCCGCCCGGAGCGAAGTCGCCGCGGGCCGGCTCGGGAGCCGGAGATGCGGTGAAGCCCGCCACGACCGCGGCCGCCTGGAGGGTCTCGGCGCGCCCCGAAAAGAGCGGATCCGCGGTGAAGCCGCTTCGCTCGCCGTCCGGCGAGCGCCGCAGGAGTCGGTTGATCCCCAGCGCGCCCAGAATGAGCGCGGCGCCGGCGAGCGTCAGGAGCGCCCACAGCGGCGCGAGGTGCACGTAGTAGCGCAGCGTGACGAGCGAGGCCGCGGCGAAGGCGAGGCCGAGGTCCAGGATCAGCGTGCGCCGCGTGCGCAGTCCCCACGCGAGGAAGGCGGGAGGCAGGAGCGCGGTGGCGACGGCCGACAGGGCGCGCAGGAAGGCGCCCGGGGGAGGGATCACGATCCAACTTTTCACGCGGAAGGCCTCGACCCAGTGCTGGTCGAGCGAGACCAGGTTGAGCGCCACGTACAAGGCGATGGCGGCGACGGCGAAGACTCCGGCGACGGCGTTCCGGTGGGGCGGGGCGAGCGCGGCGCGGTCGAGATTACGGTAGGCGAGCGCCAGCAACCCGACCGCTCCCGCGATCCACCACGCGCGGCCCGCGGGGAAGCGACCCAGCAGCCCGAAGAATCCGGCCGCGGCGAGCGTGCCGTACGCCGCGAATCCCCAGCGTATGCAGGCGGCGGCGAAGAGCACGACCGTGGCGACGAGGATCAGCGTGATCGTCCCGTCCTCCTCGCGCGAGGCATCCGCCACCCACCAGCCGAGACCGCCGAGCAGGTAGACGACCGCCCAGAAGGACGCGGCGGCGTCGCTGCCGTTTCCGGCGAAGCGGGAGCCGCGCAGGAAGTCGGCGGCCGTGGCCAGGAGGGCGCCGAAGAACACGACGACGGCGGCGGACTCCATCCGAAGAGCCGCGAAGACGCCGAAGCACACGGTGTTGATGGCCATCGTGACGAGGAAGAAGATCAGCACCTTCCAGGCCCTGGCGAGCTCCGGGCGGGGCTCCGGAAAGGCGGCGCGAATCGCCTCGAGCGTCGGCGCGTCGATCGCCTCCGCCTCGCGCCACGCCTTCGCCGCCTGGCGCACCTCGCCGACCCGCGCGGCCTGCGCCCACTCCTTCTTCATGCGGTTTCCGCCTTCATCCGCCTCTGCACCCGGATCAGGAAGGCGAGCAGGGCGAGGCTGCCGAACGCGATCGTGAGCGAGAGGCACGAGCCGCCGAGCACGTGCGAGAGCACGCGCAGCGCGCCGAGGTAAACCGCGAGCACGCCGATCGCGAAGTCGGCCGGGCGCCGCAGGCGGTAGGCGGCCACGATCGTCACGCCGGCGCAGACGAAGAGCGCGGGGACCCAGAGCATCCACTCCGTGCCCGCCTCGAAGGCGCCGGTGAGAAGACCGCCGAGGAGCAGGATCAGGCCCAGCGTCACGTAGACCGGCTCGAAGTGGGTCTTCCGCCGCAGACGAACCGAGAGATATCCCAGCGCGATGAAGAGCACGCCGCAGCCGATCGCGTTGGCGCGCACGATCGCCTCCGCCTCGAGGGCGCGCCCGGAGAACGCTCCGGAGAGTCCCGCCGACACTCCCCGCCACGCCGCGAAGGTCGAGAGCGCCAGGGAGAGGACGATCCGCGAGTCGAAGCGATAGGCGGCGAGGAAGTACAGGATCGAGACGATGAGCAGGTGCAGCGGCCAGTTCGCGCCGAGCCACCGGAACTGCGTCTCGACATAGGCGAGGTCCGAGCCGAGGAGCAGGACGCCGAGAAGGAGCACGTAGTCGGCGGCGATGTGCGGCGACTTCGTGGCCTCCCAGGAGAACGGCGGCGAGCGGCGGAAGACGTAGACGAGGCACACCGCGGCGGCGAGCCCGAGGAGAGAGGCGAGCGCGGCCGGCCCGATCCGGTCGTGGTTCTCCTTCAGGAAGAGGCCCACGCCGCCCGTCGCGAGCAGGACGCCGCCGTACAGGAGCGTGCGCAGCTCCCAGTGGATCGAGACGAGATCGCCGCTCGCCGGGCGCGACAACGCGGCCGCCTTCTCCGGCGAGAGTGTGCCCCTGACCCGCAGGGCCTCGATGGCCTCGACGACGTCGGGATTCAAACTTGGAGAGATCTTACAGCGTCATCCCGAGGGCCGCAGCGACGAGGATCCCTGCTTCTGTCACAGCGGCAATCGAGTCGGGGATCCCTCGCTGCGCTCGGGATGACGGCGGAGGGATCAGCAGGTGCTTCCCGGCGCCCCCATGAATCCCAGGTCCGTCGTCGCGAAGTTCCCGATCAGCGGAAAGACCGTCGCGAGGTCTGCCGGCGCGACGCCGAACCAGCTCGCGAGCGTCGCCCCGTACTGCTCGACGGCGGACGTCGGGATCCAGCGGCCCCGGTCGTCCGGCGACGTGTCCGACAGCCCGCCCATCACGAGGGTCGGGAAAATCGAGCCGTTCTGGCCGACGGTGCCGTAGAAGTTGCCGCCGTTGACGCCGCCGCCGATCACGAATTGGTGGCTTCCCCAGCCGTGGTCGGTGCCGACGGATCCGGGATCCCCCGACGGCTCGAGCGTCCGGCCGAAGTCCGAGTGCGTGAACGCGGCGACATTGTCCTGGACGCCGAGCTCGACGAGCGCCGCGTAGAAGGCGCCCAGCGCCTGCGAGAGCTCGAGGAAGTTGTTGCCCTGGTCGGACGCCTGGTCCTGGTGGGTGTCGTAGCCGCCGGTCTCGACGTAGAAGATCTGGCGGCTGAGGTTCAGCGAGGTCTGGTTGAGCTTGATGATCTTCGCGACCTGCAGGAGCTGCTGCCCGAGGTCCGTGTCGGGGAATACCGTGTTGATCGTCGGATCGATGTCCAGCGCGGCGCTGATGTCGACGGCCTGTTGCGTGATGTCGCTCGCGGCGGCGATGAGGACGGCGTCGCGGTCGATCGTCCGCGCGAAGTCCATCGCGTTCTTGCGCGCGTCGTCCGCGGGAGATCCGTAGTAGCCGTTGAGGACGAGGATCTCGTTCAGGGCGCCGGTGTCGATCGCGAGCGGCGTCGTCTGGATGCCCACGCAGAAGGTCGCGGAGCCGGAGATCGACGTGATCGTCGGGAAGCTCGAGGCGCTGTTGCAACCGGTCGTGGCGTCCGCGATGCGTCCGCCCCAGCCGGTCGGGATCCGCAGCGACGCCTGCGACGTCTGCCAGCAGTCGATCTGGTCCGAGTGGGAGAAGAGCGAGTAGGGGGTGGGCTTGGTTCCGTTGACGTAGTCGTCCTGCGTCAGCGGCTCGACGAGCGGCCCGACGTTGCAGACCACGGCCAGCTTGTTCTGCTGGTAGAGCGACTGCATCTCGGGCAGGCTCGGATGGAATCCGAACGTGCGGCCGGTGCCGTTGAAGACCGGCGGCGTGCCGACCTGCAGGAGCGTGTTGGCGTCGAGGCCGATGCCCGACGAGAGCGGCCGCGCCGCGAGGTACTCGGCGTAGTGCGACGCGTCGGTCGGGATGACCATGTTGTTCGAGTCGTTGCCGCCGTCCAGGAAGATGCAGACGAGCGCGCGGTAGTCGGATCCCACGGGCCTCGCGTAGAGGCTCATGAGGCCGAGCCGGCGGAGGCTCGCCTGGGCCGCGGCGGCGGAGAGCGCCGCACAGGTGGTCCGGCGGAGGAAATCCCTTCGCGAATGCGCCATGGCTTACCTCTCGATCTGGTATTGCGAGGCCACGGTGACCAGGTAGAGCGCCTGCTGAGCGCGCCCATACGGATCACCCGCGTCCACCGCGTTCACGGCGTCGACGATCGAGCCGCGCAGGGAGTCGGACATCGTGCCGTGCATGAGGAGCCGGCTCAGGCGGTCCACCAGGTTGGCGGGATTCGGCGCCAGCGCCTGCAGCTCGGAGAGGTCGATCGCCGTGCCGAGCGGGGAGTCGTCGTCCGGATCCGCCGGGATGCCGCCCCAGATGACCATGTCGTTGACCCAGTTCGCGCGCTTGAGCGACGTGTTCGCGTTCATGATCCCGAACTCCGGGCCGAGGATGCCGGCGCTCGCGGGCGGGGCGACGTAGGCCTGCGGGAAGTACGAGAAGACCGTGGCCGGACGGAAGACGCTCTGCCCGAGGTCGCGAACGTAGTGGTTGATGTGGCCGTCGCTCTGCGTCGTGCCGTCGGCCGACATCGCGTGGAAGGCGCGCAGCAGGTTCGTCGCGTAGAGCACGGGCTCCCGCAGGTGTCCGTAGATCGGGTCGGCCGGCTCGGTGCGCGCCTCGGGGTCGAGCAGGATCGCCTTGACGACCGCCCACAGGTTCCCGCGCACGCCCGAACCGTTGTCGTTGAAGAAGCTCGCCACGCGCTCGACGTAGGCGGGGCTCGGGTTCGAGGTCACGAGGCTGTGGATGAGCTCGCGCGCGATGTAGGGCGCGACGTTGGGATGGTTGAACGTCGCGTCGATCGCGCCGTTGAGGTCCTGGTCGCCCGTCTGGTCCGCCGGCAGCGTCGTCGGGTTGGGCAGGAAGCCCTGGAAGAGCACCTTCGAGTCGGTGTCGTGGGAGTCGGGATCGAAGGACATCGGCGAGATCCAGTCGCCGCAGTCGTCGCCGCCGTTGGGCGGCGCGCACGGGATGTCATTGATGTACCAGCCCGTGTAGACGCGCTTGAACTGGTCGATGACGGACTGGTCGTAGCTGGGCAGCGGTTTGCCCTGGCCGTCGTTCTGCGTGGTGCCGTCGAGGTTGAGCTTCTCGGTCCCGATCGAGAAGAGCTGCAGGATCTCGCGGGCGTAGTTCTCGTTGGGGTCGTACTTGGTGCTCGTGTCCATGTTGAGGAACTCGCCCATCGCCGGATTCAGCGTGACCTGGTAGAGGACGTCCCGGTAGCTGCCGAACGCGTTGACGTCGAGGATGTGGAGATAGGGCTGCAGCTGCGCGGGGTACGCGATCGTGTTGCCCGAGACCACGACGAGCTTGTGGAGCGCCCACGACACGCGCTGGCGGAGCTGGTCGGTGTTGTAGAGCGCGTTCTTGTAGAAGCGCGTCTGCAGCGGATAGAGCGAGTAATTCTGCAGCCGGCACGGGTCGTCGCACGAATCCGGGATGTCGTCGGGCCAGAGCGGCTGGCCGGGATAGCTCGAGACCGGCGCCGAGTACTGGTCCGCGAGCCAGCCGAGGTAGCCCCTGCCGAGCACGCCGCTGACGCCGGCGTCGTCGGGTCCCCAGCTCGCCTGCTCGAGAAAGCGCGTGGCCTCCGGACGGTGGAAGCTCTTCGTCATGAAGACGGCCATCTGCCCGCGCGTGACCGAGGCGTCCGGGCAGTAGAGGCCGCCGCCGCAGCCGACCGTCACCTGGAGCCGCGCGAGCTCCTCGATCCACGCCGCGAAGATGTTCGCGATCGGATCCACGTCGGCGAAGACGCCGGTGGCCGGCGGCGGGGCGTAGCTGACGCCGTGGTAGACCTTGAGGAGGAAGACCGCCATCTGCCCGCGCGTGACCGAGTCGTTGGGGCAATAGAGCGGGAGGTTGCCGTGCTCCGGCGAGGGAGGCGCGCAGCCGCCGGTCACGCCCTCGGCGTAGAGCTGCTCGATCCAGTCGGCGGCGAAGTCCGTGGCGTGCACGTCCCAGAAGATCGTCCCCGACGCCATCGGCGGCACGTAGCCGCCGCCGTGCTTGGCCCGGAGCAGGAAGACCGCCATCTGCGAACGCGTGATCGGGTTGTCGGGGCAGTAGTTCCCGCCGGTGCATCCCGCGGTGATCCCGTCGCGCACCATGCGCTCGACGGGCCCGTGGTACGGGCTCGCCTGAGGGACGTCGTTGAAGTCGGCGAACCACGCGAACGGAAGCGTCGAGACGGCGCTGTCCGCGTTGGTGACGGAGACGTCCGACAGGGTGCCTGCGGGGCGGGCGGGCATCGTCGCGGTGATGACGTTCCCGTTTCGGACCGAGGCGCTCGCGAAGTCGCCGCCCACGGTCACGGACGCGCCGCCCTGGAACTGGTTGCCGACGATCTGGACAGCGCTGCCGCCCGACGATGGGCCCGAGGCGGCGTTGACGTAGGACGCCTGGAAAGTCGTCGTGGCAGGGAGCACGCCGGCCCAGAGCGAAACCGCCGAAACGGCGGCCGCGATCCGCATCCAGGAAGTCTTCCGGAGAAGCGAGCAGTGTTCTCGCCGCATCGACGCGTCTCCTTTCCGGGGCTGTGTGGAGAAGCGTAGGTCGATTTGTGACGGGAAATTACTGGCCAGAGGGTCCGAAGAAGGACAGTGTCCTTATTTTAGATTTTAGGTTTTAGATTTTAGATTGAGGGGGACGGGCATTTCTTCAAATCCAAGATCCAAAATCTAAAATCGAAAATTCTCGACTGGGCTACCACCGGTGATAAGCGGGATGCCCCGGCTTCACCGCCACGAACGTCCCCCGGCAGGTGGCGGTGACCTTGCCGTTCGCCTCGAGCGTCGCGTCGACGACCGCCCGGTCGCCCTCGGACTCGATGACCCGCGCCCGCAGGTGCAGGAGCGCGTCGATGGGGGTGGGGCGCTTGAGGACGACGTGGAAATCGGCGGTTACCGTGCAGGGCGGCGTCGTTGCGCCCGACTTCCGCATCAGGTGGTAGGCCGCGGCCCAGTTGCTGTGGCAATCGAGGAGCGCCCCGCAGATCCCCCCGTTCAGGATCCCGTCGAAGGCGACGTGCCAGGGCTCGGGCCGCCACTGGGCGACGAGCTCTTCCCCCTCGGCGAAGCTCTTGATCCGCAGGCCCTGCGGGTTGGCCGGACCGCAGCCGAAACAGCGGTTGTCGGGTGCGTAGGTGTCCTGAAGACTCTGGTTCATGGCCCGATATCGTCCCATGGGAGAGAATAGGCCGGGAGGTCCGATGGGCACCGTGGAATTGACGAAGACGGAGGCTCCGACCGCGAGCTCCTCCGAGACCCGCGACGCGCTCTCCGTGGTCGACCGGAGGACGGGAAAGACCTACGAGCTTCCCATCAAGAACGGCACGGTCCGCGCCATGGACCTGCGCCAGATCAAGACCGGACCGGAAGACTTCGGGCTCATGTCCTACGATCCCGCCTTCCTGAACACCGCCTCCTGCACGAGCCGCATCACGTTCATCGACGGCGAGCGCGGGATCCTCCGCTACCGGGGCTACCCGATCGAGGTCCTCGCGGAGAAGTGCACGTACCTCGAGGTCGCGTATCTCCTTCTCTACGGCGAGCTGCCGAACGAGAAGGAATACGAGCAGTGGGTCCACGACATCACGTACCACACGATGATCCACGAGAGCCTCAAGAAGGTGATGGACGCGTTCAACTACGACGCGCACCCGATGGGGATGCTGATCTCGACCGTGGCCGCGATGTCGACCTTCTACCCGGAGGCGCGCGACGTCCACAACGCGGACGGCCGCACCAAGCAGATCCACCGCCTCATCGCCAAGATGCCCACGATCGCGGCCTTCGCCTACAAGCACAGCATGGGCATGCCCTACGTCTATCCCTCCAACGCGCTCGACTACAGCGCGAACTTCCTGACGATGCTCTTCAAGACGCCGGCGGAGGACTACGAGCCCAACCCGACGCTCGTTCGCGCGCTCGACGTCCTCTTCATCCTCCACGCCGACCACGAGCAGAACTGCGGCACCAACGCGATGCGGGGCATCGGCTCCGCCCACACGGACCCGTACTCGGCGGTGGCCGGCGCGGCCGCGGCCCTCTACGGTCCGCTGCACGGCGGCGCCAACGAGGAAGTGCTGCTCATGCTCGAGCAGATCGGGTCCAAGGAGGGCGTGCCGGCGTTCATCAAGGAGGTCAAGGAGGGCAAGGGCGAGAAGCGCCTGATGGGCTTCGGGCACCGCGTCTACAAGAACTTCGACCCCCGCGCCAAGATCATCAAGCGCATGGCGGACGAGGTCTTCGAGGTGACGGGCCGGAACCCTCTCCTCGACATCGCGCTCGAGCTCGAGCGGATCGCGCTGCAGGACGACTACTTCGTCAAGCGCAAGCTCTATCCCAACGTCGACTTCTACTCGGGCCTCATCTACCAGGCGCTCGGCATCCCGACCGCCGCCTTCACGGTCCTCTTCGCGATCCCGCGGACCTCCGGGTGGCTGGCGCAGTGGGAGGAGCTGCTCGAGGATCCCGAGGAGAAGATCGCGCGCCCGCGGCAGGTCTATCTCGGCGCGGGTGAGCGGCCGTTCGTCCCGATGGAGAAGCGTTAAGCGGTGAAGCGGTCGCGGTCCTGATTCCCCTCCTGGTGGGATTCGTCGTGCGGCTCTCGGCGGCGCCCGCCGCCGCGACGAGCGACTTTGTTCCTGCGCTCGTTGCGTCGAGCGACATCCCGATCGACGTTCCGGGCGGCCGGATCGAGCTCCGCATCGACAGAAGGTCCGACTCCGCCACGCCGTCCGACGCCGTTCTCCGCGAGTGGGTGGAGAAGGCCGGCCGCGCGGTCGCCGCGTACTACGGAACCTATCCGGTGGACGCCGTCGCGATCACGATCCGCGTCGGCGGGCCCGGCCGGGTGTCCGGCGGCCAGACGATGGGGGAGGGCGGCCGGGCGCGCATCCGCATCTTCGTCGGCTCCGACACGACCGAGAAGGACCTCGCGGGGAACTGGCAGCTCGTCCACGAGATGGTCCACCTCGCGTGGCCCTCCATGGACGAGCACGCCTGGATCGAGGAGGGGCTCGCGACCTACGTCGAGCCGCTCGCGCGCGCCCGCGCGAACCTCGCGCCGTCGGAGGACATCTGGAAGTGGCTCGTGTGGGGACTGCCGAAGGGCCTCGACGGCATCCGCGGCCGAGGCATCGAGCGGTCGGACGGCTGGGACGCGACGTACTGGGGCGGCGCGCTCTACTGCTTCCTCGCGGACGTGGAGATCCGCCAGCGGACCGACAACAAGAAGTCACTGGACGATGCGCTGCGCGGAATCCTGAAGGCCGGTGGCGACGTCCGCATGTCGTGGCCGCTCATGCGCGCGCTCAAGACCGGCGACGAGGCCGTCGGCGTCCCCGTGCTCGAGGAGATGCACGCGAAGCTCATGAACGCGCCGGTCGAGGTCGACCTGCCCGGCCTCTTCAAGCGTCTGGGCGTCTCGGGAACGAAGGAAGGCGTGGTCTACGACGACTCGGCCCCCCTCGCCGCGATTCGCCGCGGCATCACGATGGGCGGAGCGCCCCGATAGCGTCGATTACTCGGCCTCGCACAAGCCGCCCGGTGCGAGAAGCCGTCGACCGGCAGGCAGATATCGAATTTCGCAGTGGTTCGTCATCGGTAGCGCAGCTCGTAGCTCGAGGGCTTCGAACTGACTCCGGACAGCCGAGTTCATCGGACACACGGCGACGACAACCCAGGCGGGTCCGACGATCTCACCACCTGCTCTCTCCAGGCTGATGTCGTCGCGACCGAGATGCTCGTCGTTCCAATAGAAGCCGACGTTTCGGAACGCCCAGCCATTCGCCGAGATGCGCTCGCCGGGCTGCGTCACCGTGCGCAGGTACAGGGCGACCTCCTTCCACTGCGGTCGGCCGTGATCGTAGTAGCCGAAGAGAGTCCGCCCGTCGAATGCCAGAACGACGAGAAGCGCGGCCATCCCGAGAATGAGGGTCACGCGCTGCCGCGCCGCGAGCTCGATCGTGAATCCTGCGAGGAGGAAGGCCGCGAGCCAGCTCGGCGTCAGATAGCGCACCGCGGGGTAGTTGGGATGGAGACGTAGGAAGATAACCTGCGCCGTGCCTCCGACGACGAGCCACCCCGTCGCCAGGGCCGCGAAGCGTGACAGGTAAGCCAGGACGATTCCGAGGATCACCAGTATCCAGAAGACGATGGAACCGACCGAAACGGGCTCGACGCTCCAATCCCCGGTGCCGAGAGTCTGAAGGCGATACGAGAGCCACGCGCGATCCAACACTTCCGGGCCCGCGACCGGCTTGATTCTGGCGGTTTCAACGACCACGGGTAGCCAGGGAAGATAGAGGACGAACAGGCCGGCGAGAAAGAAAGGGAGGGTTCGCCACAGCGCTCTGAGCTCAGCCTTTCGATTCTGCGCCACGAAAAGACAGCCGACGAGAACGGCGATCATGCCGGCGAAATACAGCGTGTACAAGGCTCCGAGGGTGGCGACGAACCAGATCGTGGCAAAGCGAGAGTCGGGCTTGCCGCGGCACTGATCGAGCGCCACGACGCTTACCAGGAGCAGGCAGAGGCCGAGAGAGTACGGTCTGATTTCCTGTGAGTAGCGGATGTGAATCGGGGAAAAGGCCAGCAGCAGGCCGGCCGTGAGACTCGCAGGACGGCCGAACCAGCGCCGTGCAAGCGACATCGCGAGCGCGATCCCGGCCACGCCAGCGAAAACACTCGGAACGCGATGTGCCCATTCCGGCGCGCGAGTCCGGGAGATGCCGGCCTGCAGAATGAATTCGAGCGGCGGATGTCCGAGGCTCCCCCTCACGCTTCGAATGAGATCCTTCCATGGCAGCCTCGAAAATCGAATCTCCTGGATCTCGTCATTGCCCAGCGAGAAACGAGAGATCGAAAGCAAGCGAAGCAAGAGCGCGATGAGGAGAATTCCGAACAGCGAGGGGCGATAGTGCGGGGAGTCCCCTTGCCCGACCGGGGCCTTGGGGGGGGCGCTCAGCATTGGCGGCAAGCCTAGCCGATCGGCTGTTCCACGAACGAGGTCGTCAGCGCGTCATGATAGAAACCGCCCGAAATAAGATTCTCGCCATGAGCGAGAAACACACGTCCCATACGCCCCATGCGGCGGTCATCGAGCGCCTGAAGTCCCAGGGCGAGGACGTGCGGCGGCTCTGCGCCGGCCTCGACGAAGAGGCGATCGCGCGCCGCGTCATTCCCGAGAAGTGGTCCGTCAAGGAGGTCCTCGCCCACATCGCGCGCGTCCAGCAGGTCTTCGAGGGGCGGCTCCTCGCGCTGCTCACGACGGACGACCCGGCGATCGAGAGCTACGAGCCGGAGGGCGATCCCGAGTTCGACGAGATCGTGAAGAAAAGCTCGGGAGAGCTCCTCCAATGGTTCGAGGACACGCGCGGCCGCATCCTCCTGCGTCTCGAGGGGCTCGGGAAGGACGGCTGGCATCGGCGCGGGAAGCACCCGGAGTTCCCGGCCTACGACGTCCACTTCTGCATGGAGTACATGGGCCACCACGAGGCCCACCACGTCTACCAGATGTTCGTGCGCCGCGCGATGCTGCCGAAGTAGAGCGAATCAGGGAAGCGGGAACGTCCGCACGAGGAAGACGGCCATCTGCCCTCGCGTCACGGCCTGGTCCGGGCAGAAGAGCTCCGGCCCGCAGCCCGCCGTGATGCCCTCGGAGGCGAGCTGCTCGACCCAGTCCGAATAGGGAAAGTCGGGCGTCGCGGGGCAGGGGACGTCGAGAAATTCACCTTTGCAAGCCGGCGGTACGTACCCGCTGCCGTGCTCGGCCTTGAGGAGGAACACGGCCATCTGCGAGCGCGGGATCGGTTGGTCGGGACAGTAGTGGACCGAGTCCGTGCAGCCGGCCGTGATCTCTTCGTGCGAGAGCTGCTCGATCCAGTCCACGGCGAACGCGGGCGCCGGCGTGCATTCGACATCCACGAAGATGCCGGTGCATGGCGGAGGCGTGTAGCTTCCGCCGTGCTCTCCCTTCAGGAGAAAGACCGCCATCTGCGCGCGGCTGACCGGATCGTCGATCCCGTAATACCCGTTCCCGTATCCCGCGGTGATGCCGGCGCGGAAGATCGTCTCGACGTAATCGTGGAAGATGTGCAGGGAGTTCACGTCGAAGAAGTCCACGAACCAGGCGCCCGTCAGGGTGACCGTGGATCCGTCCCGGTCCGGAATCGTGACGTCGTTCAGCGTTCCCGGAACGAGCGAGGGCATGATCAGCGTGATCGTTCCCTGGTCGATCGTCACGGGCGCAATTCCAGGAAGGACGCCGACCTTGACCGGCGTCTGGATGGCGAAGTGCGAGCCGATCACCGCCGCGCTGGCTCCATCGAAGTGGCCCGAGGTCGGCGCGATGCGGTCGATCACGGCACTCGGCGTCGTGGAGAGCCAGCGAAAGAGGACTCCGCTGAGGCCGGCGCCGTCTCCGGCGACTCCGTACAGGTTTCCGTCCGCCGCCTGAATGAGCCGTTGGGAGGGATACATTCCGCCGGTGTCCCAGGGGCTGAACTCATAGAGGGGGATCACGAGTCCGGCGAGGGTCATCCGATACAGCGTGCCCCGGTCGGTGAAGCCACCGTAAGCGGTCGTCCCATAGAGATCGCCGTCGAGAGCCTGGACGGGACGCGCGAAGAGCTGATAGCCGGGAAGCGGCGGCCCGAAGTCGAAGAAGTCTCCCGTCCCGTCGATGCGGAAGATGCCGCCGGTCTGCTCGGTTCCGTAGAGCTTGCCGTCGGAGGCCTGCATGACGCCGTCCTCCGGGAAGGCCCCTTCCGCCGACACGGAGAAAGCGTGAATCTTCGTGACGTTCCCCGCAGTATCCATGCGAATCACGGTTCCGTAGACATCACCGGTTTCCGTCGTGCCGTAGAGGTCGCCGTCCGAGGCCTGGATGAGACTTCCCTTCGGAGTCTGTCCATCGACTGCGACCTCGAAATCGTGGAGAGAGAGGAAATCTCCGTCGAGGGTCATGCGAAATGCCGTTCCGGAGCCCTGGGCTCCTCCGCCCGACGCGGTCCCATACAGGTTGCCGTCGGACGCCTGGACGAGTCCCGCCTCCGGGATCGCCCCGTCGGCGCCGTCGAAGCTGTGCAGCGTCATGAGGACGTTCTGCTCGTCGATGGTGAAGACGGTGCCAAGACCGTTCGATCCGCCGTCCTGCGTCGTTCCGTAGAGCTGGCCGTTCGATGCTCGAATCAACTCGGCGATCGGACGCGATCCGTCGGGACCCGTGAACGTATGGATGGTCGTCAGACCGTCCGTCAGAGAAAATCGGTATACGGTCCAACCCTCATCGGCGTTTCCGACGGTAGTGCCCCAAAGGCTTCCGTCGGCGGTTTGAAGCAGCGCGCTCGCTGGATGAAGACCCTCGGCGCGCGCGAATTCGTGCGCCGTATAGAAGAGTCCCGCGCCGTCGATACGGAAGACCGCCCCGTGGAGACCCGCTCCTCCCTCGGGCACGGCGCCGAGGAGCGATCCTTCCGGGCCGATTCCCAGCGGTGAGGCGGGACGGGCACCGTCGACCGACTGGAAATCATGGAGAGTGGTCGGGATCCCGTCCTCGTCGAGCCGGAAGACCGTTCCATAGCCGAACGTGCCGCCGTTCTGGGTCGTTCCATAGAGATGCCCGTCGGCACCCTTGACCGGTCCCGCCATCGGATTCGCGCCCTCGGTCGGTTCGAACCAGTGGGCGATCGTCGTGTCGC
>DASXAG010000130.1:0-15835 GCA_036406835.1 Thermoanaerobaculia bacterium
GATCGTCAAGCTGCGCCGGGCCCTGGCCGCCGTGGACAAGATCCAGGCGATGGAGCTGGTCCTCGGCCGGTTGTCGAAGTTCAAGACGAACGCGGACTTCCTCAAGAGCTTCTGATTACCCCGCCGTCATCCCGAGCGTAGATCGCCCAAATCTCGACCGCGCACGGGATTCCTCGTCGCTGCGCTCCTCGGAATGACGGTGGTGTGACCTACCGCCGCCGGCTCTTCCTCTTCGTCCGCCCGTAGGAATCGTCCGCCGGCGGCGCCGGAGAGGCGCCCCCCTTCGGCGGGGCATGGCGGCGGGGCGGTTCGGGTCGCGAGCGGAATCCCACGTGCGCCCGCGGCGCGTTCGCGACGCGTCCCTGCCGGAAGAGGGTCTCGGGCGGCCACTCGACGGGGATCTTCCGCCCGACGCGCTGCTCGATCGCGTCGAGCGAGAACACGTAATCGTCGCACGCGAAGGAGACCGCGGTGCCCTGCGCGCCGGCGCGTCCCGTCCGGCCGATCCGGTGGACGTAGTCCTCGGCGTCCTGCGGCAGGTCGTAGTTGATGACGTGCGAGACGCCCTCGATGTGGAGCCCGCGCGACGCGACGTCGGTCGCGACGAGGACGGCGAGCTTGCCGTCCTTGAAGTCCTGCAGCATCCGCAGCCGCCGGTCCTGCGGGACGTTGCCCGCGAGCGCGCGGGTGGGGTACCCGTTGGCCGAGAGCCCGCGCACGAGCTCCGCCGCCGTCGTCCGGCGGTTGACGAAGATCAGGACGCGGCTCCCGCCTTCCTCCTCGAGGAGCCCGAGCAGCAGGCGGAACTTCTCGGCAGACGAGACGTGGTAGAGGCGCTCGGTGATGCCGTGTGCGGCGACGCGCTCGGGCTCGATCTCGACCTTCTCCGCGTTGTTCGTGTGTTCGTACGCGAGCTCCATGACGCGGAGCGAGAGGGTCGCCGAGAACAGCATCGTCTGCCGCTTGTGGTACGGCGGGCAGCGGCGGAGGATCCGGCGCAGGTCGCGAATGAATCCCATGTCGAACATGCGATCCGCCTCGTCGATCACCAGGATCTCGGCGTCGCGAAACGTGACCGCTCCCTGCTGCTCGTAGTCGAGCAGGCGGCCCGGGGTCCCGACGAGCAGATCGGGAACGGCCTTCACCGCGTCCCGCTGCAACCGGTAGTCCATGCCGCCGAAGACCGCGAGCGTCGTCAGCCCGGTGTG
This sequence comes from Thermoanaerobaculia bacterium, assembly GCA_036406835.1. Classification (GTDB taxonomy): domain Bacteria; phylum Acidobacteriota; class Thermoanaerobaculia; order UBA5066; family Gp7-AA6; genus DAHUXD01. The sequence goes on from DASXAG010000130.1 coordinate 1,209, forward strand.
GCGGCCGAGGACCTCGGCGTCGTTGCGGATCTGCGCGACGAGCTCGCGCGTCGGCGCCACGACCAGCGCGCGCGGCCCGCGGGGGCGGTGGGCCGGCGGCTTCTGGAGGAGCCGCGTGAAGATCGTGATGAGGAACGCGGCGGTCTTGCCGGTCCCGGTCTGGGCCTGGCCGGCGAGATCGCGGCCCGCGAGGGTCACCGGGAGGGCCTTCTCCTGGATGGGCGTCGCGTACACGAATCCCGCATCTGCAAGTCCCCAGCGAACTTCGTCCGGAAGGGGGTACTCGGCCAGGAGGGTCCGGGTCAGGTGGTGCTCGGTGGTCCCCGTTGTCATGAACCGCTTCTGATACTAACAGGAGTGGCGCGGCCAGGTCGTCGGTCGAGAGGAAGCCTCCTCAGGCGATGCGCTTCCCGAAGTCGCCCACCAGGCTCCGACGGGTCGCCTGCGCCAGGGCCTCCCCGATCGCCCGCTTCTCGCGCGGGCCGGCCGCCCCGGCCACCGCGTAGAGACGGCCTCCGGCGCGCGCGGCGAGGCGCTTGACGGCCCACGTCCACCACGGCGGCAGCGGAAGATAGGTCTCCCGCCAGCACTCGAGATCCGCGATCGGGATGCGGCGGAGCCGGGTCTTCTCGAACGCGGTGGTGGAGACCGTGACCTCGTCCGGGGCGACCTCGATGCGCTCCTCCGCGAAGGCGAGCGCGGCCAGGCCGACGAGCGCGAGCGGCGTGGACACGAGCACCGCGAGGGTCAGGAAGATCAACAGCGGCAAGGGGAAGTCGCCGAAGTCCCAGCGCCGGAGCCCCGCCTCCCAGGTCTGGCCGATCCGGATCGATCCGAGGAGCGCCGAGCCGGCCACGGCGATCCCGACGGCGGCCATCCTCGCCCGCCACGCCCGCGACCGAGCCAGCGGCCGAATCTCGATGAGGAGTCCCCCGGGCCGAGGCTCGATGAAGACGCGGGGATCGTCCTCGCCTTCGGACCTCGACTCGTTGCGCCGTGACAAGAGCCCGATTGTATGATCCCGCTTCCGGCGGACGCCGGACGATCCCTCGGCGGAGCGGATCGGAAGTCAGGAGGACGACACGATGGCGAAAAAGACGAAGAAAGCCAGAAAGAGCGTTCGCAAGCCGGCGCGAGGCGTCAAGAAGGCGGCCCGCAGGACGCGCCCCAAGGCCTCCGCCCGAGGCAAGGCCCGGAAGACGGCGAAGGCGGCCCCGCGCAGGAAGGCGGCCGCTCCGGCTCGCAAGACTTCCTCGAAGCCGTCCGTGAAGCCCGCCGCGAAGCCCGCCGCGAAGCCCGCGGTCTCGAAGGTCACTGCGGCCTCGAAGGTCAAGAAGGCCGCGTCCCCCAAGGAAACCCCCGCTTCCGGCGGCCTGACCCCGTTTCCGCCGGCCGGCGAGGTCTACGGCGGCGAGGACAGCTGGAAGGAAGAGGAGATGTCGGCGGCCGAGCTGGACGCCGACGCGCCCGAGCTCGACGAGCTCGAGTCCGACGCCGAAATGGACGGGCCCGAGATCGGCGAAGATTCGGATGACTCCGAGTGGTGAGTTGGGGGTAGGATAGGTCCAGTCAGCGGATATTGCCGGGCTTTTGCTCGGCTCGCGCGGAAGAAGGTCCCGAGGTTTCGGGACCTTCGCATTTTGGGGATTCCTAGGACTTCTTGATCGGCGTCGGCCGGCGGTTCTTGTCGAGGTTCACGAACGTGACCTCGGCCTCCGTGACCTTGACGCGCTTGCCGAGTCCCTCGCCGGGTTGCGAGTACACCTCGACCGCGATCGTGATCGACGTCGTGCCGATCCGGACGACGCGCGTGTAGAACGAGACGAGGTCGCCGACGTAGACCGGTTCGTGGAAGACGACCTCACGCATCGCGACCGTCACGATGAAATCCGCGCCGTGGCGCTTCGCCTCGACGGCGCCGGCCTGGTCGATGTAGGAAAGGATGACGCCGCCGAAGATGGTGCCGTAGGCGTTGGTGTCCTTCGGCATCATGATGACCCGAATCGACGGTTCGCGGAGGTCGTTCGCGACGCTCTTCGTCACTTCGGTTCGTTGACGAAGCCCATCGACTCGTTGCGCGTCGAGCGGGGGATCCTCGGCCGGCCGTACGTGGTCTCGATGCGCACCGCGGCGTCGTCGGTCAGGTTGATGATCATCGTGCCGTCGGCGAAGTAGTACTTCCAGATCTCGTGCGTCGAGTCCTTCCCGCGGGTGGAGGCCTTGAACGACGGCTTGCCGATCGCCGCGACGATCTTTTCCGCGCTCGCGCCGGGGTCGACCTTCGAGCGGGCCTCGGTCAGGTGGCCGGGCACGATCTGCGAGCCCACGCCGGCGATCATCTGGGCCTCGCGCAGCTCGCGCTTCTCCCACCACGACGGGCCCCAGAGCGCCGCCACCAGCAGGAGGGGCACCACGAAGAGGGCGGCGATGAGCGCCTTGCGCGTGAAGACCGGCTCTCCGCTCAAGACGAGCTCCTCTCGGCCGGACCGGAAGGCGGAAACGGACGGGGCATGTCCCATTGTATCGTGACAGGGTCCCATCCCGAGGCGCGGCCTCGAGGCCACGCCCTCGCGGCCGCCGTCTCCGATAGAATTCGCGCGCTTTGCGCCGACCGCGCGAAGCGCTAAACGGAAGACGGAGTCGACATGAAACAGAAGGTCACAGTCGTCGGAGCCGGCAACGTCGGAGCCACCGCCGCGCAGCGGATCGTCGAGAAGGAGCTCGCCGACGTCGCGCTCGTCGACATCCTCCCGGGCGTGCCGCAGGGCAAGGCGCTCGACATGATGGAGTCCGCGCCCGTCGAGCGGTTCGACGCGAAGATGGTCGGCGCCAACGACTACGACGCCGCGAAGGGCTCCGACGTCGTGGTCATCACCGCCGGGGTCCCGCGCAAGCCCGGCATGAGCCGCGACGACCTGGTGGCGACGAACGAGGGCATCGTCGCGGACGTCGTCCGCAAGGTCCTGCCCGGCTCACCCGACGCGATCCTCATCGTCGTGTCGAACCCGCTCGACGCCATGTGCGAAGTCGCGCGCCGCGTCTCGAAGCTGCCGCGCGAGCGGGTCTTCGGCATGGCCGGCGTGCTCGACTCCGCCCGGATGCGCTGGTTCATGGCGGACGCCCTGAACGTCTCCGTCGAGAACACGCACGCGTTCGTCCTCGGCGGCCACGGCGACACCATGGTGCCGCTGCCGCGCTTCTCGACCGTGGCCGGCATCCCGCTGCCGGAGCTGCTCCCGAAGGAGAAGATCGACGCGATCGTGCAGCGCACGCGCGACGGCGGCATCGAGATCGTGAACCTGCTCAAGACGTCGGCCTGGTACGCCCCGGCCTCCGCCGTGGTCGAGATGGTGGACGCGGTGCTGAAGGACAAGAAGAAGGTCCTCCCCTGCGCGGCCTACCTGAACGGGGAGTTCGGCATGAAGGACGTCTACCTCGGCGTGCCGGTCAAGCTCGGCGCGCGCGGCGCCGAGCAGATCGTCGAGATCACGCTCACCGCCGAGGAGAAGGCGGCGCTCGGGAAGTCGGCCGACGCCGTGCGCGAGCTCTTCCGGATCCTCAAGGTCTAGGCGTCTCGGGCGCCGCGAAACCCACGCAGGATGGAGCGCTCGCGGTTTCGCCGTTGGCACTCGATCGCGGGGGTCGTTCCGCTCGGCGTGTTCCTCGCGTTCCACCTCTTCGTCAACGCGTCCGCGCGGCGAGGCCCCGACGCCTACAACGCGACCGTCCGCCGCCTCCAGCAATTGCCCCTCCTCGGCGCCGTCGAGATCCTCTGCCTGCTCGCGCCCCTCGCCTTCCACGCCGTCGGCGGCCTCTTCGTGATCGCCACCGTGCCCGTCGCCCGGGAGGAGCCGACCTCCGCCGGCCGCGCACGCGCCCTGCTCCAGCGCGTCACGGGCGTGCTGCTCTTCGCCTTCATCCTGTTTCACCTCTGGACGGCGCGGCTCGTGCAGCTCGACGACCACGAGAGCCTGGACCTCTTCCGCCTCATGCAGGCCGCCCTGGCGAGCCCGTGGATCCGGGCCGCGTACGTCGGCGGGATCCTCGCGGCGGCCGGACACCTCGCGATGGGGCTGTGCGCCTTCGCGCAGAGCTGGGGCCTCGCGCGAAGCTCCCGGGCGCGTGCGGCGGTGGCCGTCGCCGCCTCGGTTCTCTTCGCCGGGCTCTCCGCGGTCGGGATTCGGGCGATCGCGGCCTTCCGCCTGCCGAACCCGATATAATCCCGCGCCTTCCGCTGGAATAGGACATGAAGGTTCACGAATATCAGGCCAAGTCGATCCTCGCCCGCTACGGGGTGGCCGTGCCCCGCGGCGAGGTCACCGACAGCCCCGCGCAGGCCCGCGAGATCGCGAAGCGCCTCGGCGGCCGCGCGGTGGTGAAGGCGCAGATCCACGCCGGAGGCCGCGGCAAGGGCGGCGGCGTGAAGCTCGCCCAGACGCCGGACGAGGCCCACGACCTCGCCAAGAAGATCCTCGGGATGACGCTCGTCACGCCGCAGACCGGGCCGGCGGGCAGGCTCGTCCAGAAGGTGCTGGTCGAGGAGGCGCTCGACATCGCGCGCGAGCTCTACCTCTCCGTGACGCTCGACCGCTCGCGCGGCGTTCCCGTCGTGATGGCCTCGAAGGCCGGCGGCATGGAGATCGAGGAGGTCGCGGCGAAGGATCCCGAGGCGATCGTGCGCGTGGGCGTGGATCCGGCGCTCGGCATGTATCCGTTCCAGGCGCGCCAGATCGCCTTCGCGCTCGGGCTCTCCGGCGAGAGCCTCAAGCGGGGCGTCGCGCTCGTCCAGGCGCTGTTCCGGGCCTACGGCGACACCGACGCCAGCCTCGCCGAGATCAACCCGCTCCTCGTCACGAAGCAGGGCGACGTGCTCGCCCTCGACGCGAAGATGACCTTCGACGACAACGCGCTCTTCCGCCACCCGGACATCAAGGAGATGCGCGACCTCTCCGAGGAGGATCCGCTCGAGGTCGAGGCGTCGCGGTTCGGCCTCAACTACATCAAGCTCGACGGCAACGTCGGCTGCATGGTCAACGGCGCGGGGCTCGCGATGGGCACGATGGACCTGGTCAAGCTCGCGGGCGGATCGCCCGCCAACTTCCTGGACGTCGGCGGCGGCGCCAACGAGGAGCAGGTCAAGAACGCGTTCCGCATCATCCTCTCCGACAAGAACGTCCGCGCCGTCCTGATCAACATCTTCGGCGGCATCATGCGCTGCGACGTCATCGCGAAGGGAGTCGTGGCGGCGGTGCGGGAGATGGGGCTCTCGATCCCCGTCGTCGTGCGCCTCGAGGGGACCAACGTCGACCAGGGCAAGGCGATCCTCCGCGAGTCGGGCCTGAAGATCACGCCGGCCGACGGCCTCGCCGACGCCGCGAAGAAGGTCGTCGACGCGGTCAAGAGCGCGGCATGAGCATCTGGGTCGGCAAGCAGACGCGCCTCCTCGTTCAGGGCCTCACCGGCCGCGAGGGGACGTTCCACGCGCTCGCGTGCCGCGACTACGGCACGCAGGTCGTCGCGGGCGTCACGCCGGGGAAGGGCGGAACGACGCACGAGGGGATCCCGGTCTTCGACACCGTCGCGGACGCGGTCCGCGAGACCGGCGCCGACGCGTCGATGATCTTCGTCCCGCCGCCGTTCGCCGCCGACGCGATCGTCGAGGCCGCGGACGCGGGAATCCGCGTCGTCGCGTGCATCACCGAGGGCATCCCGATCAACGACATGCTGCGCGCGAAGGCGTTCCTGGACCGCCGGAACGCCGCGTCCGCGCCGGACAAGTCCGTGCGGCTGATCGGGCCCAACTGCCCCGGCATCATCACGCCGGGCGAATGCAAGATCGGGATCATGCCGGGCCGGATCCACCGACCGGGCGCCGTCGGCGTCATCTCGCGCTCCGGCACGCTGACCTACGAGGCGGTCGATCAGCTGACGCGCCTGTCGCTCGGACAGTCCACGGTCATCGGGATCGGCGGCGATCCGGTCAACGGCACGAGCTTCATCGACTGCCTCAAGGCGTTCAAGGACGACCCGCAGACCGAGGCGATCGTGCTGATCGGCGAGATCGGCGGCATGGCCGAGGAAGAGGCCGCGTGCTGGGTCGCCGGGAACCTGAAGAAGCCGGTCGTCTCCTTCATCGCGGGCCAGACCGCGCCGCCGGGGCGGCGCATGGGCCACGCGGGGGCCATCATCTCGGGCGGCAGCGGCACGGCCGCCGAGAAGATGAAGGCGCTCGAGGCCGGAGGGATCGCGGTCGTGCGCTCGCCGGCCGACATCGGGAGCAAGGTCAAAGAGGTCCTCGGCCGATGAACTTCTCGTGGTTCGAGGAGAGCCAGGGGCTCCCCGGCTGGACCTACCTGCTGATGGGCGTGGTCCTCGTGATCCTGCTCTCCACGCTGACGCTCCGCCAGGTCACGAGCGTCGCCGAGGACGGCGTGACCGTCCGCTTCGGCTTTCTCTACAGGACGCGGATCGCGTTCGCCGAGATCGCCCGCGCCGAGGCCGTGTCTTATCAGCCGATCCGGGAGTACGGCGGGTGGGGGATCCGCGGGTTAGGGCGCCGCCGCGCCCTGAACATGCGCGGCAACCTCGGCGTGCTCCTCACCCGGCGCGACGGCTCGACGCTCCTCGTCGGCTCGCAGAAGCCCCGGGAGCTGCTCGCGGCGATCGCGCGCGGCGGCGTCCTGACGGAGGACAAGATCCCGATCGAGGTACGAGACTTCTAGAAGGATTTCGGATTTCCGATTTCGGAATTCGGATTTGAGGAGAAGAGACGCTTGGAACGAACGCTGACGATTCTGAAGCCCGACTCGGTTTCCGCCGGTAAGGCCGGCGCGATCCTGGCCCACCTCGAGAAGGAGGGCTTTCGATTCCTCGCGCTGCGCCGCATGCGGCTGTCCCCCGAGCAGGCGCGGGCCTTCTACGCGGTGCATCGCGAACGCCCCTTCTACGACGCGCTCGTTCGCTTCATGACGGAGGGTCCGGTGGTCGTCGCCGCGCTCGAGCGCGCCGACGCCGTCGCCCAGCTGAGGCGCACCATGGGCGCGACCGACTCGCGCAAGGCCGAGGCCGGGACGGTCCGCAACCTCTTCGGCACCGACATCGAGCGCAACGCGATCCACGGGAGCGACTCGAAGGAGAACGCGGTGAAGGAGATCGCGTTCTTCTTTTCGGACTCCGAGCTGGTCTAGACCAATTTTAGATTTTGGGTTTTAGGTTTTAGATTGAGGGACAAAACCGCCTTCAAATCTAAAATCTAAAGTCTAAAATCTAAATCTCTTCAGCGACACCAGGATCCGGTTCGCCACGCCGCGCAGGATCGCCACCTCTCGCATCGTCATCGGCCTTCCGGCCATGAGGCGCCTCCAGTCGCGAAGAGACCGGTCGCGGTGTCCGGTGTCGTAGAAGTCGATCGCCTCGAGCGCTTCGTCCCAGTGCGCGATCGCGGCCTCGATCTCGGCGGCCGGCGCCCAGGGCTCGGCCGGTTCGGCGAGGGTTCCGCGCGCGGGAGCGGCCGGGAGCGCTCGCGTCGTCGCGAGGACGACCGCGACGGCGTGGGAGAGATTCATCGTCGGAAAGTCGGCGGCGGTCGGCAGCCGCAGGCACGCGGAGGCGTGCGACAGCTCCTCTTCGGTCAGCCCGCTCCGCTCGGGTCCGAACACGAAGGCCGCCGGCGCGTCGCCGCCCGCGTCCGCGAGGAACCCTCCGAGCTCCGCGAGCTCGAGTGCGCGCGCGCGTCCGCGGCCGCGGAGCGACGACGTCGTGACGACGACGGGGAACTCGGCCACGGCCTCCTCGAGGCTCGCGAAGCGCCGGATCGAGGCGAGCACGTCGTCCGCGCCCGCGGCGAGGCGGCTCGACTCCTCGTCGGGCACGACGCCCGGCTCGACGACGGAGAGGGTCCGGAGGCCGAAGTTCCGCGCGACGCGCGCCACCGAACCGAGGTTCGACGCCTTCTGGGGGCGCACCAGGACGACGGAGGGTGTCGGCAAGGGAGGACAGTGTACGTGAGGACAGGGTTTCGGACGGGAATCCCCGCCTCGCTCGCGGCCTTATAATTTATTGGTGAGACGTGTCTTCTTTTTTCCGCTGATCGCGGCCATGGCGGCCCTCCTGGTCGCCCTCGCGACGCCGCTGTCGGCCCAGAGTCCCCAGACCGGTCCCGGCGCGGCCCCGACTCCCAAACCTGAGGAGGAGCCGCCGACCTACTCGGAGAGCGCGGGCGCCGAGTACGTGATGCTCCCCGTGCTCGTGACCGACAAGCGGGGCAACTACGTCGACAACCTGACCAAGGGCGACTTCGTCGTCCGCGTCGAGGACTCGCGGGTCGAGTTCGACACCTTCGAGAAGGACGAGTCCGCCCCGGTCTCCTTCGCGTTTCTCCTCGACACCTCCGGCAGCATGGGCGTCGCGAAGAAGCTCGAGAACGCCAAGAACGCGATCCGCAGCCTGATCAAGAACCGCCAGGCGGGCGACGACTTCGCCCTGTTCGCGTTCTCGGAGGGCGAGGTCCGGATGCTCCAGGACTTCTCCTCGGATCCCACGAAGCTGCTGGAGTCGCTGTTCGACCTCGAGGCCTCGGGCCAGACCGCCCTGTTCGACGCCGTCGCCGCGACCCCCGGCAAGATGCTCAAGGGCCGCAACAACAAGCGGGCGATCCTGCTCTTCACCGACGGGGTGGACAACGCGAGCGAGCTCTCGCCCTCGGAGATGGCGGAGATCCTCCAGCACGTCTCGGTGCCCGTTTACGCGATCGGCATGAAGAATGCAGCGTTCGACACGTTGAGCGCGGCGGAGCGCCGGGAGTTGTCGATCGACACCCTGCAGATGCTGGCCGGCTCGAGTGGAGGGAGGATGCATCTCGTGGCGGGAGACGAGGACCTGAGGCCGCTCGCGGCCCAGATCTCGAGCGAGGCCAGACAGCAGTATCTGCTGGGGTTTGCGCCCTCCGGGAAGGGAGATGTAAGATATAGAGTCGTTTTTGTGTCCGTGGCCAAGCCAGGTTCCTGGGTGGTTCGGACGCGTCGGGGCTACCGGGGCACCGCCCCGGGAGGATCGTAACTACTTACAGGAGGTGCAGATGGGCAAATCACGGTGGATCTCAACGGTTTCGACCGGAGCGCTTTTTCTGGGGATTTGCGGTCTCACGGCGTGCGCGTCCAAGACGTACGTGGGGGAGGAAGTCGCCAAAAGCAGCGCCGCCAGCGAGAAGCGGATCAACGACGTCGAGTCCCAGGTCGAGGCGACCCAGACCAAGGTCAAGCAGCACGACACCAAGCTGGCCGAGCTGGACAACGCGACGCGCCAGGCCCTGGAGCGGGCGCAGCAGGCCGGCAAGCTGGCCGAGGGCAAGTTCGTGTACTCGCTGGTCCTCTCGGACGACACGGCCAAGTTCCCGGTCAACAAGTACGAGCTCTCCAAGGAAGCCAAGGACGCTCTCGACGCCTTCGCCGAGAGACTGAAGACCGAGAACAAGAACGTGTATCTCGAGATCCAGGGTCACACCGACTCGACCGGTGGAGACGACTACAACCTGAAGCTCGGTGAGGAGCGGGCCGAGGCGGTCCGCCGTTACCTCAACAAGGCCGGCGTGGCCTTGAACCGGATGTCGACGATCTCCTACGGGAGCGCCGAGCCGGTCGAGTCGAACAAGACGAAGGACGGCCGGGCGAAGAATCGCCGCGTCGTCGTCGTCGTCCTTGCCTAGTTCCTCTTCTTCGTTTTCGGTGAAAGCGCCGGCCTCGCCGGCGCTTTTTTTTGCTCCGGGACGCGCCGCGCGTGATCCCGAGGCGGACGCGGGCCCTGCCTCCGCAGCGTGTCGAGGGCCTCGCGGAAGTCCGCGGGCAGGGGCGACTCGACCGAGACCGTCTCGCCGGAGCGGGGGTGCGCGAACCCGAGCCGGCGCGCGTGAAGAAGATGCCGAGCGGGCCCCGCGGGCGCGTCGGGCCCGGCGCCCTTGAGCGGCGGTCCGTAGACGCGGTCGCCCAGGATGGGATGGCCCGCGGCGGCGAAGTGCACCCGGATCTGGTGGGTGCGTCCGGTCTCGGGGCGGACGGACACGTAGGTCGCGCGGGGGAGCCTCTCCACGGTCTCGAAGCGCGTCACGGCGCGCTTCCCTTCCTCGCCCGACTTCGCGACCGACCGCCGCAGCCCGGGCGTCCGCGTGAGGTCCCGGTCGAAGGTGCCGCGGTCGGGAGGCGCTCCCTCGACCAGCGCGACGTACTCTCGCTCGATCGCGTGCCGCCGGAAGAGGTCCTGCAGCGCGTGGAGCGCGGCGCGGTTGCGCGCGAACACGAGCGCGCCCGAGGTCTCGCGGTCGAGGCGGTGGACGATCCCGGCGTACGGGCGTCCGCCGTAGCGGTGCTGCAGGTAGTGGATCGCGCGGGTCCAGAGCGTGTCCTTCTCGCGGGCCTCCGTCGGCACGGTCAGGAGACCGGCCGGTTTGTCGACGATCAGCACGTCCCCGTCCTCGTAGAGCACGGCGAGGCGTGTGCGCACCGTGCGGCGCACGGGGCGGTCGGCGTGGAATTCGATCGCGGCGTCCGCCGGGACGTCGGCGCCGGGCTCCGAGACCGTCGCGCCGCCGACGTCGACTCGCCCGCGCCGCACGGCCTCGCGCGCCGCCCGGCGCGACAGAGAGAACTTCGAGGCCACCCTTTGGTCGAGCCTCATGGCTTCGGTGCCTTGGGAACGCGCAGCTCCACGAAGAACTCCGGGTCGCCGATCCGTGCGCCGGGCCGCGCGCCCGGCCCGTAAATCGCGACCGTCGCGGAGCCGGCGCGCGCCGCCGCGTCGAGCGCGCGCAGGTAGTCCGTGCCGAACGCCCGCTGTCCCTCGCCCACGGCGAGGACGTTCGCGAAGAGGAGGACGTCGGGCGGGTGTTCGCGGAGGACCGCGATCGCCCGCTGCTCGCCGGCGGCGTCGAGGTGCCCGGGGAAGAACTGCTCGGTCCGGAACGGGCCGCGGAGCCCCAGCGCGTACGCGAAGAAACCGGCCTCGGGAAATCCCGCCAGCGTTCCGCCGGGCGGCACGCGCGAGAGGCCGGCGAACGCGTCCCGGGTCGCGCCCGCGACCGGCTCCGGCAGCCGGATCGATCCGGCGGGCGTCGCGACGGCCGCCCAGCCCGGACCGCGGTAGGAGAGGACGACGGCGGCGGACCGCGCGATGAGGAAGATCCCGAGCGCCGCGCCGGCCAGCCGCGGGAGCCGCGGGCCGATCGCCGGCGACGCGCCGAGACGGTCGGCGAGCGCGAAGATCCCGGCGGCCGCGAGGACGAGAGGCAGCGGCAGGAAGAAGGACCCGTACGGCCCGCCATAACCGCCCGTCAGGAGGATGCGCGTGGCGAAGAATCCGGCGAGCCAGAGGACCGCGTCGGGAACCCGCGCCAGGAGGCCCGCCGGTTCGCGGCGGAGGATTCGGAGCGCGAGACGCCAGACCGCCGCCGCGGCGATCAGCGGAGGAACCGGCCGGACGAGGGGGGGCAGGAGCGCGAGGGTCCCGGCGAGCGACGCGGGCGGCCGGAGCGTGACCCACGCCGCGACCGCGAGGACCGCGCAGGCGGCGGCCTCGAGCGCTCGGTCGGCGGGCGCCTCCACGCGCGACGCGGCGGCCGCCGCCAGGCAGACGAGCGCCGCGGCGAGAACCAGCATTACCCCGGCGAGCGCGAGCTCCGCCGCCCGCAGGCCGAGCCGGTCGAGCCCCGCGTAGGCGCGGTAGACGTTGCGGAAGGCCTCGGGCGGGTCGAGGACGCGGAGCCAGCCGTCCTCGACGAGCCGCTCCCGCGGGATCCCGTACGAGACGGCGGCGTACGCGGCGGCGCCCGCGGCGAGCGGGAAGAACGCGAGGCGCAGGAGCCGCAGCGGCTCGCGCCGCGCCAGGACGTGCACGGTCACGATCGCGATTCCGGCGAGACCCATCTCGACGCGCGCGAGCGTCGCGGCGAGGAGGCAGAACGCGGCGGCGCCGTCCCACGAGCGGGGCCCGCTCCCGGCGAGGAGGACCGCCCACGTCAGCGCCGCGACGGCGATCGCGCAATCGACGCTGAAGGGAAACATCCAGCCGCCGGGCCGGACGAAGAACGCCGCGGCGACGGCGAGCGAGGTCGCGAGGGCGGCCCGCTCCGCGACGAGGAGGCCGCGCGCGATCCGGTCGAGCGCGACGAGCTGGATGAGCGCGAGGAGTCCCGCGATGGCCGTCCGCGCCGGAAGCGAACGTCCGAAGAGGGCGTCGCTCGCGGCGCCGAGCCAGGGGGCCAGCGGCCCGTGGTGGAAGTGCACGTCGGCGTACAGACGCTCCCCCTGGGCCACGCGCCAGGGCACCATCAGCTCGCGCCCCGAGTCGACGTACGGCTCGATCCAGCCAAGCCAGCTCGCGCCGAGGAGGAGGACGAAGACGGCGTACGGGAGGGCGCGGGCGAGGCGTCGCAATTTCTTCATAGGATACCTCCCGTGCAGGCGAAAATGGCGACGCGGAATCCGCTCGTCCGCGTGCTCGCCTCGGCGACGTCGCGGGTCTGGTTCCCGATGGTTCGGTTCACTGCCCGCGCGATCCCGCGGCCGCTGATGCACAGCGGCGGGCGCGGTCTCGCGCGCGTGTATTACGGATTCCGCCCGAAGTACCTGCGCGCCGCGCGCGCCAACCTCGCGGTGATCCGCGGCGCACGGGAGGAGACGCCCGAGGTCCGCCGCCTGGCGTTCGAGATGGTCGCGTCGCACTTCTCGGCGTGGGTCGACTTCCTGCGCTTCGCGACCAGGTCCCGGGAGGAGTCGGCGCTGCTGGTCGAGAGCGTCACGGGCTACTCGCGCATCGTCGAGGGGCGGCTCGGCGGCAAGGGCGTGCTCCTGCTGACGGCGCACCTCGGCAACTGGGAGATCGGCGGACTGATGCTCGCGCAGGTCAACCAGCCGATCCACGTCGTGCTGGTGCCGGACATCTTCCCGGGAGTGGAGCGCGAACGCCGGCGGCTCCACGCGCGCTCGGGCGTGACGGAGATCCGCGTCGACCGGAGCATCGCGCCGACGCTCGCGGTCCTGCGCGCTCTCTCTCGGAACGAGATCGTGGCGATGCAGGGGGATCGCGACTTCGACAACACGGGAATCGCGATGCCGTTCTTCGGCCGTCCCGCGTTCTTCCCGCGCGGCCCGCTGCGCGTCGCGATGGCGTCCGGGGCGACGGTCCTGCCGGCGTTCATCGTGCGGTCGCCCGGCGGCGGCTACCGCGCGGTCGTCGAGGAGCCGCTCGCGATCGAGACCGCGGGCGACCGCGACGCCGCGCTTCGGGAGAACCTGCGCCGGTACATCGCGATCCTGGAGCGCTACGTGCGCGACTACCCGGAGCAGTGGTACTGCTTCTATCCGTTCTGGGACGACCCGAGCCGGAAGGCCGGCGCCGCTACGCCGGGCGGCGCGCGCTGACCGCGGCGACGAAGAACGCGTCGTAGTGCCGCGCGAGCTCCTCCACGTCGGGGAGGATCTCCGGCCTCTCGAATCCGGCCGCGCGAAACGCGTCGCGCCAGTTGCCGGGAGTCAGGAAGCCGTGGTTCGGGCGCGTCCGCGCGTCGGTGACGACGCCGGTGAAGTTCTCGAGGAAGTTGAAGACGAACTCGACGTAGATCGGCTGCTCGGGAAACGGGCGCACGCACTCCGAGAACACCGCGACGCCGCCGGGCCGGAGCGCCGCGCGGATCCGTCCGAGCGTCGCCTGCAGGTTCCGCGCGATGTGCACGGTGTTGACGGCGTAGACCACGTCGGCGATCCCCTCGGGCACGCCCTGCGCGACGAAGTCCTGGTCCATGTCGAGCCTCGCGAACTCGAGGCTCCACTCCGGGAAGCGCGCGCGGAGCGACCGCTCCGCCCGGCGGAGGAACGTCGGGACGACTTCCGTGAAGCGGTACAGGGCGACCCGCGACAGCGCGGCGTCCCGGGCGAGCCGTTCGCCCACGGCCAGCGCGGCCGACCCGGATCCGCCCCCGATCTCGAGGATCGTGGCGGGCCGCGTCGCGGGAAGCGCGCGCGCCACGGCCTCCGCGCCCAGCCGGTTGTTGATCTGGTAGAGGAGGTTGTCGTTCGAGAAGTAGTCGAACCACAGAGGCAGCCGCGTCGGGGCGAAGAGGATCTCCTCGCCCGTCCGCTCGCCCCGCAGGAACTCCGGCACGTGCTCGACCATCGCCCGGACGACGGCGAACGCGGGCGCGCTGCCGGGGTCGAGGGCGCGCGCCTGGGCCTCCGGGACGTCCGGGTCGCCGGGGGGGAGCGGCCCTCGGGCGGTGTACAGGATGTCGCGCGCCTCCGCTGAGCCGCCGCCCGAGGCGCTCAGGTACCCGGCGTCGGCGAGCTTGCGCAGGAACCAGCTCACCGGGATCGCCGCCCGCGGGGCGTAGGCGTGACGCTCCAGGATCTGCCGCGTCGACGCCCCGCCCGAGAGATCGGGGCCCAGGTCGAGGGCATGCACGAGCCGCAGGACCGAGTCGATCGTGAAGCGGTCGAAGTGCTCCGCGCACAGGATGAACTCGCGCGAGAACAGGCTCCGGATCGCGGGGTCCGGGATTCTCGCGAGCAGGCTGTCGAGGTCCTCGGTGCGCGTGACCACAGGCGGATTCTATAGAGGGCCTGCTAGACTCTCGGGCCGTTTGA
>DASXAG010000131.1:0-4957 GCA_036406835.1 Thermoanaerobaculia bacterium
CTCAGGGCCGCGCTACGATTTAGTCGTCGGCGGCGTCCCCCGTTTCGGCGCCGAGGCGCCCTGGGCATGGCGGCTGGTGCGGCGCTACGCGCGCGTCCTGCCCGCCGTCCGCCGGACCTGGACTCCCGGACGCGAGCCTCGGGTCTCCGATGCGGCGGGCGACGCCGCGATCGTTCTCGTCCACGCCGATCTCGAGGCGTACCTCCTGCCGGAGACCGCGCGGCGACTGATCGCGGGTCTCGCCGCGCACGCGGAGCTCGCGCTCCTCCTTCCCGTGACCAACGAGCCTATCGACGCGTCCGAGGAGACGCGCGCCGTGCCGCCCTTCCTCTACACGACGCCGACGCTGCTCGCGGAGGCCGTCGCGGCCGTCGAGGCGGCCTCGTCCGCGGCCGGCGACCCGCTTCGTCCGGCGGAGGGCTCCGCGTCGCCCGTGTTCGCCGTCCGGCGCGAGGTCCTGCGCGGGATGCCGGGCGACCTGCCGCTCCGCCGCGTCCCGGCGGAGGCGCGTGCGCGGGGCCTGCGCGCCGCCGTCGATCCGGGCGCGTACCTGCACCGCTACGGCGCGATGGACGCGTCCGCGCGCGAGGACCTCGCGGCGAAGATCCCGGACGGCGCCGCCTCCGTTCTGGACGTCGGCTGCTCGCAGGGGGCCACGGCGCCGGCGCTGCGCGCGCGCGGCGTCTCCCGCATCGTGGGGATCGAGCCGGACGCCGGCGACGCGGCGCAGGCCGCCCGCGTGTACGACCGGGTTGTCTCGGCGCCGCTCGAGGGAGTCTCCGAGGACTGGAACGGAGCGTTCGACGCCATCCTCTTCGGCGACGTGCTCGAGCACCTCGAGGATCCGTCGGACGCGCTGGCGCGCGTGCGTCCCTGGCTGACGGCGCGGGGCGTCGTGATCGCGTCGGTGCCCAACGCCGGCCACTGGTCGATCGTCGACGATCTCCTGCGCGGCCGCTTCGACTACGTCCCCTACTCGCTGCTCTCGGGAACCCACGTCCGCCTCTTCACGCGGCGCACGCTGACCGACCTCTTCGAGGCCTCCGGCTATCGCGTCGAGGAGCTGTCGGCGACGATACTGCCCGCGTCGCCGCGTGGCCTTCCGCGGCTCGAGCGCCTGCGCACGCTGCCGGGCGCGTCGTCCGATCTCGAAGTCTCCGAGTTCCTCGCCGTCGCCCGCGCCGACGAGGCGGCGGGCGAGAGGCGGTAGGGGGGAGGCGCCGGGCCGCTTCCGGTTATCATCCCTACGGATGATGCAGAAGATCGTGGGCGATGGCGCCGCCGCGGCCGACAAAGCCGTCGCTGACGTCGCCGACGGCGCCACGATCGTGGTGGGGGGGTTCGGCCTCTGCGGCATTCCCGAGAACCTGATCGCCGCCCTCGTCCGCCGTGGCGTCAAGGACCTCACCGTCGTCTCCAACAACTGCGGCGTCGACGACTGGGGGCTCGGGCTCCTGCTCCGCAACAAGCAGATCCGGAAGATGGTGTCCTCCTACGTAGGCGAGAACGCCGAGTTCGAGCGGCAGTTCCTGAGCGGCGAGCTCGAGGTCGAGCTCGTGCCGCAGGGCACGCTCGCCGAGCGCATGCGCGCCGGGGGCGCCGGGATCCCGGCTTTCTACACGCCCGCGGGCGCCGGTACGCTGGTCGCGGAGGGCAAGGAGACGCGGAGCTTCGACGGCCGTGACTACCTGCTGGAGCGGGGGATCGTCGGCGACTTCTCGCTCGTCGCGGCCTGGAGGGGCGACCGGCTCGGCAACCTCGTGTACCGGAAGTCGGCCCGCAACTTCAACCCGATGGCGATCACGGCCGGGCGGGTCGCCATTGCCGAGGTCGAGGAGCTCGTCGAGGTCGGGACGCTCGATCCCGAGTGCGTTCACACGCCGGGCGTCTTCGTGAACCGGATGATCGTCGCGCCGCGGCAGAAACGTATAGAGAGACGAACGGTTCGGAAATGAAGACGCGAGACGGACGGAGCGGGACATGTTGAATCGAGAGGGCATCGTCCGCCGCGCGGTCAAGGAGCTCCGCGACGGATACACGGTCAACCTCGGGATCGGCATGCCGACTCTGGTCGCCAACGCGATTCCGTCCGGAATGGAGGTCATTCTCCAGTCCGAGAACGGGATCCTCGGGCTGGGACCGTTTCCCACGGAGGACGAGGTCGATCCCGATCTCATCAACGCCGGCAAGGAGACCGTGACGATCCGGCCGGGCGCGTCGTTCTTCTCGTCGGCGGACTCCTTCGCGATGATCCGCGGCGGCCACATCGACCTCTCGATCCTGGGCGCGATGCAGGTGGACGAGGAGGGCTCGATCGCGAACTACATGATCCCCGGGAAGATGGTCAAGGGAATGGGCGGCGCCATGGACCTCGTGGCCGGCGCGCGCCGGCTCGTCGTGACGATGGAGCACACGGCCCGGTCCGGAGAGAAGAAGATCCTGAAGCGCTGCACGCTTCCCCTCACCGGCCGGCGCTGCGTGCACCGCATCATCACGGATCACTGCGTGTTCGACGTCCTCCCCGACGGGGCGGGCCTCGAGCTGAAGGAGCTCGCGCCGGGAGTGAGCGTCGACGAGATCCGGGCGAAGACGGACGCCGCGTTTCGGATCGCCTCCCCGCTCCTCGCCATGGACGCGTGATCCGCACCCCGCTCGCCGCCGCCGTCCTGTTCCTGGTCTCTCCCTTCGCGGCGCTCGCACAGGACCCCTACAGCCAGGTCGATCCGTTCGAGTCGCGCTTCAAGTCGAAGCCCAACTTCCAGGTCAAGTTCCGGGTTCCGGAGAAGGGGGGCGAGGTCCGCCTCTACACGAAGAACCCGGTCAACTTCGAGAAGGACAAGTACTGGGAGGGCAGCGAGGACGTCGTCATCGAATACCAGGACATCAAGATCACCGCGGACCACGCCTACTACGACTTTCCCACCAAGACGGCCACGCTGACCGGGCACGTGATCATCGACCAGGGGCCGACGCGGATGTCCGGTACCAAGGGCGTCTTCCACATGGACACCAAGACCGGGGTCCTCGAGGACGCGACCGCGGACCTGCCGCCGACGTACCACATCGTCGCGCGCTCGATCGAGAAGGTCGGCGAGGCGACCTACCGCATCGATCACGGCCTCTTCACGGCGTGCGACATGCCCAACCCGGAATGGTCCTTCTCGCTCTCCGAGGCGACGGTCACCCTGAACGACTACGCGCGGATGAAGAACGTGGCGTTCCGCACGGGCTCCGTGCCGATTCTGTTCACGCCGTACCTGATCTGGCCCACGAAGGAGGATCGCGCCTCGGGGCTGCTCGTGCCGGCCATCGGCTACAGCAACCAGCGCGGCGGCTTCCTGGGGCTCTCGTACTACTGGGTGACCGGGCGCTCGACCGACCTCACGACGCAGGTGGACGGCTACGTCGACGGCACCGTGGGCGTGGGCCAGGAGGCCCGCTGGCGCCCGACGGAGGAGTCCGCCGGGATCTTCCAGGGCTACGTGGTGCGCGACCGCGACGCGACCGTCTGCAAGCCGCTGGCGCAGGTCCCGGATCCCGTGAACGGCCTGTGCACGCTGCCCGACGGCTCGCTCGGCGCCTACGTGATCGAGACCGAGACCCGCTGGAAGCTCCGCCTCGACCACGTCGCGGACGACCTGCCCCTGGGATTCCGCGGCGTCCTCTCGATCCGCGACTACTCGGACGAGCAGTTCCTGCAGGACTTCGAGCGCAACTTCAACCTCTCCTCCGCGCGCCAGATCTTCTCGCAGGGCTTCCTGACGCGGAACATCGGGTCCGACTCCCTCAACATCCGCTTCGAGCGCAGCGAGACGTTCTACTCCTCGACCGTCATCCAGGAGCGGTTCCCCACGATCGAGTTCTTCCACCGGACCGCGCCGATCGGGCACAGCCCGTTCTACTTCTCGCTCCTCTCCTCGCTCTCGGCCCTGTACGTCAATCGCGGCCACGACCTCGCGCGCGGGACCTACGGCCGCTTCGACGTCCATCCGAACCTGTCGTTCCCGTGGAAGGAGATCCCGTGGCTGACCGCGACGTTCAGCGCCGGCGGCCGATTCACCTACTACTCGAAGTCGTCCGATCCGCTCCAGACGGAGCTCCTCGACGAGAGCACGAACCGCTCCTACGCGGAGGCGGGCCTGTCGCTCGTGGGGCCGTCCTTCTCGCGCATCTACGACACCGCGATCGGGCCGTACGACAAGTTCAAGCACGTCATCGAGCCGCGCGTGGACTACACGTACGTCTCCAACGTCTCCGATCCGCTCGCGATCCCGGCCTTCGACGAGGTGGACACGGCGCTCGGGCAGAACCAGGTCCACTACGCGATCGTCAACCGCCTCCTCGGCCGCAGGGCGGGCGGCATGGTGGGCTCGTCGGAGGAGATCGCCTCGCTCGAGATCGGACAGACGTACGCGTTCACGCTGCCGCAGGTGCCGACGTCGGCGAGCCCGGGGCTGATCCAGCTGCAGAAGCTCGGGCCCGTCGAGGGCCTCCTCCGCATCCAGCAGGGCGGCCTGCTGCAGCTCGACGGCCGCATCGCCTACGACACCTTCGCCGACCAGATCACCTCGACGTCGGTCACCGCCGGCGTGAACTGGCAGACCAACTATGCGAACCTGAGCTGGTTCGGCAGCCGGCCCGTGCTGGCGGCGCCGCTGCCGCCCGGCTCGCTGTCGCCCAACTCCGACCAGCTCCGGTTCGCCGCGGGCGTCGACCTCGGCAGCCTCTTCCGCATCGACACGACCATCAGCTACGACGCGACGCAGCACCTCGTCCTCGAGGACCGCTCGCTCCTGACGTACAAGGGCTCCTGCTTCACGATCTTCGTCGAGTACCGGGAGCTGCGCGTGCCGCCGCAGCCGCGCCACGACTTCCGCATCGTCGTCAACCTGAAGGGCATCGGCACCCTGCTCGACGTCAACGGGTCGCTGGACGCGCTGGCGAGCGCGTTTCGGTA